>JAJEBR010000086.1 GCA_022822445.1 Gemmatimonadota bacterium | reverse complement strand
CGGCACGGGGTGTCGGCCGTATTCCGACCGGTGCTGGCGGTGGGCGTCGCGAAGCGCCCGGGGAACCAACATCTCCACCAATTCGCCGACCATTTCGTCGCGGGACCACCCGAACATGATCTCGGCCTGCGGATTCGCGTCCCGGATGATTCCCTCGGTCCCCACAAGTAGAATCGGGTCCGGCGAGGCGTGAAAGACCGCTTCGAAGTCGCTTCGTCGCTCAAGCCCGTGGATCGTATCCTCCTTCAACGCATTACCTCGGTCGGGACGCCCATCCCGTCGGACAAAGGGGAGGCGCTGGTCGGTGCCTCGTCCATCATACCGTTTCCCGACTTCTGCGACCACAATGAGGGAAGGCGTGGCGCGTAGCAGACGATCTCGGGGGCGCGCTTGAGCCTCAGCCGGGCGCGCCTCAGCCTGGTCCGGACCGTGGCGTCGGGAAGATGCAGGCGGCGAGCGATGTCCGCCGCGCTGAGGCCGTGCCAGTAGCGGAGCGCCAGCAATCGCCGCTGCTCCGCCGGGAGGCGCTCCAAGGCGGTCCTGACCCGCAGCCGCATCTCCTCGGTCTCGACGGCAGCCAGGGGATCCGGCACCGTGGTCTCGGCCGACGCGGTGCCGTCCGTGTCCTCGACGAAGCGGTCGCGGTCGCGCCGCTCGGTCCCGGTCGCATTGATGCAGACGCGCTGGCACAGCGTCCTCGCCCAGCCGAAAACCGCCTCTGCATCACGACACTGACCGCGTCTCTCGTAAATCCGGATCCGACAGGCCTGCGCGAGTTCGTCGGCGGTCGCCCGGTCGCGTGTGAATCGCGCCACGACCGACCGGATGAGCGGGTCGAGCCGGAGCAGCAGGTCGTCGCACCTCTCGCATTCCGTCGGTCGTCGGCTGTTTCCGCCGTCGCGGCCCATGATCTGCTCCTCTCTGGCCGGGGGTTCCGCATTGCACTTGGCCGTCGCACCCTCCCAAAGTACGCGCTGGAACAGCTGACCGACAGGGAAGTTTTTCCACGACTTTCGTTCCCAAAAGTTCCCGACACCGCTGGGAAAAAGTTCCCGGACCTTGGGAAAAAGTTCCCGGCGGGTCGGGAAGAAGTTCCCGAGATTCGCCGCAAAACGTGCCAAAAACTCCCCGATTGCGGCCATTTCGGCCATTCGAGCGCCGAAACCCGACTGATCGGCCCGTTTTGCCCCGTGAACCGATTCGCTTCCCGCCGCTGTCTATCAGGGCGAGGGCAACGATCTCACACGGGGATCGCCCGAACCACGGAGTCGACCGGAAACGGACCCGGCGCTCCAACAACGCCAAGCAGGCAAGAACCATGAAGAAACTCTTCACCCTCACTCTGACGGTCGCGTGGTTGTTCACCATCGCGGCACCGCCGGTAGTTTCGGCGACGACCGTCCCGGCGAGTGCGCCGGCGGTCGAGTGCAGTTCGCTGCCCGGCGCTCCGATGCCGGACACCTGCGAAAAGGACACCGTGGTCCCGCTGCCGGGCGGTGACGAGCTCAAGTGCAAGCTCAGGGATGCGATTCCCGTCAAGATCAAGAACTCTGACGGGAGCATCACGGTCGTGACCATCTGCGACTACGGTCCGCTCTGCGGGCTGTCGCCTGCCTGAAGGTGAGCTTCCTCATGCCAAGACCAACTTTCCCCTGGGTTGCCGGGCTCATCGTTCTGGCCGCCTCGCCGGCCACCGGCCAACTGGTGGTCGAAATCGACTTCGAGGCTGGCCGAACGATAATCAGCGACGAATGGCGTGCCATGGATCCCTATCTGGCGGATGCCGACTTTCAGCGTGGTTTGCTCTATGTCGGCGACTCCGAAGAACCGAACGGGATCATGGTCTTCTCGCTCGAGACGGGCCAGTGGATTCAGACGATCGCGACGCCGAAGGGAGAGGGACCGTACGAGTTCCCGTATCGCAGACGAGGCATGGCCCTAGGTCCCGACGGCGGACTCTATGTGTCCGGCTTTCAGAGGATCGTGGAATTCGACATGGCCGGCGAGCCCGTCAGTTCCTGGACGCCACACGCACCACCGAGCCCAGTCGTATGCAACTTCGGTGGCGCACCGGCGGTTGTGACCCAGGGGGGAGTGGTCAGGAGGACGGCCGATGGTGCGGGCCAGACCATCGGTACGGTGCGATCCGACGGCGAAGCCATCAGTCCCAAGGGCACCGAATCGCCCGTGGTGACGGCAATGAGACTGCGCGAAGCCCGGATCGCATGCACGGAGGATCGAGCGTACGTCGTCACGTCCTACGAGATGGGTCCTGACTCCGTGTTCGTCTACGACCAGGCCGAAGAGATTGGCAGAGTCGTTCTTCCGACGGAGGGTGTCGATGGCATGATGGACTGTCGGCCATGGCGGTATGTATCACAGCCTCCGCCCGAACACTGCCTCGTGGGGCTCCACAAGTTGACCTCGTCGTTTGACGAGCACGGCAATCTGGTACTGTTCGGCTTCGACGAGCAGATCCACGGAGTCATCATCGACCCCGAGACGGGGTGCCACACGCTGATCCGCAACACCACCCGGTTCGCCTACATGCCGCTACGCGTCCACGCGGACAGCGTGCTCGTGTTCCACAACGATGTCGAGGAACGCGCTGGCAGGGCGACCTATTGGGACACCGCAACCGGGGCATCTCTGCACCCGCTGCGCCGGGTCAGTGGTGAGTCCTGCCCAAGGATGTTGCCTTCCGTTCGGTAACGTGAACCGGAAGGTCGAGTTCGCAAGGACGGTCCCCGGAATGTTCCGGGGACCGTTTTTTCGATCCTGATCAGTGGGGTTGCGAGAGCAGGTAGACGCCGCCGGGACCAAACGATGCAGGTGTCGGGGGCGCGTGTGTGCCGCTCTATGAATCGGCCCCTGTGAACCGGGCAGAGCCTCTGGTTTTCGGCTCCGGGAGCATCAGGCGATTCCCGCCGTTCAATAGCGACTTTCCCGCTGTTCGCGTACACCAAGACAAGACGTGGCCCAACGGCAAGAATAGCAGATCGTGCAGTCCCAGTTGGACTTACGTGACTTCCTGCCGTGATTCAGGCCTCAGGTGTTCCGCCTACCCCGCGTGCTTCGCCGCCAGCGCCTCCAGCCCGGCGTCGATCTCATCGCGGCTGACCCACCGCCCCCGCACCATCACCCCGACGCGGTCGAACAGGTTCGCCAGCTCTTCGAGGGGGTTGGACCCCAGTAGCACCAGATCGGCGCGCTGTCCCTCCGCGATCGTCCCGAAGTTGCCGTCCATTCCCAGGTGCGAGGCGACGTATTCTCCCACCGTCGCCGTCCCGCTCTTCAGAATCTCGTAGTTGGACATCCCTGCGTCCGACATCACCTGCAGCTCCCGGTGGAGCGCGAACCCGGGCACGTTGAAGAGCTGCGGCGAATCGGTCCCCATCAGGATCCCGGCGCCGGCGTCCGAGAGCTCCTTCAGGACGCGCATCCGCAGCGCAAGGTAGACGTCGGCGCCCTCCCGGCCCGAGCCGGCCCGCCTCCGCCAGCCCTCCCGCGTCTGGGGCGACACGTACTTCATCTCGGGCTGCTGCAGTAGCTGTTCGGCATTCGGCGCCGCGTACAGGTTCTCCCACAGGTACATCGTCGGCACCACGTAGACGTCGTGGTCGATCGTCAGCTGGATGATGTCGGCCAGCTTGGCTTCGTCCACCCCGCGCGCCAGACCGGCCAGGCTGATCTGGCCGACGCTCACCTGGGCCTGCACGTCATCGGACGCGATCGCCTGGATGTAGCCGTCGAGGTGATCGACCGTGGACATGCCCGTCTCGATCGCGTGGACTAGCCCGACATCCTGCGGGACGTGGCCGCCGAAGGTGAGGCCCACCTCCCGGGCCACTGCCGCCATGTGGTCCCACGCCGCCAGGGGCACCCCCGGGTGGATCTTCTGCAGGTGGTAGCCGGCCTCCACGTGTGCGCGGATCAGGGTCTCCGCCGCCTCGGGCGTGGGGGCGGTCCCGCCGTTGAGCGATGGCGCGCCGACGTAGAAGTTCGGGCCGAGGACCTCGCCGCGCTCGAGTTCGTCCGCAAGGGGGATCTGGTAGGCCGATCCGAGCATGCCGCGGATCGTCGTGATCCCGTTGGCGACGTAGAGGAAGAGGATGTCCTCCACCTCCTCGCGGGGAGGGTTTGCCCCAGGTGGGACGTGCGCGTGCATCTCGGCGAGTCCCGGCATGAGGAATCCGCCTTCGCCGTCGATGACGGTTGCTCCTCGGGGCACTTCGACCGCGGCCGCCGGTCCCGCTGCGGTGATCATCCCGTCCCGCACGACGACGGTCTGACCGGCCAGCACGGCGTCCGACGTCATCGGCAGCACGCTGACGTTGGTGAACGCCGTGAGTCCAGGCACGGGCTCCGCCGCGGGCCTCACGCCGGTGCAACCCGTCACGGCCGCCATGACCGCCAGCGCTGCGAGTGCCGTCGCGCCCACTTTCCTTCCGATTCCTGCTCTCTTCATTGCTGACATTCCGGTCCCCTTCGACTCCACGGAGCGCAGTTCCCCTGCCGCCCAGACCAACTCGCATCCGCTCAACCATGATCTCCAACCATGATATCGACTCGGGGCGCCGGCTGCCTCCCCGGGCTCATGCGCCCTCTTCCGTCTCTGGCCAGGCCTCCCGCACCGGACGTACACTGAATCGCCCGGCCGCCGGCCCACCCGCCCCGCCCTCACCCACCCCGGAGGCCCCCATCTCCACCCCCGTCACCAGCTCCGAACGCATCGCCGCCATCGACGTGCTGCGCGGCTTTGCAGTGCTGGGCATCCTCATCGTCAATGTCCAGGGTTTCGCGCGGGTTTCGTCCGCCTACTCGAACCCCGCCTCCGGCCGCATTCTGGAAGCCGCCGACCAGTGGACCTGGGCCGCGACCTACCTGTTCTTCGACACGAAGTTCATCTCCATCTTCTCGCTGCTCTTCGGCGTGGGCATCGCGATCATGAGCGAGCGCATGGCCAGCCGCGGCCTCTCCGGCACCGGCCTCCACTACCGCCGCCAGCTCTGGCTGCTGGTGATCGGCCTCATGCACGCCTTCCTGATCTGGCACGGCGACATCCTCGTCGCCTACGCGGTGTGCGGCTTCCTGCTCTACCCCCTGCGAAACCTGGCCCCCCGGTGGCAGCTCTGGATCGGCGGGGCAGCCGTCTCGGTGGTGGTCATGCTCCTGGCACTCTTCGCGCTCTCTCTGCCCTATCTGCCGGAAGCGGAGCGGGCCGATCTGATGGCCGAGTGGGCCCCCGCGCAGGAGATCATCGACGCCGAGATCGCCGCTTTCCGGGGTTCGTGGACCGACCAGCTCCCCGAGCGGGCTTCGCTGTACCTGCTCGCGATCGGCGCCGTCTTCCCATTCTATGTGCTGTGGCGCGCCGGGGGACTGATGCTGGTCGGAATGGCACTGTACCGACTGGGGATCGTCACGGGTGCCCGTTCCACGTCGTTCTACCGCAGGATGGCCGTGCTCGGTCTGGTCCCGGGTCTGCCGCTGTGCGCCTGGGGCGCTTCGTCCATGGTCCGGTCCGGGCTCGAATGGGACCAGGTTCTGTTCAGCACGCAACTGCTCAACTATGTGGGATCGATCGGCGTCTTCCTCGGGTACGTCGCGCTGATCATGCTGATGGTGAAGGGCGGCTGGCTGGCCTGGCTCCGGCGGCGCCTGGAGGCTGCGGGCCGGATGGCATTGACCAACTACATCACGCAGAGCATCATCTGCACGCTGATATTCTACGGGCACGGTCTCGGCCTCTTCGAGCGGGTCAACGCGCCGGGCCAGGCAGGGATCGTAGTCGCGATATGGGCGCTGCAGCTGGCGTGGTCGCCCTGGTGGATGGCGCGCTTCCGCTTCGGCCCGCTGGAATGGATCTGGCGCTCGGCTACGTATATGAAACGGCAGCCGATGAGGATATGAGCCGCGGGTGACACTGGGCCCGCGCACCACGGAGCAGGCGATGAACATGCCGGAACGAATGTTGAACCCGAAGGAAGTGCTGCGCGTAATGGACGCCGCGCAGGTCATCCACGAGCGGCAGGCGGCGCTGGAGGAGCACGAAGCGCTCGACCGCGAGGCCACGATCCGCGAGATCCAGATCATGTACGAGGAGCTCGGGGACCTCGTCGACGCCAGGACGATCGAGCAGGCGCTCGACGAGCACCTGGCCCAGCGCTACGCGTTCACCCCCCCGCGGCCCGGCTTCAGGCGGGGGCTGGCCCTGCTCTACATCCGGCGCGGCCGGGTGACGAAGCGCGTGTTGCTCCCCGCCGCCGGTGTGGCCGCTCTCGTCTGGGGCGGCTTCGCGCTCACCGACGCAATGCGGACGAGCGCGCTCGAGCGCGACGCCGGCCGGTTGCGGGCCGAGGTGGCGCGGCTGGAGGCGGTCCATGACGCCGGTATCGACGAGATCCAGGCGCTTCGTGCGCGCGGCATCCCGGTGGACCTTCCGTCCGGTGAGGCCGACGCCTTCGTGTCGGGCCTCGCGTCTGCCGAGAGCCAGCTGGCGGACATCGCCGCAACCCTCGCGCCCATTGCCGACGAGGCCGGGCGCGAGGGGCTTGACCGCACCGCGATCAGCGGCCTGAACCAGAGGACGGAGTCCGTCGAGAACAGTCTGGCGTTCGCCCGCAGCGACATCATGGGTGCCGATTTCGTGGTCGAGCGCCATGCTCGCCTGCGCACCCTCCAGGCCGAGATCGTGGGCCTGCATTCGGCGGTCCTGACCGAGGCGGTCGAGGAGCTCGCCGGCGAACGGGCCGCCGAACTGAGGCGCAGCGCGGACGCGCAACTCACCGCGCGGGATCTCGACGGGCTCGAAGCGACTGCGGAGAGCTACCGCCAGCTCCAGGCGCAGGTCGGCGCCGAGTACCGGATCGTCATCGTCGGGGGGGTGTGGCGGTATCACACCGAACTGGAGGGAGTGCGCAACTACTACCTCCGGGTCCAGGCGATCGCGGCGGACGGCCAGCGGCTGCCGGTCACGATCCGCAACGAGGAGGACGGCACCACTTCCCGGGTGACGGAGTGGGCCGAGCGGGTGCCGCAGGAGGTGTACGACCGCGTCGCCGCCGACAGGCAGGACAACGGCCTCATCGACGACGACGACTTCGGCTTCAAGCGGAGGGGCTTTCTCACCGCCGAGCGGAACTACGAGAACCTGGGCCAGATCACGGAGTGGTAGCCATGCATACAGGGAGGGATGTCCACCGCGACCTCGTCAGGCGCATCCGCAAGGTGCGGCGTAAGGTGGCGCGGGAGGAGGAGCGGATCGACGAGTTGCAGCGCCGGGTGGCGGAGAGCGGCGAGCGCAGGGCGGCGACGGTGCGCGCGCTGGCCGAGTTCCACCTGCCGGAGATGAACGAGGAAGCGGTCGCGGTGACGCTCGCAGAGATGGAGGCGGACATCCGCGCGATCTACGAGGGCAAGCAGGACCGGCTGGGCGAGGTGGAGCGGTCGATTCCGGAGCAGCGTGAGGTGGTGGAGGGGGCGGAGGCCGTGCTGGACACGGTGACCGAGGCGCTGAACGAGACGGGCAGGGAGCGGGCTCGCCTTGCGCGGATCGTCTTCGAGGAACTCCAGGGGATGCCGAGGTGGATCCAGCTCTTCGAGCGGGTGCGCAAGCTGGAGGCGCGGGTCGCGGCGTCGCAGAAGCGGTGCGAGGCCGCACAGCGGGAGCAGAGGGAGAAGACGCCCGCGTACGAGCGCGACCCGTTCTTCGCGTACCTGTCGCGCCGCCGCTACGGGACCGGGGCCGCCGCGGGGAACCCGCTGACCCGCCGCCTCGACCGGTGGGTGGCGGCGGTGACCGGCTACCAGGCCGTGCGGGGGAGGTACGACCTGCTCAACGCGCTGCCCGGCCACATGGAGTCCGTCCTGGAGGAGGACCGGAAGGCGCTCGCAGTCGCCGCCCCGCCGCTGAACAGGCTGGAGGCGGGTGTGATCGATCGCAACGGCATGACGCCGGTGATTGAGCGGGGCGAAAAACTCTACGCGGAGCGGGAAGAGGCCCGGAATGCCCTGCGGGATGCGGAGGCCGCGCTGCGGGCGCTCACCGACGAGCTGGCCGCGCTCCACGACGAGCGGGGATCGTACTTCGAGACGGCGATCGACGGCATCGAGGCCTATCTGGAGGGACGCACGCTGGATGAACTCGTGGCCATGGCGCGAGACACCCGGGACCCGCGCGACGATGTGCTCGTGGCGCGGCTCGCCGAGACCGACGCGCTGCTCGCCGACCTCCGTGCCGAACTGGCCGACCGCAAGGCGGAGCGGTCCGGCCTGGCCTCGCGGCTGGGAGAGCTGGAAGACCTCCGCGACCGCTTCGAAAGGGAGGACTGGAACGGCCGCCGCTCACAATTCGACGACTCGCTCGACATGAACGCGCTCCTGCTCGGGTTCATGGCGGGCCGGCATTCGTCCAGCCGGCTCTACCGGACGCTGCGCCGACACCAGAACTTCCGCCCGATCGGCGACAGCGGGTTCGGCGGGAGCAGTTTCGGGTCGGGTGGGGGTTTCACGACGGGGGGCGGTTTCGGTGGCGGTGGCGGGGGCTTCAGCACGGGGGGCGGGTTCTAGCGCAGTCCGTGGACCGAGGCGCCCCGGCATTCGGTCAGCGCTGCACCCCGCGCTGGCCGGCCCGCGCCTCGGCGCCCTCGGTGCGACGCGGGGATTATCCAGGGGCTGGCCGGCCCACCTCGCTTCTCCTGTTCACGATGTAAAGTCAACCTTACATTTTGTCATGTCCAGTATACATTTCTCCCTTCCAGGGCCTCGCTCGGCGTTGCTCTGCGGGCGAACAGCGCCACGCCGCGGGCCGAGGGCGCTGCGCGTGGGATGCCAAACCGCCATCGTCCTGCTCTGCGCAGGCTGCGGCGCTGCCGAGCGGGGCGAGGCAGCCGGCCCCAGCCGCACGGACAGCGCGGGAGTCGAGATCGTCCGGAACGCGGATGACCCTTTGCGTCGCGTGGAACTCGTGCAGCCCGCCCGGCGCTTCTTCGGTTCCGAGGAAGAGGGCCCGGAACTGTTCGGCAGCGTCGGCACCACTCGATTACACGCGAACGGATCACTGTGGATCGCGGATTTGCAAGCCCAGGATATCCGGGTATTCGACCCCGGCTCCGGGGCGCATCTGTTCACGATCGGTGGGAAAGGCGACGGCCCCGGTGAGTTCCAGCGGAGCGGCTTCCTCGGTTTCGATGGCGAAGGAAACGCCTACGTGTACGACTATGAGCACCGGCGGTTATCGGTGTTCTCCGGGAGCGGCGAGTTCCAGCGCAGCCACCTGTTGCCTGCGTCCCTCGGCATCTCGCCGCTGCCGCTTCATGTGACCCGGACGGGAACTCTCTTTGGTCAGATACCGCAAGGGATGGAGCGCCGCCCGGTCGACGGCTCATTACTGAGGGACACGGTCAAAATCTGGACCATGCCGGTGGAAGGGACAGCCCCGACCCTGGTGTCGAAGACCCTGGGCGCACTGTGGTACTTCCGCGATGAAACACAGGTCACAGTACCGTTCGCCAGCGGTTCGCGACCGGGCTTCCGGGACGACCGGGTCTACGCGATCGATGGAGTCGGGGAAGCGTCGTACTCCGTGTACGGCCCGGGAGGTCTCGAGCGCAGGGTCGAGATCGATCGGCCGCCCCGACAGGTCGATGAGCGCTCCGTGACGAGATTCCTCGAGGCCAGGCGGCGCGGCCCCTATCCCCAATCCCAGCTGCGAATCTACGAGCAGCACCTGTCCGACATGCCGATCCCGGAGGCGCGACGCTATTGGGATGGCCTGGTCTTCCCGGATCAGGGTGACCCGTGGCTGTTGCGGGCCGGCGACCCCTTTGCGGCGCCCGCTGGCGACCCCGCGGACGGTCAGGTCTGGGACATCTTCGACGCCGAGGGCGTCTTCATCGGCCATATGTCCCTGCCCGCCAACGTCGAGCTGATGCAGGTGACGGGAGACACCGCGCTGACGACCGTGTCTGACGAGATGGGCCGCGCCACGGTGGCCATCCATGACATTCGCTGGATCGGGTAAGGGTTCGCCTACCCCCCGCCCACCACGATCCGGTACCGGACCACCCGCTGGACCTCCATTTCGTCCCGGCTCACCGCCCAGACATGATCGCCGTCGAAGATCGGCACTGCCGGCGAGGCGAGGAAGCCTTCGGGGGCGGCGAGTGCACCCAGGTACGTGCCGTCCGGCTCGAACGCGTCGTAGCGGACCGGTGATGCCCACGAGACCGGCTGCGAGCTCGGGTCGTCCGGGTCGTGATCCTCGTTGACGACCGGGTCGGCCGCCGTCCAGAGCTGGACCCAGATGCGTCCGTCGTTGCCGGCCACAATGCCCCGGAAGGGCGGCTTCGTCTCGGGGACCGGCGGCCCGTTCCAGCTCCAGTCCGGCTGGGTGCGTCGCAGTCCCTCGGTGACGACTTCGCGATGGTAGCCGCGTTCGGCCTCCGATACCGGGACCGGCTCCCAGTTGCGCTCGATGCGCAACACCTCATCGTCGGTTTGCAGGTCGACGCGGTAGTCGCTCGAAATCCCCGTCACAAAACCACCGTTCGGATGCACGGTCCAGTAGTGACGGGCCGTGAGCGGGACGGATCGTGACGCCGTGGTCCGGCCGTTCATCACAAAGGGAAGGCGGACCTCCACGAAGGGCGGCTCGAAGCCGACGCCCGGGGGCGAGAGCGAGTCCAGGAGTTCGCCGTCCGGGCCCATCACCCTGACGTACTCGATGATGTCCCCGGCCGAGCTTCCGGCGGATGCCACGAGGATGCGGCCGTCGCGGTCGATGCGCAGCGGCTTGACGGGGATGACGAAGGCGCCCGGCGGGAAGGCCCAGTGCTCCCGGACCGCGGTCGATGGCCCCACGACCTTCACGAACATGTCCCCGACGTCGTGTGCGATGATGCGCCCGTCGGGCAGGACCGCGACCGACATGGCGTTGTTAAGCTCCCCCGGCCCTTCTCCCCGCCTCGTCATCGTCTCCAGGTAGGTGCCCTCCGAGTCGTAGACACGGAGGTCCCGGGCCTGTCCGTCCAGGACGTACACCCGCCCATCCTCGTCCACCGCGATGGCGTATATGCTGCCGAACAGGTACTCGTCGGGGCCGTCCAGCTGGCCGATCGCGACCTCCGGGACCAGAGTGGCTTCCGCTCCCCAGACGCTCCCGGAGAGGGTGCGCACCACGGTGGTGTCACCGATGGTTTCGACGATGGTTTCGGGTCCGGCAGCGGGGGGGGCGGTGTCGGTGGCACAGGCGGCCGAGGCGAGTATGGTCGCAAGGGGGATCGAGACCCCGGACAGCGAACTGTTTCGCACGACTTGATTCCCTTTCCTGCCCGCGCGGCTGATCGACATCGTGCTCTGCGCCAAGCAAATCGGAGGCGAACTGATGGACTGGAGTTGGCAGTGCCGCCGCGACAATCTCGACGATGCACCAAGTCTCACGAAAACCTTCGTATCAACAGTACCGCGTGTTCTTCCCGAAGTCAACTATGTGTTTCGTAAGTATCCCCTGCGGAACCCGTCTCCGCGCACAGGCGCATGTGTGGGGTTACAGTATCTTGAACCCCGCCGGGGCCCACCGGTTGCCACCCGGGATTCCCGGGATTGCCAACGGGCTCCGCTCGTCCATCGCGGTTCGGCATATCCTCAACAGTATGGAGCACAACTTGAAACGGATTCACGTGATTCTATCCTGCACACTACCGCTTCTGGCGGTCGTGCAGCCGGCCCACGCCCTCCAGCCGGGCTTCTCGGTGGGCGGCCGCGTCGGGACGCTGGGGATCGGGCCCGAGGTCGCGGTCCCCGTGGGCAGCGGCATCACGCTCCGGGGCGGAGCCGGACTGCTCGGCTTCGACCTCGACATGACCGGGCGGTTCGGCCTCGCCGACAACCGCACCGCCAGGCTCTTCTTCCCGAAGGCGTTCTACACCCTCGGCGCGGACGTCTCGCTGGGGGGGCTGCGCGCCGGCGCCGGGCTCCTGATCAAGTCGGAGGACCCCAGCTACCGGATCACCCTCGACCCGGGCGCAAGCATCGATATCGGCGCGGGCACCTACACCGAGCCGGACGTCGCCACCCTCACCACCCGATTCTCCTGGACGGGGACCGCGCCGTACCTGCTCCTCGGCTTCGGTTCCTACTCCGGGCCCGGGCTTGGCTTCTTCGCCGACATCGGGGCGGTCATCCTCCCCGACGGGGACTTTTCGATGACCGCCACGGGCGACGCGGCGCTGCTCGCCTCACAGCCGTTCCTGGACAATCTTGAACTTGAGGAGGAGGAGGTCCGGGACGACGCTGGCGCGTGGATCAACTACTGGCCCATCGTAAGCATCGGCTTGCGGTTCGGCCTGGGACGATAAAGGCCAGGGCATTCATCACCATCCAACTGGAGGTCCAATGAAACGACGCGCCATCCCCCGCATCCCGCTGGTAATCGCCGCGGCGGGCGCGGGCCTGATGGGCTTCGACGCCGACATCACCTCCTTTTCGGGGCTGGCGGACAACCGGACGGGCACGCTGGCGGTTCCCAGGTCGGTCTACACGCTGGGCGCCGACCTGGCGGTGGGCAACTTCCGGCTCGGCGGCGGAGTCCTATACAAGAAGCGCGACCCCGTGTACGCGATCACATACGCGGACGGCGCCGAGATCGACATTGGCAATGGCACGTACACCGCGCCGGAGGTGACCAGGCTGTCCACTACCCTCGTTTCCGAGTCGTGGGCCCCGCACGCGCCCCGGCGCGGGACTCCCCGAGATCCGCTGACGGCCGGATGACCAGGGAGGGGTCCCTCACCCGGGAGGAGTCGTCCCGCTACGCCCGTCACCTTGTCCTGCCGGAGGTGGGCCGGGAGGGACAGGAGCGGCTCAAGGGCGCACGGGTGCTGCTGGTCGGCGCCGGCGGGCTGGGGTCGCCGGCGGCGCTGTACCTGGCGGCGGCCGGAGTGGGCACGCTGGGGATCGTGGACCCGGACGTGGTCGACGTGACCAACCTGCAGCGCCAGATCCTGCACGGTACCGCGGGGCTGGGGACTCCGAAGGTCGCATCGGCGCGCTCCCGCCTGCACGACGTCAACCCGCATGTGCGGATCGAGACGGGCGCGCTGCGGCTGACTTCGGAAAACGCCCTCGAGATCGTGTCGCGCTTCGATGTGGTCGTCGACGGCAGCGACAACTTCCCGACCCGCTACCTCGTCAACGACGCCTGCGTACTGACCGGGAAGCCGAACGTCTACGGGTCGGTCTACCGCTGGGAGGGCCAGCTGGCGGTCTTCGCGACCGAGGGGGGGCCGTGCTACCGCTGCCTCTTCCGCGAACCGCCGCCGCCGGGGCTGATCCCCAACTGCGCGGAAGCGGGGGTCTTCGGGGCGCTGCCCGGAGTGATTGGTGCGGCGCAGGCGATGGAGGCGATCAAGCTCATTCTGGGCGTCGGGCGCCCGATGGTCGGCCGGCTGCAGATCTTCGACGCGCTGGCCTGCAGCTGGCGGGAGCTGGAGATTCGCCGCGATCCCGAGTGCCCCGTGTGCGGGGACGCGCCCACCCAGACGGGGCTGATCGACTACGAGGTGTTCTGCGGGGCCGAACCCGGGCGGACCGGAGCCGAGGACGAGGTGGGGCACGTGGCGGCGCAGGAACTGGACGAGGTGCTGGCCGCCTCGCCGCGCCCCTTCCTTCTCGATGTGCGCGAGCCCATGGAGTGGAGCACGATGAACCTGGAGGATCTGGGAGCCGTGCTGGTGCCGATGCGCGAGGTGCCCGGCCGCCTCGACGAGATACCGCGCGACCGCCCCGTGGTGGTGTACTGCCACACGGGGGTGAGGAGCCTGGAGGTGGCGAAGCTGCTCGCCGCGGAGGGGTACGGTGACGTGCGCAACCTCGACGGGGGAATCGCGGGGGTGGTGGGATGACCGGGATGCAGCTCTCCGGCTCGCTGGACGACCTGGCGCGGCGCTGCTACGAGCACGAGATGCGGCAATCCGGGGCGGAGCCGTGGATCGCCGTATTCGCCGCGACGGTGATCCTGGCCTCGGTGATTTCCGTCATGACCACACCCCTGGCCGCCTTCCCGCTGCTGCTGCTTGGAACCGCCGGCTGGGTATTCGGGCGCCGGATGCAGGTGTCCTACCGGCTCAAGGCCTACCGGGAAGGGGACTCGGAGGCGCTGCACACCGTTCACCAGTTTGCGGTCAAGCAGTTCCGCGAGGCGATCGAGTCGCACCGGGCGCGAACGCTCGGGGGCGAGACGGAGTGGGGGAGGGCCCGCGAATCGCTCACGCGCGCGCTGGACCAGGCCGGGCGGTCGGTCGCGTACTGGAAGGTGCGCGTGGAGCAGAGTCCGGAGAACGAGCTGGCTGCGGGGCAGTTCGAGGTGGCCAACGAGCTCCGTGCCAAGCTCCGGCTTGCGCTGGGGAAGCTCAACCGGCGAGCGGAAGTCCTGCTGAACTTCTACAACGAATGCGACGCTCGGCTGGCCGTGATGGACCGCTACAACCGGGACATGGAGGAGACCCGCCGGCTCGAGGAACTGTCCGGGCGGGCCGACATGGTGATCGCCGGCGCGCAGGGTGCCCTGGCCGCGATCGGGGAGGAGTTCGTGCGGGAGGCCGAGGCGGTCGGCAGGGCGCTCGGCGGACTGGCGGAGGTCCAGATCAAATCGCTGGCCGGCGAAGCCCCGCTCGACAACATCGAGTACCTGGCCGACCGCGTGATCGAGAACTCGGAGTCCGAGGAGGAGGCGATCGGGGCGCTGGATGAGGTGTGGAGGGAGCGGGAGCTCGAGGTTGAAGCGTAGAGCTCACATGTAAGGTTTACACGACAAATCGTAAAGCTTGCTTTACAATCTGCGGCCTCGGACCGTCTCCCCTGGTGCCCCGCCGGTCGTCCGCGTTACCCGCCGGTGTCCTCAGTACCCGGCGAGCCTCAGGATCGCGTCCAGCACGTCTTCGGACTGGGGCAGGGTGGCCTTTTCCAGTTGGGGCGAGAATGCCACCCACGTGTCCAGCGCGGCGACCCGGCGGACCGGTCCGTCCAGCCAGGGGAAGAGCTCGTCCGCGATCCGGGCGGCCACCTCGGCGCCGATCCCGAAGGAGAGCGCGTCCTCGTGCGCGACGATCACCTTGTTGGTGCGCCGCACCGAGTCGGCCACCGTCTCCATGTCCAGCGGCGACAGGGTCCTGAGGTCGATCACCTCGGTGCTGATCCCGTGCCGGTCCTCCGCGACCCGGGCCGCGTCCATCGTGCGCTTCACGAGCGCGCCGCAGGTCACCACCGTCAGATCGCGTCCGCTCCGCACCACCTTCGCCTTGCCGAAGGGGATCATGAAGTCCGGGCCCGGATCCGGGCTCTTGTTGTGGACCTGCCGGTAGAGGTGCTTGTGTTCGAGGAACATGACGGGGTCGTCGCAGCGGATGGCTGTACGCAGGAGGCCGTTTGCGTCCAGCGCGTTGGACGGTAGCACGACGCGCAGGCCGGGCGTGTGGGTGAAGAGGGTCGCGCCGGTCTGCGAGTGGTAGATCCCGCCCTTGATGTAGCCGCCGTATGTGGTCCGCACCACGACCGGCGCCGACCACTTCCCGGCCGAGCGGTAGTGCATGGTGGCCAGCTCGTTGCGGAGCTGCATCATCGCGGGCCAGATGTAGTCGAAGAACTGAATCTCCACGACCGGCCTTAGCCCGCGCGCGGCCATTCCCACCGCCCGCCCGATGATGTTGGCCTCTGCGAGCGGCGCGTTGTAGACGCGGTTGCTGCCGAAGCGCCTCTGCAGGCCGTGGGTCACCATGAAGACGCCGCCCTTGCCCTTCACCTCGCCGATCGCATCCTCCCGTGACACGTCGGCCACGTCCTGACCGAAGACCACGATGCGCGGATCGCGCTTCATCTCGTCCCGCATGCAGCGGTTCAGCAGGTCGACCATGGTAAGCGGCCGGTCGTCCGCGACGGCGGGGCGGTCCTCGGTGTCGAACTGGCGGCCGGTGGGGTCGACGGTCTCCGAGTAGAGCCACTTCGTCGCCGTGTCCACCGGCGGTTGCGGGTGCTCGAGTGCCTGGTCCGCCGCCGCGGCCACGGCCGCCTTCACGTCCGCCTCCATGCGGTCGAGTTCCGCCGGCGTAGCGACCTCCATCTCGATCAGCAGGCGGCGCGCCTTCGGGAGGGGGTCGCGGCGGTCCTGCTCGGCCCGCTCGGCGGGGGAGCGGTAGAGGGTCTCGTCGTCGGAGGCCGAGTGCGAGTACGGGCGGGTGGTGTGCGCGTGCAGGATCGCGGGCCCGCGGCGCTTCCGGCACCAGGCGATCGCCTCGCTGGACGCGCGGTGGCTCTCCGTCAGGTCGGTGCCGTCGCACTCCACGATCTTGAGGTCCGGGAAGCCGGTGAGCAGCCGCGATACGTTCCCGCCGGCGGTCTGCACCTCTACGGGGACGGAAATCGCGTACTCGTTGTCCTCGATGACGAAGAGGACGGGCAGCTTGAGGTTGCAGGCGGTGTTCAGCGCCTCCCAGAACTCGCCCTCCGAGGTGGTGCCGTCGCCGGCGGTGCACACGACGATCTCGTCTTCGGCGAAGGAGGTGACGTGGTGGCGCAGCTCGGGCGCGATGGTCGCGCGCAGCCCCGCTTCGGCCGTGCCCACCGCGTTCAGGAACTGGGTGCCGGTGGGCGACGAGGGACAGACGATGTTGTAGCGGGTGTCGGCGAAGTGCGCCGGCATCTGGCGGCCGCCGCTCGCGGGGTCTGCCTCGGCGCCCATCCCCTGGAGGAGCTGTTCGACCGGCGTGACGCCGAGCGCCAGCGCCAGCGCGCGGTCGCGGTAGTATAGGTAGAACCAGTCCGACCCGGGCCGGAGCCCGTGCGCGAGCGCGACCAGGATCGCCTCGTGGCCGGCACCCGCGATCTGGAAGAAGACCTTGCCCTGCCTGTACAGCTGTCCTTCGCGGTCGTCCAGCGCTCGCGCCGTGACCATGGTTCGGTACCAGGCCAGCAGCGTCCGGGGGTCCGGAAGGTCCGATTCGATGTCGGCGCCCAGGTCGTGTTCCAGTGTTGCCATATTCTCCGGTGTTGCGGCGTCCGCGCGGACCGGGGGGGCGCTCAGGCGTCCCGCCTGAAGCCCCCGGCGGCGATCGAGCCCCAGCGGTGCTCGGGCGCCCAGCGGTGGTCGGGCGCACAGCAGGGTTCAGGCCTCCCGCGCCCCCCGGGCCTCCAAAATAACAGATTGGGCACGCCGGAGCACCGCGTCCAGTTTTCCGGGCGAGTCCGCGGGTTCGAAGCAGGTCGAGCCGACGCACACGAAGGCGCTTCCTGCGGCGGCGAGGCGGCCTTCCATCGCGGGGAGGGCTGCCACCCCGGGATCCCCCGGGTCGCCACCGGCGATGGTTCGGTTGGGCAGCGGGACGCGGTGGGCCTGTTCCAGCATCTCCGCGCCCGCCTCCGGCGTGCCCACCACCGTCACCTCCACCTGCGGCGTCTCGCGCAGCAGCGCCACCGTGAGCAGCCGCCCCATCCCGGCCGGGTAGCGCTCCATGGCGCCGCGCTCGCGGTCGACCACGGCTTCAACGACCTCGGCGTGCTCCGCCGATCCGGTCAGAACCGCGGAGCGGGCCAGCAGTTCCGCCGCGAGAGAATTCCCGGAGGGGGTGGCGTTGTCCATGATGTCGCGCGGCCGCAGGACGAGGGGGTCCGCGTCGGCGTCGGTGTCGTGGAAGAGCCTGCCTTCGGGGGACCAGAAGCGGGCGATGGTCCGGTCGGCCAGCCAGGTAGTCTCGGAAAGCCAGCGCGGGTCGAGGGTGGCCTCGTAGAGGGACAGGCAGGCGTTGCCGAGGGCGCCGTAGTCCTCGAGGAAGCCCTCGATGTGCACGCGGCCGCCGGTGAGAACGCGGTGGAGGCGTCCTTCGCGCCGCAAGGTGTCCAGCAGGAAGCTCGCGGCCCGCTCCGCCGCGCGGGTGTAGTCGGGCCGCCCCAGCGCCGGGCCGGCTTCGGCGAGCGCGCGGATGGCAAGGCCGTTCCAGGAGGTGAGGATCTTCTCGTCGCGGAGCGGCTCCGGGCGGGCGGCGCGGTGGGCCTTCAGCGTGGCGAGCGATTCGCCCAGCATCCGGCCCAGCTCGTCGTGCGCGATCCCTTCCTGGCGGGCGACCGCGTCGAGGTCGTGCGGCAGGTGCAGGATGTTCCGCCCCTCGAAGTTGCCGGCATCGCTCACGTCGTAGACGCGGGACAGGAGCCGGGCCTCATCCGGGCCGAGGAGCTCCCGGATCTGCGCCGGGGTCCAGAGGTAGAAGGCGCCCTCCTCGTGGGAGCCGTCCTCGCCCTCCGAGTCGGCGTCGCGGGCGGAATGGAAGGCGCCGTCCGGGGACGTGAGGTCCTCAAGCACGTAGTCCAGCGTCTCCTGCGCGACCGGGCCGAGGTGGCGGGCGCCGAGGAGGTGGGCCCGGGTCAGCGCCCGCGCGATGAGCGCGTTGTCGTAGAGCATCTTCTCGAAGTGGGGGACGAGCCAGCGCGCATCGACGGAGTAGCGGTGGAAGCCGCCGCCGGCGTGGTCGCGAATCCCGCCCGCGGCCATCCGCGTGAGCGTGTGCACCGCCATCGAAACCCCGTGCGACTGCGGTCCGCCCGTCCTCAGCAGGAAGTCAAGGAAGACGGGCTGGGGGAACTTGGGCGCTCCGCCGAATCCGCCGTTGGCCGCATCGAAGCTCCGTCCGGCGGCACCGACCGCGTGCTCGATCAGACGGCGTCCCGACGTGCCCTCCGGGCCGATCGGAGGATGGGCTTCGGTGGTGCTGCGCTTCAGGGCGCCGGTCAGCTGGACCCCCGCCCGCGCCACCTCGTCGCGGCGGTTCCGGTACGCCTCGGTGACGCCGGCCAGCACCTGCCGGAAGGAAGGCATTCCATGGCGTGGCTCCGGCGGGAAATAGGTCCCCCCGTAGAAGGGGACGCCCTCGGGGGTGAGGAAGGCGGTCAGCGGCCAGCCTCCATGTCCCGTCAGCGCCTGCACCGCGCTCATGTAGATCGAGTCGATGTCGGGCCGCTCCTCGCGGTCCACCTTGATGTTGACGAAGGCTTCGTTCATCAGGCGCGCGGTCGCCGGGTCCTCGAACGATTCCCGCTCCATCACATGGCACCAGTGGCACGCCGAATAGCCGATCGACAGCAGGATGGGGCGGTCGTGCTCCCGGGCGAGGGCCAGCGCCTCGTCGCACCACGGGTACCAGTCCACGGGGTTATCGGCGTGTTGGAGCAGGTACGGACTGGTCTCGGAGGCGAGGCGGTTGGGCATGGGGGAAGATAGCGGTCCGCGGAAGCATCCGCCGGAGCACGACGAGCCGACGGGGTGGCGCGTGGCGGCCAGCCAAGGGGCTGGGTCGCCGTCACGGGTTTTTTCCCGATCGGGAAAACGGATAGGTCAAATCTGCATATTGTGTATCCCATATTATGCTGACATGCCCGAATTCCGTTCAAAATCCTCGAAATATTCCCGAGCGGGAATATTCTCATGACGCCTCGGTGAGCACCCACACAACGGTGAATCAGGACCGCAACATCCGAGTCAACTAACTTTGAACAGCATGCTACGCCCCTTCATCCTCCTGGCGCTGCGGCGCCCCTGGCTCTGGCCCGCCCTCCTCTCGGCTGCGTGGGCCTTCCGGCCGCGGGACTGGTACCGCCGTCCCCCCTTCCTGCCGCTACCCTCGAAGGCGTACATGCGGTGGCGTCTGGAGACGGCTTACGGCGAGCCGGACGCGGTGCCCCCGGCCGACGAGATCGCGCGTTTCGTGACCTGGTCGGCGGAGATGCGGCGGCGGATGGGGCCGCGGCGGCGGGCGCCGGTCGCGGTCAAGCTGATGGCGATCGCCGCGCTGCTTGCCTTGATGGCCTGGGTGAACCTGCGGGCGGGCGACATCGAGGGGGCCCGGAACGCGGCCGCGGCGGCGGGATATCCCGGGCTCCTGCTGGCTTCGGTGGTGAGCGGCTTCAATCTGGTCTGGCCGGTGCCGATCGCGGCCTTCTACCCGTTCTTCATCGAGTCGGGCTTCCAGCCGGTGCCCACCCTGGCCACGATCGCGCTGGGGATGACCGGCGGCGACCTGCTGGGATACCTGATCGGCGACGCCACCCGTCACCTTGCGGATGGCCGGCTGGCCGGCTTCCGGGCGCGCGCCGAGGCGCTTCACTCGCGTCACCGGCTGCTGCCGCTGGGCCTGCTCTTCGTGTATGCGGCCTTCGTGCCGCTCCCCAACGAGCTTCTGGTGATTCCGATGGCCTTCATGCGGTACTCGCTGGCCGCGGTCATGACGGCGGTGCTCTTCGGCAACGTGATCTTCAACACGGGACTGGCCTTCGGGGTGTCGCTGGTCTTCGGGGGCGGGGGCTGAGGTGCTCGTCGTCGGCCTGACCGGGAATGTGGCGGCGGGGAAGTCGGCCGTCGCGGAGTTGTGGCGCGGGGCGGGGGTACCGGTGGTGTCGGCGGACGAGCTGGCGCGCGCGGCGGTGGCGCCGGGAACCGAGGCGCTGGCGGGGATCGCGGAGCTGTTCGGGCCGGGGGTGATCCGGGAGGACGGCATGCTCGACCGGGCCGCGGTGCGGGGGATCGTCTTCCGCGACGAGGAGGCGCTGCGCGCGCTGGAGGCGATCGTGCACCCCGAGGTGAGGCGCCTGCGGGACGAATGGACCGCGGAGCAGCGCGAGGCGGGCGCGGAGGTGGTGGTTTGGGAGATTCCGCTGCTATTCGAGACGGGGATGGAGGGCGAGGTGGACGTGGTGGTGGTGGTGGACGCGCCGGCGGGGGTGCGGCGGCGGCGGATCGTGGAGACGCGGGGACTGACCGAGGCGGAGGCCGAGGCGGTGATGGGGGCCCAGCTGGCGGCGGGCGAGAAGCGCCGGCGGGCGGACGTGGTGCTGGAGAACGCGGGGGCGCGCGAGGAGCTGGCGGCGCGGGCGGCGGAGGTGCTGGGGGTGCTGGAGGGGTGGGAGGCGTGACGGCGGCGGGTGCGAGAGAGGGCGACGCGAGCGAGGTGGGCACGAGGAGCGGGCGCGCGAGGAAGGAGAGGGCGTGAGCGAGGCGAGCGTGAGCGACGCGGGCGCCGAGCGCACCGTGATCCTGGACCGCATTCTGGAGATGCTGGACGGTGCGGGATCGGTGGTCATCACCACGCACGCCAACGCGGATGGGGACGGGGCGGGGTCGGGGGTGGCGCTCGCGGCGTGGTTGCGGGCGCGGGGGGCGGAGGCGTGGATCGTCAATCCGACTCCGTTTCCGGAGCCGTTCGCCTTCCTGCTGCCGGATCCCGGCTGGGTCCTTGCGGCGAAGAGTGACGAGGCGGCGCGGCGCTGCCGTGAGGCCGGTCTGGCGGTGGTGGTGGACACGGCCGAGATCCCGCGCATCGGGCGCGTGAAGTCGCTGATCCGCGACCTGCCCAAGGTGGTGATCGACCACCACCCGGGCGGGAAGCGGCCCATCGAGGGGTTGATCCTGCGCGATACACGAGCCTGCGCGGCGGGCGCGCTCGTCTTCGAGCTGATCGACCGGGCGGGCGGGCCGTGGAACGCCGCCATCGCCAGGGCGCTGTACATCGCCGTGCTTACCGACACCGGGGGCTTCCGCTTCACGAACACGAACCCCGCCTGCCTGCGCGTCGCCGCGCGGCTGGTCGAGCTGGGGGCCGAGCCGGAGGAGCTCTACCGGGCCGCGTACGGGCGCTTCCACCCGCGCCGCTTCGAGCTGCTGCGCGAGTCGCTTGCCACCCTGACGGTGCACGAGAGCGGCCGCATTGCGTGGATCACGGTGCCGAAGGAGGCGTACGAGCGCCTGGGCGCGACGGTGGAGGACCTGGAAGGGTTCGTCGATGTGCCGCGGAGCGTCGCCGGGGTCGAGGTCGCGATCCTCTTCCGCACCACGGCGGACGGGCGGATCAAGGTCTCGCTGCGTTCGCTGCCGCCCGTGGACGTGCGCGGGATCGCGGTCGAGCTGGGAGGCGGCGGCCATGTGCGGGCGGCGGCGGCGGTGGTGAAGGGACCGCTGGAGGCCGCGATGGACCGCGTGATCGGGAGGTTGGAGGGGGTGGTGGGGAGCGAGTGAGGCCGGCTCCGCGTCGTTGCAACGGGCCTGCCCACGGACCGATGGGAACAATCGAGTCCCCGGAGGTGTTCATACAACACAGGACCCGCCCCTGAAAGGACAGGTCGAAATGAAGCCACCACGCACGTTCCTGTTGGCTCGAATCGTGGCACTCGCGCTCCTCGTCCCGCTCGCCACTTCGTGCAGCGACGACATGGTCACCCCGGAGGAACCTCCAACCATCGAGGAAGTCGAGCGTGCGGCTCTGGTCGCCCTCTACGAAGCGGCGGGTGGTTCCGGCTGGGACGGCAGTGACGGATGGCTTTCGGATGCGCCGGTGGGCGAGTGGGAACACGTGTACACCAATGCCGACGGCAGGGTGACGATTCTCGCGTTGAGCCACAACGGATTGAAGGGCAGCATCCCGGTGGAGATCGCCGATCTCGAGGCGCTGAGGAGCCTGTACCTGGAGGGCAATTCACTCTCAGGCCCGATCCCCGTCGAGCTGGCGGAGCTGACCGAACTGGAGGAGCTCTTACTCAACCACAACCGTCTCACCGGCGGGATCCCGGGGGCGCTCGGCAATCTGGAAAGCCTCGAACAACTGATGCTCGACAGGAACGAACTTGGTGGTCGCATCCCGCCTGAGCTTGGGAATCTGGACAATCTCAGGTTCCTGAGCCTCTGGCACACCGGGGTCAGCGGTGAGATCCCCCGCGAACTGGGGCGCCTTCCGAACCTGGAGGTGATCGATCTGGATGAGAACCGGCTCTCCGGCCCCATTCCCGACGAATTCGGCGACCTGCCCCGGCTGCGGTACCTCTTCGCGCGGGACAACCTGCTGAGTGGTCCGATCCCGGCAAGCCTCGGCAATGTCCCCACCCTTCAGTGGGTTCGGCTGGAGTACAACCGGTTCACCGGACCCCTGCCCCCGGAGCTGGCCAGAGCCGCGGGACTCGAGGAGCTGCTGCTTGCGGGCAACCGCCTGACCGGACCCGTTCCCACCGAGTTCTCGCGATTGGGACTCCTCTACGCGTTCACCTGGCTGGGGAACGATGGCCTGTGCGTGCCGTCGAACCCTGAGTTCCAGAGCTGGCTGGGCGGCCTGTCGCTCGCGGAGGGTCCGACCTGCGAGGATTAGGTGCAGTGTGCTAGATTGAGGCCAATGGCTGAAGACAGGTGCGGGCCGACTGGACCGGCTTCGCACAGCCTGGTCCTGATCGCGATATGCACAGAGCCCCCACGAGAGCACACCCGTTCCCCGAGGCCGAAGCCGACCCGGGGGTCCCCGAGGCCCTTCCCCGCGCTGTGTGCGAGATGGCCGGACGCCTCGGCCCTGCCGCAATCGATTGCCTCTGGATCTTTCCGCCGATGGTCCGCGGGCGTCGGGAGTGGGGCCTGGTCGCGGCCAGCTGCTTCGACCAGGGATCGAGCCGCAGGGTGGTAACGGCTCGCTACGCGGCGGAGCGTACGGGCAGGGGTCTCTACCTGGACACGCGGTTCCTCGACGAAGGCGTAGCTCCGGCCGACCGGCTGAACCGGGTGATGGAGGGGGTGGTCAGGCGCGGGCCGCAGCCGCTCGGGAGCCCTCGCCTGGTTGAGCTGGGCGGTTGCGAGGACGCTTTCGAGTCGCTGATGGCGGACTATCCGGCGGAACTCTTCGAAGAGACCGTCGCCGGGCCGCGGGCGCCGAATTGAGGGGGTCGCCGTCATGAGATTGGGACCCGCGAACGTCGAGCCCTACCTGGCGATCTTCGGGCGTTACCTGCGCGAGCACGGGCTACCGGTGACACATCAGCGCCGGGCCGTGGCGAGGGCCGTCTTTTCGTCCCCCCGACATCAGTCGGTCGAGGACCTGGACCGGGTGCTGCGCGAGAACGACTTGCGCCTCGGCAAGGCGACCATCTACCGCACGCTGGACCTGCTGGTGCGCAGCGGGCTGGTCGAGGAGCACGACTTCGGGGAGGGCTTCAAGCGCTACGAGCACCGCCTTTCGCGAGATCCCGTCCACCATCACCTCGTGTGCATCGAGAGCGGCGAGGTGATTGAGTTCCGCAGCGAGGAGCTGCAGCGCATCGTCGAGGAGACCGCCTCCCGGCACGGCTTCCGCCCCACGCACCACAAGCTGGTGATCTTCGGCCTGAGCCGCGCCAGCCAGGAATCGGGTGCGGAGGTGCCCTACCGCGGCATCACCTGCCCCATCGAGGTGGCCGGGTCCGGCGAGGCCGGCGCATCCAGCGAAGCCGGCGGATCCGCCGACAACACCTGACCGCGCCCCCATGCCCAACCGCCGGGACCCCACCACCGCCGCCCGCGGAGCCGAACGCACCATCCACCTCCTTCCCGCCGGAGCCGGCGGGTCGCCCGGTGCCGGACCTGGGGGGTCCCGCGGCACCGGACCTGGGGGATCGCCCGGCGCCGCCGGACCTGGCGGGTCGCCCGGGGCGCTGGACGGGCTGCCCTGGGAGCTCCCGCGCGTCTTCCTGGGGCTCGACGGCGAGCGGGCGACCCCGGAGGGTGCGGCCACCTGGATCCTGCCGGTCCCCTACGAGGCCACCACCAGTTGGGGATCAGGCACCCGGATGGGACCCCGCGCGATCATCGACGCGTCCCGATACATCGAGCTCTACGATCACGAACTGGGCCGCGACCCTTCGCTCGATGGCGTGTACACCTTCCCCGCGCTGGAGCTCGCGCGTGGCGACGCGGCCCGCGCCATGGCCGAGCTGCAAGACGCCTGCAACCGCGTCCTCGACGCTGCCGCCGGACGGCGCGTGATCATGATCGGGGGCGAGCATTCGGTCTCGGCCCCCGCGATCCTCGCCCACGCCAACCGCTCCCCGGAACGGCTCACCGTCCTCCAGTTCGACGCCCACCTCGACCTGCGCCGGAGCCTCGACGGCAGCCCGTTCTCCCACGCCTGCGCGATGGGGCGCGTCATCGACCGGGTCGATCTCGTCACCGTTGGCGCCCGCGGGATCAGCGGCGAGGAGTGGGAGGCGGCGTCCGCGCGCGGCAACGTCACCGTGATCAACGGCGAGGAGCTGGCGGGCGGCGTCGGAGTGCCGGGGCACGGCGTCCCGGCGGGGCGGGTGGAGGACTTGCCCGGACGCGCCGCCGGCACCCCCGGGCGAACGGAGGGCATACGGGGACGCGCCGCCTCGGCCGCCCCGGGCGAGCCCTGGCTGGACCGCGCCATGTCCGAGCTCGGCGACCCGGTCTACATCACCTTCGACGTCGACTTCTTCGATCCCTCCGTCATGCCCGCGACCGGTACGCCCGAGCCCGGCGGCGGCACCTGGCACCAGGCGCTGGCGCTGTTGCGGCGGGTATTCGCCGAACGGCGGGTCGTGGGGGCCGACGTGGTCGAACTCGCGCCGGTCCCGGGGCTCGCGGCGCCCGACTTCACCGCAGCCAGGCTGGTCTACAAGCTGATCGGATACTGGAGCGGCTGACGGCACGGAGCTCCCCGGCCATATCGTAATGTGCGCTTTACAGTTTGTCATGTTTTCTTGACATGTCGCCTCCGCGCGGCTCCGACATTGGTACTCTTCGGCCGAACCACCCGCGGCCAGGCCGCCCCAACGTCTCCCCGTCCCCGGGTGTCTACACGGGTACAAGTCACGCCTGCGTGAACGGCACACGCGCGTGAACGGCATCCGTACGTCTCTGGAGCATCCGATGAAACACCTGTCGCCTCGCATCCGCTTCCCGTCCCTCTTCGCCGGGGCTCTCGTCTGGCTCTGCGTTGGCTTCGCCGGCACCCCCGCCGCCTCGGCCCAGCTCACCGAGCAGGTTTCCGACGACGTCTGGGAGACCTTCCGCTGGCGCTCGATCGGCCCGGTCAACATGGGCGGCCGCATAACCGACGTCGAAGGGCTTCCCCACCCGTCCAAGACCTTCTACGCGGCCGCGGCCGCGGGCGGGATCTGGAAGACCACCAACAACGGGATCACCTTCAAGTCCATCTTCAACGATCCCCGCGTGGTGGCGATGGGCGACCTGGCGATCGCGCCGAGCGACCCGAACCAGATCTGGGCGGGCACCGGCGAGGAGGACTCGCGCAATTCGATCTCTCCGGGCGGCGGCATCTTCAAGTCGACCGACGGCGGCGAGAATTGGGAGTTCAAGGGGCTCCGCGAGACCCAGGTCATCGGGCGCATCGTGGTGAACCCGCTCGACCCGGACATCGTGTATGTGGCGGCGCTGGGGCACATCTGGGGCTCCAACCCGGAGCGCGGGCTCTACCGCACCACCGACGGCGGCGACAGCTGGGAGCTGGTCAAGTTCATCAGCGACAAGGCCGGTTTCGTCGACGTGGCGCTGCGTCCGGGCGAACCCGATGTCGTCTTCGCGGCCAGCTGGGAGCGTGTGCGCGGACCCTGGTTCCTGAACAGCGGCGGCCCCGGCAGCGCGCTCTGGAAGTCGACCGACGGCGGCGACAGCTGGACGGAGGTCAGCGGCAACGGCTTCCCGACCGAGACGAAGGGGCGGATCGGGCTCTCCATCAGCCAGAGCAACCCGGACGTCATGTATGCGATGGTCGAGGCCGAGGAGGAGGAGGACGGCTCGGGCGGCAACGGGCTCTACCGCAGCGCGGACGGCGGCGACAGCTGGGAGAAGGTGAACGACGCCAACACCCGTCCCTTCTACTACTCGCAGGTGCGCGTCGATCCGCTCGATCCGGACCGGGTCTACTTCTCGTCCACGCCGGTGTTGTACTCGAATGACGGGGGACGCACGGCCGGCAACACCACCAACGGGATCCACGTCGACCATCACGCCATGTGGATCGACCCCGTGGACCCCGAGCGGATCGTGGTCGGCAACGACGGCGGTGTGGCGATCACGTACGACAAGGGCGGCAACTGGCGCTACCTGAACACGATGGCGCTGGGGCAGTTCTACGACGTCTCCTACAACATGGACAAGCCGTACCGCGTCTGCGGCGGGCTGCAGGACAACGGGACCTGGTGCGGGCCGAGCCGGCTCGCGTCCGGGCAGATCTCGAAGTATCACTGGGCGACGATCAGCGGGGGCGACGGCTTCGTGACCGCGCAGGATCCCGAGGACCACAACCTGGTATGGGCCGAGTCGCAGGGCGGGAACATGCGGCGGCTCAACCTGGCGACGCGGCAGAGCAACGGGCTCGGGCGGCCCAACTGGGAGGATGGATGGCGGCCGCTGCAGGACTCGATCGCGCTGCTGCTCGACGCCGGGGTCGCGGAGGACGATCCGCGGGTGGTGGCGTTCCGGGAGCAGGCTTCGGCGGACTCCGCGAACAGCATCATGCGGTGGAACTGGAACACGCCCTTCTTCCAGTCGGTGCACGACCGCACCCACTTCTACGCGGCCGGCAACCGGGTGCTGAAGAGCACGAACCTGGGAGATGACCTCGAGATCATCTCGCCGGATCTGTCGTACGCGGACCCCGAAAAGATCGACGTGAGCACGCGCACGACGGGCGGAATCACCCGGGACGTGACCGGCGCGGAGACGCACGCCACGATCACGGTGCTGGCCGAATCGCCGCTCGTGCAGGGGCGCCTCTACGCGGGGACCGACGACGGGCGCGTGTGGACCTCGCCGGACGACGGCGGCGAGTGGGTCGAGCTGACGGGCAACATCTCCGGCGTCCCCGAGGGCACGTACGTGAGCCGCGTCGAGCCCTCCCGGCACGACCCGGACCGCGTCTACGTGTCCTTCGACGGGCACCGAACCAACGACTTCACGCCGTACGTGCAGGTCTCCGACGACGGCGGCGCCACCTTCCGCTCGATCGCGGCGGGGCTGCCGACCGGCGCGCCCGACTTCGTGCACGTGGTGCGCGAGGATCCGCGCAACGAGAACCTCCTCTTCGTGGGGACGGACCTGGGCGTGTACGCGTCGCTGGACCGGGGCGCGTCGTGGCGGCGCTTCATGGAGAGCATGCCGACGACGCCGGTGCACGACCTGCGCATCCATCCCCGTGACCGCGAGCTGATCGCGGGCACGCACGGGCGCTCGATCTGGATCGTGGACATCGCGCCGCTGCAGGACCTGACCATGCAGGTGATGGCGGATGGGGCGGGGGCCTTCGAGCCCGCGCCGGCGTACAGCTTCGCCGAGGCGGCGCGGGGCGGGGAGTCGTACGGGCAGGCGTGGTTCTCGCGGCCGACGCCGGGGGTGGGCGGCCGGATCAGCTACTACATCGGTGAGGATGTGGCGGAGGAGCTGGTTGCGGCTGCAGAGGCGGAGGCGGGGGATGAAGAGGCGGGTGCCGGTGGGGGTGCCGCGCAGGCGGGGCGGGCCCAGGCGGCGCGGGGGCAGGCCGGTGCCGGCGGCCGGGAGGTGCCGATCGCGGCGGCCGGGCGTGGGCCGGGTGGGGCGGGGGGTCCCGGTGGCGGGCCGGGCGGTAGGAACGCTCCCCGGGTCGAGATCACGATCACGGACGCCGACGGAGAGGTCGTGCAGACGCTCAACGGGCCCGCGGGGGCGGGGCTCCACACCGTGACCTGGAACCTGCGGCGGGCGACCGAGCCGCCAGAGCCGCAACCCCTGTCGCCGTCCGAGCGGCGCGACAGCATGCTGGTCGCGGAGCGGGCGATGGAGGTGGCCGATTCGCTGATTGAGGCGGGGTGGGAGGAGGAGCCGCTCCGCAACCTGATCGGAGTCTTCACGGGCGAGAGCAATCCGCAGCGGCTGTTCGGGTTTGGCGGCGGGGGCGGGGGGTTCCGGGGTGGTGGCGGGGGTGGGGCCGACCCCGAGGCGTTCCGGGAGCGGCCGGGCGAGTCCCCGCCGCGCGCGGGAGGTGGCGGCGGCCGGGGGGGCGGGGGCGGCTTCGGCGGTGCGAACATGAGTCAGCTGCAGGAGCTGGCGGATCTCGTCCGTCCCGGGATGGGGATGCGCGCCATCTTCGGGCGTGGCCGCGGTGGCGGTTTCGGCGGTGGGGGTGGCCCGGCCGGACCGGTCGAGCCCGGCAGCTACACCGTGACCGTCGAGATCGGAGAGCGTACATTGACTCGGACGATGGTCGTCGAGCCGGCGGATTCGGGGGAGTAGCGCTCGAGGGAGCACGACTCCGTCGCCGAGGCGATCCGGCGCGACCTGGTGCGGGCCGGCCCTCGCGGTCCGTGGCCGGTCGGTGCGCAAACCCGCTTCAGGCACCGAAAGCGGCGAGGCGCCGTGTTGGCGGGGCGCCCTGAGAGGCGAAAAGCGTGCTATTCGTCCGAAAGGCAATGAAGAGCGGACCCGCGGAGTGCGAAAAGTAACGTAAACACGACATTCTGTAAAGTAAACATTACCAATCGGCCGTGTAGGCGGAGCGGCCCAACCCACCGCAAACGATGTACGATTCCGTAGGCTTCCCAATCGCCTTCATGGCCGGGGTCCTTTCCTTCCTTTCGCCCTGCGTCCTGCCGCTGGTGCCGAGCTACCTCTCCTTCGTGACCGGGATGTCGCTCGAGGACCTTCAGGAGGGCTTCGACCGGCGCCGGGTGCTGACCCACGCGGCGCTCTTCGTGAGCGGCTTCACCCTGATCTTCGTGCTGCTGGGGGCCGGGGCGACCTTCGTCGGAAGCTTCCTCCTCTACAACAGCGAGTGGATCGCGCGGATCGGCGGCGTGGTCATCATACTCTTCGGGCTGCACCTGATGGGGGTCTTCCAGCTTCTCCCGCTGCTGAAGGAGAAGCGGGTCCACCTTGCGAACAAGCCGGCCGGATACGTCGGCACCGTCGCGGTCGGGGTGGCGTTCGGTGCGGGGTGGACCCCGTGCATCGGTCCCGTGCTCGGCGCGATCATGACGATGGCCGCCTCACAGGAGCACCTCGCGACCGGGATGCTGCTGCTCTTCGTCTACTCGATGGGGCTGGCCATCCCGTTCCTGCTCGCCGCCCTGGCCCTCGAGCGATTCCTGGGCGCCTTCACGAGGGCCCGCCGCTACCTGCCCCTGATCCAGAAGGGCGCCGGAGTCCTGCTGGTGCTGCTCGGCATCCTGCTGGTGACGGGATCGTTCGTGGTGCTGGCGGCGTGGCTCAACCGCTATACGCCGGAGTTCCTGCTGGAACGGCTGTAGCAAGGCCGTGGAGTAGGTCCCCACTGCATTCGGGCGGCGATGCATCCGGGCTCGTCCGCTTCGCCCACCTGGCCCGCCTGACCCCAACTCCGCAACCTCATCACCCAAGGAGATTCCCAAGTGGCCCTGGTTCCTTCCACCATGCTGGCGCTGGGCACCCCCGCCCCCGAATTCTCGCTCCCCGAGCCCGTCACCGGCGAGACCGTTTCGCTGTCCGACTTCGAGGGCGCGCCGGCGCTGCTCGTCATCTTCCTCTCGAACCACTGTCCGTTCGTCAAGCACCTGGCCGACGACCTCGCGCGGGTCGTTGCCGATTACCAGCGGCGCGGTGTGGCCGTCGTGGGGATCAACGCCAACGACATCACGACCCACCCCGACGACAGCCCCGCGAAGATGAAGGAGGAGGTGGCCCGGCGCGGCTACACCTTCCCGTACCTCTTCGACGAGTCACAGGAAGTGGCGAAGGCCTACCGTGCGGCATGCACACCGGACTTCTTTCTCTTCGGCCCGGAAGGCAGGCTTGCCTACCGGGGCCAATACGACGCCAGCCGGCCCTCGCTGGGCGTGCCGGTTACGGGCGCGGACCTGCGTGCGGCGATGGACGCCGTGCTGGCGGGGGAGGCGCCGTCGGCGGAGCAGATGCCCAGCGTGGGGTGCAACGTCAAGTGGAAGGCGGGGAGCGAGCCGGAGTGGTTCGGGTGAGGGGATCGCGGGCCCTCTCCAGATCGAGGCCGGAACTTTGCACTACGCCGCTCCCGCCACCTCCTGCTCCAGCAGCTGCCGCCTGAGCAGCGTCGCATACGTCCCTCCCAGCGCCACCAGCTCGGGGTGGCGGCCGCGCTCCACGATCCGGCCCTCGTCGAGCACCAGGATCAGGTCGGCGTCCTTCACAGCGGTGACCCGGTGGGAGATGATGAAGGCCGTGCGACCCTTCAGCTCGCCGCGCAGGCCGCGCAGGATGCTCGACTCGGTGGCCGTGTCGACGGCGCTGAGCACGTCGTCGAGCACGAGGACCGGCGGGTCGATGGCGAGCGCGCGCGCGAGGGTGGCCCGCTGCTTCTGCCCGCCCGAGAGGTTGATGCCGCGCTCGCCGAGGCGGGTCCGGTAGCCGTTGGGGAAGTCCAGGACGGTGTCGTGGAGGTGGGCGGCGGTGGCGGCTTCGCGCACACGCGCCTTGATGTCGTCAAAGGGGGCGGACGGGGGCAGGCCCAGCGCGATGTTGCGGCCGAGCCGCGCCGAGAAGAGGAAGCTGTCCTGGGGGGCGAAGCCGATTCGCGCGCGGATGTCGGCGGGGTCGTAGGCGGGGAGGGGGAGGCCGTCGACGAGGACCTCGCCCACGGTGGGATCGTAGACGCGGGCGATCAGGGAGACGAGGGTGCTCTTGCCGGAGCCGGTGGGGCCGACGACGGCGACGGTGCGCCCGGGTTCCGCCGTGAAGGAGACGCCGTCCAGGACGAGCCGTTCGGTTCCCGGATAGCGAAAGGAGACGTCCCGGAACCGGATGGTGGCGGGGCCGCGGGGTGGGGGATGGGCCGCTGGCGGAGGGGTGATCGCGGGCTCGATCGCGAAGATCCGGTTCAGCCGCGCCATCGAGGCCGCCCCGCGCTGGAAGAGGTTCACCACCCACCCGAGCGCGATCATCGGCCACGCGAGCAGCGACAGGTAGAACGAAAACGCCACGAAGTCGCCCACCCCGATCCGCCCGGCCATGACCTGCGCGCCCCCGTACCAGAGCACCACAACCATCCCCGCGCCGGTCAGCAGTCCCATGATGGGGTGGAACGCCCCCGACGCGTATGCCAGGTGCATGTTGCGCTTCAGGTACACCCGGTTGAGCCCCTCGAATTCGGCGGCCTGTGCGTCCTCCTGCCCATAGGCCCGCACGATCCGCACACCGCTCAGGTTCTCCTGCACCATCGTCGACAGCGCCGCAAACTGCTCCTGGATCCGCTCGAAGCGCGTGTGGATGACCTTGCCGAACCACGCCACCAGCGGGGGCAGGATCGCCATGGGAATCAGCGCCGCCAGCGTCAGCCACGGACTGAGATGGATCATCACCCCCAGCCCGATCACGAAGCTGATCACGGTGTTGGCCGTGTACATCACCGCCGGCCCGACCGCCTGCCGCACCGCCAGGGTGTCGTTGGTGGCCAGGCTCATCAGGTCGCCCGTCCGGTTGGCCGAGTAGAATCCGGCGTCGAGGCGGAGCAGGTGCCGCACGAAGTCGTTCCGCAGGTCGACCTCGATCCGTCGGCTGAGCCCGTTGAGGATCTCGCGCATCCAGTAGCGGGTGGCACCGCCCGCGATCGCCGCGGCCACGATGAGGAGCGCGTAGGTGAGCGCCGTGCGGCGTACGGCGTCGGGGTCCGCCCCGGCCGGGCCGGTGAGCGCGTCGATGGGGAGCTTGACCAGGTAGGGCTGGACGAGGGTGAACACGTTGGCCAGAACCACCAGCACCATCCCCCACGCCATGGCCCGCCGGTAGGGCCGGAAGTAGGGAAGGACGGACTTGAGTTCGTGCATTGCGGAGGTGTGGGGCCTCGGACTGCCGGTGGTGGGGCGTCGTCGCGGGGTTCGTCGCGACATGGGGACGCCTATACTTAACGATAAGCGGACAACCAAAGCGGGCCGAACAAGCGCCGGAAGTATCAGGATGAAGACAGCGAAGCCAAGGGAGGGAAGACGGGGCCTGCTTGTGGCGGGCACCCAGCGTCCGGCGTGGCGTCTGCTTCCGGTGTGGGGCCTGCTTCCGGCGAGCGCCCTGCTTCCGGTGTGGGGCCTGCGCCCGGTGTGCGGCCTGCCTCCGGCGTGGCGCCTGCGTGCCCCGTGGCGCCAGCTTCCTCGGTATGCCCTGCTGTTGGCGTGTACCCTGCTGGCGGCGGGCTGTGCGGGCGACGGGGCGGAGTCGGACGCCGGGGAGGCCGGCGCGGGCGTGGAGGTCCAGCCACAGTCGTCGGCCCCGCCGGTTGCGGATCAGGACGATCCGGGGCTCGCGGACCCGACAGTCGGCAGCGCGGGGAATCCGGCCGATGGCATCGCCGGGCTCCCGGGCAGTGGCCCGGTCCTGGACGGAGCGGTCCTGGGGGCGGGCGGACTGACTGAGGACTCCGTTGAAGAAGTACCGGTCCGGCGCGTTCCGGCCGGCACCCGCATGCGCCTCACCGTCGATCACGAGATCTCCACGGACCTTTACCGTCCAGGAGACGCGGTGGTCGCGAGCCTGGCGGAGGATGTCACGGATCCCTCGGGAGAGGTGCTGATCCCGCGCGGCGTCAAGTTCCTGGGCCGGATCCTGACCTCCGAGGGGTCTCCGGGGATCGGCGAGCCGCCCGTCCTGGAGGTGGCCTTCGAGACGCTGTCTGCCCTGAACGCCGAGTGGGCGGTGGAGGGGGCCGTGATCAACGTGCCGGTGGTGGTCGACTCCCGCGCCGACATCGCCCGCCGGTTCCAGCGCAACCGTTCAGGGGACCGCGAGGTGCCGGGGCGGATCCTGGAGGGCGCGGTCGTCGTCGTGGAGCTGAGGGCCGGCGTCCGCGTGGGTCCGGTGCTGGGGCCGGAGGTGTTCCCCTGGGATACGCTGCCGCGCGTGGATACGCTGCCGCCGGCGGGCGCTTGACCGAGGCCGCTACCGGCCGAGTGCCAGCCCTCCCCGCCGGGGATCCGACCAGCCTTCGTAGGAGCCGTCGGGCATCACCATGATGAGCTGTACGTCTCCGGACATGCCGCCGGCGAAGTAGGCGTCGGGCGGACCGGGATCGCGCTCCCGCATGTTGTGGCCGAGCGCCTCCAGCGCCTGCGCGGTCGTCGCCGGCAGGCCGCGGTACTCGTGGAAGACGAGGTCGGGGAGGTGCTGGTGATGGACCCGGGGGGCGTGCACCGCCTGGACGACGTTCATGCCGTGGTCGATCACGTTGAAGATGGACTGCAGCACCGTGGTGATGATGGTGGCGCCGCCCGGCGTGCCGGTGATGAGGAAGAGGTTGCCGTCCGGATCCTCCACGATCGTGGGGCTCATCGCCGATAGCATGCGCTTCTCCGGCCCGACCGCGTTGCGCTCGCCCTGCACGAGGCCGAACTGGTTCGCGGTGCCGGGCTTGGCGGCGAAGTCGTCCATCGTGTTGTTCAGGAAGAAGCCCGCGCCGCCGACCACCACCTTGCCGCCGTACCAGGAGTTGACGCTGGTCGTGACCGCCACGGCGTTGCCCTCCGCGTCCACGACCGAGTAGTGCGTGGTGTGGCTCTCGTCGAGGAAGGCGTCGATCCCGGGGGCCACCTCGGCCGAGGGGGTGGCGCGCTCCGGAGAGATCGTCGCGGCGCGGCTGTCGGCGTAGTCGTCCGAGAGGAACTGCTCGACGGGGAGCTCGACGAAGTCCGGATCGGCAAGGTACTCGTTGCGGTCGGCGTAGGCGCGCCGGAAGGACTCGGCCATGACATGGATCGTCTCGGGGGTGTTCCAGCCCATCTCGCCGAGGTCCCACCGCTCGACGATGTTGGCGATCGCGGCCATCGTGAGCCCGCCCGACGAAGGGGGCGGCATCGAGTGCACCGTGTAGCCGCGGTAGTCGAAGGCGGCGGGCTCCCGCCACACGGCGGTGTAGCGGTCGAGGTCCTCCAGGGTGATGATGCCTCCGCCGCGCTCCATCTCCGCCGCGATGAGGGCGGCGGTCTCGCCGCGATAGAAGTCGTCCGGGCCCTGGTCGCGCAGCCGGGTGAGGACCTGGGCGAGGTCGGGCTGGGAGAAGGTGGCGCCGACCGCGGGGACCGCGTCGCCGGGCAGGAAGATCTCGGCGCTCGCCCTGAAGGTGCGGATGCCGTTCTGTGCCGCCTCCAGGGTGGAGACGAGTCGGCCCGTGACCTCGAACCCGCCCGCCAGGTCGATCGCGGGCTGCACCACCTCCGCCCACGGGAGGCTTCCGAACCGCTCGTGCGCGTCCCACAGCCCCTGCACGGATCCGGGCACGCCCGCGGCGAGGTGCCCCAACACGGACCGGTCGGTGACGTTGCCGTCCTCGTCCAGGTACATGTCGCGGGTGGCCGCCAGCGGTGCCTTCTCCCGGTGGTCCTGCGCATAGACGGTGCCGTCGGCGAGCCGGATCATCATGAAGCCGCCCCCGCCGAGGTTCCCGGCCTCGGGGTTCACCACCGCAAGGGCCAGGCCGGTCGCGACCGCCGCGTCGACCGCGTTCCCCCCGGCCGCGAGGATGTCGATGCCGACCCGGGACGCGTACTCGTCGGTCGTCGCCACCATGCCCTCGCTGGCCGTAACGGGCTGGGCGTCGACCGCGAAGGCCCACTCGGCCGGGAAGGCGCCGCCGGCTTCGAGGAATGCGCTGGGACCGCGGTCCGAGGTATCCGGCTGGCAGCCGTGCAGGAGGAGAAGGGTGAGGGGGAAGACACAATGTAATGTATGCTTTACAGAATGTCGTGTTGTCTTTACGTATCGTGCGCCAGGGGCCTCGGCTCGCCGCCCGACCGGTTTGGTCAGCGTGTGGGTGCGGATCTTGGGGGAGTGCATCATCTCTTACTCCGAAGACGTTGATCGAACCGGGGCCCGAAGGGGTAGCCAGCGCCCCTTCGACCGGCAATAATATGCGACATGAACGATGCCAGCCAAGCCGGTGCGCGGACCTCGGTCAATGGTGCGAATCAAGCGAGGTGCGCCGAATACCCCGGGCACGACCTGGATGCCATGTCGGCGGCCGACCGGTACAGCCGGGAAATCGTCCGGGGCTTCGCGCCCTATCTCGGCAGCCACGCCGTGGAGGTCGGCGCCGGAATCGGCAACATCTCCGTGCTCCTTCTCCAGCAGCGGCTGGAACGGCTCGATGTGATCGAACCGGACGCACGTCTCTACGCGAAACTCTCGGAACGCCTCGGGCGCCGCAGTGACGTGGTGACCCATCGCGGTTTCCTCGGCGGTGTGGCGTCTCGAATCAGGGGCGGCGCCGTCGATTCGGTGGTTTCGGTGAACGTGCTGGAACATGTCGAGGATGATGTCGGGGAGCTGGCCCTCATGCATTCGATCCTCCGGCCCGGCGGACACCTCTGCCTCTGGGTGCCGGCCGTTCCCGCCCTCTACATCCGTCTTGACCGAACGCTCGGACACTATCGCCGCTATCGGCGGTCCGAACTTGGCGAAAAGCTCGCGCGCGCCGGCTTCGAAACCGTGTTCCTGCACTATCGCGACCTGGTGGGGATGTTTGCGTGGTTCCTGGTCTGTCGCGTGCTCGGGCAGGAATTGACGAAGGGGAAGGTGGGTGCGTACGACAGATTCGTCGTCCCGATCACCACGTTCGCAGGTCGCTGGACCCGCCCCCCGATCGGAAAGAACCTCTTGGCGCTGGCGCGAAAGCCGTGACGCCGGACCGGGCGGACCCGGCCGTTTCCGGGTGCGAGGACGACGGCCGGGGAATGCTGGACGACCGTCTGACCGAACAGCGGAACCCGGGCACCGAAGACATCGACAGTCTGTCGACGCTCGAGATCGTGCAAACCATCAACCGGGAGGACGAGACGGTCGCTGGCGCCGTGGCACGGGAGTCGGTGTCGATCGCGCGGGCGGTCGACCTGGCGGTTGGAGCTTTCCAGAGCGGTGGCCGCCTCATTTACGTGGGCGCGGGCACATCGGGCCGGCTGGGTGTGCTCGACGCCGCCGAAATGCCGCCGACGTACGGCACGGACCCGGAGATGGTGCAGGGCGTGATCGCCGGCGGCTTCGACGCGCTCGTGCGCTCGCAGGAGGGCGCCGAGGACCATCCCGTGGACGGAGCTGCCGCCATGGACACCAAAGGCGTGGGAGAGGCGGACCTGGTGATCGGAATCGCCACCTCGGGGACGACGCCGTTCGTACACGGGGCGCTGGGGCGGGCCAGGGAGCTGGGTGCGCGCACCGGCCTGATTCTCTGCACGCCCCCGGGCGAGGCGCTGCCGGCCCTGCACGATGTCGTGATCGCGCCGCTGACGGGTCCGGAAGTCGTGACCGGATCCACGAGAATGAAGGCGGGAACCGCAACCAAGATGATCCTGAACACGATCACGACGGCGGCCATGGTGCGCCTCGGCAAGGTCCATGGCAACCTGATGGTGGATCTCCAGGTCACCTGCCAGAAGCTGCAGGACCGCGGTGAGCGGATACTGATGGCGACGCGCGGCCTGCGGCGGGCCGAGGCGCGGGAGCTGCTCGGGCGGGCCGGTGGCCACGTCAAGACCGCTCTGGTGATGCACATGAAGCGGGTCGGCGCGGAGGAGGCTCGCGCCGCGTTGGAAGGCGTGGGCGGCCGGATTCGCAGCCTGGGCCCGGAGCGCGGCGGGCCGTGAGCAAGGCGACCTGGGATTCGCCCGGGGTTCTGCTAGCGATCGTGCTGGGCGTGCATGTGGTGGCGGGGTTCACGTCGGCGCTGCCCGCCATCCATCCCGGCGGAGACAACGCGGCCTACATCGCGCTGGCGCATTCCCTCGCCGGCAATCAGGGGTATTCGTCGCTGTGGCATCCCGGTGCGCCGCCCCACACGCAGTACCCGCCTGTATATCCGGGTGTCCTGGCCCTGCTCATCCTCGCCGGAGCCAAGAGCTGGACCGCCTTCAAGCTCTTCTCGCTCGTCACGACGGCGTCGGCGACCGCCTTCTGCTTTGTCTGGGTTCGAAAGCTCCACGGCCCGCGGATTGCGGCGGTGACCGCCCTTCTCTTTGGCTTGGCGCCCGGGGTCTTGATCTCCGCCCAGTGGATTCTTGCCGAACCCCTCTTCATGACGTTCCTGTTCGCCTCCCTGTGGTTGCTGACTCCGGAGACGGATTCGCCGCGCCAACGAACGGGGTCCGGCGAGGCGTCGCCCGTCCGGCCGCGGGTCGTCCTGGCCGCCGGGCTCCTCCTGGTGATCGCGGCCTACTTCACGCGATCCGCGGGGTTGCCGCTGGTGGTGGCACTGGTAGCCGGGCTGACCCTGGCCAGACGCTGGGTGGCCCTGGGCGCGTTCGCGGCCCTCTTCGCGATTACGGTGGTGCCGTGGCATCTGCGCGCCGGCGAGGAGTACATCGGCGCCTTCTGGATGGTCAACCCCTACGCGCCGGACCTTGGCCGGGCGGACCTGTCGGAGCTGGTGCAGCGGGTGCTTGAGAACCTGTGGATGTACGCCACCGGGATCCTGCCGACCAGCCTCGCCGGTGTCGGCGGTCCGCCGGGCCTGTGCCTCGGACTGATTCTCGCCGCACTTGCCGTGTGGGGCTGGGTCCTGCGGATTCGCGAGAGAGTCGGCGTCCACGAGATCTTCTTCGTCCTGTATGCCGGGCTGATCTTCGTGTGGCCGAGCGTATGGTCGGGAGATCGGTTCCTGCTGCCCATCATTCCCTCGATCCTGTTGTATTCGGGCGAAGCTCTGGGCAAGCTCCTGGCGGGAGTTCCCCGGTGGCGGCCGCGTGTGTTTGCCGTGGTCGCCGCCGCGATTCTTCTGCCGGCGGCGGCGTCCTGGCTCGAGCGGGCGGGGGAGGCGAGCCGATGCAGAGTTGGGGTCCTGGCGTCCGGACCCATGGGATGTTATCGGACAGGTATGACCGAGATGCAGGCCATGGCGCTCTGGACACGGGAACGGCTGCCGGAGGGTGCGGTCGTGTTCGCCCGAAAGCCCAGACTTTTCCATGCCTTCAGCGGGCACGCCGCCGTGGTCTACCCGTTTTCGAACGAGGAGGGAAGACTCCTGGCGCAGGCCGATTCCATGAGTGTCGACTACGTGGTCCTGGGCAACTGGGACCGCACGGGTTCCGAATATGTCGTGCCCGCGGTTCAGGCCGATCCCAAACGCTTTTGTCTCGTCGCGCAGCTACGCGCCGGATCAGAGCCGCCGGTATCGCTACTGGCGATAACGTCCCCCGGTGCCGATGATCCACGAGTATTGGCGGACACGGGGGATGGTGTACCCAGCTGCCTGCACGAAGATTGGGATGCCAGCCCGTCCCTGTCGGCAATGGCTTCCATGGTGATCCCGATTCTGAGCGAGAAGTAGCCACCGCCGGGGCCGAGGGCAACGGGCGCCGTCAAGTGAACCAGGAATGTAAAGAGAACATTACAGAATGTCATGTTTACAGTACATTCGGTGTGTGCGTCGCCTTCGCACTGTGGCCCTCCCGGTTCCTCTCCTCCTCCTCCTCCCCACCTCCGCCGCCCCCCAGACCACCCCCCCCAACGAGGCCTGGCGCCAGTTCGGCACCGAGCACTTCGTCGTCACCTACCCGGAGCGGATGGAGGCCGTCGCCCGGCACGCCGCCGCCGCCGCCGAGCGCGCATACGGCCTCCTCGAGGAGCGTTTCGTCGACGCCCCCCAGGGCCGCGTCCAGCTCCTGCTGACCGACCACGCCGACATCGCCAACGGCTTCGCCACCCCGCGCCCCTACAACCAGATCACCGTCTTTGCGCGGCCCCCGATGGACGGCGGCAGCATCTCGTACTACGACGACTGGCTGGAGCTGGTCATCACCCACGAGCTCGTCCACACCTTCCACCTCGACATGACAGGCACGATCGGGAAGCTGATCCGGGGCGTGTTCGGCCGGCCACCCGCGCTCTGGCCGGTCTTCCCCTCCGCCGCCGCGCCCACCTGGATGCTCGAAGGGCTCGCCACCTACTACGAGTCGGAGCTGACCGGGGCGGGGCGCGTCAAGGGGACCTGGCAGGAGATGGTGATGCGGGCCGCCGCGCTGGAGGGTTCGCTGAGCGGGCTGGGGCAGGTGACGGGCGACTCGCCGGTGTGGCCCGCGGGGAACCGGCCGTACGTCTACGGGGCCCGCTACCTGGAGCACATGGCCGAAGTGCACGGCGAGGCGGCGCTGGCGGAGTTCGCGCGATCGGTCGCGGGGCTGTGGGTGCCGTACAGGATGGACGCGGCCGCGAAGGGCGCCTTTGGGGTCGGCGTGGGGGCGAGCTGGGAGGCGTGGGCGGACGAGACCGCGGAGGGCTACCGCATCCTGGCCGATGGGCTGGCCGACGCAGCGCCGCTGACCGAAGGGGAGACGGTGGACGGATCGGGCCGCCGGGCCGCCCAGCCGGTCGTGTCGCCCGATGGGGGAACGCTGGCGTTTCTCCGCTCCGACGGGGTGAGCCAGCCGCAGATCAGGACGGTGGAGGTCGATGGGGGGCGGGGACGCAGGCTGGTCCGCGTGAACGGCGTGGAGGGATCGCTCTCGTGGGCGCCGGACGGGGGTCTCTACTTCACCCAGCTCGAGTTCTCCGACCGTTACCGGCTGACGAGCGACCTGTACCGGGCGGGCCGGGACGGATCGGTGGAGCGGGTGACGCGCGGCCAGCGGATCAGCTACGCGGACGTGGCCCCGGATGGGAGCCGCGCGGTGGCGGTGCGGGAGGGGGGCGGGAGCAATGCGCTGGTGGTGGTGGCGCTGCCATCGGGCGAGGTCGCGACGCTTGTGGACGCCGAGCCGGGCCGTCACTGGGCGTATCCGCGCTGGTCGCCCGACGGGACCCGCATCGCGGTTGCGCGGTGGGTCCGCCCGGCGATGATGGACATCGTCATCCTGGACACGGCCGGCCGGGTCGTCACCGAGATCACCCGCAACCGCGCGGTGGACACCGCTCCCTTCTGGACACCCGACGGATCCGCCATCCTCTGGTCGTCGGACCGCACCGGGATCGCGAACCTCTACGCGGCCACGCTGCGTGGCGGCGCGGCCCCCGAAATCCGCCAGGTCACCAACGTGCTGGGCGGTGCCTCCCACCCATCCATCGACCCGCAGGGCCGGTGGATCCACTACGCCTCCTACCACGCGGACGGATGGCATCTCGAGCGCATCCCCTTCGCACCCGCCGAGTGGTTCGCACCCCAGCCGATGAGCCCCCGGTTCGCCGCCGGCCAGGGGGCAGCGGAAGCGCCGGCCACGCCCTTGAACCCGATCGCACCCGCCAATCCCGCCGCGCCCGCGAATCCGGCCGCAGCGGGCGAACAGGATCCCGCCGCCCAGGATCCCGCTCTCCGGCAAGCCGGTTTCACTCCCCGGCGCTACCGCGCTTTCTCCACCCTGCGCCCCTACTACTGGTCCCCCCTCTACCAGGGCCGGGAGGAGGGCACCGACATGGCGGGCGCCACCCGCACCGTCTTCGAGCCGTTCGTCGGCATCGTGACGGGCGGGCGCGACCTCGTCGGCCGGCACGCCTACGCGCTGGCCGCGCGCTGGTCGATCGACGGCAGCCGCTTCACCGGGAGCTTCGCCTACAACTACGCCGGGCTGGGCGATCCGGTGTTCGGGCTGTCCGCGGCTCAGAGCTACGATGCCACCTCCCGCACCATCGGGGTGCCCGACCAGAGGGGGGACCGACACGAGTTCTTCCTTGTGGAGCGGGAGCGCAGCCTCTCGCTCTCCTCGACCTTCGTGCGGCAGCGCTACCGGCACGTCACCGCGCTTACGCTCAGCGCGGGCCTGGTCGCCGAGCACCTGACGGTGCAGCACCCGGACGGGAGGGCCGGCCCCTCGCTGCTCCGTCCGAACCGGGACTTCACCGACCTGCGCGCCACCCTCTCCTTCGCCAACACCCAGCGGCGCGCTCTCTCGTACTCCCGGGAGGACGGAGTGCGCGGCTTCGTCAGCTGGCGCCTGCGCCAACAGCGCGGCCTCGACGCCGACGAGCGCGGCACCGTCGGCCGGGACCGCGGGTACAGCGAGTTCACCGGCGAGCTGTCGGCGTTCAGGGCGCTGGGCCTCCTCGGCTTCGCCAACCATGTGGTGGCCACCCGGCTGTCGGCGGGAGCGGCCTCGGGCCCCGGCGCCGACCAGTTCCACTTCGACATCGGCGACGCCGAGGGGCAGCCGGAGCAGTTCACCGGACTGGGGCTCTTCGGGGGTTCGGGGCGCCTCTTTCCCGTGCGCGGCTACCGGTCCGGCTTTCGGTCCGGCAAGTTCGCATGGAGCTGGAGCGCGGAGTACCGCTTCCCCATCGCCATCGTCGACCGCGGATTCGGCGCGTGGCCCCTCTTCCTGGACCGCCTCCACGGGTCGCTCTTCGTCGACGGGGGCAACGCCTGGGGTCCCACGCTCGGCGAGCCCGGCTACGACAACCCCCGGCAGCCGGCGCTGTGGAGCGTGGGTGCGGAAGCGTCGGTGATCGTGGCCCCGCTCTATCTGCGGGGGGTCAGCCTCCGCCTGGGCACCGGCTACCCCCTGGTGGACGGCAACGGTCCCGTCTTCTACCTGAGGATCGGCAACGCGTTCTAGCGCCCGCACCATCTGGGCCACCCACCCCCCTTGACCACAAGCCATAGGGTGTGTACCTTCATTGTCCCACTATATCTGGTGGGCAGCGAGAGGAAATCCACACTCCCAGGCCCTTGAAAGACATGGACTTCGGTCACCTTTCAACACCGCGATCAGCGCTCCGGGCCGCTTTTTCCACGGTTTCCACAGTCGTCCTTCCCCTTCTCTAAAGACGGGACTCGCGTACCATGACTTCACGATCCAATGCCACAGATGTCTTTACGGATCCGCCTCCGGCCGATCTGCCCCCCGCCCAGCTGTCGGAGAACGCACGCATCGTGCTTGCGCGCCGCTACCTCAAGAAGAACGAGGACGGTGAACCGACGGAGGACCCGGAGACCATGTTCTGGCGGGTCGCCCGGGTGATCGCGGAGGAGGACCGGAAGTACGGAGTCTCGCGCGCCGCCGTCGAGGAGGTGGCGCGCAGCTTCTACGACCTGATGACCACCGGCCGCTTCGAGCCCAACTCCCCGACGCTCATGAACGCGGGGCGTCCGCTCGGCCAGCTCTCCGCCTGCTTCGTGCTCCCCGTCGAGGACGCGCTCTCCAACGAGAAGAGCGGCATCTACGACACGCTGCGCTCGATGGCGCTCGTGCACCAGTCGGGCGGGGGCACCGGGTTCTCCTTCTCGCAGCTCCGGCCCGAGGGCGACACCGTGCGCTCCACCATGGGGGTGGCGTCGGGCCCGGTGTCCTTCATGCGCCTCTACGACGCGTCCACCGAGGTGGTCAAGCAGGGCGGCACCCGGCGCGGCGCCAACATGGGGATCCTGCGCGTGGACCACCCCGACATCCGCACCTTCATCCGCTGCAAGAACGACACGTCGCAGATCACGAACTTCAACATCTCGGTCGCGATCACCGACGCCTTCATGGAGGCGGTCGCGAACGACGAGGAGTACGACCTGGTCACGCCCCGAACCGGCGAGGTGGCCGGCAGCGAGAACGCCCGCGAGATCTTCGACATGATCGTCGAGGGGGCGTGGAAGACCGGTGAGCCGGGCGTCTTCTTCATCGACCGCGCCAACGAGTTCAATCCCGTGCCGGCGCTGGGGGCCTACGAGGCCACGAACCCCTGCGGCGAGCAGCCGCTGCTGCCGTACGACGTCTGCAACCTGGGCAGCATCAACGTGGGCGTCTACGCGAAGCAGGGGCACACCGGCGAGCCGGAGAGGGGAATCGACTGGGACGGTCTGCGGCGGGTCGTGCACCTCTCCATCCACTTCCTGGACAACGTCATCGACGCCAACCGCTACCCGCTGCCGGAGATCAGCGACCTGGCGGGCAACATCCGCCGGGTTGGCCTCGGCATCATGGGGTGGGCGGACCTGCTGGTGCGGCTCGGCGTGCGCTACGACTCCGACGAGGGCGTGGCGCTGGCGCGCACGGTGATGGGGTTCATCGAGGAGGAGACGAGGATCGCGTCGGAGCGGCTCGCGGAGCTGCGCGGCGTCTTCCCGGCCTGGAAGGAGTCGATCTGGGGGCCGGGCGGGAGCTGTGCGCGGGATGCGGCCGGGGAGCGCGTGCGCCCGGAGCGGCGGATGCGCAACTGCAACCTCACGACGGTTGCGCCCACCGGCACGATCTCGATCATCGCCGGGTGCAGCGGCGGGATCGAGCCGCTCTTCGCGGTCGCCTTCATGCGCAACCAGGCGGGTGTGATGATGCCGGACGTGAACCCCGACTTCGTCGAGCGTGCGAAGCGCGAGGGATGGCACAGCGACGAGCTCATGGAGAAGATCGCCGAGGAGGGCCACATCCACTTCGACGAGGTCCCCACCGAGGTCCAGGACACCTTCCGCACCTCCCACGACATCTCGCCGGATTGGCATGTGCGCATGCAGGCGGCGTTCCAGGAGCATGTGGATTCGGCCATCTCCAAGACGACCAACTTCGCCTTCGAGGCCACGCGCACCGACGTGCGCAAGATCTACGAGCTGGCCTTCGAGACCGGGTGCAAGGGAGTGACGGTGTACCGCGACGGCTCACGTCCGATGCAGGTGCTCTCGACGGGGAAGACGGGGCAGGGGGAAGGGAAGGGGACGGAGGGCGCGGACGGGTCGGGCGAGTCGGCGGAGACCGGCGAGGCGGCGGTGGCCGTCCAGCCGGCCGAGCTGGAGGGCCTGGCCCAGCAGCTCGCCGACGCGCGCGAGCGCGCCCACACCCTGGAAGGCGCCGTGGAGGAGCTGAAGGCCCAGCTCGAAGAGCACGACAGGGAGGCCGCGGCGTCGCGTCACAAGCGACAGCGCCCGTCGATCCTCAGGGGCCGCACGATCAAGATGGACTGTCCGCTAGGCGACCTCTACGTCACGGTCAACGAGGACGAGAACGGCCGCCCCTTCGAGGTCTTCTGCACCGTGGGCAAGGCCGGTGGCGCCGCCATGGCGGATTCGGAGGCGATCGGGCGCCTGATCTCGCTCGCGCTCCGCTCCGGAATCCCGATCACGGCGATCAAGGGCCAGCTGCGCGGCATCTCCTGCGACCGGGCCGTGGGTGTGGGCCCGCAGAAGGTGCTGTCGGCGCCGGACGCGATCGCGCAGGCGCTGGAGCACTACCTCGCCGAGAAGGAGGGGGTGCAGGAGGAGATGCTGCTCCCCGTGTCGACTGGGGGCGGTGGGGTGGGGACGGGGGGCGAAGGCGATGGGGGTGGCGGGGCTGGCGCAGGCGGGACGGCGGGGGCTCCCATGCACGGGGGCCAGACGCGGTACGTCGACCAGTCCGACGCCGCGCTCGGCGCGTGTCCTTCCTGCGGATCCAGCCATCTGGCCTTCGAGGAGGGGTGCAAGAAGTGCTACGTGTGCGGGTTCTCGGAGTGCGGGTAGCGCGTCGGCAAGCCCGGGACATATGATGCTGGCTTCGTCATGCGCATCGACTCTGGAGGCTTGTGGCATGAGAAGCAGTTGCGTTGTGATCGTTGGATTGCTGGCGGCTTGCGGCGGCGACACCGGGGAAGGGGCCGCTCCGCCGGTGAGCGAGGACCGTCCGCTGGCGGCCGGCTTCGAGGAGGTCTACCGGGTCGGCGGGATTGCGGCGCAAGGGTGGGATGCGTTCACCGAGATCGAGGACCTGGACTTCGACGCGCGCGGTCACCTCTACATTCGTGACGAGACGGGGTCCTCCACCCGCTTCGTGGTCGTGGACGGGGCCGGAGGCCTGGTGGCCGAGTTCGGGCGCATGGGCGACGGCCCGGGTGAGCTTCGCGACGTGGACCAGATGGTGGCCCGGCCCGGGGGCGGGGCCGTGATCGTCGACGACGGACACCGCGCCTACCTTCTGTTCGGCCCGGATGGCTCGTTCGAACGCGCGCTCCGCTTCGCGGATGCGGGTGCCGACCGGAACGTCTCCGCGCAGATCGTGCGCGCCGCCCGGGACGGGGACCGCGCTGTTCCTGATTCGGAGTTCGAACGTTACGCTCAGCCAGGGCGAAGCATCCGGCTCGACAGGTGACCGCACGATCTACCGCGTGGTGCTGGGCGAGGGCGAAGAGGCCGTCCAGGTTCCGTTCGCGGAGGGTTGGGAGCCGCGCCCCGAGCAGCAGGTCACGATGGAGACCGACGATCCGTCGGACGTGTTCGCCGCGCTCGGCGAAGCGTTCGCCTACTACGAGCCCCGCCTGGCGTTCGATGTTCTCCCTGGTGGTGGAGTGGCGTATTCGGATTCCTCCGCGTACGCCGTGAAGATCCACACGGCGGGTGCGCCGCCGCGAGTCGTGGGCCGGCCCCTCCACCCGCAGCCCGTTACCGAACAACTGCGGGAGCGCACCCGGGCGCGGGTGCTGGAGCAATACGAGGAATCCGTCGAGGGACAGTTCAACGCCCCGGATCCGGGCGGCGACCTTCCGTCGGCCTTCCGGGAGCAGTTGGCAGCCATGATGGAGAGCATGATGGAGGGCATGCGCGATATGGTCGCGAACGCGCCTTTCATGTCCGAAGTGCCCCTGTTGCACGAGCTTCGTACGACCTGGGAGGGGACGATCTGGGTACAGCGGTGGGGGGGCGATCCCTTGGAACAGATCGGGATGGTACCGGGCGCTGTGACGGAGGCGGACGAGGTGACTGACGGATGGATCGATGTCCTCTCCGCGGAGGGAGAGTACGTCGGCACGTTCTCGCTGGAGGAGACGCGCATGCCCGCCGCGTTCGGGCCCGGCGGCATCGTCGCCTTCGTCGAGACGGACGAGTTCGATGTCCCCACGATCATCGTGAAGCGGCTGCCGGAGGCGGTCCGCTAGCGGTCCAACCCCCGCCCCGGATTCCTCCGGTAGTCCAGCGGCGGATCGCGGTCGCCCACCAGCGCGATGTACTCGAAGCCGGGACCCACGCGCTCCAGGTACTCCGCCCTGGCGGCCGCCAGCAGCGCGGGGTCGGTGAAGAGGTCGACCGCGGTCATGGCCAGCGTCTTGGCCGCGACGATCATTCCCTTGTTGCCGATCGAGGTGCCGCCCGCGGCGATCGCCTGCCAGGAGTGGGCGGGCGTGCCGGGCACCCAGGTCGCGGTGCCGATCCCCACGGTGGGCACCACCCAGCTCACGTCGGCCACGTCGGTCGATCCGCCGCCCTGTCGGGGCGCGTACGGCTGGACTGCAGCGGCGCTTTCGATGGGCGGCCGGTTGTTCAGCGTCGTCTGAATCTGCTGGGCGAACGCACGCTCCTCCTCGTCGTACACCACGCCGCCCACCCGCTCCAGGTTGGCCTGGGCGCGACGCTGCAGCGCTTCGTTGGCCAGCATGGCGTACAGCCCGTGGATCACCTCGTACTCCATGGTCGTCTCGGTCCCCCGGGCCGCCCCCTCCGCCGCCAGCACGACCCGCTCGAAGATCGCCCGTGCCACCTCCACGTCCGGGTTGCGCACGTAGTAGTACACCTCCGCGAAGGAGGGCACGACATTGGGCGCAGATCCGCCTGCGGTGATCACGTAGTGGATGCGCGTCTCCTGCGGCACGTGCTCGCGCATCAGGTTGACCATGTGGTTCATCGCCTCCACCCCGTCCAGCGCGCTGCGGCCCTGGTCGGGCGCGCCCGCCGCGTGCGCCGAGACCCCCCGGAAGCGGAACTTGGCGGACTTGTTGGCCAGCGACGTGGAGGGGCTGGCGTCGTTGGCGCTGCTCGGGTGCCAGTGAAGGACGGCGTCGACATCGCCGAAGAGGCCGCCCCGCACCATGTAGACCTTCCCCGCGCCGCCCTCCTCCGCCGGCGTGCCGTAGAGGCGGATCGTGCCCGGCGTCCCGGACGAGGCCAGCCAGTCCTTGACGGCCAGAGCCGCGGCAACGGATCCCGCGCCGAAGAGATGGTGCCCGCACGCGTGCCCGGCGGCCATCGAGAAGACGGGATCCGGGTAGGGGCTGCGCGATTGCGTGATGCCGGGCAGCGCGTCGAATTCGGCCAGCACCCCGATCACGGGCGACCCTTCCCCCCAGGAGGCGACGAATGCGGTGGGCATCCCCGCCACGCCGTCCTCGATTTCGAATCCGGCGCGCGCCAGCTGCTCCTGCAGCAGCGCCGAGCTCTCGGTCTCCTGGTAGCCGACCTCGGCGAAGTCCCAGATCCGCTGGGCTACCTCGGCGTGCGCGGCCGCATTGGCCTCGACGTGGGCGAGGACGGCGTCGTGGCCGGATTGAGCGGCTGCGGGGGCGGGGGCGTTCCAGGCGGCGAGGGCCGCGAGGGCGAACCCGGTCGGGATCACGCCCGTCGATTCGATGACGAGGTTTGCGCGGGTCTTCATCACTCAGGTCTCCCGGGTGGTGCGAACGAATGGGTCTGAACAGATTACGGAATGCCTGCCCAAGATAGCCAACGCGTCCGCGTCGCCGCCGTCCAGCCGCGCGGCTTCCCCTTCGACTCCGCCTCGGCCGTTGCCGAGCTGTGCGCGACCACGGCGGCGGCTGCCGAAGCCGGGGCCGGGCTGGTCGTCTTTCCCGAAGCCTTCGTCGGCGGATATCCCTGGGGACTCGCCTTCGGCACCGCGGTCGGCGGACGCAAACCGGAGGGTCGCCGCACCTTCGGCCGCTACCACGACGCGGCGATCCGCGTTCCGGGCCCGGAGACCGAGCGGATGGGACGCGCAGCCGCCGACGCGGGCGTCTACCTGGCGGTGGGCGTCATCGAGAAGGGGGCCGCCCATTCGCCCGGCACCCTCTTCTGCACGCTGCTCTATTTCGCCCCCGACGGCACCCTGGCCGGCCTCCACCGCAAGCTCAAGCCGACGGCCGCCGAACGCCTCATCTGGGGCGAGGGGGACGGGAGTACGCTGCCTGTTCTGGACACCCCCTTCGGCAAGCTCGGCGGGCTGATCTGCTGGGAGAACTACATGCCGCTCGCCCGCATGGCCATGTACGGCAAGGGCGTGGAGATCTACCTCGCCCCGACCGCCGATTCGCGCGACCGATGGCAGGCCACGCTGCGGCACATCGCGCTGGAGGGGCGCTGCTTCGTGATCGGCTGCAACCAGTTCGTCACCAAGGAGCACTACCCGGCGGACATCGAGATCCTCGGCGAGTTCGCCGACTGGCCCGAGGTGCTGTCGCCCGGCGGGACTTCCATCTACAATCCCCTGGGTGAGCCCCTGGCCGGACCGCTCCTCGGCGAGGCGGGCGTTCTCCAGGCCGATCTGGACCTCGGCGACGTGGCGCGCGGCAAGTTCGACTTCGATGTGGTGGGGCACTACGCGCGGCCGGATGTCTTCGAATTCCGGGTGAACGAGGCGCCGATGGATGCGGTGAGGCGGTAGGCGGCGGGCGCTCCGGCATTCAGGATCCGCGCCGCGTTGCTGACTGCATTTCTGGCCGCGGAAGATCGGTTGGGCTGCCATTTGTCATATACTGCCGTATATCAGTGATATGCTATTTTATATATTCTAAGTGAGAAAATATATTTCAGTATATACGCCGTAGACGCGACTCGGGCCGACCGCCCCTTGATGATTGCGCCCACACCCGCGAGAATCCCTTCCCACACTCCTGTAGCCGGCCCCGAACGACGCGGCCGGCAACCCCATTCCGGGAATCAACTGAAGGAACAACCACCATGACCACGACCATGGCCCCGCCCGCCCCCTCCGTCACTCAGCGCTACCTGGAAGAGGCGGAGCGCTATTCCGCCCACAACTACCACCCGCTGCCGGTGGTCCTCGACCGGGGCGAGGGCGTTTGGGTCTGGGATGTGGAGGGCAACCGGTACCTCGACATGCTGGCCTCCTATTCCGCGGTGAACCAGGGGCACCGGCACCCGGAGATCATCGCTGCGGCCCGGGAGCAGATGGACCGGCTCACGCTGACCTCGCGCGCCTTCCACAACGACCAGATGGGGCCGTTCCTGCGCGAGCTCTGCGAGGCCGCCGGGTTCGACGCCGCCCTGCCGATGAACACCGGTGCCGAGGCCGTCGAGACCGCGATCAAGATGGTGCGCAAGTGGGGCTACCAGGCGCGCGGGGTGCCCGACGGCGAGGCGGAGATCATCGTCTGCGAGGACAACTTCCACGGGCGGACGACGACGATCGTGGGGTTCTCGTCGGAGGAGCAGTACCGCGCGGGGTTCGGGCCCTTCACGCCCGGGTTCAGGGTGATCCCGTACGGCGACATCGACGCGCTGAGGGCCGCGATCGGGCCCAACACGGTCGGCTTTCTGGTCGAGCCCATCCAGGGTGAGGCGGGGGTGATCGTGCCGCCGGACGGGTACATGCGCGACGCGGCGGAGCTGTGCCGCGAGAACGGCGTGGCGCTGGTGGCCGACGAGATCCAGACGGGGCTGGGCCGCACCGGGCGGTTCTTCTGCTGCGACTGGGAGGACGTGCGGCCCGACGTGCTGATCGTGGGCAAGGCGCTCGGCGGCGGGGTCTACCCGGTGTCGGCCGCGATCGCGGACAGCGAGTTCATGGACGTGTTCCGCCCGGGCGACCACGGGTCGACCTTCGGCGGCAACCCGCTGGGCGCGGCCGTGGGCAGGGCGTCGCTGCGCGTGATCATCGAGGAGGACCTGTCGCGCCGCTCGGACGAGCTGGGGAGCTGGTTCATGGACCGGCTGCGCGCGATCGACTCGCCGCACGTGGAGGGGGTGCGGGGCAGGGGGCTCATGATCGGCGTGGTGATCAAGGAGTCCTCGGGGACCGCGAGGCCGTACTGCGAGGCGCTCAAGACGCGCGGAATTCTCGCCAAGGAGACGCACCACCAGGTCGTGCGGTTCGCGCCGCCGCTGACGGTGACGCGCGCGGAGCTGGAAGACGCGCTGGTCGAGATCGAGGCCGTGCTGAGATAGGGGTTCAGCCGCCCGGCGGCCTGGTCGCTGGCAGGGGTGGGTCCGGGTTGGCGCGCGGGGCAATGGTTCACGGGATGGCGTCCTGCGCGGGGTGCCCGGTGGCGTCCGGATTCCCGCGTGAGCGCGCTGCTCGCCGCGTGGCCCTCAGCCGCCCGGCGGCCCGATCGACCCCTGCTTCGAGGTGTCGATCTCCGCGGCTTCGCCCTCGCCGAAGAGCACGGCCCTGACCTGCCCGTAGAGGAACTCCTTCGACTCCGGCTTGCGCGGATCGAGGCCGAAATGGTTGATGAGCAGCGTCTGGTGCTGCAGCCAGTCGCGCCAGCACCGGGCGCAGATCCCGCGCTGAATGCGCTCGCCCAGCTCCGAACGGAAGGGGGGGCGCGGGAGGGCCGGGGAGGGTTCATCCGGGTGTCTCAGGCAGCGGATAGGCTCCACGGCAGTCCTCTTTGGGAAGGGTTGACGGTTCCGTGTCACGGGTTCCCCGAGCCGCCACGCGTCGGATCGGTTTTGGCGCCGCGCGGGGAGGGCAACATAACACGCCGGCCGGGGGTGCGTTGCCCACGGGCTTCGGGCACCGCGGCTTGCGGGCCGGTTGGGAATGGGGGGCGGGACGTCAAGCGCTACGGGCGTGGTCGCGGCGGTCCCGTCTCCCGCCGTCAAGAGGCCGAGCGCAATTGAGGATACATGAGCACGGCCGCGACCATATCGGACTTCACCGGGCCCTGCCAGCGGATCGCAGGCGGGCCGCCCCCCCCTCAGTTGCGGATGACGCGCACGACCTTGCCGGTGGAGTCCACGACCACGACCGGCAGTTGGAGAACGCTGTCGGCGTGAACGAACTCCTCGCCGCCGCTGCCGTCGTCCGCCGACACCGCGCCCGCAGCCGAGCCCAGCCCCGGCAGCGTGTAGGCGTCGGCCCTGGTCACGTCGACCACATGCCCCATGTCGGCGAGCGCCTGCACGGTGATCGCGCTGAGGGCGTATCCGCCGCTCCCCATGAGCTCGCCGCGGAGCACGTTGTAGCGCCAGTGCGTGCCCTGCCCCAGGCCAGTGGTCTGCACCGGCACCCTGTTGCCGTCGTAGGCCAGGCCGCCCGCCTCGTTGAACGCAGCGATGGCCAGCGGGCCGGGAAAGTACCGGTCGGGCGGCGTGTCGTCGGTCTTCTTCAGCATAACGCTCCATCGTCTCGAACCGATGCCCAACACATGCCCGATCTCGTGGAGCGTAAGCCTTTGGAAGCTGTCCCAGCTGTTGTACCCGGGCCGGAAACGGGATGTCGAGTACCAGACGGCGCCGTGGAACGCGAGCCCCGATCCCGCGCGCCGGCCGCATGTGCCGGCAATAGAGAGGTCGGGGTTGCTTACGAACCCCTTCGAGTTGGAGTGCATCTGGATCACCAGGTCGTCGACCGTGCCGACCAGGCGCCGCCCGGTGTCGTAGCCGCAGTCGTCGAGGTAGCCGTCGATCGGCACCTCCGGCAGATCGCCGACGACGACCTCCTCCCAGCGGTCCGCGGCCCGCCGCGCGGCCTCCTTGTGCCGGTCCGAGAACCCGCCGTCGAAGAACAGATGGATGTTGAAGCGGTCCGGGTCCGCCGGCGGCAACACGGTCAGCCCCATCCGCTGCGACGCCATGAGTCCCTCCGGGTCCGTCGCCGTCACCTCGACCGCCGCCTCGCCTTCGGCCAGCCCCTCGAACCACAACGTCCCGGCCTCGATCCGCCCGACCGCCACCGACGGGTCGCTCGACTCGACCCCGTACACCAGCGAATCGCCGTCCGGGTCCGAGAAGTAGGGCGCCAGCTCCAGCCCCGCCGGCTCGCTCCCCGCCTGCATCCAGTGCGGCGGCAGCTGGGCGCGGAACACCGGCGATCGGTTGTCCGTATCGGCAAAGAGCGCCACCTGGTCGCCGCCCACCACCTCGATCCCGGCGTAGGTCGTCGGCAGCCCCGGCGCCTGGCCGAAGCTCAGGTGCACCGCGTCCGTGCGCCCGGACGGCCGCTCGACCACCAGGGGCGCGCTCGCCGTGTCGCCCGCCCCCACCTCCAGCCAACCCGCCGACGCCGTGCCCCGCTGCACCGAGACCGGCATGCGGAACGCGAACGGCGCACCGTGCGGCACCCGCATCACCACCCGCGCCGGGCCCGGCGCCAGCATGTCTTCCGCGTCCACGCGCTCGAACTCCGCCAGGATCGGAAACGGGGCGCCGGGGTTCCTTTGCGCCCAGAACGTCTCCAGCGACCCGAGCCCCGCGAAGACGCCGGGCGGCAACTCGGTCAACTCGTTGGACCGCAGCGCCAGGTACCTCAGCTTCCGCAGCCCCGCGAAGACCCCCGGTCGCAGTTCGGTCAGGTCGTTGATCTCCAGGTTCAGCACTTCGAGGTTGGGCTTCCCGGCGAATGCCCCCGGCGGCAGATCGTCCAGAAACACGCCACCCAGGTCCAACTCGACCAGGCGCTCCAGGTCGTCGAAGACGCTTGGCGGCAGGTGGTTGATGCCATTCGCGTACAGGACCAGCACCTCCAGCCTCGAAAGGCCGTCGAACACGCCCGGCGGCAGGGACGCCAGGCTGTTGTCGCGCAGAGACAGTCTCCTGAGGCTCGACAGATCCCCGAAGACCCCCGCCGGTACCGTCACCAGGTCGTTTTCGTCCAGGTACAGCTGATCCAGCTTCGTCAGCCCGGCAAAGATGTCCGGCGGCAGTTCCGACAGTCGGTTGTTCTCCAGGTACAGCCCCACCAGGCTCGAAAGCCCGGCGAAGACGTCCGGCGGCAGCGCCTCCAGCCGGTTTCGGTGCAGCAACAGTTCCCGCAGTTCCGGCAGGCCGCCGAAGATCCCCGGCGGCAGTTCCGCCAGCTCGTTCCCATGCAGCCAAAGACTCCTCAACCTGCCCAGCCCGGCGAAGACGCCCGGCGGCAACGCGGCCAACCGGTTGTTTCGCAGAAATAGCAGTTCCAACTGAGGCAGTCCCGCGAAGATTCCCGGCGGCAGCTCGGCCAGTTCGTTCCCACTCAAGTCCAAACGGGTCAGCGCCTTCAGCCCCGCGAAGTCGCCGCTGCCCAGGCGCGGAATGCCAAGGTTCCCGAGATCAAGCCATCCCATCGCCGCCAACTGCGCCTCCGTCACATCCGCGCAGCCCGCAACGCCGATCCGCGCAACCAGCGCGTCCGCCACCGCCGGCGTCCGCGCGCACACGCCCTCGTCGCTCTGCGCCCTCGCCGCGACCTCGACGCTCGCGCCCGCGCTCGCCGCCGCCACCAGCGTCTGGGGCCCCGGTTCCTCCCCCAACGTCCATGTCGTCGCCGCCAGCCCCTCGATGTCGCTCACCGCCTCCGCCGGCTCCACCGTTCCGTGTCCCCTCGCAGGCTCGAACCGCACCGACGCGCCCGGCACCCGCCCGCCCGCCGCGTCCACCAGCCGCACCACCACCGGCTCCGCGAGCGTCTCGCCCGCCGGCGCCCACTGCTCGCCGCCCGCGTGCGCCACCACCCGAGCCACGTCCCCGTCGCGCGCCAGCACGGTCGCCCCGATCTCCGCACCCGGCCCGTCCCCGACCGACGCCGCCAGCACGCCCGCGCCCGGCACGGCACCCATCGTCCACACCGTCCGCGCCGCCCCCAGGCTGTCGCTCAGCGCCTCGGCCGGATCCGCCGACCCGCTGCCTTCGCCCACCTCGAACCGGACCCGCGTCGGCCACGCCACCACCGTGCCCCCTGCATCGAACAGCCGCACCCCCACCGGCCCCGGCAGCGCCAGCCCCGCCCCCGCCCGCTGCCCGTCGCCCAGCACGTCCAGCGCGACCGTCTCCTGCTCCACCCGAACCGGCGCGCTGTCGCGGATGTGCGGCCGGTACTCGGCCACCAGCTCCGCCAGACCGTTGCCCCGCGCCGTCACCTCCCCGTCCCCGTCCACCGTGAACACCGACGTGTCCGTGCTGCTCCACCTGACCACCGAACCGCTCAGCAGCTCCGGGTCCCGCCCCAAGCGGACCTGGAACCGCGCCCGCTCCCCGATGTACGTCAGCCGCGCCGAGTCCGGCACCAGCGTCACCCAACGCGGCGCGTCCGGCGGCGGCTCGACCGGCGCGTCGCCTCCGCAGGCCCCCAGCCCAGGGAGCACGGCCCCCACGGCGGCAAGCGCGGCCGCGCATCCGCGGTTGGGGAACCGTCCGATTGCCTTGCTCATCGCTCACCTCCGGCCTGTGACCCGGTGTCAATCGTGCATGGGCCCCGAACCGGTATCGAGCTCACGAACCCGCCATGCGAACGTGAACTTAGCAGCCTGCCGCCGATTCCGCATACATCGCGTGGGTCTGGTGTGGCGATACCGAATACTCAGGTGGCGATAACGTGGCGAACAACAGACCGAGCAGCGACGCAGACGGTGCGTCTGGACTCCTGAATGTAAAGCGGACATGACGATTTGTAATGTTGTCATGACAGTATCAGAGTACGTGAGCGATGCGGCCAGCCCGGGATGCATCGCCGACCGAATGCAGCGGGGACTCCGCGTGGCACTGGTCATCACCCACAGGAACCGGACGCCGGTGACCGCCTAAAGCACTCGCAGCAACTGGAGGAACGCGAAGGCAGGACCCCGAATACCGGGCATACCCCAGCGCGATCTGCGTCAGGAGCAACGCAGAGAGGTGCTTTCAGGAGTCCGGAGGTAAAGACAACGTGACATTCGGTAAAGTTCGCTTGACATTGACGAATGCCGAGCACTGCGGGTCCAGCCCGGGTGCAACGCCGACCGAATGTACCGGGGACTTATTCCGCGAGCTGCTCGGATGTAGATTTAAACTCGCAATGCCACGGTGCAGGAGAATGGGAGGAATGCCATGTCATCGCCTCAAGCGCCAAACAGCGGCAGTTTGAACGACGGCGAGGGTCCGCTGCTCTCCAGGGAACAGCTGCAGCACCTGGAGGACAGACTCCTGCAGGAGCGCAAGAAGGCCCTGCGCGGCCTGGGGGTCTTCAACGAGGCTGCCAGGATGGACCGCTCCGCGGATGATTCGGACCTCTCCGCCTACACGGATCACATGGCCGACCAGGGGACGGAGGCCATGGAGAGGGAGAAGGCCGCCCTCTTCGCCACCAAGGAGGGGCGGTACCTGTACCGGATCGAGGAGGCGCTCAGGCGGCTCTACCGGGACCCCGACAACTTCGGCCGCTGTCACGCGACGGGTAAGGCGATCGCGTTTGAGCGGCTGGATGCGCTGCCGCACGCCCGCTACTGCATCGAGTACAAGCGCGAACTGGAGGCGCGGGGGGGCTGACCGGCCAGCTCCCACTGCCTGGCACGCGGCGGCGATGCTGGCGCGAACCGGCGCGTCAGCCTAACCGGATCCGGCGTCATCCCCGCTTCCACAGGGCGTCCAGCAACTCGCCGCCCATGACGTCCACCTGCCACCGCCGCACCTCCGCCACCGCCTCCAGCGCGGCGCGGTCCGCGGGCATCGCGGCTACCACCCCGCGCAGAACGTGGTTCGCCATCACGCGGCCGCGCTCCAGCCCCAGCCGCCCCGCCACCCCGTTGCGCGCCCCCTTCACGCGCTCGAATGCGGCCTCCTCCTCAGGGTCCGGCCTCGCTCCGCGCGCCGGGGGCCGCGGGTACGGCACCAGTTCGCGCGCCGGCAGCCCCTCGACACGCGCGAAGCGCCTCAGCAGCGCGCGCCCCTCCTGGCGAGCCAGCCGTGACGGGAAGCCCTGCACGGCCGCCAGCGCCTCCACCGACGGCGGGCGCTCCCGCGCGGCGGCGAGGAGCGCGGCGTCGGACGCCACCCGGAAGGGCGCGCGGTCCCGCCCCCGCGCGATTCCGTCCCGCCATGCGACCGCCTCGCGCAGTCGGGCCAGCGACCGGTCGTCCAGGCGCCGTGCCGCCTTGAAGCGCGTCACGGGATCGGGCTCGGCCTGCTCGTCCCCGGCCTCGAGCGCGCTGTCGAGGAGCCGACGGTACTCCTCCTCGGCCCAGCGCAGCCTTCCGGCTTCCGCCAGCCGCGCCTGCAGGACCTCCGTCAGGCGGTGCAGGTGGCGCGTGTCGTTGGCGGCGTACTCGATCATGTCGGCCGAGAGCGGGCGCGCCGCCCAGTCGGCCCGCTGGTAGCGCTTCGACACCCGGATCCCGAGGTGGCGTTCCAGCAGCGCCTGCAGGCCCAGCCCGGGTTCGCCCAGGAGGCTCGCCGCGACCTGGGTGTCGATGATCGCCCCGACGCGGATCCCCAGATCCCGGTGCAGGAGCCTGAGATCGTACGCGGCCCCGTGGATGATGGTCGGTCGTCGCGGGTCTTCGAGGAAGGGCTTCAGGAGCGGGGCCAGGTCGAAGGCCAGCGGATCGAGGACGAAGGTCTGCCCGGCGGCCGAGAGCTGGACGAGGCAGAGGCGGTCCGAATAGCGGTGGTACCCCGCCGCCTCGCAATCCACCGCGAAGCTCTGCGCGCGGGCCATGGCGCGCTCGACGCTCCCGGCCTCTTCCGGTCCTTCCACATGAACGGCGTTACGGCTCACGGCGCGGCCGGGACCGATGATGAGGCGCGGATGATGGCGTACATGAATACGTTTCCTTTCCGTGACGCGGCCGGCGCGGCGGCGTTTCCGTTCGTGCATACCCGCGCGCTAGCGTAGCTTTGCAGGTCGCGGGCCTGCGAGTTCGCGCCGCTTCAGCCACCGGAAAGGAACCTGAACCAACCGATGATCAGAACGAAGGTCGTCGCCACCATCGGGCCGGCCAGCGCCAGGCCGGATGTGATGCTCGAACTCGTGCGCGCGGGAATCGACATTGCCCGTATCAATATGTCCCATGGGGATCACAGGTTCCATGAGCACAGCATCCGGATGGTGCGCGAGGCGGCAGCCGAGGCGGGGCGTCCGGTCGCGGTCCTCATCGATCTGCAGGGCCCCAAGATCCGCATCGGCGACCTTCCGGAGCCCGTGCTGCTGCGGGATGGGGCCGCCGTGACGATTGCGCCGGAGGGACTGCACCAGCCGGGCGAGCTGCCGACCACCTACGTCCCGCTCGCGCGGGAGGTGTCCCCCGGCACGCACATCCTCCTCGACGACGGGCTGCTGGAGCTGGTCTGCCTGCAGACGACCGGGGGCCGGGCCCGCTTCGAGGTCCTCCGCGGCGGCCTGCTGGGGTCCCGCAAGGGGATCAATCTGCCTGGCGTCGACCTCAACACGCCGGCGGTCACCGACAAGGACCGCCACGACCTCGAGTTCGCGTACTCGATGGAGGCGGAGTACGTGGGGCTGTCCTTCGTGCAGAAGGTGCGGGACGTGCGCGTGCTGAGGGCCCACATGAAGGACCGGGCCTGGCTCGTGGCCAAGATCGAGCGGGCGCGCGCGGTCGAGGAGCTCGACGGGATCCTGGAGTACAGCGACGCGGTGATGGTCGCGCGCGGCGACCTGGGGGTGGAGCTGCCCTTCGCCAAGGTCCCGCTGGTGCAGAAGCAGATCATCCAGGCGGCCAACGGGTACGGCTGTCCGGTGATCACCGCGACCCAGATGCTGGAGTCGATGACGTCGTATCCGGGGCCGACCCGGGCGGAGACCTCCGATGTGGCCAACGCGATCCTGGACGGCACCGACGCGGTCATGCTGTCGGGCGAGACAGCGGTGGGGAAGTTCCCGGCGCGGACCGTGGAGGTGATGGTGCGGATCGCCGCCGAGATCGAGGGCAGCGGCGTGCTCGCGGAGGGACCGCACTACCTGTCGCAGATGGGGCCGGTGCAGCGGCGCGGCGCCTCGCTGCGCGAACACGCGGTCGCGGCGTCGTCGGTGCGTTCGGCGCGCGACCTGGACTCGCCGGCCATCATCGTCATCACCCGCAGCGGCTTCTCGGCCAAACTGGTGGCGTCCTACCGGCCGGTCACCCCCATATTCTCGGTCTGCACGGAGCCCAGGGTCCACCGTCAGCTCAGCGGGGTGTGGGGCGTCCGCCCGGTGCTGGCCGAGCACGGCGACATCACCTACGAGAACCTCACCGAGCTCGGCAAGCAGGTGGTTCTGGAGTCGGGGGGCGGCAAGCCGGGAGATCCCGTCATCGTCACCTCCGGGTTTCCGTTCCACAGACGCGGCTCGACCAACACGATGCGGGTGGAGCAGTTGTGACGCTGACCTTTCTCGGGACGGGCACCTCCTTCGGGGTTCCGGTGATCGGCTGCTCGTGTCCGAACTGCACCTCCGCCGACCCCCGGGACCGGCGGACCCGCCACGGCGCCCTGCTTGGGCTGGAGGGGGGCAACCTGCTCATCGACACGCCGCCGGAGCTGCGGCTGCAGCTGCTGGCCTGCGGGATCGACCGGGTGGACGTGGTCTGGTACACACACCTGCACGCCGACCACGTCCACGGCATCGACGACGTGCGGATCTTCTCGACACGGGGGCGCGATGCGGTGCCCACCTACGTGCCCGAGGAGATGGAGGACGAGCTGACGGGGCGCTTCCCCTACATCTTCGACGACCGCGTCAAGGTGCCGCGTGGGACGACCAGGCCCCGCCTGGCGCTGCGAAGCTACAAGGAGGGCGTCCCGCGGCAGGTTCTCGGTGTGGAGGTGATCCCGTTTCGGGTTCCGCACGGGCCGGAGGACGCCTTCGGGTTCCGCGCGGCCGGGCTCGGGTACGTGACCGATGCCAAGCGGCTGCCGGGTCCCGCCCGCGAGGTCCTGCGCGGCGTGGAGGTTCTGGTGCTGAACGCGCTGTGGCTGGGCTCGCCGCACCCCACGCACTTCAACGTGGAGGAGGCGGTGGAGGCCGCGCTCGAGATCGGCGCGGAGCGGACGTACCTGACCCATCTGACCCACAAGGTGGGGTACCGGGAGCTCGTGGAGTGGCTGCCGGAGGGGATCCGGCCGGCCTACGACGGGCTGGTCGTGGAGGTGGGCTGAGCTGTGCCGGGGCGGGGAGGTGCGCGGCTGCCCGTGATCGATTTCGGGAACATGGTGGCGGGCAGGATCGGGCCCGTGGGGACGGAGCCGGGAGGGATCGATCCGGCGCGCCTAGAGGGCGATCTGGCGGCGCGCTTCCGGGAGGCGCATCGGGTGGTGGAGGCGCGTCGGCGGGCCGGCGAACTCGGCTTCCTGGAGTTGCCGCACGACCGCGAGCTGGTGACGCGGACGCGGGAGGTGGCCGGCGCGCTCGGCGGCCGCTTCGACGACGTGGTCGTGATCGGGATCGGCGGCTCGGCGCTTGGGACCGTGGCGCTCCGGGACGCGCTGCTGGGACCGTGGTGGAACGCGCTGGACGGCGACGCGCGGGGTGGCGCCCCGCGCCTCCACGTGCTCGACAACCCGGACCCGGACTCGGCGTCCGCACTCCTGGAGCGCCTGGAACCCGGCCGCACGGTCTTCAACGTGGTGAGCAAGTCGGGCTCGACCGCCGAGACGCTGGCGCTCTTCATGGTGGTGCTGGCCCGGCTGGAGGAGGAGGTGGGGGCGCAGCGGGTACGGGAGCATGTGGTGGTGACCACGGACGCGCGGCGGGGGCCGCTCGGGGAGGTGGCCGCGGAGCGCGGGCTCAGGTCGCTGCCGGTGCCGCGCGCGGTCGGGGGGAGATTCTCGGTGCTCTCGCCGGGCGG
>JAJEBR010000006.1 GCA_022822445.1 Gemmatimonadota bacterium | reverse complement strand
AGTACTCCTGCCCGGCCTTCCCGACGCCCAGCCCGGCGGGGAGCGTTCACGGATGATCGAGCCGGGCAAGAATGGGTACCGAAGCGGAAGCGTCGCAAGGGGCGCTGCGAGGCAGGTTGCTTCGCGAAAAACGGGCGTCCGTTTGACATGGATACTGAACCACGAAACGGGCGTCCGACAAGCCCGTGGACGACGTGTCGGAGACCCGTCGTCGGCGACCGGCAATGCGGTGGCGAAGCACCACCGCGAGCGCTCCGGGGAACTCGTTCAGACGGCCCTCGCCACGTGCCGCCGACAGGATGGAGGCCCGCGATGCCGGGCCGTCCATGTTCCCCCGAAGCAGGAGCGCCGGCTCAGCCCGCCAGCGCCCCTGTCGATGGACACGGGCGTCAGTTCCGCCGTGGGGTGGATCAACCTGACTACGAGCGTCTCCTCCGGTGTTTCGCCTCGTTTGATCGTGCTGCCCTGCACCCTTCGGTGACCCAAAGGGCAGCATCCTACGGATTCCATCCGCAATGGGTTTCATCTTGGCTCTTTCGCCTTCGCGGAGATCCGCCCCCAATGCGTCGAACCCTGCGGTCAGAATCGCCATGCCCTACAGTCAGTGGACGGATTCGGGCCGTGTCAACTACGCACGAATCCGCGATGTCCCAAGGGTTCCAGCGTCGTCCCGAAGGCCGAATTGACTCCGCCAGCAGCGCCTCCCCTCGTCTCCCGACTAGCGTAAGGCGGGCCTTCGCTCGCGGGCTTGGGTGGGCTTTCAACGAGGCGCGCTCCAGCGCGGCGGGAGCTAGTTTGGAAGGACCGACCGGAGCAACCGCCAGAGGAGGATTCGACGATTGGAAGGACTGCGCTGCTGGACCAAGCTGACTCGCGCCTATTGGGCTGCGTAGGTTACGGATGACGATGATCCGACCCTTCGAGGGAAGCCTGTTCGCCGAAGACTTCCTTCGAGAAGCGATTGCCGAGCTTCCGGACTGGCAGGACCTATCCGACGCGGGGCTCGCCGACCTTGAGGCCGCGTTGCGTGGCCTGTTCAACCGCTTCCCGACCGGCCTGTCTCCCAACGAGAGCCAGACCGAGGATGACCTGATCTGGCCGGTTCTGGCGCGGCTCGGCTGGACTTCGAGCCTTAGGCAGCAGAACCTCTCGGCACACGGACGCCAAGACGTGCCGGACGGCTTGATGTTCGCCGACAGCGCCTCGAAGGACCGGGCGAACCGCTTGGCCGAGGAGTGGGGGCGTTACGAGCACGGCCTAGCCGTGGTCGAGTCGAAGCGGTGGCTACGACCGCTGGACCGCCGCTCCGGGCGGCGTGGTGAGGAATCCGCGCCCTCGACACAGATGCTGCGCTACCTCCGCCGCATTGACGATCTGACTACTGGGAAGCTCCGCTGGGGCATCCTGACAAACGGTGCCCGCTGGCGTCTGTACTACGCCGGCGCTCGCTCGGTCGCCGAACAGTTCTTCGAGTTGGATTTGGCGGCGGTTCTCGGGGTTGCGGGCGGCGACCTCGACGCCATCCCAGCCGATGCCCGGCGACATTGGCTCAGGGTGTTCTGGCTGGTGTTCCGACGGGATGCTTTCCTTCCCGACACCGTAGACGGGCAGACCTTTCATAGGAGAGCGATCAAGGAAGCCCATTTCCATCAGGAACGGGTGGCGAGCAGCCTGTCGGCGCTGGTCTTCGGGCAAGTCTTCCCTGACCTTGTCGAAGCACTCGCGAATGCGGACTCCGATGCGCCGCTGACCGAGGTGCGAGATGCAGCACTGGTCGTGCTCTACAGGCTACTCTTCATTCTATACGCCGAAGACCGCGATCTCCTGCCGGTGCGTGACCGCCGGTACGACGACTACGCGTTACGGGATCGGGTGCGCGGCGACATCGGTCGCCGCAAGGATCAGGGCGACGCCTTCTCGACCGGCGTGGCGCGCTACTGGTCGGCGTTCGACGATCTCTGCCGCGCCATCGATGAGGGAGATGCCTCGATTGGTCTGCCGCCCTACGACGGCGGGCTGTTCGACCGCCAGCGTACACCTTTGCTGTCACGTGTTCGACTTGCGGATGCCGTGATGGCGGGAGTGATCGATGCGCTCTCGTTCGAACGGACGCCGGATGGTCGCCGGTACATCAACTACCGGGATCTCGGGGTTCAGCAACTGGGATCGATCTACGAACAGCTGCTCGAACGAGAAGTCGTTCGCGAGGGCGGGGATATCGTTGTCCGTCCCAACGTCTTCGCCCGCAAGGACTCGGGCAGCTACTACACGCCCGATGATCTGGTCAACCTGATCATCGGAGAAGCGATCGGGCCTCTGGTGGATGCATGTGTGAAGGCGTTCGCCACCGAGGCGTCGGATCTCAGTTCAAGCCCGGTGCCGGAAGATCGCCGTATGGGCCGCCTGAAGCGGCTTGATCCGGCGGAGAGTATCCTCGATTTGAGAGTGTGCGACCCAGCGATGGGTTCTGGACACTTTCTGGTGAACCTGGTTGACTACCTCGCCGACCGCGTTATCGAGGCGATGGCCGAGGCGGAAGCGAGCGTGGACGGATACCTCTCGCCGTTGGTGGAACGGATCGATGGGATCCGAAACACGATCATGGACAACGCCGAGGACCGCGGGTGGACGTTCGATCCCGCCCAGCTCGACGACCGGCACATCGTGCGCCGCATGGTGCTGAAGCGCTGCGTCTACGGTGTGGACAAGAACCCGATGGCCGTGGAACTGGCCAAGGTCTCCCTGTGGCTTCACACCTTCACCGTCGGGGCGCCGCTCAGCTTCTTGGATCATCACCCGCGGTGCGGCGATAGCCTATTTGGCACTTGGGTGCGGGCTGCCATCCGCCGGACAGAAGAAAAGAGCAGCCTATTCCTGAGGGGACCGCTTGAGCGCGCTACGCGCGCTGCTGCGCCGATGCAGATTATCGAGGGACTGACGGATGCCGAGATCGCCGAGGCGCACCGGTCGGCCGACATCTTCGCCGAAATATCGGAGATGACCGCCCCTCTGAATGCCTTCATGTCGCTACTTCACGCGTTCGACTGGTTGGGGCTCCGAAAACACGAGGTCAAGGCCGCGTACCTCAATTGGCTACAAGGCACGTCCGGCGACCCGATCGACATCGCACGAGGGGACCTTTCCCGCTCGTCGGAAGACAACCACCCTCTGGCTGCTGCCCTGGAACTCGTCGCCAGCGAGAGATTCCTGAACTGGCAAGTGGCTTTCCCGGGGGTGTGGTCGGCATGGGAAGCCGAGGAGTTGACGGGAGGATTCGACGCTGTGATCGGCAATCCACCTTGGGACCGCATGAAGCTGCAACAGGTCGAGTGGTTCGCGGTGCGCCGCCGCGAGATCGCGATGGCTCCTCGCGCCGCCGACCGCAAGCGTATGATTGCCGCGCTCGAAGAGGCGGGCGACCCTCTGGCCCGGGAATTCCGGTTAGCGAGCGAACGGGCTTGGGCGGGCGTGCGGGTGGCTCGAACAGCGGGCGATTATCCGCTGTTGGCCCGGGGTGACATCAATCTCTACTCGCTGTTCGTCGAGCGCGCTATGACGCTGGTCAAGCCGAACGGAATGGTCGGACTGCTCGTTCCGTCCGGGATAGCGGCGGACAAGATGGCGGCGCGCTTCTTCAAGAGCGTAGCTACCGAGGGAAGACTGAGGGCTCTCTACGATTTCGAGAATCGCCGCACCCGCTTCAAGTTGCCACCATTCTTTCCCGATGTGGACAGCCGCTTCAAGTTCTGCGCTTTCGTCGCTAGCCCCGCACCGCAGACCGAACCTGCGCTCTGTGCCTTCTTCCTACAGGACGTGTCGGAAATCGAGGATCCTGAGCGGTGCTTCTCATTGTCCGCGGATGACTTCGCCCGAGTCAATCCCAACACCGGCACGGCGCCGATCTTCCGTTCCCGCCGTGATGCGGCACTCACGACCGCGATCTACGACCGCTTGCCAGTGCTGGTGGACCGCTCCTCGGGTGAGGAGGTGAAGGCGTGGCCGGTGAAGTACTCGACCATGTTCCACATGACCAACGACTCGGGCTTGTTCCGCACCCGCTCGGAATTGGAGGAGAAGGAAGGCGCGTGGCCCATCGGCGGCAACCGGTTCCAGAGCCCCTCCGGCGAGTGGGTGCCTCTCTACGAGGGCAAGATGGTGCAGGCTTTCGACCACCGAGCCGCAAGCATCGTCGTCAAACCGAAAAACCTCCACCGCCCGGCCCAGCCGAAACAGGCCACTCCTGAGCAGCGTCGCGACCCGAACTGGTTGCCAGACCCGCAGTACTGGGTGCTCCGTGGCAATACGTCGTTCCCGACAGCCCCTTACCTGCTGGGATTCAAGGACGTCTCCTCGCCGACGAACGTTCGCTCGATGATCGCCGCTCTCATACCGGGCTCCGGAGTAGGGAACACGCTCCCCATCGTTTCGGCAGACTGGTACGGCGGGGCCGACGCAGCGTGCCTCTTGGGGAACTTCAACACCATGTTATTCGACTACGTGGCGCGTCAGAAGATCCAGGGCCAGCATCTGAACTGGTTCATCGTCGAGCAACTTCCCGTCGTACCACCGGAGCGCTACGGGGCCGTTAGCTTCGGACCCAAGACGGCGGAGGAGATCGTCCGTGAAATAGTGCTCGAACTCACCTACACGGCACACGACATGGCAGCGTTCGCCCGCGACATCGGCCATGTGGACGAGGAGGGGGAGGTCTTGCCACCGTTCCAGTGGGACCGAGTCCGGCGTCAACACCTCCGCGCGAAGCTGGATGCGCTCTATTTCCACCTGTACGGTATCACGGATCGCGATGACATCCGGTACGTCTACTCGACCTTTCCGAGGGTCGAGCGAGAGGAGAGAGCCGCCGATGGGACCTACCGCTCCCGTGACCTGTGCCTCGCGTGGACCAACGCGCTCGCTGCCGGCGATCCAGGCGCGAACGTGGACCTGTGACCGTTCCCCCGATGCTCAGTCCGCAGAGTCGGCTCCTTTTCCGACCCCTCCGTGCCTCTCAGGCCCGGGATTCGAGCATGCAGACGACTCGCTTCTCGGTCATCAGGGTTTCCTCCGCGCCGCGACCAGCGTGGATGTCCATGGACGCAAGCCCTGAACCCGTCCACCCGCCGGCCTCAAGCTGCCGGCCGATCTCCTCTCAGGCTCGCTGTTCGGGTGTCAGTGGCACGGTCGCACGCCTGTGTTCGGGGGGTGTCTGCGCAACCTAACCTCCCAGTGGCAGATCATGCTTTCGCCAATAGATGCCGACGGCCGCAACCAAGACACTCTCGACGTAATCGTCCAGATCGGGGTGTCGGGCGAAACCGGATCGATCAGGAGGCCTGGCGATCCGAACACCGTCTTCGTCTGGGCAGATCATGAGCATAGCCGACGCGCCTTCGTTGGGGTTGAAGACCCCTGGCGCCCAAAGCCCAAAGGCAAGGCAGGGCTCTCCCGCGCTGGATGCCTCGTTGAAAGCTGCAAGGCACCAGCCGCCCGGTTCGACTTCCACGGCACAGCCCGGTCGCTCCAGCGACCGCGTGATCGCGTGATACCAGCGAATCACGGTGGGGCTTTCGGCCTCCAATGTCAGCTGGGCCGGTCGAGAAGGACGGTCCAGAAGGAACCAGGCCCACGCCAAGCATCTTGGGAACGAAACCAACCAATACGCGCTCTCTCCGATCGGCAGCAAGGCTGGAAGGAGGCGTGATACGAGCCACCGTCCGGTCGGTACATCTTGAGGACCCTCGGTTTCCCACAGCGGCGGCTTGGGCCACGCATTGTTGGGCGGTGGCCCCGACTGCCACACAGCCTCCCAAGAAAGGAAGCCTCGCTTTCCCGTACCTGCGGCAAAGACGGCCGATGGTGATGGCGACTCGCCAGCTTCCCGGTAGACCACAGCGAACAAGCCGCCGCTTGCTTCCACGGCGGTCCAAGCCCATGCGTCGCGGCCTGTGACAGGACCCGGCACCCCGTGGGAAAGCCGGATCAGGCTGCCGTGGTCGAGCGCCTGGCGGAGCTGGGACTGAAGCTCCTCCTCCATCTCCTTCCGTATCTGCGAATGAGGAGAAGGTCGGCACAGCCCGTTGTTGGCGGTCACGTGAAGCAGTTCGGCGTCGGCGTTCGCGTCGATGGGGAGTGTTCCATCGGCAGGAGAGACAGCAGCCAAGCGCTCCCAAAGCGACCTGCGGTCCAGTGGGCTCCGGTTGTTTGCTCCAGTCGCCACGTCCATGCTCACTCCGCCGTGGACTCTCGTCTCCATCGCGATAGCGAGCTTCCCCAATAGGACATCGATGTCGCGTTGTGATGAGCCCACGGCGTCACCTCCTTATGTGCGGTACGGATTACGGCCCGCCAATTCTAACGCTCCGGCGACGCTAGGGGGTACCATCGCGACGCGGCCATGGCGCAGTCCTCAACAGCGGATTTCGCCGTGCGGCTCCGGGGCGCAGGGGGGGCTCGTCGCTTCGTTAGCGGAGCAGGGTCAACCGATAGGAAGTGCCTCGCGTTGCGGTTAGTTTGATTCGGTGGACCGCTGGGGCACCCGATTCGCGGCGACTGAACAGACGCGCGACTTGGAGCAAGCGTGGTGACCGCCGCGCCTTTTCGAGCCATTCAGGAGAGCGAGCACCCATGTCAGCGTACCTCGATGGGGAGGAGATCCCGAGAGCCCTCACTCAGGGGGAAGGACAGTTCCGCGAATTCAAGTCGGCGTGGGACCGCAGGGCGGATCCGCCGAAGAAGCTCAATTGGAAGCGCCTGAGGGACAAGATCGCCGATGTGGTTGCGGCGTTCGCCAACGCGGACGGCGGCCTCCTGTTCGTGGGGGTGGAGGACGATGGACGACCGAGCGGCCACGGCTACTCCGACGCGCATGTGGACGGACTGCTTGCGGTGCCGGAAAGCCGACTCCGGCCAATGGTCCGCTGCCGAACCGGACGAATCGACATCGGCGGCAAGGAGGTGTTGGTGTTTGAGGTGCCACAGTGGCCGGAAGCCGTCATGGTGGTCGCCGATGGTTTCCCTTTCCGGGTCGGCGCACGAGTCCTGCGGGAGCCGCAAGAACTGATCAACCAGCGGAAACAGGCGCTGCGTGTGGTCGGGTACGAGCAGCAGGTTCAGCCCGAAGCAGGTCTGGATGACCTGGACTTGGAGTTGGCGCAACGGTTCCTGGACCGGACACCCGTGGGCTTGCGGCCCGTCGAGGAAGCGCTTGAATACTACGGCTTGATCGACAGACATCTCGGCCAGTGGAAGATCACTAATGCCGGGCTTCTGCTCTTCGCTCGCCGTCCGGCACTCAAGTGGCACCCAAGGGCAGGAGTCAGGGTGTTCCGGGTCGCGGGACGGGAACGGCATCACGGTCGGGCGCGCAACGTGACCCAGGTCGGACGCGCCGATCCACCGTTGGCGATAGCCCTAGGGGAAGCGAGGGTTCTGGCTGGGGCTCAGGTTCGCCACAGCGAGCGGCTCAATGGACTCTACTTCGAAGGTGTGCCGGAGTATCCGGAATTCGCGTGGCAGGAAGCGCTGATCAACGCGATAGCTCATCGCGACTACGAGGTCAGGAGCCGGGAGACCGAGGTTTGGTTCTACGCCGACCGTGTGGAGATCTCCAATCCGGGAGACCTGATCGCACCCGTAACACTGGATCGTCTGAGGGAGGGCGGTCCTGCCCATGGGACAAGGAACCCAAGAATCGTCAGGGTGCTCGCCGACTCTGGAGCCATGCGAGACGAAGGCGAAGGTATCGCCCGTATCTTCAGCGAGATGGCGGATCGCCAGCTGCCACTACCGGACATCGTTTGTGAGGATGGTTTGTTCGTCATCAAGCTCTTCGGTGAGGGAGACCATACCGAATAGGTTGCCGTTACCAAGGCCCTCCAGCGCGCTCCCTCATCATCAGCGTCATGCGGTCGCTGATTTCCCTGAACCTCCGTTGTAGCCGACTACTGGGACGAAGGACTCCGTGGGCTCCTCGCTCCAGCAGGTAGTTTTTCAACGGACTGTCGCGGTAGGTGTCGCTCTCGATCCGTTCCAGCAGCAGGCCCGCAAGACTTCCTCCCGCGGCCATATGCTCCTCCAGCAGTTCGAGCTCGGACACGGCCACCACCTGCAAAGCTCGTGCCTTACTGTGGCCCAGTCCGCCCCCTTCGGCGATGGCCTCCTCGATGACCCGGTAGAAGAACCAATTGAGGGGCAGTGTCTCCAGCGTGACCACCAGCGGCAAGTAACGGGTCACCATCCCAGGTCGGACGAACTCACCGAGACAGCCGTCCTCGATCGCGAGAATCGTGTCGTCGAATTGCTTGGCCGCCCGACCGAAGGTGTCGGCGACCTTCGTCCGCAGGGCGCTGAGGTCGCCCTTGGCCCTGACATCGTAACGAAGCAGCGCGGCCTTGTATTCGAGCAAGACCACGGTATCGCCGTACAGAACGACGCCATCGCACGCCTTCATTCCAGAAGGGATGCGAAGCCGAAGCGCTCTCTCGTCCACGAAGCGATGGGCTGTCTGGGGGAAGACCCGCCGAAACAGCGCCTCGACGTACTCCTCGAAGACGAGACCGGCGTGCTTGAGATACTCATCGCGCCGAGCGCGGTTGTTTTGCGTGCTCGGCCGCAGAAACACATGGTGCAGCCCAGTGGTGAGCTTCCAGCGCAGCAGCTGCACCGAAGGACAGTACAGCCGTCGTTCGAGGCTCACCAAGGGTGAGCGGTCGAGTGGTTCGATGTCGTAGGGCCGTAGCGAGTCAGGTCCACAACCTCGTTGGCGGAGCTCCTCACGAGCTTCCCCGGCCTCAACCACAAATAACCGTTGGATGGCCGTGAACTCAGCAGCAGTGATGTTGAGAGCCGACATGTAGGCTTCGAGGCTGAGCGGCCCGGGCGGACGGTCGGACTTCGGATCGACGGTCCGCCAGTTCGCAAACAGGGCCATGCCCGTTCCCCAAGCGAAGTCGGGGTCGAGTCCCGTGATCTCTTCGAAACGCCTCCGAAGATCAACGGAGCCGCCGACGGCGTCGTGGCCGGAACCATCAGCGAGATACAGGTCGTACGTTCGGGCGAGCGCATTTCGGAAATCGTCGGAGGCGTTGAACAGGCCGTTCATGACCACGAACCTGAGCCATGCGTCCCGGCTCCCACCTGGCCCGACATCCGAAGTGAGTTCCTCGCCCTCTTCGCGGTCGATCAGGTCGGCCGCCATCATCAACGCCTCGCCGATCGGCTCGAACGACCCACCGGATCTCTCCGTCACGTGGGGACAAACCAGGAGTGCGATCTTCGTGATCGCGACCACCTGCTGCTCGGTGAAGAACACTGGCTCGGGTTCGCCCTCGCGTTTCACCCGATCCAAGTACGCTTGGAACGCCCGGCCCACTTTGTCTGGATCCCGGAATAGCGCCAGAATGATGCGCTGCTGGCCGTCAAGCCGCTCGTAAGAGTTGAGCACCGCACTGACTCCTCCGAGAGCGACCAGCACCTGCCCGAGTCCGAATTCAGACAGGCGATTCGCTACATCGTCCCAGCCGGGATCCTCCCCGTAGACGTCACACCATCTGGCACGGATACCAAACCACTCGGCACCGGAATGTTGATGATGGCCCGCAAGCCGGTCGGGCAGAAAGAGGCCAGTCCTCGTGGAGCGTACGAATCCCTGCGCGATGGCCCGGTCAGTGCCGGGATCCCCTCTGTTTTCCTGTCGTTTCATGCGTCCCGGTGGGCGGCCGATCCAGAAGGCGCTGTGGTCGATCCGTTTCTGGAATCTAGTACGATCGTGCGCTGGCTGCTTGGGCCACGCGATGGGCCACCCTCCCACCGGAATCATGAGCAACCAATGGAAGCGGGCAGTCCCCTCGTCTCTGCCCATGCCCCTACGCGAACCGGGCCGTCGAGGCCGTGTAGGCCCTTCGAGGAACTGATCCAGCTTGCCCGCGACATGCGGAGAGGCGAGCGCGCGGGGCACGGCCCTTGGGGCTCTCAGAGAACGAGACCCGCGTTCTACGATGCGCTTGAGACGAACGACATCGCCGTTGAAGCCACTCGGGATTCCCGCTGATCGACCCTGTCTTCCCCGCCATTATGATCGGACGGGAACCGGTACGGCTCAAAGGCAGGAGTGGCAGATCGTGCAGTCCCAGTTTGACTTACGTGATCTCCTGCCGTGATTCGCACCTTCGCTACTCCGCTGGGCCAATCGCCACAAGGGGGCGGCCGATGCCGTCGAGGTCCTCGCCCGCCTCGTCTCCATCGAGCGGGCGCTTACGGCGCTGGCCCGCTTCGAGAACCCGGATCGCGATGCACATTAAGTTTCTCTCTTCATAATAAATCTCATAACCTACATATATTACAACAATTTATGACAATACGTGTGACCGCCATCCCCTTTTTACATCCCTATTCATGAACGGGATTCCATGCGACCTTGGCGGACGTTGGTGGACCCGTGCGCTCCAACCCCGGCAGACTCCGCATACCCACGCCGACGGGATCCGGGCCTATCTTCGGGCGGGCTCCCGTTCCAGCCTCCACACGTCAACGTGGTCCAGGTCCATGTCGTCTTGGCGAACCGTCGCGAGATGATTGCCCCGGAAGACGGGGACGGTTCGCTCCTTGAACGGGACGGCGGGAACGCTCCCGAGCAGCCTCCCCTCGGGATCGAAGAACTCCCAGTGGTTGCCAGCGGTGCGGATGACTTCGACCCATAGCTTGCCGTCGGGGGACACGAAGATCTCGTTGACGAACGAAGCCCGTTCAGGCCGGTTGTATCCCCGGGGGTTGCACGAACCGCCCGGCCACCGCTCCATGGCCTCGTCGAACTCCGCACTGCCCGCGTCCCATTCCTCGTCCGAGATCGGCTCGGTCGGCAATGTACGCTCGATCACCCGAAGCGTGTCGCTCTCGCCCCTCGTGACGGCGATCCGGTAGAAATAGCCCCAAGCGGAATACATGACACCCCCGGAAGCCGGGTGCTGCACCCACTTCGCCCCGACCGTGTGGCCGTAGTAGCCGACTCTTCCTTCCTCCCATGTGCAGAGAATCGCCCCGGTCTGCCCGGCAAGGTCCTCGGGAGCCGTAAGGAAGGGCACGGTATCGCCCGTGGCTCCGCTGTTGTCGAGGCCGATCCACTGAGCGCCAGCATCAGGATCGAACGCAAAGCGGAAGACCTCGTTCTCGCCGACGGGATAGAATCGAATGTTTGCGGCCGATCCGGTCAGACCTCCCGTGGTCCTTCTTTGGCCAAGCCACTCGCCGTCAGCCGAAAACTCCCCGATGCGCCCTTGAACCGGATCGAAAGTAACGAGCCGGTCCCCGACCCAGGCCAGAGAATAGAGGCTCCTGAACTCGCCCGGTCCCGCACCTTCCCGACCGAAGGTACGCATGTGCGCCCCGTCGAAACCGAAGACGCGGACCTCGTGGTTTATGGCGTCCGCCACGAAGACGGTCTCATCGGGGCCGATGGCCACGGCGCTGACTCGCCCGAACTCGTCAGGAGTCTGCTGTTCCGTCAGCGACTTGGGTCCGATCGAGACGACCGGGGTTAGTTGCCATCGGGGCGGCGTGCCGGTGTTGGTGACGTGGACGAAGCCGCCTACGGTGTCGAAGGTGGTGGCGAGGTCGCCACCGCCAGCCGTCGAGGTCCCCTGATCGCAGGCTGCTGCCAAGGTCGCCGCGAGGAGGAGCGGAACCTTGGTGCCGGAGACACTAAGCGGATGCGGGGGCACGACCATTCTTGGCTCGATCATGGTGGGGGAAGGCATCCACAAAGGTTGGGTTCCGCCCCGGTCCCTGCAAGGTCGGCAACAAGGTGGAGGATGTAGGCAACCTGGCGGCAATCAGCCATCACGGCACCGCGGGCGGGGAAACCCTTCCGCAGCGACTCCGCGCGGCAACGATTTGAGCGGTGCGCGGCAGGGGGGGCGACGCCGTCACCGTTGCCGTCTTCGAGGCAGACGGCCAAGGGGCTGGGGGAGCTTTGCCCGCAACGAGCGGAAGTCCGTCGTTCCGGGCGGTGCCCGGAGAGGCGTTTTCGGCGGCTCCGAAGGGCTGGCTCGGACCTATTACTGGTCCTAAGCCAGCCGACGCGACGTTGAACATCGCGGTCTGGCAAGGGCGGCTCCACCCCCCTTGGACCCCCGGCTTTTTCACCCCGCAGGCGGCGAGGCGCGCCACCCGCCCGAAATCCCCGTCCTAGTAGGACTTCTTGTCTTCTTCCCAGTTCGTCCCTCGGGCTGCCGGAAGCACGACGTTACACACGCCTTGGTCCAAGCTGTTCCACTTCCCCGTAGCCGCGTCGACGATGACGGGGATCAGTCCTCCGAGTACATCCAGGATCACCCACCCGGCACCCACCGACGTGGTCAGTTGGCACGTTACCTCCTGATGTCCCTCTTGGCGAAACACGACCGTGTGGCTCGTGTGATTGTTCAGATCGAGTGAAATGGGTGTCGTCCCTCGCCGGGCACCGTCAATCCACACTTCGGCCCCGGTGGGGTTGGATGACATGGCGACCGACTTCGTTCCCTCGTTGAACAGGGTCGCGCAGCCAGTGGTGAGAAGCAGGGGAAGAATGGCGACGATTCGCATCTCGGAGGAGCACCTTTCTCGATGGGGTTTCTTGGATTGGGAGAGGGGTCTGGAACCAGCAACAAGGTACTGGTTCGCCGGTTGGCCAGCCAGCAGGCGGCCCGCCTCGCGGGTGCGGGGAAAGTCCCCTCTAGCAATCCAAGCTGGAGGGAGACCACCAAAACCGCGCCGCAGTCTCCTGTCTCCCCTCGTCGAGCGCCCTCACCACCTCGCGGTACTGCTCGTAACGGGGGTCGCCGAAGGTGTTGCGGTGGGTGGATTCGCCTGCACCCCGTGATTGAGCCCTCTTGGCCCAACGGCGGATCGTCGAGCGGGTTTCAGGAAGGGGACTGGGATCTCGGCAGCGCCTTGTTTCGCTGCTGGGCAAGACGTGAGGATTATCCGCAATAGCGGCCTCCGTCCAGACCCGGTCGAAAGGGAGGTCGAGGGGCGCGAACCACGCCCGCGACCACCGACGCCGCACGCGCCATTCCGGGGGGATCGAAGGGGGAGCGGACGCCACCCCTCGCCAGCCCCGGTGTATGACACCGGGTAGACTGGCTCAACCACCTAACAGTGGTTCAAGCCAGCCCGCGGATGCCCGCGAAAACCCCTCCCCGCGCGCCGCCCGAGACGGCGTTGGCCGGATCGTCTCGGGCGAGCTCCCCGGCCTCTTTGCCGCGAGCCTCACCGACGGCGAGGGCGAACAGCCGACCCGTCACTCCTTGGCGTCGGCGGCGCTCTCCCGCTCGGCCCGGTTTCCACCCTACCCGTACCCCTCGGGGACCGGCGATCGTCGCTCTCAGGCGATCCCATGGCCCGTAGATTACCCGAAAAGCCCCCGGAATGCCCGGAAACGGCCTTCTGGCCCGGTCGCGGGTCGGTTGAGGTCTCGGTGCCCGCTCTCCGGCCCGCCAGATACGCGGCCCAGTCGTCCATGAGCCGACGCCTCCGCTCGAACAGGTCCGTGCGCCGGTACGCGGCCTCGACCTTGTTCCGGACGACATGCGCGAGCGCCGCCTCGATGACCTCCCGGGGATGGTCCGTCTTCTCAGCGGCCCAGTCCCGGAAAGACGAGCGGAACCCGTGCGGCACCGCCGCGATGCCGTGCCGCTTCAACAGCCGTCCTATCCTCTCGGGACGCAACGCCTGGCCGCGCTCCATGGCGAACACCATCGGACTCTCGCCCCCGGCCAGCTTCCGCGCCTCACCGAGAATCTCAAGCGCGCGGTCGCACAGCGGGACCCGGTGCTGGCGCCCCGCCTTCATCCGGCTTCCGGGAACCGTCCATACGGCCTGTCTCCGGTCGATTTCGCTCCACACCGCCCCGCGCACCTCTCCACCCCGCGCCGCCGTCAGGACGAGGAACTCGAACGCGAGCGTATCCACCTTTCCCGGATCCGCCGCCCGCGCCTTTTCGATGGCCGCCGCGACCTCCCGGTGAGGCAGGGCCTGATGATGCTTGACAACATCGTGCTGGGGACCCAGCAGGTGGAGAAGCCGGTCGCAGGGGTTGTCGGTCCGCCAGTCCATGGCGATGGCCCATTCCATCACCGCGCGGACCCGCATGTGAACGAGCCGGGCCGTGGGACCCTTGGTGTGCCAGAGGGGGGTGAGGATATCCAGCACGTCGGCGCTCGTCACCTCCGAGACGGGCACCTGCCCGATGCGCGGGAAGGCGTGGAGTTCCAGACTGCGGGGCCAACTCCTCACATGCTCCGCACTGCGCCAACCGGCGCGCTTCTGCTCCAACACCCGCTTGGCGGCTTCGGCGAAGGTGGGAATGCCAGCGGAGCGGCGCTTCTCGGCCAGCGGGTCTCCGCCGTCGCGGGCGAGCTTCCGGTTGGCCAACGCCTTGTCGCGCGCCTCGGCGAGCGGGACCAGGGCGACGCTCCCGAGCCCGAGTTCGCGCTTGCGTCCCCGGATCACGAGCCGTTGGATCCAACTCCGCGTTCCGGTCTTCTGGACGTAGAGGTAGAGACCGTTCCCGTCGCAGTACCGGCCGGGCGGAGCGGAGCGCACGAAGGCGGCCGACAGCCGCTTGTGGGGATGTCGGCCCTTGGGCTTGCCCGGTGGGCGTCTGGTGCGCGAAGTCATTACGTTATCCATCCCCTAATCGTAACTGGGATGGAGTGGGATTGCAAGAAACGTCTCTGGCGTCCCGAGATAGGATATATCCCACCTAACTGACTGCTATTACAGATAGTTATGAATCTATCTGGACGACCTCGGAAGCTATCAGATTCTAGATGCACGTTTAGTTTCTCGCGCACGGGACCGGGTCGGCGCGCGCCGCGGCCAAATACCTCCTCGGGGAGCAGGACGCGGCCGGCAAGCCGCGCGAGGGCGTCGAAGTCCTGCGCGGGAACCCGGACATGGTGGCCGCAGTCGCCGACTCGCTGGAGTTCGAGCACAGGTACACGTCCGGCGTGATCGCATGGGCGCCGGACGACCGCCCCACCGACAAACAGATCGAGCGCGTCCTCGAC
>JAJEBR010000099.1 GCA_022822445.1 Gemmatimonadota bacterium | reverse complement strand
CCGCCTGCTTCTCGACAGGAACCCGCTCAAGGGCTTCAGAAAGCCCACGGAGAAGAATCCGACCCGGGTGGTGCTCACCGAGGACGAGTACCGGGCGCTCCTGAAGGTGGCGGGCCGGTTGGACTGGCGGTTTGGCGTCGCCCTGGTGCTCGCGCACGAGACGGGCCACCGGATCGGAGCCATACGCCAGCTTCGGTGGTGCGACATCGACTTCGCGGGCGGGACGATCCTCTGGCGTGCCGAGCACGACAAGTCGGGCCACGAACACGTCACGCCCGCCACCGCCGAAGCGCTCGCCGCTCTCGACGAAGCACGGAGAAGGAACCCCGGAATCGGGAAAGCACCGGTGCTGCCCGCGCCCAGGAATCCGCTGGCGTGTCTCGGGGCCGCTCGGTTGCACGTTTGGTGGAGCAAGGCCCAGATTCTTGCGGGTCTGGAGCCGAAGCCCGGCAGGGGCTGGCACTCGCTGAGGCGCAAGTTTGCCTCGGACCTGATGGACCAGCCGCTGAAGGTGCTTTGCCAACTCGGCGGGTGGAAGACGGCCAAAACGGTGCTTCGATGCTATCAGCGAGCCGACGAGGGACAGCTTCGGAAGGCACTGGAAGACCGCCGCCGGGCTCGCGGCTGAAATCGAGAATGGCGGGAGTCAAACAGCGGGAATCCGGGCTGCCGAACACGCAACTACAGGCACCACAACGAGATGCCAACCAAAACACACATGCCAGCCCGGCGCCTCACCGCCCTCGGTGCCACGCGGGGATTATCCACGGCCTGCGCCCCCATCACGGCGCAGCCGCGCCCGCAACACCTGCGTCTCTGACGCCTCCAGCACCTCGATGTGCACCCCTCCGGCCGTCAACACCCGCCCGGGCGCCGGAACCTGCCCCAGTTCCTCGAGGATGAACCCGTTCAGCGACCTGTTCTCTCCCTCAGGCAGGTCGAAGGCAAAGCGGTCGTTGATCTCCCTGAGCTCCGCGGCCCCCGAGGCCACGACCTCGTTCGGCGATACCCGGGTGAGCGGATCCTCGTCCACATCCGTTTCGTCCACGATCTCGCCGACGAGCTCCTCGAGCACGTCCTCCAGCGTGATCAGCCCGTCGGTGCCGCCGAACTCGTCCGCGACGATCCCCATGTGCATGCGGCGCGCCTTGAAGTCGGCCAGCAGCCGGGCCAGCGACAGCGAACCCGGCACGAACATGGCCTCGCGGGCCAGCTCGGAGAGAGGCACGTCCCGCCGCCCGGCCACGAAGGCGCGGTAGGCGTCCCGCACATGGAGGATCCCGGTCACGTCGTCGATACTGTCCCCGTACACCGGAACGCGTGAGTGCGGCACCTCCGCCAGCTCGGGAAGGATGTCCCCGAGCCGGCGCGAGTTCTTCCAGGCGACGATGTCGACCCGGGGCGTCATCGCGTCCCAGGCGTTCAGCTCGTCGAGCTGGAAGGCACGCTCGATCAGGCGGCGCTCGTCCGAGTCGACGATCCCTTCCCCGGCCCCGATTTCCAGCGCCTCCCGGGCCTGCATCTCATCCGGCGAACTCTCGTCCGTCCCCGACCCCCGCGAAAAGAGCCGCCCCAGCGCCAGCAGCGGGAAGAAGACCCGGCCGAACACCCGCGACGAGGCCCGCAGCATCGGCGCCGCCGCCAGCGCGAGCCGCACCGGACGCCTCGACGCCAGAGCCCGGGGACCCAGCTCGCCGGCGAGAAGCACGAGAATGATCACGACCGGCCCGCCGATCCACATCCCCCGGGGCCCCCACGCCGCAGCGGCCGCACCGACCCCCGCGGCAGCGGCGGCCAGGTTGCAGATCGCGCGCAGGATCACGAGCGGCGAGGTGGCCGCCTCCCCCGTCCGCAGCGCCGCGAGCGCCTCCGCCCCCGCGAATCCCTCTCCCACCAGGATGCGCGACTTCGAATCCGTCACCTTCAGCACCGCCGAAAGCGTGGCGGTCAGGCCGGCCGCAATGAAGAGCAGCACGACGAAGGCCACGGTGAGCCCGAGAATCAGCGGCATGGCTCGACTCCGGCCTCGCCGGGCCCGCAAGCGCGAGCGGAACCGGGCGCCGACCGGGCGGCGGCGGGATCAACGGTCCGGGATCGTGTCCCTGGTGACGGAGGTTGGTCGTCGGGTACGGCCTCTATGTCCATTTCCTGCTTTCGCCGAGCAGCTCGCTGATGACGTCGCGGGTGCTCAGCCCCTCGGCTTCTCCGTCGAAGTTGATCACGATCCGGTGCGCCAGGATCGACGGAGCGATGTCGTGAATATCCTGCATGGTCGGCACGGGAGCGCCCCGGAAGGCGGCCCGCGCCTTGGCCCCGAGCACCAGGTACTGAGACGCGCGCGGCCCGGCTCCCCAGCTGATGTACCGCTTCGCCACGTCGGCCTGCTCCTCGCCGCCGGGCCGGGTGGAGCGCGCCAGCCGCACCGCGTAGCCGACGATCGAGGGCGGAACCGGAATGCGCCGCACCAGCTGCTGCAGCTCGATGATCTCGGAACCGTGCACGACCGGCTCGATCGGGATGTCCTGCACCTCCTGCGTGAGGGTGGCGATCTTCTCCTCCTCGGCGCGGTCCGGGTAGTGGATCCGCAGGTCGAACATGAAGCGGTCCAGCTGCGCTTCGGGCAGGGGGTAGGTGCCCTCCTGCTCGATCGGGTTCTGCGTGGCCAGGACGAAGAAGGGGGGATCGAGGTGGTAGGTCTGGCCCGCCGCCGTCACGTCCCGCTCCTGCATCGCCTCGAGGAGCGCGGCCTGGGTCTTGGGCGGTGTCCGGTTGATCTCGTCCGCCAGGATGATGTTGGCGAAGATCGGGCCGCGAACGAAGCGGAAGACGCGTTCCCCCGTGAGCTTGTCCTCCTGGATCACCTCGGTGCCGGTGATGTCGGTGGGCATCAGGTCGGGGGTGAACTGGATGCGGTTGAAATCGAGGTGCAGCGCCTCGGCCAGTGTCGAGATGATCAGCGTCTTCGCCAGCCCGGGGACGCCCACGAGCAGCACGTGCCCATTGGCCATCATCGCCGTCAGGATGCTGTCGACGATGTGCTGCTGCCCGACGATGCGCTGCTCCACGGCGGTGCGCAGCTGATCGGCGATCTCGCCGGCGCGGCTGAGGAGCTGGACATCGCGGTCGGCTTCGAGGGCCGGAAGCGGGGGGGAGGAGGTGGGGGTCATACCCGGTCTGGTGAGGGGGGTGCCTGGGTCCTTCGGTCGACGGCGGAAGATAGGTGGGACGCCATTTTCGGGTCAAGGAGAGGAGGGCGCGGGGGCCGGGCAGGACGGGGCCCCGGCGACCGACCGAACAGCTTGAGAAAAATTTCACAAGGGCGCTTGCGAAAATTTTCACAAGCGTTAGCTTTCCCGTGAAATCATCGCACTGTCTGCGGGGATTCTTCCAGGCTCGAGGCTGCGGCCAGGGAGTCGTTGGGCAGGAGAGAGCCGGTTGCAGGACGGTCATCGTGCGGAGGCTGGCCGCTTCGTCGGATTCGGAGTCAGCTGGCTGCTCACCATGCTGCTCTTCGCGTGGGGTGGACTCGCATTGGACCGTCGGATCGGCACCACCCCGGCCCTCCTCATTCTGGGGATCCTGGTGGGCTTTGCGGGCGGGTTCTGCGCGCTCTACCTGAGGGCGGTCGCGGAACCGGCGGATAAACGACCAGGCAAGGGGAAAACCCTTCGCCGTTCGAGAGAGGAATCGTGAGAGAGTCCAGGTCCTTTCTGACCGTCTCGGTCGCGGTAGTGCTCGCGGGAACGCTGATTGGATCATTGCTGAGCGGGGACGCCCGAACCGCGATTGTCTCCGCCGGACTTGTGGTGCTGGTTACGCAGCTTCCGTTGCATTTCCTGCTCAGGGGGTGGCGGGAACGGAACGATCGGTTCATGGCTGCCATCGTAGCGGGCTTCTTTGTCCGGATTGCCGTACTTGCCGCCGCCGTGGTCGTGTTCGTAGTCCCGGGCCGAGTGGCCGGTGCTCCATTCCTGCTTGCCCTGGGCGGGTTCATGGTGGGCATCCTGATCGCCGACGCGACGCTTGAGAGCCGCCGGCTTCGCAGTCGCTCCACGAAAGCGGCGGAGGTTTCGGCTTCGTGACCCCGAACCTGAAGACAATGGGGGCCGCGGTAGTCCTCTCGCTGCTGCTCGCCGGCAGCCCCGCCGCAGTGGCCTTCGCCCAGGAGCACGGCGAGTCCGAGACGGATGGCCACGATGGCCCGTTCGACCTGGGGAAAATGCTGGGACACCACATCCTGGACGCACCCGAGATGGAGCTCCCCGGGGTGGCCGTGCATCTGCCGCATTGGGACTGGGCAGTCTTCCAGCTGGGAGCCGCGACGGTCGACATGTCGCCCACCAAGCACGTCGTTCTCCTTTTGCTCGCGGCGATGATTACCGCCGTCCTCACGCTGCTCGCTGCCAGAACCGTGACCCGACAGGGGCCGGGCCGGGCCCCCCGCGGAATGGCCAATGCTGTCGAGGCGGTTGTCGTCTTCCTGCGCGACGATGTCTGCAAGGAGAACATCGGCCACGGGTACCAGCGCTTCGTGCCGCTCGTCCTGACCCTCTTCTTCTTCATCCTCGTCATGAACCTGCTCGGGCTTGTGCCGTGGGGCGGCTCCGCGACCGGCAATCTGGCCGTCACGGCCACCCTGGCGCTGGTCACGTTCGCCGTGACCGAAGTCTCCGGCTTTCGTGCCCTGGGGCCGGCGGGCTACCTGCGGACGATCTTCTATTCTCCGCCGGGGGTCAGCGGGGCAATGAAGTATCTGATGCTCCTCATCATGACGCCGGTCGAATTCCTCGGGAAGCTCATCAAGCCCTTCGCGCTCGCCCTGCGGCTGTTCGCCAACATGACCGCCGGGCACGTGCTCATCTTTTCCCTGCTCGGCTTCATCTTCCTGTTCGGCCACATCGCCTTCGTCCGCTGGGCGGTTGCGGCCGGCTCCTTTACTCTCGTGTCGGCGATCCTGCTGCTGGAGCTTCTGATCGCCGTCATTCAGGCCTACATCTTCGCCATGCTCTCGGCCGTTTTCATCGGGCTCATGCAGCATGAACACTGAGGCAAGGACACTGAACCCGCCTGACCGGTCGCGGTCGGGCATTCTCGCAATCCCATTTCCCACGATCCAAACAACAAGGGACTGAATCCAATGTTCGACACAGCGTTGACAGTGGTACATGACGCCACTCAGGCGGGTGCCGAAGCCACCAGCACCGGCCTTTCCCTGCTGGGTGCCGGCATCGGCGCCGGCCTGGCCGCCATCGGGGCGGGCCTCGGCATCGGCCGCATCGGCGAAGGAGCCACACAGGGCATCGCGCGACAGCCTGAAGCCGCCGGCGAGATCCGGGCCATGGCGATCCTGCTTGCGGCTCTGGTCGAGGGTGCGGCGCTCGTCGCCATCCTCGTGGCCATCCTCTTCAAGTTCGTCTAGTGGCTGTACCGCAGGAAGCGGGGCCGGCCTGGGACAGCCTCTTCAGCGTCAATCTGGGGGTGGCTTTCTGGACGCTTCTGACCTTCATCACACTGCTGGTGATCCTCGGCAAGTACGCCTGGGGACCGCTCCTCGCCGCCCTCGACAGGCGCGAGAAGGGCATCCAGGGCAACATCGACGACGCCAGGCGCCAGCGTGACGAGGCAGAGGCACTGCTCGCCGAGTACCGTGAGCAGCTCGCCGAGGGCCGCCGTCAGGCGCAGGCGATGGTTGCCGAGGGCCGGGAGGCCGCCGACGCGCTTCGCAAGGAGCTGGAGGCGAAGGCCCGCGAGGAGACCCAGACGATGCTGGCCAACGCGCGCCGGGAGATTGCGCGGGAGCGCGAGGCGGCGGTCGAGGCCGTGCGGAGGGAATCCGTGGACGTGGCACTCGCGGTTGCTTCGCGGCTGATCTCCGAGCGGCTGGACTCGCAGCGCGACCGGCAGCTGGCGATGGACTACATCGACGACCTGTCGGACTCGGAGGGTGCGCTGGCGTGAGGGAGGACACCATCGTCCGCAACTACGCCGAGACGCTCTTCGAACTCGCGGAGCGTGACGGCGGCGTGGAAGCGTACGGCGAGCCGGTGGCGGCTGTCGCGGGTCTGATGGAGGACCGGAAGGTCCTGGACTTCTTCGCGACGCCACGGGTGCCCGTGGAGCGCAAGAAGAAGGCGCTGCAGAGTGCGCTGGGGGCCTCGGTACCCTCCATGCTGGTGCGCTTTCTCCTGGTGGTGATCGACAAGGGGCGCCAGAGGCTGATCCCCGCGATGATGACGGACTTCCAGGCGCTGCTGGACCGCCACCGGGGTCTGCGCCACATGGAGGTGTCGGTGGCCCGCAAACTCTCGGACGGCGAGGCGGAAGATCTGGCGGTCCGGCTCTCCGAAACCACCGGCGCGACCGTCATCCCTTCCGTGCGGGTCCGGCCAGAGATCATCGGCGGGATCGTGATCCGCGAGGGTGACACCCTCTACGACGGATCGCTGAAACGACAACTCGACGCCATGCGGCGCAGGCTGCTGGCGGCGGAGCTTCAAGAACAGGAAAGCTAGAAAGACATGGCTGATTCCCAGCTCCGGGCGGGCGAGATCAAGAGCGTCCTCCTGGCCGAAATCGAGAGCTTCGAGGAGGTGCTTGACGCCGAGGAGGTCGGCGAGGTCCTCGAGGTGAAGGACGGGGTGGCGCGCATCTACGGGCTGACGAAGGCGATGGCCAACGAGATGCTCGAGATCACCTCCGGCGAGAGCGGCGAGAGTGTGACCGCACTCGCGCTGAACCTGGAAGAGGACAATATCGGCGCGGTCATCCTGGGCGAGTGGGCCGGGCTGCACGAGGGCGACGAGGTGCGGCGCACCGGCCGCGTGCTGGATGTTCCAGTCGGCGACGGCTACCAGGGCCGCGTCGTCGACTCGCTCGGCGCCCCGCTCGACGGGGCCGGCGCGATCGAGACCTCGGCGCGGCGCCAGATCGACGTGGTCGCGCCCGGGATCGTGAAGCGCCAGCCGGTGAAGGAGCCGCTGCAGACCGGCATCAAGGCGATCGACGCGATGATTCCGATCGGCCGGGGCCAGCGCGAGCTGATCATCGGCGACCGACAGACCGGCAAGACGGCCGTCGCGGTGGACGCGATCATCAACCAGCGCGACACCGATGTCATCTGCATCTACTGCGCGGTCGGCCAGCGCGCCGGGAAGGTGGCGGCGGTGGTCGAGACGCTGCGCCACCACAACGCGATGGACTACACCATCGTGGTGACCGCCAACGCGTCCGACCCCGCCCCCATGCAGTACATCGCGCCCTACACCGCCACCGCGCTCGCCGAGCACTTCATGTGGCAGGGCAAGCACACGCTGGTCATCTACGACGACCTGTCGAAGCAGGCGCAGGCCTACCGGCAGCTGTCGCTGGTCCTTCGCCGTCCCCCCGGGCGCGAAGCCTACCCCGGCGACGTCTTCTACCTGCACTCGCGCCTGCTGGAGCGCGCGGCCAAGCTCTCCGACGAGCTCGGCGGCGGCTCGCTCACCGCGCTCCCCATCATCGAGACGCAGGCGGGCGACGTGTCGGCGTACATCCCCACCAACGTCATCTCGATCACCGACGGCCAGATCTACCTCGAGCCCGACCTCTTCAACTCGGGCGTCAGACCTGCGGTGAACGTGGGCATCTCGGTGTCGCGGGTCGGCGGCGCGGCCCAGGTGAAGGCCATGAAGAAGGTCGCGGGGCGGCTCCGCCTCGACCTCGCCCAGTTCCGCGCCATGGAGACCTTCGCGCAGTTCGCCTCCGACCTCGACGCGGCGACCCAGCAGCAGCTGGCGCGCGGACAGCGCACCGTCGAGGTCCTCAAGCAGCCGCAGTACCAGCCGGTACCCGTCGAGCGGCAGATCGTCGCGATCTACGCCGTCACCAACGGGTTCCTGGACGGGGTCGAAGTCGACGATGTCCGCAAGTGGGAGCGCGGATTCCTCGAATTCATCGAGAGCCGCTTCGACGACGTGCTGATCGGCCTGCGCCAGGAGGGCCAGCTCACCGAGGACATCGAAGGCCGGCTTCGCACCTGTATCGAGGAGTACAACGAGGTCTTCGCCGCCGAGAACGAGTCGGCGATGGCGGGAGCGGCGTAGAGTGGCCCAGGCCCGCGACGTCCTGCGGCGGATCAAGTCCGTCAGGAACACGCGCAAGATCACGCGCACCATGGAGTTGGTGGCGACCTCCAAGCTCAAGCGCGCGATGGACCGGATGCTCGCCGCGCGCCCCTACGGCGAAGCGCTCGACGAACTGCTGCGCAGCCTGCGGGCGCCGGGATTGGAGCAGGACCATCCGCTGCTGCGGCAGCCGGCCGGGACGAAGCGCGCCGCCGTCCTCCTGCTCACCGCCAACCGCGGCTTCTGCGGCGCCTTCAACGCCAACCTCATCCGCGAGGCGCGAACGAAGCTCGACGAACTCGAAGCGGCCGGGGTCGAGACCGAACTCCACATTGCCGGCAAGAAAGCGATCACCTTCTTCCGCTTCCGCGGCCGGGCCATCGCGTCGGGCACCACCGCGATCGGCGACGAGCCCCGCCCGGAGGACGCGGAGGGTCTGATCGAGCCGCTCAGCGAGGCCTTCGCTGTCGGCGACCTCGACGCCGTCTACATGGTGAGCTCGACCTTCCGCTCTGCCATGTCCACACCCCCGCGCACCCGGCGCATCCTGCCCGTGGAGGCCGACGAGGGGGCCCGCTCCATCGACGCCTTCATCGTGTCGCCGCCGCCGGAGAAGCTCGTGGGCTGGATCCTGCCGCGCTACCTGCGCAGCGTGGTCTACGGGGCGCTGGTCGAGAACGCCGCAGGCGAGCAGGGCGCCCGCCGCGCGGCCATGAAGAGTGCGACCGACAACGCGGGCGACATGATCGAAACGCTCACCCGCAGCTACAACCGGGCGCGCCAGGCGCAGATCACCCAGGAGATCGCCGAGATCGTGGGTGGCGCCGCAGCGCTGGAATGACACTGACCAACGGAATTGCGAATCGCCGCCCTGCCGCGGCTGGAGAAGACGAGAGACATGTCTGAGAACAACATCGGCCGAGTCGTCCAGGTCATCGGACCCGTACTGGACGTGGAGTACCACCCGCGCCAGCTGCCCGAGATTCACAACGCGCTGAGGCTCACCGCCGAAACGGAATCCGGCCGCGAGATCGACCTTGTCGCCGAGGTGCAGCAGCACATCGGCCGCTCCCAGGTGCGCGCCGTGTCGATGAGCTCGACCGACGGCGTGCAGCGCGGGATGGACGTGGTGGACACGGGCCAGGCGATCGCGGTGCCGGTGGGGAAGCCCGCGCTGGGCCGCATCCTCAACGTGCTGGGCGAACCGGTGGACGAGCAGGGCCCGGTCGTCAGCGAGGACGGCGAGCCGATCGAGCGCTGGCCGATCCACCGGCTCGCGCCGCGCTTCGAGAACCTCGAGCCCAAGACCGAGATCTTCGAGACCGGGATCAAGGTGGTCGACCTGCTCGCCCCGTACGTGAAGGGCGGCAAGACGGGCCTCTTCGGCGGCGCCGGCGTCGGCAAGACCGTCATCATCATGGAGCTGATCAACAACATCGCCATGGAGCACGGCGGCCGCTCTGTCTTCGCCGGTGTGGGCGAGCGCACCCGCGAGGGCAACGACCTGTGGCTCGAGATGAAGGAGTCCGGCGTGCTCGAGTCGACCGCCCTGGTCTACGGGCAGATGAACGAGCCCCCGGGGTCGCGCCTGCGCGTGGGGCTCTCCGCCCTGACCGTCGCCGAGTACTTCCGCGATGTCGAAAAGCAGGACGTTCTCCTCTTCATCGACAACATCTTCCGCTTCACCCAGGCGGGCTCCGAGGTGTCGGCGCTGCTCGGGCGCATGCCCTCCGCCGTTGGCTACCAGCCCACCCTGGAGACCGAGATGGGCGAACTGCAGGAACGCATCACCTCGACGCGCGAAGGGTCCATCACCTCGGTGCAGGCGATCTACGTCCCCGCCGACGACCTGACCGATCCGGCCCCCGCGGCCGCCTTCGCCCACCTCGATGCCACCACGGTCCTGTCCCGCTCGATCTCCGAGAAGGGGATCTACCCCGCCGTCGACCCGCTCGACTCCTCGTCGCGCATCCTCGATCCGCAGTTCATCGGCGAGCGCCACTACGAGGTCGCGGGTCAGGTCAAGGAGATCCTGCAGCGCTACAAGGATCTCCAGGACATCATCGCGATCCTCGGCATGGACGAGCTCAGCGAGGAGGACAAGATCATCGTGGGACGCGCGCGGCGCATCGAGCGCTTCCTGTCGCAGCCCTTCTTCGTGGCCACCGCGTTCACCAACATCCCCGGTTGTTACGTCCGCCTCGAGGAGACCATCGAGTCCTTCGAGCGGGTCGCCGCCGGCGAATTCGACCATCTCCCCGAGCAGGCCTTCTACATGAAGGGCGGCATCGACGAGGTGATCGCGGCGGCGGCCGAGATGGGCGTGGAGGCCTGACGCATGGCGAAGGTGATGGAGCTGCGCGTGGTCACGCCGGCCGCAGTCGTCTTCCAGGGGGCCGTGCGCTCGCTGGTGGCACCGGCCTGGGACGGCCTGGCGGGGGTGCTGCCGGGCCACGCGCCCTACCTGACCGCGCTCGGCGACGGCCGCCTCGACGTCGATCCCGAGTCGGGGGCACGCCGCTCCTTCCACCTCTCCGGCGGCGTGATGAAGGTGGAGGCGAACCGGGTCGACGTGCTTGCCGACCGGGTGACGACCGGCTGACCCGGCCGCAAGCCGGTATGGGGGTGCTGTCATGAAGGTGGACCTGCACATGCACACCACCTTCTCCGACGGCCTACGCGCCCCCGAGGAGGTCGTCGAACTGGCCATCGCAGGCGGGCTCGACGTGATCTCGATCACCGATCACGACAATACCCAGGGGGTTGGCCCTGCGCTGCTCGCGGCCGGCGGGCGAATCCGGGTCGTCCCCGGCGTCGAACTGAGCACTCGCTGGCGGGGCGACTCGATCCACGTCCTCGGCTACTTCGTCGATCCCGACGCCCCATCGCTGACCGCCCACTACCGGAACCTGCACGAGAGCCGCCACGTCCGCATGAGCCGGATCGTCGACCGGCTCGCCGACCAGGGCGTCCGGCTCACCCTCGACCGCGTGGGTGACCAGCGCGCCTCCGGCCGTGTCCCCTACACGCGCCCCCACCTGGCCCGGGCCCTGGTTCGCGAAGGTTACGCGGCCGACGTCCCGGACGCCTTCGACCGCTACATCGGCGCCGACTGCCCCGCCTACGTCCTCGTCGAGTCACCGGCCCCGGAAGCGGTGATCGCGACGATCCGGTCCGCGGGCGGGGTCGCGGTCTGGGCCCATCCGCCGCTTCGTCAAATGGAGCAACTCCTCCCCCGGATGGTGGCCGCGGGGCTACGCGGGGTGGAGGTGTACCGTCCCTGGTCCCGGCGGGTTCGCAAGGCGGTGGCCACCCACGCCCGCCGGGCAGGCCTCTTCGCGACGGGAGGTTCCGACTGGCACGGCCGCGACGGCGACGGCGATCTGGGCGACTTCTTCGTCGCGGGCGAGGACGTGCGGGAGTTCCTGGAAGCGGGTGGACTGCAGGGCCCCGGGCCGAGCTGACACGGAACCCGGCCCCGGACTTCAGGCGCATCCCCCGCTGGAAACCAGCGCCCCGTTCAGCCTCGTGTGCCGTTGGGAAAGACTGGCTGTTGACTACGCCTCCAATTTGACTACCTTTTAAGTCTTTCCGTGCTGTGCCTGCGGTCGACCCTCAGCCCCTCCCGGGTGGAGGACCGTCCGGGTGCGGCACCAAGCTGTTTGAAAATCAGGGTGGAAGGAAAAACTAGAGCCTTAGGTCGCTCTGGCCATCACGCGCGACGTGTCCTGCGGGGCGCGGGACGCGGAGGTGGCCGAGTGTACGTGTTGGAGGCGACGGTGGACGAGCCCATGGGATTTGAGTGGACGCGGGCGGCGTGGCGACACGGCCGGCAGCGTTCAGTCGAGGAAGAGGGCTGGTCAAGCGAGAAAGTGCGCACGGTGGATGCCTTGGCACAGACCGGCGATGAAGGACGTGGCAAGCTGCGAAAAGCCTCGGGGAGCTGCAAGCAAGCACAGATCCGGGGGTGTCCGAATGGGGGAACCCGGCGGGAGCAGTCCCGTCACCCTTAGGGGAGCCAACCCAGGGAACTGAAACATCTAAGTACCTGGAGGAAAAGAAATCAATCGAGATTCCCAGAGTAGCGGCGAGCGAAACGGGAAAAGCCCAAACCCGGGTGGGGTGACTCAACCGGGGGTTGTGGGGCCGTATCATGGGTGAGCCGAAAGCATAGCGGAACGGTACTGGAACGTACGACCGCAGAGGGTGAGAGTCCCGTATGCGAAATGCGATTAGGCGAGCTGATGCGGACCCCGAGTAGGCCGGGACACGTGAAACCCTGGCTGAATCCGGGAGGACCATCTTCCAAGGCTAAATACGAGTCTGTGACCGATAGTGAAGAGTACCGTGAGGGAAAGGTGAAAAGAACGCCTGACGGCGAGTGAAATAGACCCTGAAACCGTGTGCATACAAGCGGTCGGAGCCCGACCCGGATCTTCGGATGCCGGGGATGGGTGACGGCGTGCCTTTTGCATTATGATCCGGCGAGTTACTCCTCATGCGCGAGGTTAAGGGCCTCAGGTCCGGAGCCGAAGCGAAAGCGAGTCTGAACAGGGCGACGAGTGCATGGGGGTAGACCCGAAACCGAAGCGATCTATCCATGGCCAGGGTGAAGCCGGGGTAACACCTGGTGGAGGCCCGAACCGTTGTGGGTTGAAAACTGCTCGGATGAGCTGTGGATAGGGGTGAAAGGCCAATCAAGCTCGGAGATAGCTGGTTCTCCCCGAAAT
>JAJEBR010000008.1 GCA_022822445.1 Gemmatimonadota bacterium | reverse complement strand
GCACTTCCCCGTCGGCCGCCGGCTCGCCTTCGACGCCGCCAAAGGCCGCCTCTGGGTCGTTTGCCGCAAGTGTCTCCGCTGGAACCTGACACCGCTCGAGGAGCGCTGGGAGGCGATCGAAGAGTGCGAGCGCATCTACCGCGACACGCCCGTGCGCGCGTCGACCGAAAACATCGGCATCGCGCGCCACCCCGGCGGCCTGGACTTGGTGCGCGTCGGGAAGGCGCGCCGGCGCGAGTTCGCGGCCTGGCGCTACGTGCAGCGGTTCAAGCGCCGATTGATTGTCGACAATGCGAAGGTGGTCCCCTGGGCGGTAGGATCGATTGGGTTGAAGGTGGGTTTTCTTTCCCCGTATTCGGGCGTCATGCTTGCCGGTGCCGGGGCATTCTATGCTTGGCATTTCCTTCGCACGGTCGGAAGGGTCCGCGTTGGCGGCGGTGTTGGCGAAGATGGCCCTGGAGAAGACGGAGACATCGTCAGGTTCAGATTCAAGGACCTGAGGAAACTCCGCCTGCTCCCCGGCGATGGAGAGCCCGGTTTCGCCGTCGAGGCTCGCAAGCTGACACGAAGGGTGCGTTTCGAGGGGGAAGACGCCCGCCGCGTCGGCGCCGCCGTCATTGCGGGGTTCAATGCGAGCGGGGGATATCGGGGGTCAGTCGAGCTTGCGGTGGACGAGATCGAATCCAGCGGTCACCCGAGCCGTTTCATTGCCGACACGGCCCAACGGGGCCAACGCGATCGCAAGCGCCGTGTGGGGTACATTCGCAAGTTCCCCCACCACACCAAACTAGCCCTGGAGATGGCACTCCACGAGGAACGGGAACGCCGCGCTCTCGAAGGCGAACTCTGGGTGCTGGAGCAGGCCTGGAAGGAAGCGGAAGAGATCGCCGCGATCTCGGACAGCCTGCTGCTGCCTGCCGGCACCGACGAGTTCTTCAAGCGGCATGGGAGCGAAGCCGGAGGCCACGAGGGTGGCACCGAAGGCGACCAACCGGTACGCTAACCTCCGGGCTTGGCAAGAGCGGAATCGCAAGGGGCGGAATCGCCACGCCGCCGCCGGGGAGTTCGACCATGAAGCCGGGAAGTTCGACCATGAAGATTCAGATTGCCCTTGTCGCAACTGCCCTGCTCGCCTGCCAGGACGTCGGCCGCCCGCCCGAGGACGCCGCAGAGCCGGACGCGCAGACGACCGCCCAACACCAGGTCCGCGACAGCGCCGGCATCAGAATCATCGAGAACGACCGACCCGAGGAGGGCTCGCGGCTCGCCTGGCGGATCGGGCCGGAGCCGTCTGTCACGATCGGCTCGGTCGAGGCCGACGACGCATTCCAACTCTACCAGGTGGACGACGCGCTGAAGCTGGGCGACGGGCGGCTGGTCGTGGCGAACGGCAGTTCGCACCAGCTGCTCGTGTTCGACGAAGCCGGCAACCATCTGGCGGCGTGGGGCCAGAAGGGCGAGGGGCCGGGCGATTTTGGCGGCGCCCGGGGCGGAAACTCGTACGGGTTCCGACTCTTCTGGGCGGAGCCATGGCCGGGTGACTCGATCGCCGTCTGTCACGGAACCTATTCGCTGGGGCTGGAGCTGCTCTCCATCTTCGACTCGAATGGCCGGCATGGACGCCGGGTGAACCTGGCGCGGGACGGCACGCACACGGTGTGCCGCGACGTGCTGCCGGACGGATCGATCCTGGCCAGCCGCTCTCCCGGGTGGTCGGGGTATCCGCCTACTGGCCTGGACCGTCCGGAAATCGACTTCTTCCTCCTGGACGGGGACGGTTCACTACGGGCCGAACTCGGGACCCATCCCGGTGCCGAGGAGTTCCAGTACAACGACGAAACGGGCTTCCCGCCGTTCAACTTCTGGATGCACGATCCGCCGTTTCAGCAGTCCATCGTCTGGGGCGTGTGGGACGGTCTGGCCATTGTCAGCAACACCGACCGCTATGAGATCAGGGCATACGCCGCCGACGGATCCCTCGCCCGCATCGTGCGGCGGGATCACCAGGCGCGGATCCCGACCGAAGCCGATCTCGAGTGGTTCAAGGCTGACCGCCTGGACGGGATCACGGACGCCGACGACAGGCAGAAGATGATCCCGGTCCTCGACGCACTGCCGCTGCCATCGTCGTTTCCTGCCTTCACGCCCATCGAGCGGTACGAACTCGGCATCGAAGTCGATGCGCTCGACTACCTCTGGGTCCGGGAATACAGGCTGCCCGGCGAGGGGGGCGGTCCCCCGCTGTGGACCGTCTTCGACTCGGACGGGGTCGTCCAGGGCTACATCGAAACACCCCCCGGCCTGGTCATCTACGAGATCGGCGAAGACTACATCCTCGGCAAGGCGTTCGACGAGCTGCGGGTGGAGTACGTGCAACTCTGGCCGCTCGACCGGTCGGGCTGAGCCCTGGCTGCCTGACCCGTGTACCGAACCTGCATGTTCTGCACCCGATCCCTCGGGTCCAACCAGGTGGTCGAGCACTTCCCCGTCGGCCGCCGGCTCGCCTTCGACGCCGCCAAAGGCCGCCTCTGGGTCGTTTGCCGCAAGTGTCTCCGCTGGAACC
>JAJEBR010000077.1 GCA_022822445.1 Gemmatimonadota bacterium | reverse complement strand
CCGGCCCCCCCCCCCCCCCCCCCCCCCCGCCCCCCCCCCCCCCCCCGCCCCGCCCCCCCCCCCGAGGACACCGAACGACCCCAGGAAACGCCATTCCGAATTCCTCGGGTCCTACCAGGCCCTTGCCCCGGTCGAGCAGCTGGTGGCGGTCGGCTACGGGGTCGTGTTCCCGCACACCCTTACACGAGCGCAGATGGGGCGGGTGCTGGGGCGGGCCAGGTTCCGGCAGGGACGCCGGCTGATCGGCCATGAGACCTTCAAGGCTGCCTGCACCGCTCCCCTGGAGGCCGGCATCCTGCTCGACACCGGGAAGCGCGGAGAGATGGCGAGCACCGGGAGATGGTCGCCATGGCTGACGCTGCAGGCCTTCGAGCAGGGCAGGCTCGACAGGATCGAGAAAGCGTTTCGCGATCTCCACCCACGCCACTGGACCCTCAGCTACGCCGACGCCACGATGAACCGGCGAATTCACACGGTGGCGGGCCGGTTCGACCGGCTCAGCCAGGACCCGGATGCCATCGATCCGATCGATTGGGCATGGCTGACGAGTCCCGGAGTCGCCGAACTGCTCGACAAGCTTCCGCGCAGGTTCGTTGACCCGGCCTTCACCGGCTGCTTCGACGAGCTTGTGCGGACGGCCGAGCCGCCCGAGCCGATTCTGGAAGCCTACGCCGAAAGCCAGGCCGACCGGGGAGCGCACGCGGCCGAAGTGGCGTTGCTCCAGGTCATGCGCGGAGCCTTCGACGACGCCCTCGCGGTGTTCGACGAGCTGCCCGAGGACGAGAGAGAGAGCAAGCCCGCGCGCACCGGACTTGCGTCCATACGTGCCCTGGTGGCCACGCTGCGCGGCGATGACGCGGAGGCCGTCAGAAGAATCGACGAAGCCATCGCATGCGAGAAGGCCGGTACGCGCAAACGAAATGTCTTTCCCGTGTGGAACGCGTTCACGCTCTCGCTGCTTTCCCTGGTCCGGAGCCATACACCGGCCCACGGGGCCAGGCTGGAACACCTGCTCCGGGTCGCGCGCAAGTTGGATGCGGAGCCCGCTTTCGTCGGATTGATCGACCTGGCCGACCATATTCGCTGCGGCGGGGAGTTGTCCTCGCACCGACCCTTCGGCGGCCCGGACCTCCACATCCTGATCGACGGACTGCTGTCCTGCTGGTTGCAGGAGTTCCCGGACAAGACGGGGGACGAGCGTTTCGCGACCCTTCTCCATCTTGGGGGAAAAGCTGCCCGGAACGGATACCGGTGGTTGGCGGCCGAGTGTTTCGAGGTCTGTACGCGGTGGTGGAGAATCGACGGACACGAGGACATCGAAATCCAGCGGATGATCGCGGACCTTGTGAGCGACGACCGCGAGGACCCGGCGGAACTCGCCGCCGCGATGCACGAGGAACTGGGCACGAAGACCCTTGCTTCCCTGATCCGGCCCATGGCGGAATGGGAGCACGCCCTCCAGCGGATCGAGCAGCTAGCCCACGAGACCCGGGGAAAGGCCGGCAAGCGCAAGCAGGCCCCGGTCGCCGCAAAGCGCCGTCTGGCGTGGGTGTTCGAGATCGACGACTACGGCGATCTGGTGCCCAGGCCCAGGGAACAGCGCGGCTTCAAGAACGGCAGGTGGAGCAAGGGTCGCGTGGTTTCGCTGAAGAGACTGCGGGAGCAGGCGGGGAAGATGGACTTCCTCACCGGCCGGGACCGTGCGGCAGCGGGACGCATCGTCCACAACACGCAGCGCTGGAACGGTCTCCCCACGTACTACCTTCCCACGTCGGGACTGTTCGAGCTGGCCGGCCATCCATACGTCTTCAACGACGCCGGCGACCCGGTCGAGGTGGTGCGCCGCGAGCCCGAACTCCTGGTCGAGGAGCGGAACGGCGCGCTCCGTGTTCGCGTCGACCCGCACGCCGATGTGGCCGGTCAGGGCTCCTTCTACGCACGGCTGGCAAGCGACTCGCGCATCGAAGTGACCCGCTTTTCGAAGGGGCACCGGAAGCTCTGCGACGCAATCCCGCTGCAAGGAATGGAGCTGCCCTCCGACGCCAGGGAACGCCTGATCGGGGCGGTTTCCACGCTGGCCGAGGAAATCAGGGTACAGGGACTGATCGGCGGTGCTTCGGAGGCCGCGACGCAGATCGATGCCGACCCCCTGCCCTGGGTGCGGCTGGAGCCGAGCGGCCCCGGGCTGGTTGCGACGCTGCTGGTCGAGCCGGTACCCGATTCGGGCACATATTTCCAGCCCGGTGCGGGCGGTACCACGACGTTCGCGACCATCGGCGGCAAAGCCGTTCAGGCGCTCCGCGACCTCGCGGCCGAAACCGGGGCCGTGCGGGAGCTGATTCGGGCCTGTCCCATGCTCGCGGCCGCCGGCCCGGACCTGTCGCTGACCGTCCCCGATCCAGGTGACTGCCTCGAGTTGGTCGACCAGCTCGAGGCCGCCGGTGCCCGCTGTCTGTGGCCCGACGGACAGCCGTTCAAAGTCGTGGCCCGGGTGGACGCGAACGCGCTGCGGCTGGAGATGAAGTCCGCCGCGGACTGGTTCAGCGCCGCGGGCTCGCTCGAAGTGGACAGGAACCGCGTACTCGATCTTCGCGCGCTGTTCGAGTTGATCGACCGGAACCCCTCGTCGCGGTTCGTCCCGGTCGGAGAAGGCGACTTCGTCTCCCTCACGGCATCGTTCCGGCGCCAGCTGGAGGACCTTCGCGGCCTTTCCGCCCCCAGCGGGAAGAAGCGCCTCCGCATCCACGGCCTTGCGGCGCTTTCTCTCCAGGACTTCTTCGAGGGCACCCAATTGGCCGCCGACGAGGAATGGGCCGATCTGCGCCGGAGGTTCCGCGATGCCCGCTCGTTCGAACCACGGGTTCCCGGAACTCTGCAGGCTGAACTGCGACCGTACCAGGAGGACGGCTTTCGCTGGCTTGCGCGGCTCGGTCGGTGGGGCGCCGGCGCATGCCTGGCGGACGACATGGGTCTCGGCAAGACGGTGCAGACGCTCGCGCTGCTGCTGGACCGCGGCACGAACGGTCCCGCACTCGTGGTGGCCCCGACGTCGGTCGTGGACAACTGGCTCGACGAAGCGCGCCGGTTCGCGCCGACCCTGAACGTCCGCGCCTACACCGGACCGGCGGCGTCGCGTGCACCGCGCCTGGAGGACCTCGGGCCGCTCGACCTGGTGGTCACCACCTACGGTCTGCTGCACATCGACACCGAATCCCTGGGCGCCATCGACTGGGACACGGTCGTGCTCGACGAGGCGCAGGCGATCAGGAACCCCGCCACCAAGCGGGCCCGCGCGGCTCGGAAGCTCAAGTCCGCCTTCCGCGTAGTCACCACGGGCACCCCGATCCAGAACAACCTGATCGATCTCTACTCGCTCTTCGCCTTCCTGAATCCCGGAATGCTGGGCTCCCAAAAGCACTTCCGCGAGAACTTCGCCCTGCCGGCCGGCCGCGACGGGGATCCGGCCGCGCGGACGCGCCTTCGCCGGCTCATCTCGCCCTTCGTGCTGCGACGGGTGAAGGCCGACGTGCTGGACGACCTGCCGCCGCGCACCGAAGTCACGCTCCACGTCGAAATGTCGGCGGAGGAAGCGGCGCTCTACGAGGCTCTGCGGCAACGCGCGATGGAGGACCTCGAGGCACTGGCCCAGGGGCACGGCCCGCCCGGCGAGAGCGCGGAGCACGGCCGGGGGCGTCTTCAGGTGCTGGCCCACCTGACGAGGTTGCGGCTGGCCTGCTGCAACCCCCGCCTGGTGCAGCCGGACGGCCCGCCCAGCTCCAAGATGCGGACCTTCGCGGCCACGCTGGAGGAGCTGCGCCAGGGTCGGCACAAGGTGCTCGTATTCTCCCAGTTCGTGCGCCACCTGAAGCTGATCGAGGCACACCTGGCCGAGGAGGGCGTCCCGTACCAGTACCTCGACGGCTCGACCCCGGCGAAGGCCCGGTCGAAGCGGATCGCCGCTTTCCAGGCGGGCGAGGGCGATGCGTTCCTGATCTCGCTGAAGGCCGGCGGCGTGGGCCTCAACCTCACCGCGGCCGACTACGTGATCCACATGGACCCGTGGTGGAACCCCGCCGCCGAGGACCAGGCCTCCGACCGCGCCCACCGGATTGGCCAGACGCGGCCGGTCACCATCTACCGGCTGGTCACCAAGGGCACGATCGAGGAACAGATCGTCGAGCTGCACCGCAGCAAGAGGGAACTGGCGGACCGGTTGCTCGAGGGGGCGGACACACCGGCGCAGCTGAGCACGGAGGAGCTGCTGGAGCTGCTGCGGGGGTGAGGGGTCGCCACACAGTGCCATGCACCTTCGCGCAGGGGCCTCGCCCCGCGAAGACTCCAGCGGCGGTGCGGCCATATCGGGGGTTCAGCGGGGAGCAGTGATCCGCGATTTACCATATTTCCATACGGTCATACCATATAGGAATACCATTGAAAAGCGAGTGCACAGACCCTGGCCAACCCGGTAGGCGTCAGGGCCTATTCGTCCTCCGAATCAGCGCTGGCCGCGTGAATCGTAAGCAGCAGTTCGGCATCGTCGATCAACCGGTACTCAGCCTCCCGTCCCGCCAACCGCAGACTATTCTCCAGAATGATGCGGACGCCCTCGCCTCGTCTGTCCATCAACGCTTTCCGATCCGTTTCCAGCCACGGCATATTGCCGGGAACAGGGCACTTGGCCAGCAGGCTCGTGACCACATCGTTCCTCGATGCCTGGAGATGTACGAGACTCTCCGCAGTCATTGAGTTCATGATGGAACCCGGCGAGGACACCTCCAGGCGGTCATCGAACAGGCGCAACCGTATCTTGGAGCCATGAATCGAGTAGTCGCGGTGGGCCACGGCGTTGACCAGAGCTTCGAAGACGGCAGCCATGTCGAACTGCGGACGGTCAACGCGTCCCAGGTGCTTGAAGCCCAGGACCTTCATGTTTCTCGCGACAAACCGGCACGACTGCTCCACCTGGTGGTCCAGCGGACCCGATATGTCCACCGCGTCCATCTGGTAGGGCTTCCCCCACCCGCGCGGGCGAACGCGGCTGCCCCGGTACGCGACCGCTTGAACGAAAGCGTTGGGAAGCCAATCGCGCGGATTCCTCGACGCCATCAAGACACCGGCGACGGTCGGTCTGAGTACTCCGCCCTCGTCCCTCCGAGCCATGTGAAGCTTCGACAGCAAGCCGTCGCGGTCATCACCTGTTCGGGACGTCCGGAACCTCTCCCACAGCTCGCGCGATAACTCATCAAGGCGGGCTCGGTGCACGATCTGCTCGTCAAACCGAATGATGCGCGTCTGGCTTCGCTGCTGAAACAGTCGCGCGAGATAGTCCTGCGACATCGCCCGTTTGGAATCGCCGACCCGGTGCAGATGTCCGTCCGGGCTCCGGTGCACGAACAGGCTGCGTTCGATCTCCACCTTGACCACGGCGAACTCCTCGCCGGTGTCCGAAGGCAGGCGAAGCGCGTCAATGACGGGAGCGAGCGGGGGCTCGATCGAGTCCGTGCATACCTCACGAACAAGCGCTACCACCTGATGGACTCGACCCTCTGGAATCCCCACGATCTCGCGCGACTTGTCGTTCACGCCCAGTATGCACACTCCGCCTCGTCCGTTGGCGAACGCCGCCATCTCGTCGGCCAGGTCACGCCGCTCCGGGCCGCGCACTTTTCCGCCCGCGAAGCGGACCTCCTTGAATTCCAGGAAGGTCGTCTCTCCCAGTCGGATTGCCTCCAAAAGTTCCGTCCGACCATCAAACACCGGAAATCTTCCGCCCCAGCCTGCGATACCGGCGCCTGAACGCCTCCCGGCCGCCTTCCATGACGAGGCAGACCTCCTCGCGCATGGTGCCTTTCAGCAGAGATCCAGACCGATGCACGCACTGCCCTGCCTCGAAACGGAGTGCGTGTAACATCTCGGCGTCCCCGTTCACGACGATGTTGGGATTGTGGGTGGCAACGATCAGCTGGCACCGCATCTTGTTTTCCCGCATCTGTTGCACTACCAGATCGTAGATCAGATGGTTGTCAAGATCGTCCTCCGGCTGGTCCAGCACCAGCGGTTCCTCGCCGTGAGCCAGCAGAAAGGCCAACATCGCCGACGCACGCTGCCCGGCGGACGCCTGTCCGATCGGGCGAAAGTCCGTTCCCTTGCCCGACCGACTGTACTCCACGATCAACCCGTCCTCGGGGAACCAGGTCATCAATCTGTCAAGAAACCCGGAATCCTTCTCTTTCCTGGCCACGAGATGGTTGTTGAAGTGACCGCCGAATCCGGGCTGCCCACCGCTAGCGGCGACCAAGTCATCCCTGAGGGTTTCCAAGCGATCCTCAACTGCTAGTCGCCGGTCCTCCAGATCGTCCGGTAGTCCGGCAAGAAGATCGGCAACGATGCCCTTCTCCGCCCTTCCATCCTCCATCTTCAGGATGTCGTCAGTGAACCGGTCGTCCTCAACCCCCAGTGCCTTCCGCCAGGATCGCTCGACAAAGATCGGGGCTACGCCGTAAGGGCACACAGTGATCCTGACGAATCTGTTCTTCCCTATCGCCGATGTCAGGAACTCGACCCGGCAATCGGTTACCGAGCGGCGTGCGTTCAGTAGTTCGCCGAATTGCTGGTCCGCCACGTCAATCAGCCGATCGCGCTCCTCCTTCTTTGAATCCAGACGACGCTGATCCGCGCGGAGGCGCGTCCGCTCTTGCACCAAGCGGCCATACTTACCCGGATCCTCGACTCCCTCCTGGACGTTTTCCACAAAAGAGTTGTACTCGCTGCGGGCATGGCCACATCTGCCGTGCCACCCAGTCTCTTCCAACACACTACGCTGATCCGCGACCGCCCGGCGTAGCCGGTCTGCTTCGTTCTGAAGACTCGCGGAAGCTGTGCGAACAGCCTGGTCCAAAGCCCCCACCACGTCGACCGCCTCTCGATCTTCTGGTGCAGCCTCGTCGAAGAGCCCGGCCCGCAAATCATCTGGAAGGAGCTCCGAAGCGGTCTGGTCGATTTGCGCCGCCGCCTTCTCGGTGGTCTCAAAGTGCCGTTCCAGCTCAGCCTGTTGGCGACTTCGATGTCGGTACTCCTGCAGAATCCGGGCGTGTCCAGCCTTCTCGTATCCTTCGAGCTGTCGCTCGGCATCTTCCAGGCTGACCACCAGCTTGTCGACATCTTTGGATATTTCGGTCTCAAGTGCGCGAATTCGCGCTCTTGTTGCAAGGAATGCGTCACGCGCCTGCCGCACGTCGTGCCATCGCTCCGCCGCACCGGAAGACTTGTCGATTTCGTGCAACAGGGCACTCTGGTCCTCGCCCGCCAGTTCCGCGATCTGCCCCTGGCTGAAGACCCGCGCAGGAAACCGTGTTCGAGCTACCGACTGAGATTCGGATGGGATCCACTCCCCGCCGTGCTCGTCCTCCACCAACTGTGCACCGGCATCCTGTTTCCAGGTCAACCGGTGCCGCACGCCCTTCCGCCTCACGACGACGACTATTTCCGTGTCTTTCGTGAGTCCCCCATCGTCGGAACGATCCTGAGGAATTCGGTTGAACCGGTCGAACACCTTGCGGACAGCGCTGCCCTCCATCAGCCGACCCAGATCGTCGTCCATGCGCAGGGCCAGCCGCAACGAGTGAATGACGGTGGACTTGCCCGTTCCTCTCCCTCCCACCAGGGCGTTCATCCACGGACTGAATCGGAACTTCGCGGGCTCGCCCCGTCCCATGTAACGGGCGTCACGAACTTCAACCGACTCCACGAAGAACTCCGGCGTCGAATTGGCATCGCCGTGTCTTTCCTCGTCGCTGCGAAGGATCGAAGACGCATCGCCGTCCAGCAGGGCCAGACGCAATCCCTCCAGCGACGGCTCGGCCATCTTGACCCATGTGTAGTGTGACCCGGGCGACCGGTCGCTGCCAGCAACGCCGTGATCGTCCGTGCCGATGACCTCCGTCCACCCAAGCTTGCGCTGAACGTATATCTCCGGCTTTGGCGCACTGCGATCGACGATCTCCATGGCCAGAATCCCGTCGCAATCGAGAATCTGAGCCGTCGTGTTCGCATCGAGTGCCGTACCGCTTCCCGTCCCGTCGTCACGCTCGGCCAGCCGGAACAGTCCCTTGTCGCGATCCGCATGTGCGGGAATCGGAATACCTCCCTGCTCCAGTACGATCCTCACGACCTCGATTCCCGACTTCGCGGTGACGCCGTTGCTGTTACCCTTGTCACCGCGATAGTCCACCGCGCCCAAAAGTGTGTCGATGTCCGCCGTGTTCGTTTTCGGGGCGAATACTGCGAGAAGGTGAAACCCACCGTTGACCGACAGTTCCACGCCTGGGAACAGGTGCAACGGCCGGAATCCTTCGGGCGGATCCGCCTTCATCGCCGAGAGAGCCGACTTCAGCCGGTCGATCCAGGCGCCGGAGTTGTGGTCCGTGACGGCCACGCAGTCGATCTCCGCCTGCATGAAGCGCAAGAGCCATTCCGAAGGCGTGATTGAATCCTGTTGCGACCCCGCTCCATGGTCTACCGACGCCGGCGTATGTGTATGAAAGTCGAACTTCCACCAACGTGCGCCCGGATAGGGCCACCCTGGATCCTGTTTGGAACAACGGGTCACTTTCGCACCCCCCTACCTCAGCGGATCCACCACGGTAAGAAACGGAAACCGGTGAAACCCGGTGTCTCGTGTGCAGATCCTGCTCACCCCGTGCTCGCGCATGAGGACCGACGTGTGCAGGTCGTACATCTGGTTGCCGCGCACATCCGGCAACTCGGCCACGGTCTGCTCCAGCACAGCAGCGTGGCGACGCGTTGGGAGGAGAAGCGCGATCCCCGGCGACTCCACCAGGGCCGCGACGAACCCACGCGCCTCCGCCGGCGTCCAGGGCGACCGGAAGACCCACCGGTGCGTGCTGGCCCGGAAAAACTCGTAGCAGATGTTCCAGGTAAGGAAGGAGGGCGACGGGCTGCGCCGGGCATCGTCGATCCGCTGGCGGCAGGGTACGTGATGCTCGGAATCCTCATCCGCCGCGTAGAGGAGCACGTTCGTGTCGAATACGAGCACCTACTGGCCCTCCAGGACGCCGTACATCTCTTCGCGGTTCGAAATGTCCACCCGTTGTCCGCCGCTCTTCCACGAGGGCAGGGGCGGCAAGGGCTTCGCGTCCTCCTCCTCCGCGCTCGAGTCGGCGAGCACATGCCTGAGCCCTGCCTCCACCAGCGAGGACATGGTGACCTGACGGCGGGCAGCCTCCTCCCGCAGGCGCCGCATAACCGTGTCGTCTATGTTCAGAGTCGTCTTCATATAGATTACCATATGTAGTGTATGGCAATATGGCAACCCGGACACCGGCATCCCGGGAGCCTCCATCGCCCCCTATCTTCGTTGGTGCCCGTAAGCCCGTCAATCATCGCATCCACACCGGTCGCGGTCGGCCCACCAGGAGCCGGTGCACGCGGAGATCCTGGAATCACCCCTCCCGCCCATGCCGCCTGAAGAATTCGTCGCTACGGGCGGGCAGCAGCAGGCTGTCCGAAATCGCGGCGATCTCTTCGGCTTCCTTCCAGGCCAGTTCCAGCGCCCGGAGTTCCCCTTCAAGGGCGCGTCGCTCGCGTTCCTCGTGGAGTGCCATCTCCAGGGCGAGCCGAGTTGGTTTGGGCATGGACCCAACGTAACCGAAGCTCCCCCAGGGGCGGCTCTTCCGACTGGTGACATCGATCAGGAACCGGCTGGGGTCACCGCTGGACTCGATCTCTTCAACCGCTCCCTGGATGGTGCGGGTTGAACCGCCCCAACCATTGAAAAGCGGAAGGATTCCGGCTGCCACCCTCCGGGCGTTTTCTCCCTCGAATCGGGCTTGTCGCCCGCTCTTGAGGATGCGCACGAAGAAGCCCGGCTCACCGGAATGCGGTAGCAGCTGGATCGTTTGAAGGTCAAGAGCTCTGAACTTGACGACGGACCGGGGCATGATTGGACCGGCATCGTCAGTCTCGCCGCCCACACGGACCTTGGCCGCCGGACGAAAGTGCAGCCACGCCGAGGTGCCGAACAGCAACGGAGACATCACGGCGGCGGGCACCGCAGCCAGAATCACAGGGGAGAAGAGCGCGGCGACCCCGACACATCCCAACATCGCCGCGGCGCTGATGACGCTCTTCCGCTTCCGCTCTCCCAGCTGGTCTCCGTATCGCCAGGCAGCAAACTCGGGGCGGCGCGGCGCCCCGATGCGCACCAGTTCCAGGCCCTCGGGGTGGCGGGCGATGCCGATGTTCTCGGTCGAGACACGGGTCTGGATGGTGCGGAAGAGACGTTCGCATTCCTCGATCGCCTCCCAGCGCTCCTCGAGCGGCGTGAGGTTCCAGCGGCGACACTTGCGGCACACCGCCCAGAGCCGCCCCTTCGCGGAATCGAAGGCGAGCCGGCGTCCGACCGGGAAGTCCTCCAGCACCTGGTTGGCGCCGAGGGACTTCTTGCAGGACAGGCAGGTCCGGTACATGGCTGTTCCCTCGCGCCCCCCTACCACATTTCGACGATGTCGAGCTCGGCGGGGGTCTCGACGAACCCCAGCGTCGGCGCCGCTCGATCACGTGTCGTCACCTGACCACGTGCCATCATCTGACCGTCCCTGCTGTGGCCGGGCACTTCACGGTCCTCGACCTGACTCATGACTACCCGCCAGGGGTCCGGGTTGAGAATCGTCCTCCCGGCCATGCCGCTTGAAGAATTCGTCGGTACCGGCAGGCAGCAACAGACCGTCCGAAATCGAGGCAATCTCCTCCGCCTCCTTCCACGCCTGTTCGAGCACCCAGAGTTCGCCTTCGAGCGCGCGCCGCTCCCTTTCCTCGTGAAGCGCCATTTCCAGCGCGAGCTTGGTGCTGTGGGGGAACGCCGCAATCGATCCTTCTCCGCGCAGCCACTTCTTGTGCCGACGTTTGGCCACGGTGGCGGCGAACCGGCTCGGGTGACCGCTGGCGTTCACCTGCCTGGCCGCTTGCCTGACCACGTGTCGAGGCCCGCCGGCCGGATTGAATCCCGAGATTACGGCCGCGGCGACCCGCCGGGCGTCTTCGCCCTCGAACCGCGCCCTTCGAGTCAGCTTGCGAAGCTCCACTGCGAAACCGGTGTCACCCTGGTCGGGCACGAGGCGGATCGACCTGAGATCCTTGAATCTGAACCTGACGATATCGCCTTCATTTCCGGCACCGGCGGCATCATCGCCGGACCCGGGGGTACCACGCCTGTCACCGCCGCCGATCCGAACCTTGCCGACCGTGCGCAGAAAAAACCAGGCGACGAATGCCGGGGCGCCCACATACCCGAAGCCCGTCGGCACCGTCCACAAGCCCGCCTCCAGGGCGAACATCCCGCCGATGTACGTGTATCCCGCCGCCCTCGACAGAAACCATCGGCGCTTGAACACACCCCCGTAGCGCCAGGCCGCGAACTCGCGCCGGCGCGCCTTCCCGACGCGCACCAGGTCCAGGCCCCCGGGGTGGCGCGCGATCCCGATGTTTTCGGTCGAGACCCGCACGCGGGTGTCCCGGTAGATGCGCTCGCACTCTTCGATCGCCTCCCAGCGCTCCTCGAGCGGTGTCAGGTTCCAGCGGAGACACTTGCGGCAAACGACCCAGAGGCGGCCTTTGGCGGCGTCGAAGGCGAGCCGGCGGCCGACGGGGAAGTGC
>JAJEBR010000108.1 GCA_022822445.1 Gemmatimonadota bacterium | reverse complement strand
CGGTTCCACGTCGCGCTCGTGCTCGCGCACGAAACCGGGCACCGGATCGGAGCCATCCGCAAGCTGCGGTGGACGGACATCGACCTCGATGCCGGAATGATCCGGTGGAGGGCCGAGTACGAGAAGACGGGTTACGAGCACGCGACACCCGTCACCGCCGAAGCGCTCGCCGCACTCGCGGAGGCGCGGGAAATGAAGGTCGGGGGCGGCGACGCTCCCGTTCTGCCCGCACCCGGGAATCCCTCGGCGTGCTTGGGCTCCTCAAGGGCGCGCTCGTGGTGGGCCAAGGCCCAGAGGCTCGCGGGGCTGGAACCCAAGCGCGGCAGGGGCTGGCACTCGCTCAGGCGGAAGTTTGCGACCGACCTCATGGACCAGCCGCTGAAGGTGCTGTGCGAACTCGGCGGTTGGAAAACGGCCAAGACGGTCCTACGTTGCTACCAGCGAGCCGACGAGGGACAGCTTCGGAAGGCACTGGACGCCCGCCGCCGGGCGCACGGCTGAAGCCGCAAGTAGCGGGAACCATCCAGAGGGAATCAGACCCCGCCACGCATGCAACCACAACCACCACAACGAGATGCGAAACTGTCGGCCTCTGCGGGGCTGGCAAGGCGCGACGAAGGGTGAATAGCAGCGCTATTCGCCCGAGGAGCAACGCAGAGCGGCGCTCCAGGAACCCTGAATGTAAGGACAACATGACATTCGGTAACGTTCTCATTACATCGCGAGTCCTTGAGCGCCGCGGCCCAGCCCGGATGCATCGCCGCCCGAATGCAGCGGGGACTTATTCCACGGGCTGCTAGCCCCCCTCAGGGCACATCCATCGTCCGCAACCTGCGCACGCATAGGACGAAGAGTACCGCGACCAGCGCCACCGCCACCGCAAGCGAGAGACCGAGCGCCGTGTGGTCGCCGTCCGGGAGGCGCCGCTCATCCGCGCCGTGCGTGATCGAGAGCGAGTAGCTGCGCAGGCTGAGGAAGCGGACGCCGTAGATGAAGCGCGAGAACAGCCCCTCCCACACGACGATATAGGCGAGACCGATGCCGACGGCGTGGGGGGTCGACAGGTCGAGCCAGACGAAGAGGGTGCTGTAGAGCATGACCGCCGACACGGCGCCGAGGGTCACGGCCCGGGTGGCGGTGATGTCGGCTCCGTAGGCGATGTGGCTGGTGAGCGCCGCGGTGGCCGCGATGAACAGCGCCGGGACGGCGGTGACCGCGAGAAGCTTCGGGAGGACGACCTTCCAGCGGGAATACGGGGTCAGGGTCACGTTGGCCAGGGTGCGGTCGCTGATCTCGTCCCCGAACCCGGCCCTGGCGGTGGCGAGTGTCGCAAGCGGGATGATCGCCCCGGCGAGCATGCCGTTCAGGACGAACGACTCGAAATTCGCCAGGCTCGCCCCCTGGTCCACACTGAGCATCATCGACGTGACGGCGAGGGGCGCGAGCGCCAGCCCTCCCGTCATCACGAGGCGCGCCGGAGACAGCACCCGTCTCAGCGTAATCAGGAAGAGCGACTTCATCGCTCCCCTCCATCCACGAGGTAGCCGAAGACGCTTTCGAGGGAATCGTCGAGCGGCACCACCCGGCGCAGCGTCACGGATTCCTGCTGGGCCAGCCTCGGGAGTTCGATCTGGAGGTCGCGGACGTTGCGGCTCAGGATCACGATCCTTCCGTCCGCATCCAGCCTGACCGCCTCCACGGAGTCGAGCTGCACGACCGCCGATGCGAGTGACCGGGGTGAATCACACGCCACGAGCACGTGATAGGGTCTCTCGTTGAGGGCCGCCCGAATCGCGCGGAAGTCGCCCGAGGCGGCCAGCTTCCCGTTGACGAGGAGCAGGACGGTATCCGCGATCCGCTCGATCTCCTCGAGGATGTGCGAGGAGATCACGATCGTGCGCCCTTCGTCCGCGTACCTTCGCAGGAGCCTCTGGAACTGGATGCGCTGCTTCGGATCCGCGCCGTTGAGAGGTTCGTCCAGCAGCAGGACCTCCGGATCGTGCACGAGCGCTCCGGCGAGACGGATTCGCTGGCGCATGCCGCGCGAATAGGTGCGGATCTTCCGGTCGGCCGCGTCGAGGAGCTCCACCAGGCCGATGGCCCGCTCCACGGCCGCGTCGAGCGGGGTGACCTGTCGCAGCTCCCCCATCAGCCTCACGAACCGGCGCCCGGTCATGAAACCGTACACCGCCTCGTGCTCCTGCATGATCCCGATCCTCTTCGCGAGAGGGGGGTTGTTGCGAACGGGTTCGCCGAAGACGGTGACCGTGCCGCTCGAAGCCCGGGCGACCCCCGCGATCATGCGGATCAGGGTGCTCTTCCCCGCGCCGTTGGGACCGAGGAGTCCCGTGATGCCCGGACGCACGTCCAGGGTGACGTCGTTGACGGCCACGATGTTGCCGAACCAGCGCGAAAGCCGGTCGGCTCGGATCACCGGGGCATCGGAGGCGGAGGTCACAGCGTCAGCCTCCGGTAGTGTCTCCACACGATTGCGCCCGGGGTGACGAGCCACACCAGGTAGGCCGTGAGGAGAAAGGTGGTGGAAAACCGCGTCCCTGTAGGCTCGATATCGTCCGGTCCCGCTTCCATGAGCTGGGCCAGCAGGCTTTGGCTCCCTTCCGGATCGGAGCCGGCGAAGATCAAGGTGTTCATCTCCCCAAGCACTTCGCCCAGGTCGAACACCGCGACCCACTGGAATTCGGGGATCAGGCTGAGGGGCCCGGTGACGGCGCCCGGAATCAGATAGAGGGCGATGAGGAGGACCGAAGCGTAGCCGCGCCGCGGCGTGAGTCCGGAGGCGAGCATCGAGACGGTGGTGACGAGCGCACCGGTGGCGAGTCCGGCAAGGAGAAACTGCGGGATGTCCCTCCAGTTCTCCCCGAGGTACGCCAGCGGAACGGGATGACCGAGTACACGGCCCGTCAGCAGAACGAACTGCGGCAGCCAGGCGACGAGCACCATCACGGTCAGGAAGGCGGCCCAGCGAGCCGCGAGATAGTCCGTCGGGGTCAGCGGCCGCACCAGGTAGAGGTGGAGCGTTCCGTTGCGCCGGTCGGGGCAGAGGAGCCGCGGGGCCACGAGTGCCGCGAAGACGAAGAGGATGGTGATGGTGAACGCGTAGTAGAATCGGTGGGACGCATCAAGGAACAGATTGGCGCCGGCATCTCCCAGGGCCCGCTGTCCGGCTCCGGCGATCGCCGCCATGATGACTCCGATGACGACCAGGAGCGAGATGAAGCCCCAGGGGAGCAGCTTCGTCCTCGCGCCTCGCCCCAGGCCCAGCGCCTTGCGGATGCCGTCCCTGTAGACTGCGCGCCGGGCCCGGTTCCGGCCCTCGCGGGGTCCGGCGTACCGTTGGTACCCGATGTCGAAGACGACGCCTGCCGCCTGCGGGTCGCCGGATGCCGCGCCCGGGTTCGCCGCGTCGCTCATGGGTCCGCATCCCCGGGTTCGGGGTGGTCGCCGTCCACGCCGGTGAAGAGTTCGGCCAGCTCGCGCCGGCGGGGCGCCATGCGGCGCAGCGGTGCCTCCGCCTCCACCAGGGCATCCCTGACCAGGTCGCACAGGTCCTCGTCCGACCCCTGGACGGCCACGCCGCCCTTGCCGACTCCGACCGCCACCCCGCGGTCCCTCAGCGCCGCGACGAAGCGGTCGCGGTTCCCGTCCAGCTCGATGAAGAGCGTGCGCGTCTCGGCGGTGTATTCGGCGACCGCTCCCGAACGCGCGACCTGGCCCCCCTCGAGGACGGTGATCCGGTCGCAGGTGCGCTCGACATCGGACATCAGGTGGGAGGAGAAGACCACCGTGATTCCGAACTCCCGGTACGTTCTGCGCACCAGGTCGAGCATCTCGTCGCGCCCGGCGGGGTCGAGGCCGGCCGCGGGCTCGTCCAGCAGCACGATGTCCGGATCATGCACCAATGCCTGGGCGAGCTTGACCCGCTGCTTCATCCCGGTCGAGTAGGTGCCCATGGGGCGGTGCCGCGCCTCGAAGAGTCCGACGTGTCTGAGGGTGTCCGCAGCCCGCATGCGGGCCCGGGAGGTGGGGAGCCCGCTGACCTCGGCCATGTGGCAGAGGAACTCGGCGGCCGGCGCCTCGATCGGCAGGCAGTCGTGCTCGGGCATGTATCCGAGCCGGGAGCGCACGAGGGGACTGCGGATCACGTCCTGGCCGAGAACGCGCACGGCCCCGGCGTTGGGCGCAATCAGGCCGAGGAGAACCTTGATCATGGTGCTCTTGCCCGCGCCGTTCTCGCCCAGCAGCCCCATGATCCCCTCCGTGACGGCGATGTCCACCTCGTGCAGCGCGACGGTCGAGCCGTAGCGTTTCGTCACCTTGCTCAGCGTCATGAGCGCCCCGGAACCGGGCACCAAAGTCACACCGAGTCCTCCGCGGGAGGGGGTGGTGGGCGGCAACCCTGTCGGTACCCCATCCGGCAGGCCCGTTCGAAGAGCCTCTCGGCTGCGCCGTCGTCCCGGGCTCCGCCCCTCTCGGTGCGGTAGAGCTCGGCGGCGCGGTAGCAGCTCTCCGCGAACTGTCTATTACAGCCCCTGGAGTACAGCTCGCGCGCCCGCTCCCAATCCTGCTCCACCCCGTCGCCCTCGGCGTGGAGCCGGGCCAGGTCGTTGCAGCTGTCTCCGTAGATCCAGTCGCAGGCCCGCTCGAGAAACGGAACGGCTCGGGCCGGGTCCCGGTCGATGCCGTCGGTATAGAGGTAGAGTCGGCCCAGAGTCCTGCAGGCTTCGATGTGCTCGTCGTCCTCGCAGGCGCGTTCGTACAGCTCCGCCGCCCGCAGCACGTCGCGCTCCCGCCCCCGCCCGTCGTCAAAGGCGACCGCCAGCTGCATGCAACCCTCCAGGTGGCCGCTATCGCAGGCCCTTTCGAAGAGGTCCGCCGCCCGCGCCAGGTCGCGCCGGACGCCCTGCCCGTCCTGCAGGAGCAAGCCCAACGCTGCGCACGCCTCCGCGACCCCGCCGTCGCACGCCAGTTCGAAGAGCTCTGCCGCCCGCCGCGGATCTTCGTTCACGCCGCGCCCGTCCCGATGCGCTTGCCCGAGCGCATCGCATCCGTCCCACTCGCCGGCCTCGCAGGCCTGGTCGAGGAACGGCACCGCGCTGGACTCGTCCCGAAAGGCCTGCCGTCCATGGAAGAGCCTCAGCCCCAGTTCCAGGCAGGCGCTCGATACGCTCTCGGCGCAGTCGGCGCGCAGGCGGCCGGCCTCTGCGGCATCGCCGAATCCGCACCCCTGCGTCGCCAACAGGAGCGCGAGGAGTGGCAGACGGGCAGGGGCGGGCGGGTGCCGATGGGTTCTCCGGATCATTGCGGCCAAATCTAATCCCTGACTGGGCCCGCGGACAATGTCCTGCCGACCCGTCGGCCCGCAAGCGCCCGCTGCCGCCTCCCCAGCCACAGCGACACCAGCACCCACGCCCCCGCCACCGGCACCATCGTCCAGGCGAGGGCCGACGTGCCGAGGCCGAGGCCGCCGAGCATTCTGAACGACCATATCCCCAGCAGGTCGCCGGTGCGGTAGAGGAAGGTATCGTTGAAGTTCTTGGCCTTGTACTTGTCTCTGCGCGGGAGCACGGTGTAGAGCACTTCCCGCATGGGCACGGCGATCGCGAAGTTGCCCGCGCGCCTGAGGATGTAGAACACGACCACGGCGGCAAAGACCGGAGCCACTGCCAGCGTGAGGAATCCGGCCATGCTCACGAGGGGGAGCAGCGCGAGGGTCAGCCCGACTCCGAGGCGCTTGACGATGCGCCCGGTCAGGAAGAGCTGCGTGAGCAGCGTCAGGATGTTGACCGCAAGGTCGATGCGGGCGAAGATCGCCGGATGCAGGGTGTCGTCCAGGAAGCTGAGGTCGACGGCGCTCGACACCATGCCGTAGAGGAAGGTGGATCCGGTGGTGAAAAGGAGCATGAAGACGCAGATGCCGAGCAGGTAGGGCGAGCGGAGCACCCGCGCGATCCCCTCCAGGGGAGACCCTCCGATGACCTCTCCGCCCGGCCCCGCCATCTTCCCGGGAGATGTCGTGCGGCGTGCCTGGCTGTCGATCCCGGCCGCGGCTGCACCCGGCGCTTCGCCTGCGGCCGGCGCTTCCGCCGTGCCCGACTTCCGTCCCCTGGCCCGCCTGTCCAGCCGCTTCACACAAACGACCGCGCATTCGAGCAGCAGAATCGAGAACCAGAGCAGCGTCGCCGGAGTGAAGATCGCGGTCAGGAACGCGGTGATCGAAGACCCGAGGATCGCTCCCAGCGTCCCGCCGACGCCGATCAGGGCGAAGAGACGCCGGCTCTGACGTTCCCGGTAGATGTCGGTCATGAAGGACCAGAAGACCGATACGACGAAGAGGTTGAAGACGCTGGTCCAGATGAAGAACGACCGCCCGACCCAGATCGATGCCTGTCCCCCTTCCGGCACCGCGTTCAGGACCACGAAGAACGCGATCAGGCAGAGCATGAAAAAGCGGTAGGTGACGGTGACGAACCGCCTCCGGGACCAGCGCGCGACGATCGCTGCGAAGAGAGGATGCACCAACAGCATCACCGCCGCCGTGGCCGTGAAGAGCCACTGCAGGTTGTCGACCCCCCCGGCCACGCCCATCGCATCCCGGATCGGCCGGAGGACATACCAGGCCGACAGAACCAGGAAGAAGTACGCGGCCGACAGGAGCACCGTGGCTGCTTCCCTCCGACGCACGCGCGTGACGCGAACTATGGCCCCCAGCAGCAGGTTTTGGGAGACTCGGTTCATCCGGCCGGCTTCATGGGATGGAAGGGGTGAACGAGCGGCGGTGCTTGCGACCGTTCAAGGAACGCCTTCTCTTGCAGAACGTCAATGGCGAGCGGTCGGTGAGCGGGCGCGCTGACGCGTGGCCAGGGCATGGTGAGGGGAGAACCGCAATGCAGTGGTCTCACGGAGAGGAAAAGTATGGAGAACATGACATTATGTAACGTTTTCTTTACAGTGCGCTCGGCAACGTGCTACGGGGCCGGACGATGAACTTCGCCGCCCGCCTCGTCAACATGAAGCGCGGCGAATTCCCGCTCGCCGTCATGTCAGCGCTCTTCTTCTTCCTGGTCCTTTGCGGGTATTTCTTCCTGCGTCCGGTGCGGGAGGCGATGGGGGTCGCGCGGGGGATGGACGAGCTGCGCTGGCTCTTCGTGGTGACATCCGTGACGGCGCTGGTGGCGGTGCTCATCTTCGGCGGGGTGGTGGCGCGCATGAACCGTCGCCGGTTCATTCCGGTCGCCTACCTCTTCGTGGTTGCGTGCCTGATCGGTTTTGCCGCCCTGCTGATCGCCGATGTGCGGTCCGGGGGCGGGCTGATCGGCACCGACGCCCAGACGGGGGTCTCCGTGGCCGTGGGCCGCACCTTCTACGTCTGGCTGACCGTCATCAACCTCTTCACCACCAGCGTGTTCTGGGCGTTCATGGTGGACATCTTCGACGTGCACCAGGGCAAGCGGCTGTTCGCCTTCGTGGGCATCGGAGGAACGCTCGGGGCGCTTGTCGGAGGCTGGCTGGCCAACCTGGTCAGCAACCTCACCGATTCGCCCTATCTGCCGGCCGGCCTGATGCTCACCGGCGCCGGCTGCTTCTGCCTGGCGGTCGCGGTCATGCTGAGCCTGGACAGGATGGCGGTGCGTTCGGGGGCTTCATCGCTGGGTGCGGCGGCCCGCCATTCCGCGGGAGGAGCGGCGGCGGGCGGGACACCGGAGAGCGGTGCAAGCGGCGGTGGACCGGATTCGGACGAGGGTGACGCTCGGGCGGGGAGCAGGGGCGAGATCGGGGGCAGCTTCTGGGAGGGGGCCTGGGCCGTCGTCACCTCGCCCTACCTGCTCGGCGTGGGACTCTGGGTGGTGTTCATGGCGGTCAGCAACACCATGATCTACTTCACCCAGGCGAACATCATCCTGAACGAGTCGGACACCTTCAGCCAGCTGGTAGCGAGCTTCGCGCTGTTCGACGCCGGGGCCCAGCTCGCCACGCTCGTCACGCAGTTGTTCATCACCACCCATCTCATTCGCAAGGTGGGGGTGGGCTGGACGCTGGCGATCCTGCCGCTCGTGACCCTGGCCGGCTTCCTGGTGCTTGCGGTCTGGCCGGTCTACGGGGTGATGCTGATCTTCCAGGCCTTGCACCGGGCGACCCGCTACGCCATTTCGCGCCCCTCCCGGGAGACCCTCTTCAGCGTCGTGACTCCGTCCGAGAAGTACAAGGCCAAGCCGGTCGTCGATGTCTTCCTGTACCGCTTTGGGGATGCCGCTGGAGCCGGGATCGATGGGCTCTTCGCGGTGCTGGGCCTGACCCTGGCGTGGGTGGCGATGTCGACAGCGCCGCTGGCGGCCATGTGGATCGTGCTTTCAATCGGGATGGGGAGGGCCCAGAGCCGCCGAATCGGGGGCTGAAGGCCAGTAGGGAGCGGCCGGGTCGGGGAAAACGGTGATGCGGGGGTGCCGTGTGATTCAGCGAGAGGCTGTCTCCGCCATTTGGACTTATTGTCGACGGTGCTCAGTGCGGCGGCGGAGATCGAGTCCGCCGGTCCTCCTGCGCGGAACACTAGAACTGGACGGGCGGTATGGGATATGTGCAACATTCCCGACCGAACCCGGCTTGCCCTCGTGGCGGTGCACGAAAAGCAGGAGCGACGGGCAAAGGAGGGCCAACTCTGGATCGTGGAGCAGGCGTGGAAGGAAGCGGAGGAGATCGCGGCAATCCTGGACGACCTGCTGCTGCCGGCAGGAGGGGACGCATTCTTCGACCTGCACGGCAGCGACGAGTGAGGCCAGGCTCCTTTGAGGGTGTGCTGGTTCTTGCTGCCATCCTCCTCCCCCTCCCCACCACCTCGCACGGCGCGGCTTCCGCACAAATCCCCGGCGCTCCACGCGGCGACACCCTCGGCACGGCCTCGGCCCAGCAGCCCGGCACCCCGCCCGGCGACGCCCTCGCCACCGCCTATGCGCAGGACGCCTCTGCCCAGGACGCCTATCTCGACGAGACCGCCCGCCTTCTCGTGCGCGGGGCGAAGGCCGTCCGCGACACCGCCCGGCTGGAGATCGACGCGTACACGGCCCTGATCCGGGAACGGATGGCCGTCGACGCGCCCGCCATCCGGCGCGACCGGCCGTGGGTGAACGGCGAGCGCGTCACCCGGGTCCGCTGGTCGCGCGAGGAGCCCGATGTCGCGCACGTCCTGGGGAGCCGCTTTCGCGATCCCGGCGTGGGCCCCAACGACCCCCCCGGGTACTTCGACGGACTCAGGTCGGAACGCTTCGCCGCCGATCCCCGCGCCGACCCCTTCCTCTTCGCCGCGGGCGCTCTTGGGGCGGATGCGGACGAGGCTTCCCGCATGATGCTCAGTCCCCTCGCGCCGGACTCGGAACGCCACTACCAGTTCCGCTCGGGAGACACGACCTCGGTGCAGCTGGGCGACGGCCGCACGGTCGGTGCCGTCGCCGTAACCGTGATCCCGCGGGTTCGCAGCATCCAGCTCCTCTCGGCGATGATGTGGATCGAGCCCGAGTCGATGGCCCTGGTCCGTGTCGCCTACCGGCTCGCCAAGCCGGTGAACCGGGAGATTTCCTGGCAGTTGAGGCGGGGCGGGCGGTGGGCAGCCGGCATGCGTGTGAACCTGGGATCGGAGGATGCGGGCGCGGCCGCAGAGGCCACCGACTCGGCCCAGTCCGACGCCCCACCCCCCCGCAACTCCCTCTTCGACCGCCTCCTCAACGGTGCGATCAACAACCTGATCCCGCCGCTTGAGCTCGACATCACGACCGTCGTCGCCGACTACACCTTCTGGGACTTCCGGCACTGGCTGCCGCGGCGCGTCCTCTGGCAGGGCCACGTGGGGGCCGACGAGCATCCCGGCCCGAGTGGCGTGCCCCCGCCCTCGGTCCCCACCACCATCACCTGGGAAATCGAGGTCGAGGACATCCGCGAACGGGGCGCTGCGGCTACTCCCGGCACGCCGGCAACGGCGGCGGAGGCCCTGGAGCAATGGCGGCAGCAGGAAGACAGCGTCCGCGGCGATGTGGATTCCGGGGACCCGGGCGAGACCGTCACGATCGTATCCAGCGACCGGGCCGCACTGGCGCTGAGCGAACTGCTGCCACCGGACCTGTGGGAGGAGCGCCCCCTCGGCTTCGACGATGAGTCCATCGCCGAAATCGCCTCCACCCTGGCGGAGATCGGCACCGGCGAAGGCGGGGACCCTGCGCTGGTAACGAGTCCCTGGATATTTCATCCTCCCGGCCAGACGCTCTGGCTGCTGCGCTACAATCCGGTCGAGTGGGTGTCGGCGGGCACGCGGCTGAGGCGCGACTTCAGCTGGGGCAGGGCCGCGGCCACGGTCCGGATTCCCACCCGCCGGTTCCAGGCGCCGGACGTTCAACTGACGCTGCTCAGGGATCAGCCGAACCGCCGGCTCCAACTCTCCTTCTACCGTGCGCTGCGCGGCGGAGGCATCGACGCCGGTGGGCTGGGACAATCGCCAGGAGCCTTCGTCGCCTCCGGAGACTCCGCCGACTTCTACTGGTCGAGGGGCGTGTCGCTGAGGGTGCTCCCCGGCAGGGGCGAACGGTACCGGATGTCGCTGCGCTTCTTCGCCGAGAGCGACGCCGATATTGCGACCGCCGTTGTTGCCGGGGATGGCGGCGAAGCCGGGAGCGGCGCCGTCGCCGGGGAAGACGGCGAGGTCGAGGGTGGCGACGTACGCAACCGGGGAGGCGTGGCGGCCACCTGGAGGCCGTGGTGGGGCGGCGTGACGCCCCGATCGCTCGGTTGGGGCGGATGGGCGGAAGTCCGGACCACGCTGGGCGACAATCCCCATGTCCGGGCGGGCGTGACCGGGGCGGTGTCAGTCCCGCTCGCCAGCGACTACAGCGTGGGACTTGAGGCTGGCGGTGCCCATGTGTGGGGCGATCCCGCCCCGCTGGACCTGTGGAGCCTGGGCGGGACCGGCCGCTGGCTCCGCGGGCACTCGGGCAACCTCATGTCGTCCGGCATCTGGCGGGGCCGCGTCGATCTGCAGCGGCCGGTGCGCTTTGTGCGGCTCTCGCTCTTCGCCGACTGGGCGTCCGTCGGCGGCGAGGATTACTACGCGGTCGGCGTCGGCGTGAGCTACATGAACGGAATAAGCCGGCTGGACCTGGCTCAGGGACTGCCGAGGGGGAAGGACGGCCGGCCCCGCGCGGTCCTGAGGGTGCACCTGCTGGGGGACGGGCTGTTTTAGAATCGGGGGTGGATGGAGCGCTGGGGGCTCGGGTGGGCGACCCTCGGCCGCAGGCATATTGTAGATCCGTGGCTGGCGGGGTGGTCGTCGGCGCAGGCGGCCTGGCGGTGGCATCTCTGCCGATCTCCTCCGGCCTGCTGCTATGCGGATGGTGGGGGTGGGCGGCCTGGAGCTGGCTGCGTCCCATCGCGAAGGTGCGCGTCGGGAGCGACGATGTTGATCGCGACAACGCGGCGGCGGCGCAGGTCGTGACATTCAGCGAAAGCACCCTTCGGTCCGTCCGGCTGGTTCCCGACGAGGGAGAGACCGGATTCGCGGTCGATGTCATCAAGAGGCGGCGAAAGGCCCGTTTCGAGGGCGAGGACGCACGGCGCGTCGCCGCGGCCGTCGTTCCGAGAATAAACGGGGCCGGTGGCTCGCGGCGAACGGTGCAAGAGGCTGTGGAACAGATCGAAGCCGATGGTCACCCGGACCGCTTCCTGAAACGTGTGGCCAGGGACACGGACCCGGGGGGGCGTGGTGCTCCCGGATCGATTTGGGCGTTCCCGAAACCGACGAAACTCGCCCTCGAAATGGCCCTCCACGAGGAGCAGGAACGCCGGGCGCTGGAAGGCGAACTGTGGATCCTGGAGCAGGCCTGGAAGGAAGCGGAGGAGATCGCCGCCATCTCGGACAACCTGCTGGTCCCCGCCGGGACGGACGCCTTCTTTGACCGGCACGGAGTGTAAACTTAAGTTCACATTATGACAACTGCGCTTGTCAATTCTCGAAGAGAACGCTGATCCCCTGCTCGAAAACGATGTCGCGCGGGATCCCTGCGGCGTCGAGTCGGTCCAGGTCGGCCTGCAGTTCGGGCGGCACCATGCCCTTCTCCTCGAGCAGCTGCGCGACCCCGTCGTAGTCGCCGTCGCCCTGGAGCGTCAGGATCAGTTCGCTCAGCCCGGCCACCGCGGCGCGCATGGCGTCGAAGTCGACGCGGTAGGTCCCGGTGGCATCGTCCCGGCTGAAGGCGCCCTCCTCCAGGAAGTAGTTGAAGCGCACCATGTTCGCGCGGCCGTGCGCGCTCGCCGCGCCGAACCGCACCGAGCGGAAGATCCCCGCCAGGAACGTCACATAGTGGTGCTCGACCGAGTTCTCGGTGATCTCCCCGCGCTCGAACAGCTGGGTCACCATGTGCAGCCCGACCACGTCCGCCTTCCCCTCCTCCATCGGTGAAGCGTGCTCGCGCAGCGCCTCGCGGACCGTGCCCATGCCGTTGATCGTGTTCTTGACCCCGAGCCCGTGCGCCACCTCGTGGAGGAGGGCACGGGGCTGCCGGGACTGGACGGTACTTCGCTTGACCACCGCCCCCCAAGTCGCCCACTCTGGGTCAAGTCAACGACAACCTCCAAGGGAACAACACAAATGCTGCTTGCCCCGGTAACCGCTGAAGCACTCGCGGCCCTGCTGGCCATCGAAGCCGGCATGGCGGACTGGCTGTCCGGCTGCACGGACGGGCGCCGTGTCATCGCGTCGACCGTCCTGGCGCTTCTGCTGCTGGCAGCCTGGGCGGTGATGTGGAAATCCGGTGTTCCTGACGGCGACGAGTCGGAGGAGGACGAGGAACCCCTCAGCCCCCCACCACAATCCTGAACCGCACCACCCGCTCGACCCCCAGATCGTCGCGGGTCACGGCCCAGACGTGGTCCCCGTCGAAGACCGGATCGGGGGAGGCCGCGAACCCTGCCGGGGTGCTCACGGCTCCCAGGTAGCTCCCGTCGGCCTCGAAGACGTCGTAGCGCACCGGCTCTCGCCAGAGCATCGGGGTGGAAGAGGGGTCCTCCGGGTCGTGGTCCGGGTTCTCGACCGCGCGCGCCTCGGTCGGGACCCTCACCCAGATGCGGCCGTCGCGGCCGGCCACGATGTCGTGGAAGAACGGCTTGTGATCGGGGATCGGGGGGCCGTTCCAGGTCCAGTCCGGGTCGAAGGCCTGCATGCGCTGTACAAGGCTCTCGCGTTGGCGGGCACGCTCCTCGTCGCTGACCGGCACGGGATCGGCGGCGCGCTCGATCCGGAGTACGCCGTCGTCGCGCACGAGGTCGATCCGGTAATCGGTGGATAGTCCGCTGAGGAAGTGGCCGCTGGGGTGGACGGTCCAATGCAGTTCGGGGCTGAACGGTACGTAGTAGCCGACCGAACTGGGTCCCTGCTGGGCGGTGACCTCGGGAGGCTCATAGGTGGTCGAGGGTTCCGGAAGGGTGTCGATCTGCGTGCCGTCCGGTCCGAACACGATGACGTGCATGACGAAGCCGTCGGCAGACAGATCGCGGGTGTGGAGAAACGTGCGCCCGCTCGCGTCAGTGAGGAGCGGCGTCACCGAATACAGGCCGCCGACGTCGTACCTCCATCGCTCCGTCTCGGTGGTGCCGGGAACGAAGACCTCGAGGCCCGAGTTTCCGGGATCGCGCACGACCAACCGGCCGTCGGGCAGCGTTGCGATGGCCTCGGCGCGGCTGAATTCGCCCGGGCCTTCACCCCGCCTGCCCAGAGTCTCCACGTACTGCCCCGCCGAGTCGAAGACGCGCACCTCCTGAGCCTGGTCGTCGAACGCGAAGACGTTATGGTCGGCATCGACCGCGATCGAACGGATCCAGCCGAAGAGAAGCTCATCGGGCCCGTCGAGCTCGCCGATCGAGATCTCCGGAACCAGGGTCGCCTCCCCCTCCCAGACGCTGCCCGAGAGGGTCCGCACCACGGTCGTGTCGCCGATCGTCTGGACGACGACATGCGGCCCGGCGGAGGAAGAGCCGGGCCCGATGTCGCAGGCCGCAAGGGCACATGCGGTCACCGCAAGGGCGCATGCGGTCACCGCGGTCAGCACCAGAAGTCGGTTTCTCATGACTGTCCCTTCATGTCATCGCTCCTGCCCGTCGCAAGCTATCCGGGATCCACGCGGAGTGGGCATTGGCGCGGGAAACACGTCCGAAGCTAGACGTGGAAGGGTGCCGTGGCAATTCGATTGCCGTGGAGGCCGGTTTACGGCTGAAACACCGCTGCGGGCGCGGAGGCTATGGCGGTAGGGTTACCACCCACCCCCGCCGATCCTCGATCATCTTGATGATGTCCCCAACGACCTTCTCGAACTCCTCGGGAACTCTCACCCGTCGGCCAGCGAGCTTCTGGAGAGCGGCCAGCAACGGCACGAACTCTCGGCAATCCTCCGCGCTCTGCGCCAGCGCGTCCGCGAAGACTCCAGGCGTCGCCCCGGCGGCCAGCAGATCGATGGTGTCCCAGACGACCTTGCCGACCATCTCTCGGTCGGCGACATCGAGGTCGTCGCACATCTCACGGAACACTCGGGACGCGACGGACTCCTCACCCGCGAGTGCGAACGCGTGTATCCGGCACCCCAAGGCGCGCCATCTGACGGGGATTCCGTGACGTCCCGGCATGTCTCCGAAGTCGCGAACCAATGCGTCGCACGTTTCGAGGGCTTCTCGCCCACGTCCCATTCGGTTCAGACTCATGGCCTTCAGTTCCATGGCCATGGCTACTTCCCGCCGAAGGTCCGCCCGGTCGCTCGTCCGGTAGCGGTGAACGGCTTCGTCGCAGGCCGCGACGGCTGCTTCGTTTCTCCCCAGCTTCATCTGCCCCCCCGCCTTCTTCGTTAACGTGCTGGCGACCTGAACTTGTATGTCCGGCTCGCCGTCCCCGCCGAAGAGCTCAAGAAGGCCATCCCAGACTGCGATCGCCGAGTGCATCGCTTCTGGGGACTCGGGTCCGGCCAGCGTGGAGCCCTTGTTTCGGAGCGACATCGCAACGCACACACGAAGTCGGGGCAGGGGACTGCCGCCGAAGCGTTGGGTGAGCTCGTCATAGCACGCGACCGCCGCGTCCGGATCGCCAAGCCGACCGTGTAGGAATCCCCTGTTCAGCAGTGCTGCGGCCACGCATTCCTGGATTCCCGGTGCCTGCGACCGCTCATAACGGGTCACCACGTCGTTGAAGGCGGTTACTGCAACCATGTGTTCGCCAGCGGCTTGTTTCGCGGTGGCCTTGTTGAAATACGCCTTGGCGACGGCAACCCGCACCTCCGGGGTCGAAGAGGATTCGAAACGCCGGATCAGCTCGTCGTTGTACTCGATCGACCGTTCGACCTCTCCTGATTTCGCAAGCCTGGCACCGATGTCGAGGAGCTCACCCGCTACCGCGATCTGGCGGTCCGGGTCACACAGGCCCCGATGGCGCTGGACGAGCTCCCGACAAGTCGTCGCAGCGTCGCCCTCCGGGATGTCCCCGATATCCGGGTCAAGATCCTCCCGCGCGCCACGGAAGACCTCCTGGTACGTCTTGTCGGCCAGCAGGGAGCCGAGAATCTCCGTCGTCTCGTCCGGGCCGTAGAACGCCACCATGAACCGAATCAGCCCGCGCACCACGGCCGCTTCGTCCCTCCAGCGCCTCAGCTTGTAGTACATGCAGTGGAGCGGCTCCGCTACAGAGTACAGCCGGTGCCCTCCTTGCTCGGCGACCTTGACCGCGCCGCGCCAGCCCAAGCGGCCCAGCAAGGCGGAAGCCTTCCGCACTCCCATGCGTGCTCTGTTCGCGACTTCGCGAGTGCTGGATGGCCACCAGAGATCTGCCAGGGCCACGTAGACTCGTCGCTCGGTTTTTGGCAGGGAGTTCAGGTTGCCGCGAAAGTACTCGCTGTGGTCGTCGACAAGCCCGACCAGCTCCTCCAACAGCTTCGGAACCGTCCGGTGGCGAGCAAACTCGGCGACGATCACCAGGAGGCGAGGGCTTCCACCCGTAAGAATCTCCAATGGTCGCATCCGCCAGGCGTTGCGCTGTTCACCGGTAATGGCCTGCCACAGGCGCTGGCATTCCGCGGTGTTCAGAGGCTCCAGATGGAGGATTCGGAAAAGCTCGAAGAACGGTTGGCTCGCGTCATCCAGTGCCTCGAAACGGCTTGTGGCAGTCCCCAGGAGCATGATCTCGGGATCCGATTGGAGCGACTCGCGAAGTTGCCACCCGAAGTCGTCGTCCGCCTCCTCGTAAAGGTCCTGGAGGTTCTCCACCATGAGAACCAGCCGTCTTCCCATCCGGTCGGCGGCGTCCAGAAGAGCGGCCTTCGCGCGCCCGGCGATATCGTCTCCGCGCGTCTTGCGGGCCAGAGCAGCGTGCGTCGCCTCGATCTCACGGGAGATATCGGGATGTCGCTCGCCGCACTCCTTGGCCAGATACACCAGAGCCTCCAGCCAGAAGTCTCCAATGTCGAAGACCTCCAGGCTCTCCTCCATGAACCGAACCGGCAGCAAGGCACAGCGGAGTTCCCGGACGGTGCGCAGTTCTGCTGCGACTCGTGCCAACAACATGGTCTTGCCCCGGCCCCGCGGGCCCACGATGAGCGTATGCTGGCAGGACGGTGCGTCGATGTTCTCGCGGAGGATCTCCAGAACCGTCTCAAGCTCCCGCGTCCGAACAACGAACTGCTGGATGACCTCCTGGTCCGGCTGAAAGACACCCGGGTTGAACTTTCGGATGGTGCGCTCCGGCGGCTTGGTCATGAGGCGTCATTCTCCCTGAAACCGATGGCGCGATCCTCCAACAGGGGCCTGTAGTGGTGCCGGAAACGGGCCTTCCACCAGTCCCGCAACAGTTTCATCCGGAAGCGGTGGCCGTCCGGATGGGGTTCGAGATAGTCGTCATGGACGAGGACGGCGAGGGTATCTGTGACCTGTCGTGGGGCGTCCTCCACAAGCCTGGAATGCCTCTGCTCCAGTTGACGGCGTGCTTCGGCCGTGAAGGTGCCCTGAATGGCCGCTTCGGCCAGGATCTCCATGGCGAGCGTGTAGCGGTGCGCGTCACCCAGGCCGTCCCGAAGCCGCGCCTCGTAGTGCGCGAGGTCGTTCTGTCCCGACGGTCCGAGAAGTTCGGTACGATAGACTTCCGCAACGTCGTCCAGCGCGATCCGGTCTCGGTCGTGCATCCGGACATAGTCCCGCAAGCGGGCAAAGAAGGACTGCACATACTGGGGGACGCCCGTGCCCAGGTGCTCGTAGACGGCCCGCGCCACGCCGTCGTCGGCGGACAGGTCGTAGTTCTTCATGAGCGCCTCGAAGCACCGGACTGATACCTCAAGGCTCCACGGACCGAGCCGGATTGGATCCAGATAGTTGACCCGATCGGAGATGCCCAGCCGCTCGACCAGTGGGGCGAGCCCGATGCTGCCTGACAGGATCAGGGTCGGGAGCCGGTCATCACCCTTCTGGAAGACGGAACGCAACCAACTCAGGAACTCGTCCACTCGCCGAGTACCGTCTTCTTGATCGAGTAGTCTCACAAGGAAGATCGGCACCTCGTCGATGACGATGAGCACCGGTTGGTCGTGTGCGGCGCAATGAGCGATCAGACTCTCCCCGTGACGCCTCCAGTTACCGGAATCCAGGCCGGCTCGGAAGCGCACAGCAAACTGATGGGCGCTGACTTGGCGGACGTTCCCGGCCAGCGACCGTAGTCGGCGGCCCATCCCCCTCATAAAGCGCGACGTGATGGGTGTGACCCGATGACAGGCCTTGGCCAGACTCGTGATCACGTCTTCTTCGGATTGATCCGCTTCGACATCGGCGAAGAGGAACACCCAGCCCTTCTGCTCCAGCCGACGCCCCAGTTCGCGTAGAACACTGGTCTTCCCCATGCGGCGCTGGCCGGTCATAACCAAATGGTTTCCGTCGCGGACGCGGGATTCGAGGACCTTCAACTCTCCTTCCCGGTCGAAGAAGTCGTCGCCGACCACCCAGTGGCCGGTGGATGATTTCATAGGCCTGCTCCTTACCGTGTGTGTTCGGGCTGTATCCTACCGGGTTGTAGCTGATGCCCGGGACACGAGTCTTCGGATGTCCAACAATAGGCCGTCAACATGGATGTTGTCAACGGAGTTGTTGACACCTACGGAGGGTGATCGACAGACGACAGCTGAGGAGTTGCCGCGGTGACTGCACCCCCCCTCACAATCCCAACACCAGCCTCAGCCCCACCTCGACCCGGCTCATGAGTTTCCGCGGGATCTGTCCGGCGCGATCCGCGAGGTACTCCTCATCCACCGTCACAAGCTGCGTGACGTTAGCGACGGAGTCCCTGGGCAATCCCGTGCGGGACGCCGGCAGGAGGACGTTGCCGGGGGCGTCGAGGTATCGGGTGTTGGACGTCAGGGCCACGCCGATCACCGTCCTGAGTCTGCTTCGGTTGAATGCGTCGGCCTGAACGACGAGGATCGGCCGGCGAAACCCGGGCTCGGAGGCCTGTGGCTCCCCGAGGTCGGCCCACCACACTTCGCGCCGCGCGACTACCACTCTGCGGAAAGCGACCTGGCCTGAGCCCGCCGAAGAGCGGGATCGACTTCGCTGGGCAGATCCGAGTAGACCTGGTTGAGTCTGGCGACGATGTCTTCGTCACGGTGTTTCGCCACGTATTCTTCAACGGCGATCGCATAGAGTTCGCTGCGGGAGAAGTTCAGCCGCCGGGCGAGTGCGTCGGCCAGGGCAAACAGGTCATCCGGAATCGAGATCGCTGTCTTCATACTATAGTTATACCATGGTATGACATCGGCGTCAACGAGCCAGCTCCCTCGGGCGTACGGCCGCCTGCGATGCGGCCCCGAGTTGCCTCCGGACGTGCACCGCCCCGATTGTCGAAGTGCCTTCAGACATGGATCGTGTGCACGATGGACGAAACAAGCCGCCCAGGGGACGCCAACGGACCGGAGGATGCCGACGGACAGTCAGGCGACGCGGACGACGCCGGCGGCGGACTGCCCCTCTTCGCCCCGCAGTTGCGCATCGAGTCGCTCGCCGATAGGGTCCGCGAGCTGGCGGGGAGTGTCGAGCACGGGGATTTCTCGAACCGCGACGACGTCGCCAACCGCGTCGTCCTGCCGCTACTGCGTCATCTCGGGTGGAACGTCGGCGACGCTGAGGTGGTGACGCTCGCCCATGAGACACCGGCCGGCGCTGTCGACTTCGCCCTATGTCATCCTGCCGGCGATCCGCGGCTTCTCGTGAGCATCGGAACGTTCCCGGGATCGGCAGGGGCTCCTCCGGAACACCCCTTCGACGACTGTTCGATCCGGGCCCTACAGGTGTCGGTGTCCGAAGACGGCCGGGGCTGGAAACTCCACTTTCCGGCCGGGCGGGGGCGCATCCGCAACCGGGAGTTCGCCCGCCTGGACATCGTGGATGACGCGGGCGAGAACGTTGCCGAGATCCTCGACACCTATCTCTCGTTTCACGCGGTCAAGTCGGGCGCGGCATTCCGCACGGCCGAACGGGACTACGGTGAGAAGCGCTTCCCGGCCGAGGCTCATGCGGCGTGGCGCCGTGCCCTGACGGGGCATGAGATCCTGCGTTGCTTTCTGCGCGAGATGGAAGAGGCCATGGGCGTTCCAGCCGACCCACGCCGCGCGAAGAGTTTCATCGACGGCCAGGTCGGCACCATTCGGTGGCCGGCCGATCCGCCGGATGCGAAGCCCGCGCGGCGGGTCGGGGTGGGCGACAGAGTCGTTGTGTACGACTTCAAGTCCCGCGCGATCGTCACCTGGGTCGTGGTCGGTGGGGAGCCCGACTGGGAAAACGGGGAGGTCTCACGCAACTCCCCCATCGGGCGCGCACTTTTCGGAGCCCGCGAGGGAGAGGAGAGGGAGGTCGCGCTGCCGGGCCAGGAACCCACGCCCATTCGCATCGTGTTGATTCAGCCTCACACCCCCGCCTCCATCAACCCATGAGCCTTCGGTAGAAACTCCGACATCATTCGGGCGAAGTGCCGGTAGTAGTCGTCCCACGACATCCCATCGAAGTCCCGCGGGTTCGCCTCGATGTTCCCCTGCAGCCGCCGCGCGCACAGTGCCTCGGCCACCACCTCCGCGAGCAACACTCGGAAGATGGGGGTATCCTGGCCAGGGTACTGCTCCGACTTCGGACCGAGATAGCGCTTCAGCGACGGGTGGCGGGCACCGATCTCCAGCACGTTCCTGTTCCATCGGTAGCGGAGCGCGCCGTGGTCGACGTCCTCCAGCTTGATCACGATTCCCGCACCCGCAGCAGGCGCCGCTCGCAGTTCGGTCTTCGCCTCATGCTCGCCCAGACGGGCAGTCACCTCGGCTGGCGCAGCCTCATCGTCGAGCAGGGCCACCGTGAGTTTGCACACGGCGACGCCGAGACTGGCCCTCAGCACCATCTTTCTCGCCCCCGATACCCGGAAGTCGTCAGATGACAGTTCGAGATCGAACTCCCGTCCCGCCGAGCGGGCGAGAGCGACCGGAGCCAGCAGCCTGATCGTTCTCCTCGAACCTCCGCGGATTCGGTAGCTCTTGCGTTCGAACTGGAGCCCATTGACGTCCGCGTACCTTTCGGCCTCGGAGGCGAGTACGGCGATGGTCGATTCGGCCTTGATCGGGCCGACGCGCGCCTCGATCCCGGTGGCGGGCGTCGCCTCCAGCGCCTTGACCGACCAGGCCGCCCTCAAGATGCCCTCCTGGGCCTCGACGGGGCGGAGCGGAACCTGCGTCATGTCAGCGTGCAGTTCATCCGTCAGGCATTCAACCCCCACGGGTTCCCCTTCGCCGATCTCCGGGAACGCCTCCGAGCGTACAGTCAGCCAACACTTGAAGGTTTGCTCTCGCACGACCTGGGCGTACTGCGGACTGAGCGAATAACCGCGAATCTGAAACCGGCTCCCCTTCTCCCTGCCCTTCGGATCCCTGGACATCTCTTCGTCCGAGAAGTCCTCCATGAACTGGTTCGCGGCCTTTTCGAGCGCGTTGAGCCGCTTGCGCGTCTTCCGGCTTTCGACGCTGCGGGCCCGCTCGCGTTCCTCACGGGTCCGTTCCTCCTCGACCAGGGGCCTGAGCATGGAAACCGCCTTGGCATAGAGCGACTCCACGAACGGGTGATCGGCAGTGAGACCGGTCTTGCGCGATGGATCGAGAATCGGCACGGGATTCTCCGGCGGATGCGTCTGACCCAGTGCCTGGCGTTCGTCATATTCGTTCCAGAGGTCGTCGATCGCTTCACAGGTGAGGCGGCCGAAGAACCACTGCGCGTGGGAGTCCCATTCCAGCGCCCGGTCGAATAGTGTCGCTTCGTGAACCGCGTGCCTCGATTTGACCAGGATACCGCCGAGCCGGAACCGGTTTCTGGCTGAGCGGAACCGCTTTCGGGCCCGGAAGATTACGAGCTTGGCTATTGCACCGGAGTATCCGGGAACCGGGAAAGTTCTGGAAACACGCCTCTTGCCCGCTGGCCGGTGAAGTCCGACGACACGGTCGCCTCCCTTGGCGAGACCACGGACAACGAGCGTAGTGTGCTTCTGCCACACGATGTCGCGGAGACGCACCAGCTGCGCCACATTCGGCACGAGCGTGTCGATCTTCGGGATGCGGTGGCTGGGTTCGATTTCGATGGTCACCAGCATGCCGGTTCCGTCGCCGATTCCGAGCCGCTTACGGACCTCCGGCGTCACCTCTCGCGAGTCGTCGGCCTCATACTCCAGGTTCGGAAAGATCCGGCAGGTGTGCATGCGCCCGTCCCCCGCGATCGACTCGAAGGTCACCCGCCCCAGCGCCGCGATATCCTTCGCGCCCCGGGAATTCGTCCCGCGGACGGCCTTCCCCTCCTCCATGCCGCTTACCCGCCCGCCGATGCGCCCCAGCTTGCGGTTCATCTGATCGGTTGTCATGCCATCGGCGAAGTCGCGAACCCGCAGGATGGAAGGTTTCCCCTTGCCCTGCCGGCCAAGCTCGATCTCGACCCGCCCTTCGGTGCGGAGAATCTGGTATCGATCGTCGGAGTTGGTGACCAGTTCCACGATCGCGTCGTAGACATCCCGGATGGCCAGCCTGGCGTCCTGCACCACGCGGCGGGAAGCGACTTCGAGGGGCCTGCGTTTGACGGCAGTCATGTTGAATCGCCCGGGCTACTCCAGCACCCGATCCCCGATCGCGTGCGTCGCACGATCCCACTCGTCCAGCGGCGCCTTCCACTCCCGGTCGCGGATCCGCCGCAGGTAGGTCATCTGTGCGAGGTGATACAGGTAGTGCTGGGCGATGTGGATCACGTCCACGCCCATCCGCGCCCCGGTCTCGCCGTCGAGCGAGGTGCGCTCGGCCATGAGGTCCTCGTCGCTCCCGCACCGCTCCACCTCCGCGATGATCTGCTCGTGGATGGTGCGCATCCGCCCGGCGATCTCGTCCGCACTGCCCGGGGCGTCGTGTGTGATCACGGGCTCGATCCCCAGCCGCTTCAGGAACCAGATGTCCACCCGGTATATGTGGCGGCAGATCTTGCCGATCCCGCGCGAACCCGGGGCGGGGTTCCAGTCGAGGTCGGCCTGCGCGATCCCGTTGAGCACCGTGAAGAGCGGCTTCCGCGCGGCCTCGAAGATCTCGATGGTGTGGCCGATTCGGGTGCGGCTGTGGCGCAATGTCGTGTCTGCTTTACCAAATGTCATGTTCTCTTTACTATTCCTGGATTCACTCACCGGCCCCGAGCCCGTGCCTCTTCTTCAGACCCGCCACCGTCTCGGCGAATGTGTGCACCGGCACGATCTTGAGCGTGTTGAATGAGGCGAGGCCGCTCTCGACGGCGAAGGTCTCGATGAGCTGCGGATTGTCCGCATCGACCACCCACAGAAACGTGTGTTCCAGCGCCGAATGATACTGCGCCTCGATCCGGCGGATTCCATAGGCTTCGGCGAGCTCTTGCGGGTCCCGTTCCAGGATGTCCGCGAACACCTGGGCGTATTTCGGGACCTGGATCGGGCAGGTTTCCGGGGTGTGATGGCCGTAGATTCCGTATAGCATGGCGTCAGTGGTCCGAGGATGAACCCGGGTTCGCACCGGGAGGGCTGTCGTTCCGGTCGGCCGTGGACTCGCCCAGCGGCACTCCGTCCAGCCCCCAGGCCGGGTCGATCCCGATCCCGAGGTGGGCCAGCCCGGTGGCGGCGACATCGACGATGCCGGCCGGCCCGGGCGGCGGCCAGCCTTCCGTCGCCGGGCCGCTCGCCAGGATGAAGATGATCATCTCCTCGGGCGAGTCCCCGCCGTGGCCGCCGTCGGCGCGCCTTCCGTGGTCGGTGCTGATGAGGACGAGCCAGTCCTCGTCGGCATAGGTGGGGCGCGCGCGCATCGCGTCCACGACCATCCCGACCTGGCTGTCGGACAGCGCGATGGCGTCCCGGTACTCGGCGCCGATGGACCCGTGCCGGTGGCTGGTCTCGTCGGGGTTGCCGAAGTATACGAACATCGCGTCGGGGTTGCCCTCGCTCAGGTGCCGTGCCGCGCGGGCCGCGATCTCGCCGTCGGCCTCCGCCCAGCCGAGGTCGTAGCCGTCGACCACCTCCCGCACGTCGATCGCAGCCGGGAGGACGGGGCCGGGGGCCTCGGGCAGCTCCGCGAGGGGGAGCCAGTCGAGCGCCGCGAAGGTGGCCAGTTCGGGGCGCACCGCCTCGACCCGCGTCAGCAAGGAGGGGTACTGCTCATAGTTGCGTCCCGTGAAGCTGTTGTCGGTCACGCCGTGCTTCTCGGGCCAGACCCCGGTCAGCATCGAGGACCAGGACGGCCCGCTGACCGACGGCGTGGTGGTGCGCGCCTCGGCCGTGTACCATCCTTCCTGCACCAGCGCGTCGATGTGCGGAGTGGCCACCTCCGCGAGCACGTCGGGCCGCACGCCGTCGATGCCGATCAGGAGGACCTTGGGCGTGCCGCGCGACGCCTCACCGCAGGCGAAGAGGAGCAGCGATGCGAAAACGGGAAGCCGGGCTACTGCGGTGACCTTGTTCATGGCGATACTATGCGACGAGCCCGGCGCAGTGTCCACTGGAGCGTTGAAGTAGCCATGTACCGAACCTGCATGTTCTGCACCCGATCCCTCGGGTCCAACCAGGTGGTCGAGCACTTCCCCGTCGGCCGCCGGCTCGCCTTCGACGCCGCCAAAGGCCGCCTCTGGGTCGTTTGCCGCAAGTGTCTCCGCTGGAACC
>JAJEBR010000078.1 GCA_022822445.1 Gemmatimonadota bacterium | reverse complement strand
GCGGATGTCGTCGAGAGTGCGGATCCGTTCGGTGCAGAGTGTCACGATCATGCTCCCATGATCTGCTCGCACCCCCGCTCATGCTCATTTCCCGCTGGAAACCGGCTTCCCGCTCATGATCATTTCTCATTGGACAACGCTTCGAATGGCACGGGGGCGCGACCGAGGCTCAGTTTGCGGGAGTCGGCGTTTCGGCCGAGCGCCGGCAGCTTGGGGAAAGCTGGCCCGACCGATGGAGCTTGGCGAAGGAGACCAGTTACGGCGCGACCCTGAGACTCGGCGGCGATCCGGGCGGATGGGGCTCCCGGCGTCTGGCAGTCTACCTGCTGGGTGGCGTACGCTTCGCAGGTGTGCGGTTCACCAGCCATTACACCGGTTGCTTCTCTCCGGAACCGTGTGGTCCCGCCGGGTTCGAATCCGGCAGAAGCGACCGCGACCTCGACTTGACAGCGTGGATGGCTGGAATCGGGTTGGAATGGTCTTGGGGAAAACGAGTCGCCATCCGCGCCGAGGCGGGCCATGTAGTGTACGCCCACGAGGAATGGGTGACGCGGTTCGACGATTTCGCGTTCACGGTGACACCCGCCATCGACGCCAGGGAAGCTGGGCTGAGCCTGGGTCTGGTTCGCTTCTTCTAGCCGAGCCGAGGGCCCGATCGCGCGGCTCTCGGCTCTCGGGAGGACCTGAGGGGGGGATTTCTCCCCGCACGGCGCGTGCGGGAATCTCCCGTCACAAGTCACGGGTTTTTCCTCTGGGGGCGCCTGGTCGCGTCGCCCATCATTGGAAGTACCGCCCGTAGTCGCATCCCGAAGACCGCTTGCGGAAGCACCCGATCCCATCATCCGAAAGGGCTTCTCATGGACAACTGGCCGACTCGATTCGTTGTCGTCATCGCCGCCGCGATTCTGACCCTGATGCCCGCGAAGGTGAACATTCTGGACGCGGATTCCGTTTTGGCCCGTTCCTTCCGCCAAAACGAGGACGGCGTGCCGCCGACCGAGTGGACCTACGTCGTCGGAATCAGGTCACCAGAGAGTGACGGGGCGATCGAGGAAGAGGTTGCCCGGTGGCTGGAGCATTGGGGGACCAAGGGGCGTGGTCTGGTGCCGAGCGGTCTGAGGCGAATGGGCAGGTACGAAGACCACATCGACGCCGAGTTGGCGGCGCGGGACCTGCCACGCTCGCTCCGCTACCTCCCCCTCATCGAGGCCGGCTATGATCACTTGGCCGTTTCACCGGCAGGGGCGGCCGGGCTCTGGCAACTGATGCCCGGGACCGCCCGGTCGCTTGGGCTCGAGGTCAATTCCCTTGTGGACCAGCGATTCGACGCATACGCCGCCACCGAGGCGGCGCTGGACTATCTGGTTGCTCTGCATGACCGGTTCGAGTGCTGGTTTCTGGCTCTGGCGGCCTACAATGCGGGGCCGACGCGGATCGAGCGGGCGATCCGGCGGCACGGTGGAACCCGGCCCCGCAACGACGCCTTGTTCGGGCATATCCGCGACGGGCTGCCCAGGGAGACCCGGGACTACGTTCCCAAGTTCCTCGCGAGCGTTCGTTTGGCTGGCGACCTCTCGGTCGCAGGGCGTGCGGCGTCCCAAAAGGATCCGCCGGAGCGCTTCGATGTCGTCCGTGTCGAGGGAGCGGCTTCCGCGGATGTCCTCGCCGAGGCCGCGGGCATCACCGAAGACGAAATCAGGACCCTGAACCCACACCTCCGCATCGGCCTGGTCCCGGCGGGCAGGCCGACGCGGTTGCGGGTCCCCGTCGGCGCGGTCGACGGGTTTCTCGCCCGCCTCGCCGCAATCCCGCTCGGCGAGCGCTCCACACTTCGTGAACACACCGTCGCTCCGGGGGAAAACCTGGTGCGCATTGCACGACACTACGGTGTTCCGCTGGACGCTTTGCGCACAGTCAATCCGGACGTGCAGCCTCGGCGCATGCGGATCGGGACCGTTCTGATGATTCCCCGCAGCGCAGGGGCTGTGGCCGGCCATTCCATCGCAGCCCCCAACCCATCTCCAATCCCGCTCCACCCACCTGCTTTCTCCCGACACGATCGCAAAGAGAACGACGAAAGGAAGGAATCTCCATGAACAGAACGGCTCTTGTGTTCGGTGCTACAGGGCGCTCTGGCCGCAGAAGCGAGCCAGTCAGCCGCATCTTGAGGCGCCTGGTTCCCAGGCCGCTCCGACGCGCCGACCGATGGCCCGAGCACTCGACCCGCTCGGGTGGCCCGGCACACCGACGCTTCATTCAGCGCTCTTCAACGGCCTCGAACGCCGATCCTCTCGACCGGCTGAGGCGGGCCGGGTTGATCTGACCCCAAGTAGTCCCTGGTTCCCCGTTCAGATCGGCTTGCCCACGGGGGAAGCACCTCGGCCGGATGGGTCTTTGCCCGGATTCCTTCCGGTGCGCCGATTCCGAGCTACAGTCTCGTCAGATGCGCGAAAATATTTTTTTCTGGTGCTCCAGTCGGCAGAGCTTCGACATGTGAGAGGGGAGACATGATAATGATACTCCTTGGGGACGAACTGCATGACCGCTTCTCGGAGCTTCTGAAGAAACATACCAACGTTGGCATCGCCACGGCTTGGGCCACGTGCGGCGCGCATTTGCGAGCGTTGGCCGACGCCGAGCGCAGTGGCGTGAAGGTGCGTGCCATCGTCGGGATCGCGAGCAACGCCACGCACCCGGACGCCTTGGACAAGCTGAACAGCATTACACGTGGGAATCTCCGGATCGTCCCGAAGGGCGGCCGTCTCTTTCACCCCAAGCTGTATCTCTTCGGACGGAGGGACGGTACCGTGACGCGGGCGTGGATCGGAAGCGCCAACTTTACGAAGGCGGGGTTCGGCGGTCACTCGAGGGTACCGGTTCCGGTTTCCTGGACAATGTGACGGCTTAAACATCAGGCCGCCCTTCTGCTGAGCTTCTCGCGGACCTGGGCCGGGGTCATGTACCCGTGCCGCTGGAGAAGCCAGTCGTTGTTGTAACGCTCGATGAAGGCCCCGATCACCGCTCTGGCCTCCTCGAGGGTCTCGAAGTCGTGCAGATAGACGCACTCCTCCTTGAGCGTCCGGATGAAGCGTTCCGCGACGCCGTTGCACTCCGGCTCGCCCACGTAGGCCGGCGTGGAGCGGATGCCGAGCCATTTGATCTCGGCCTGGAACTGCCTTGCCCGGTACTGCGAGCTCCAGTCGTGCCGCAGACCGAGACCCAGGGCGATCGCCTTCCCGAAGCCGCCCATGTGGGCCCGTACCCCTTGGCGCACCGGCTCCAGCGCCGCCCAGCGGTCGCCCTTCTTCGCAACGTGCCAGCCGACGACGTCCGAGGCGCAGTGGTCGACGGCCGCGAAGAACCAGCACCAGCCCTCCGCCCTGGTCCAGAACCGCGACGCGTCCGTGCCCCAGAGCTCGTCCGGCCTCTCGGTCCGGATCCGGCCGCTGTGGGTCCGGTCCCCCCAGGGATGCCCCCGCCGCACCGGCGCCAGCAGCCCACTCTCCCGCATCAGGCGGAGCACCCGGTTCTTGCCGACCCGGATCCCCTTGGCGGCAAGCCGCGCCCGCACCTTCCGGTGCCCTTCGCCGAGGAACGGACTCGCCTTCAGCACCGTCCGGATCTCTTCCACCAGCTCCTCGTCGCTCAGGGCGGTCTTCGGACCGCGCTTCCCCGGCTGGCCGCGATCAGCCTCCGGAGGCCCGCCGAGCCTCGTCCGCAACGCGTAGACGCTCGACCGCGCGACCCGCCACGTCTCACAGACCATCGTCAGCGGGTACCGCCGGTTCGTCGCCGGACTCACCCGTCCAAGCGCCTCAAGAGCTTCCTCAGCTCGTCCCCGTACCCCCTTTTTTCGAGAAGCTCCGCCTGCAACTCGACCCGCATCGTCATCTCCCCCAGCTTCGCCCGGGTCCGCATCAGCTCGCCTCCCGGCCGGTTCTTCGCCTTCAGCCCCTGCTTGCCTCCGTCCAGGAACTCCCGCCGCCACCGCTCCAGCTCCGGCGGCGCAACCCGAATCTCCCGGCTCACCTCGCCGATGTCCTCGCCCCGCAGCAGCCGCAACACCACCTCGGCCTTCCGCTGCGCGCTCCACCGCTTCGGCAGGCCTTCCGGCCGACCGC
>JAJEBR010000059.1 GCA_022822445.1 Gemmatimonadota bacterium | reverse complement strand
CGAGGAGAGCTGCCTCGGGCAGGGCGTCCGGCCCGACGCGCTCACCCTCCACTCCGACCGGGGTGCTCCCATGACGGCCAAGTGCACGGCCCAGCTCCTGGCCGATCTGGGTGTCACGCAGTCGCTCGGCCGCCCCAGGATCTCGAACGACAATCCGTACTCGGAGGCCCAGTTCAAGACGGTCAAGTATCACCCCGGCTTCCCGGGCCGGTTCGCGGACATCGAGGAGGCCAAGGCCTTCTGCCGCTCGTTCTTCACCTGGTACAACGGCGAACACCGGCACGGCGGCATCGGCCTGCTCACGCCCGGGCAGGTCCACCTCGGCCACGCGCCGGAGGTGATCCGGCGGAGGCAGGAGGTTCTCGCCGCCGCCTACGCCGCCCGCCCGGAACGCTTCGTGGCGGGCCCGCCACGGGCCGCCGAGCTCCCCGAAGAGGTCTGGATCAACCCCCCGCTCCCCGTCAGCGCTGTTGACGAAGAGGACGGGGCTCAGCATGGTGTCCAGGACACTGGAAAGGAGAATACACTACACTGAATAACACATGTGTCTCGTACTCGTTGGCGGCTTCCGCTTGGCGATGCAGTAAGGGGCGAGTTGCCCCCAGGCTTCACGTTCCAAGACCTTTGGAGTGCCCTGTCCCTTGAGTGCAACGCCGATTGCGAACTGGGACACGGTTGGAGCGACTACGGGCGACTGTCCCTGATCGCACGTGATGGTGCAATCACCAATCCCGTCCGCTTGAATTGGCCGGACGGCTACCGAGGCGCAACATTCAGTGAAGGTGTCACCAGAATAGAGTTGGACGATGATGCCACCCGAACGGTGTCGAACGACAGGCTTCGCAAGCTCTTCGTGGCCGTCACTGGTGCCGATGCCCGCACGCGCATGGCGATTGCACGATGGAAACGATCGACGGCGCGTCGAAGCAGCCTGACCGACAGGTTCATCGATCTCCGCATCGCCCTCGAAGCGCTGTTGTTGCCCGAGGGTGTCCATCACCAACTCAGTTTCTCCCTCGCAACGCGGGGCGCATGGTGGCTGGGTAGGGATGCTGCAGAACGAAGGAGGATCTGGCAGATCCTCCGGGATGCGTACAGTGTCGCTTCCAGTGCCGTACACAGTGGCGAAGCGAAGAAGAAGGGCTACGACACCACGGAGCTCGTCACCCTGCTCGCCGACGCCCAAGTGCGATGCCGAGACGGAATTCTTCGAGTACTTCGCGAGGGATCGGTCAGAGATTGGACCCGAATCATCTTGGATGTTCCGGAACCCCCGAGGTAAGCTGCGCGCCTCCCGCCGGTCTAGGTCCACGGCGATGGCACTCCGTCCCTAGCGCAACGCTCGCAGCGCCGCCTAATGGCCTCCTTCTCGCAAGGGACTGATGGAAGGGGCGACCCCATGGTGGCGGGGCTTCAGCCAATGCTCCCTGCCGTGTGAAGGTCACTGGACAGGCGCAGGTCTGTGGCCCGCTGCGACGGCCGGCTGTCCCTCTACTGGGGCTCGGTGGCACTGGGTAAAAGGAGGTTGCTCCCCGCTTGGTCGCCTGTCCGCTGCTGCTTCTAGCGATCGTTCGTCCTCGTTCGATTCGATGGACTGCACGATCTGCGCGTTTGAAACCTCGCGCAGGGCTCGTCCGTCATCCAGTGGCGGCGGCCCGGTCGCGGGCGCGCCACGGGGGCGCTGGTTTCTGCGGTTAGTGGAGGAGCTACTCCGTCACCGTACTGGTCACGGGCCCCCCGTCCAAAGGCGGATCGGCAGCGACCACCGGAACGCCATCGAGGTCCACGGCGCTACCGCGGGACCGCATCGCGCGTCCGCATGTCCTCCCGCCATCCCCGTGCCCTTCGCGCTCGCGCAAGCTCATAGCTCGCCTGCATCCGCATCCAGTGATCGGCGGTACCCCAACCGAGGGCTTCCAACGCGAGCGCCATGTTTGCCGAGACGCCAGCCTTGCCGTTCAGCAGTCGCGACAGGGTTCCCCGCTCGCACCGCAGGTGCGCCGCCGTCTCGGTCACGTTCCATCCGACCTCGTCCATACTCTCACGGATCAGTTCGCCCAAGTGCGGGGGATTCACCATCGCACCCACGCGCTCGCCGCCTGTGCCGTTCATGAGCTGTCCTCCTTCCCTTCAGTGGTAATCTACCAGATCCACGTCGACGGCCTCGCCGTCCTCGAAGCGGAACACCACGCGCCAGTTGCCCGACACGCGCACGCTCCATTGGCCTGCCCGGTCTCCCTTCAGCGGATGCAGACGGAAACCGGGCGCATCCGCGCTTCTCGGATGCGTCGCTTCCTGCAGCCGGAACAGGATGCGCCGAAGCCGCGGCACCAGATTCGCCGGGAGCCGAGCCCGCTCATCCCGCTCATGGAGCGCCCGTAGACCCTTGTGTCGGACCTTCATCGATCAACTGTAGCGCATAGCGTTACGCACCGCTAGCGGCGGCGGCGCCGAGCCGCAAAGCTGGAAGGCTCTGCGAACCCCATGTGCCTACTTCCCGAAAACAGTCGCCCTGTCGGGTTAGATTTTCAGGAGACCTCAGAACTGTTCTTGCCACACCGTCGGAAGGAGTGACGTGACGTGAAGGACATCGTCGAATCGCAGACCAAGAACGAATACGAGAAGGGAAGCGTACCGCCGAAGCGTTACATCATCACCGAGGCCCCCGTTCGGTTGCAGACGCCCGATGGTGTTCGCCGATACCCGGCTGGCACGATGTTCACCGCGCTCAGCTTCATTCCGGTGAACAAAGAGCGGAAGGTGCCCCCAGGCAAGAAGCTGGGTGAACTCGTGTCCACCGAAGAAACACCTCTCTCCAGCACCGTTTCGGTGGCCTGGGCCGAGAGCCCGGACAAGGCGATTCTATGGGAGTCGGAACCCTCTCTGCGAAAGAAGGTTGCGAGAGCGGAAGCCCGTGTCGCCATGTTGCGGGCAATCGCGGTGGGAGCGGCTGCGGGAACCGCAGTGGCGATCCTGCAGGAAGCCCTTCCCGTGATCGCAGATGGGATCAGCCACTGGAGCGGGATCATCATGGGCGTCGTGGTCGGGGTTGTTCACGCGAACCCCGGAGCGTAGTCTGCGCGTGGCCGGGGCAGCCCGCGCGCTCGGCCCCCATCCTCTAGGGTGGTCAAGTAACGGTGAGTAGCGGCGCTGCGGCAGATCGGTCCGTTGATGAGCTTCGGGCGACCAGGCCTTTGGGGGGGACGTGAACGATGTCGGCTTCCGGGACCTTCGGCGAAGACGCGGCGCGGTCGGGAGTCCCGCCATTCAAATGTGGGTTTCCCGCTTTCACGGCACGGTCCAGCAGGGTCCCGTACGGCGGCAGGAAGCGCAGATCGTGCAGTCCCAGTTGACTTTAGATGATGTCCTGCCGTGATTCGCGCGAACTGCGCCCTGCCAGCCCGGCGCCTCGCCGCCCTCGGTGCGACGGGGGATTGGGCACGGGCTACAGAATCGCGTCGAAATACGCTTCGATGCGAATGCCTCTCGCCGTCCCGCCGATCCCCCGCGATAGATCGAGACGCATCACCCCGTCGAGCAGGCTCAGGCCCACGCCGACCCCGTGCAGGATGTCGTCGGACTCGAAGTTGCCGGCCGGACCCGCCCACCCCGCGTCGGTGAACAGGCTCGCGCCCAACCATTCGAAGGTCCCCGACAGCTCTGCCCGGCCCCTCAGGAACGAGAGCCCCGACATCTCCGAGGCGGGATAGCCACGCAGAGTGCCTGGACCTCCCAGGAACCACGAGCGCTGGACCGGAGCCTCGCCCCAGGTGTGGCCGCCGCCGGCCTCGACGCCGAGACGCACCCGCTGCCATCCGCTCGCCCACAGCGGGACGATCGCCGTCACGGTTGCGCTGGCCTGCGCGTACCCCTGGCGGCCTTCATCGCCCTCATCTCCGGCATGCCGCCACATCGCGGTTCGCCCGAAGACGTCGACGCCGAACTCGGCCCGCTCCGAATCCTCGCCCCACCAGGGCGACAGGCGCAGCTCGCCACCGGCCTCCTCGACCTCGGCGGCCGCGAGGTTGGGCCGGAAGTCCCATTCCTCGTCGAAGGCTCGAACGAGCGCGAAACCGGTGTTGGATGTGACGGGTCTCTGGCGCTCCGCGTAGGCACGCACGAGGAAGGACTGCCGCGCGGTGGTGGAAGGGCCCCAGGTGAGATCCGCCCCGGTGACGCCGAAGTACTCGCCGCTGTCCCGCCCGAAGAGGAGCGCGTCGAGCGAATTGCCCGGGCCGAGGTATCCGCTCCCGGTGTCGGTCGGACGAAGTTCGCTGTAGGCGCCCAGCCTCACCCGGCGGAGCACGGTCATCCGTTCCAGGTCCAGCCGCACCTTGGGACTCCGGTCCGCGAAACCGAAGAACCCCGTGGCATCCAGACTGTAGGTCCCATGCATCGTCCACACGAACCGCCCGCCCACGGCGGCTCCCTCGACCCGGTTGTAGCGAAGCAGATCCGGCCGTTCCCAACCGACATTGAAGTCCGCGACGAAGGCGCCCACCGGAGCTTCCGGAATCCCGGCGAGAAGCTCGAAGTACTCGTCGACATCCCCGTCCGACAGGAGCCCCGGCGCATCCTGCCAGATCGGCGGAGGCAGGTGGGGGCTGTCCTGGAGCACGCCCGGGTCGACCGGCGCGATCCAGGCCACGGCACGGCCCGGCTCGGGATCGAGTTCGTCGCTCGATATGGGTCGGTACTCGATCCCGCCCTCCCGGGACAGCGTCCCCGCGAGCGTGGCGATCCGCTCCGCGTCGGGCTCGGGCAGCGCTCCCTCGCGGGACTCGCCCGCGGGCCTCTCCACTGCGTCGACCGCCAACGCCGCCGCCACGCCCTCACTCCGCGTCACCGATTCGATCCTGTACACATAGTCGATGGACATCGGTATCTTCACGACTCCCGCGGCAATCTGCCCCTCGTAGCGGACCATTCGCGGCATCCACACTTCGAACTCCCACAGCGAGTAGTCCACCACGACCAGCTGGATGTCGACCGTCAGCGGCTTCAGCAGACCGGGCACCAGGCGGTACTCGAGCGTCCGGCCGATCTCATCCGGGAATTCCCGGGCCATGTCCAGCCGCCTGGCGACACGGTAGGCGCCCCGCACCAGCGCACCGCTCACCGGATCGATCCAGAGCGTCCCGCTGATCAGGTGGGGGTCCGACACCCTGGGGATCACATCGAGCCGGACCGCGGCCTGTTGGCGCCCGTCGGGAAAGGTGATCGTGGTGGTGTCCCCGCTCCGGAAACGGTAGATCGTATCCGCTCCCTCGCCGAGCGGATGCGCCAGGTAGTCGTCCGATGCGGGGATGAAGTACCCCGCGCCTTCGCCGGTGCCGATGAAGAGCCGGTCGCTCCCCGGCACGAAGGGCCCGTCGAAGGGGATTTCCTCAAGCCATCCCAGCTGCGCCTCCCGCAGGAAGAGGCCCCGCCCGGGATAGCGCGCCCGGGAGCCGAGAAGTTGGACGACCGGGAGCCGGTCCCGCTCCCAGAATGCACGCACCGCAACCTCGCCGTGGTAGATCACCCGGTCCTTCAGCGGCGTGCGCAGGGCCGCCGCGATGCGCTGGTCGATGCGTGCCGTGTAGGCCTGGAGGTTGTCACCGAGCTCGCCCCACCCTGCGAACGCCTTGATGAAGAGTTCCCGCGCGGCCGGATCCAGAAAGGCGTCGTCCGCGAACCGGGCCCGCTCCGGCGGGGCTTGCGCGTTGGCGCCGGCGCCCGCCGCCGAGAGGAAAAGCGCCACCGCAGCGACCGCCGCGAGGATCCCGGGTCTCACGCTGCCTGGTCCGTCCACGCGCACGAATGTAGTCACGCTCCTACAGGATCGCGTTCAGGTATAGCTCGAAACGGAAACCCTTCCTGGGCCCCTTCAGCCCGCGCGACAGATCCATGCGGACGACGCCGTCCACGATGGTCACGCCGGCACCGATCCCGTAGAGCATGTCGCCGTAGTCGAATTCGCTTGCCGGGCCCGCCCAGCCGGCGTCTCCGAACAGGCTTCCCCCGAATCCCTCGAAGGTTCGCGCAAACTCGACGCGGCCCCTCAGGAAGGACAGACCGGAGATGGTCGAGGCGGGATAGCCGCGGAGACTCCCCGGCCCCCCCAGGAACCATGAACGCTGTACCGGCGCCCGTCCCCAGGTGTATCCGCCGCCCGCTTCGAAGGCGAGCCGCGTCCGCCGCCATCCGCTGCCGCGAACCGGTATGATCGTCGTCACGGTAGCGCTGGCCTGGCTGTAGTCTTCCCGCACTTCTTCGCCCACCCGCCGCCAGACCGCGCTCCGGCCGAAGAGCTCGATCCCGAACTCGGCCCGCTCGGAATCCTTGCCCCACCATGGAGAGACACGCAGTTCGCCGCCCGCCTCCTCGACCTCGTCGGCAGCGAGGTTGGGCCGGAAGTCCCAGTCGCGGTCAAGGGCGCGGAAGAGCGCGAAGCTGGCGTGGTTCGACGCGGGCCACTGCCGCTCGGCGTAGGCCCGCAGCGAGAAGGACTGACGAGCCGTGACCGGGGGACGCCAGGTCAGGTCGGCCCCGGTCACGCCGAAGTACTCTCCGTTGTCACGACCGAAGAGAAACGCGTCGAGCGAGTTGCCGAAGCCCAGGTATCCGCTCTCGAGATCGCTGGCGCGCAGCTCGTGGTAGGCGCCGAGTCCGAGACGGCGGAGCACGGTCGCGCGCTCCAGATCCAGCCTTGCCTTCGGCTTCAGGTCTGCGAAGCCGAAGTGCCCCGAGGCCCCTAGGCTGTACGATCCGTGCAACGCCAGACCGAAGCGCCCGCCCACGGCCAGCCCCTCGACCCGGTTGTAGCGAAGCATGTCCTGCGCGCCCCACCCCCAGCTCCAATCCCACAAGTCCTCTTTCACCGGTGGCACGGGAATGCGCGCCAGAACCCGCAGGTACTCTTCCATCTCGGCTTCCGTGGGGAATCCCGGTGCGTCTTCCCAGATCGGGGGAGGAAGGTGCGGGCTCTCTTCCAGGAGGCCGGGGTCGTCAGGCGTGATCCAGCGGCTCCACCGGCGGCCCGCCGCCGCGAAGGGACGACCGCCGGCGGCCGGAGCCGTCTGCGCCCGCAGCGTCTCGGTGGAGACGGGCCGGTAGGTGAAATCACCGTCTTCCGAAAGCAGTTGCGCGATGAAGGCCATCGCCTCGGCCTCGGTCTCGAAGTGGACTTCCTGGAGGGACTCGCCCCCGGGCGCCCCCGCCGTCGCCTGCGCCTCCAACTCGTCCTTCAGCGTAACGGACTCCATGCGGTAGGCGACCTCCACGGAGACGGGCACCTTCACCATCCCCAGCGCCACTTCGCCTTCGTAGCGGGCCGTCCGCGGAAGCCAGACGTTGAAATCCCACAGGGAATAGCTTACGGCCACCAGCCGCATTTCGGCGGCCAACGGCTTCAGAAAACCCGGGATCAGGCGATACCCGATGTCATCGGCCACCTCCTCGCGGAACCCGGGGATGTCCCGAGCCACATCCAGACGCCGCTTCACTCCGAAGACGCCCCGTACCAGGGCTCCGCTGGCCGGATCGACCCAGAGGGTTCCGCTGATCAGGTGCGGGCTCGCCTTCCGGGGGAGCACGTCGAGCTTCACCGCGTCCAGCCGGCGTCCGTCGGGGAGGGAGACCGTGGTGGTGTCGCCGCTCCGGTAGCGGTAGAGGGTGTCGGCTCCCTCACCCAGCGGATGCTTCAGCAGGAAGTCGTCCTCCGTGGGCATGAAGGCCGTCGCGCCGTGCTCCAGGCCGACGAAAAGCTGGTCCCCCCCGGGTACGAACGGCGCGTCGAACGGGATCTCCTCGAGCCAGGCGAGGCTATTCCCGCCGAGCGCCAGGTCTCGGCCGGGGTAGCGGGCCCGCGCGCCGAGGACCTGAACGACCGGGCGGCGATTCCGCTCCCAGAACGCGCGCACCGCGGTCTCGCTGTGGTACAGCGTCCGGTCCTTCCGCAGCGCGCGCAGAGCCACCGCCACCCGCTTGTCGATCCGGGCGGTGTACCGCTCGACGCTCTCCGCCAGGTTGCCCCATCCGTCGAATGCGGCGGTGAAGAGTTCGCGCGCCGCCGGATCCAGGAACGCATCCTCGGCGAACCTGGCGTGTGCCGCCGGGGTCTGGGCGGTCCCGGGCGCCGCCGTCACGACGAGAAACGCAGCCTTCGCGGCCACTGCTCCGGCGACGACCCTCCGCTTCATGATCCCGGTGCCCTCCGGCCCGCGTGGTCGAACCGCACGACCCGCACCTCTTCCCAGGGTATGAGCCGCCAGTCGGGACGGGCCTCACCGCTCTCCGCCGCGTCGCCCGCATCAGGTTCCGTCGCCTGCGCCGAGTCAGGGTCTGTTGCCGGTGGGGGCAGCTCTTCTTCCGGTGCCGCCGGGCGGACCAGAATGCCCGTATTGCCCGACCCCAGGTCCCCGGTTCCCGTCAGTTCGTAGGTGCGTCCGTCCAGGAGGGTGACGCGGACGCGCCCAGGCAGATTGGCGCGGTTCGCGTCCTGATCCGGAGGCAGGTCGGGGAACGCAAGCTGCTCCAGACTCCGAATGTTGCCGAAGCGCACGGCGATCTCGGTGCCGTCCACAGATCCGTGCAGGAGGTCCCAGGACCATTCCTTCAGCGTGCTCCAGCGGATGCGCCCCCGGACCTCCTCACCGTCGTCGGTCACCACGGTTCCCCTCAGTGGCGTACCGCCGTCGAAGGTGTCGTAGCCCGCAATTCCGTTGGGCACGCCGGAGCCCGGTCTGCCTGCCGCGCCCGAAGCGCCGCCGTCAACGTGGAGAACACGAAAGTCCTGCCAGTCCATGGCAACCGTGCCAAGGGCCGGGTCGTTCACGATCACCCGGGCAACCGGACTGCCTCCGGCTCCATTGCCCCTGGTGAGCTCGACCCCTTCACCCGTGGCCAGCGTGACGCGCACCTGTCCCCGCGGGTTCCCTGGCGCCCCACCTGCCAGGCGTTCGATGGACCGAATCTCGCCCAGCGGGATCGGACGGAGGGACGGCCCCTCGAACCAGCCGTCCAGCGTGTCCGACAGCAGCACCTTGTCCCCGCCCCAGTTCACGAATCCCGTGAACGAACGCCCGGACCGATCCTCCACCGTTCCGAACAGCGGTGCCGACCGGGGCTCCCGGTTGCTCGGTGCCGGAGCGAACTCGACCCGCCTCATGTCCGGGATGGCGACGGTAGAGACAATGCCCCCCGATCCCTCCACCTCGATGGTCGTGCCCCGCCAGGCGTCGGTGTAGCGTAGCAACAGGGATGCCCGTCCGCCGGACCAGACATCCACGGGCCGCTGGTATTCCCCGTTGCCCGCAGGTGCGCTGCGAAGCTGGAGCGTGAGGAGGTTGGTGCTTCCCCTGATGCCGGACGCATGAAGTACGCTCAGGGACCCGTAGGGGATGGCGACCGGTCTGTGGCCCGGGAAGTCGCCGCTGCGCAGGGAGAAATCGTCGCTGTCCGTGTTCCACGTGATCCGGTACCCCTTGAGTTCGATGGTGCGCACCGCGGGCGTTCCGTCGCGCGAAGAGGTCAACCAGGTGCGGAAGGGCGTGGCCCCGACCATCTGCTCCGCCCGGAAGATGTCCGCCCAGCCCACCGCATGGCGCGCGGAAACAAAGCGCAGGAACCCTTCATGCTGCTCCCTGTCCCTGGTATGGACCCGCCCCCAGATCCGATGCGCGGATGGGGCATGCACGCCGTCTCCGGGCAGGACGTCGCTGCGCGCCTGAGACGAGGCCCGCAGCGGGTTGCCGAGGGAGGAGCCCGCGAGCAGTAGGCAGGCAAGCGGGATACCATGAATCCGGAGCATGCAACTACAGAATGTGATCCAGATACAGTTCGACTCGGAAGTCCTTCTTCGGCCCCTTCAGCCCCTGCGACAGGTCGAAGCGGATGAGGCCGTCGAGGATGCTCAATCCCACACCGACCCCGTAAAGGATGCCATCGGCGTCGAATTCGCCGGGCCGACCCGCCCAGCCTGCGTCCCCGAACAGGCTTCCCCCGATGAAATCGTAGTTCCGCGCCAGTTCGACGCGGCCCCTCAGGAAGGAAAGGCCGGAGAGCGTCGAGGCGGGGTAGCCGCGCAGGGTTCCTCCGGCGCCCAGGAACCAGGAACGCTGGATCGGAGCCTGACCCCAGGTGTGTCCGCCGGCCACTTCAATTCCGATCCGCCGTTGCTGCCATCCGCTTCCCGCCAGCGGGACGACGGCCCGGACGGTGGCGCTGGCCTGGCTGTACGGTTCGCCGCCCTCGGCGCCCGCCACCCGCCACACGGCCCCGCGCCCGAAGAGCTCGAGTCCGAACCGCGCGCCCACGGGATCGTTCCCCCACCACGGCGACAACCGCAGTTCGGCCCCTGCCTCGTCCACCTCGTCGGCCGCCACGTTGGGGCGGAAGTCCCACTTCCTGTTGAAGGCGCGGAAGAGCGCGAAGTTGGTGCTGGTCTCCGCGGGCGACTGGCGCTCGGCGTACAGCCGGGCCTGGAAGGACTGGATCGCGATCGCGGGTGGACGCCAGGTCAGGTCGGCCCCGGTGGCGTAGTAGTACTCGCCGTTGTCCCGCCCGAAGAAGAAGGCGTCGAGCGAATTGCCGAGGCCGAGGTATCCGCTTTCGAATTCGGTGGGGCGAAGCTCGTGGTAGGCGCCGAGCTTCAGGCGGCGAAGGACGGTCGAGCGCTCGAGGTCGAGCCGCGCCTTGGGCCTCAGGTCCGCGACCCCGAAGTACCCGGAAGCGGTCAGCCTGTACGACCCGTGAAGCGACCGCTCCAGCCCCCCTCCAACGGCGAGCGCCTCGACCCGGTTGTACCGCAGCATGTCCCGTCCGCTCCAGCCCCAGTCGAAGTTCCATCCGCTCTCCAGCAGCGGAGGAACCGGAAGACTGGCCAGGTGACTGACGTACCTCTCGAGTTCCTCGTCGGAGGGGAGCCCCGGCTCGTACTCCCAGATCGGTGGAGGCAGATCGGGACTGTTCTCGATGATGCTGTGGTCCCCGGGCGCGATCCAGCGGCTGCGGCGCCCCCCGACGCTGTCGGGCGAGATCGGCGCGTAGCTCGTCCCGGCGTCCTCCGAAAGGAGCTGCGCGATGAAGGCCATCGCCTCGGCCCGCGTGTCGAAATTGACCTCCGTGAGGGGCTCTCCAAACAGCACCTCCTCCGGGACCTCGGTTCCGGCTTCGTCCTGGAGCGTCACCGATTCGATCGTGTACTTGGCGTCGGTGCGGACCGGCACCTTGAAGATCCCCATGGCCATCTCGCCCTCGAGGTGCATCGCCCGGGGCAGCCACGCCTTGAAGTCCCAAAGGGAGTAGTCCACGACGATGAGCCTCATCTCGAAGGTGATGGGCTTCAGGAAGCCGGGCATGAGGGGGTTGTCGTCCACGCCGTCCTCCCGTGCCTCGGGGATGTCGCGAAGCAGGTTGACGGGCCGGCTCAGGCGGTAGAGGCCGCGGACGAGCGCACCGCTGCCCGGCTCGATCCAGAGGGACCCGCTGATCCGGCGGGGATCGATCTCGCGCGGGAGCACATCGAGCCGAACCGTGACGAGTTGCCGCCCGTCCTGCAGGGTCACCGTGGTGGTGTCGCCGCTCTGGAACCGGTAGAGGGTGTCGGCGCTCTGGCCGAGCGGGTGGGCGAGCCAGAATTCGTCTTCGCTGGGCTGAAAGGGTGCTGCATCGCGGTCGGCGCCGATGAAGAGCTGGTCGCTGCCGGGCGCAAACGGCTCTTCAAAGGGGAATTCCTGCAGCCAGTAGAGGATCCCGGATTCCTCGGCCTCGCGGATGGCGATGTTCCGCCCGGGGTACTCGGAGCGCGAGCCCAGGACCTGGATGACCGACCGGCGATCCCTCTGCCAGAAGGAGCGCACCGCACTCTCGCTATGGTAGAAGATCCGGTCCCGGAGCGGGGTGCGAAGACCCGCCGCGATGCGCTGCTCGATCCGGGCGGTGTAGCGCAGCACATTCGCGCCGGCCGCGTCCCACTGGTCGTAGGCGATCGTGTAGAGGTTGCGCGCCGCGGGATCGAGGAAGGCATCCGGCGCGAAGCGGTCCTGGCCGGGAGGGGGCTGGGCGGTGGCGGTCGCAGGGACAGGGGCGAGAAGCGTGGCCGATGCGATCGCGATCAGGGCCAGAGGCCTCATGACAGGCACGCGGTTCATATGGTATACGGATTCGAGGCTTCGTTTCTTCACCATCACTGCCACCCCTCCTGGTCTGGCGGCCGGACGCCGCTTGTGGCCGGATGGTCGAACCTGACCTCGCGGAGATCCTCCCAGCCCACCCGCCGCCAGCGCGAATCATCCCCCTGGCCGGTCGGCAGCACGAGAATGCCCACGTTTTTTTCGCCGAGATCGTCGATCCCCGTCATCTCGTAGGAGCGCCCGTCCAACAGGGTGACCCGTACGCGCCCCTGCTCGAACTCGGTCCCGCCCGTGCGTACCGGCTCGCCGTACGGGAACTCCAGCAGTTCGACCCGGCGGATCCTGGCGAAGCGCACATACATCCCCACCCCGTCGGAGTTCCCCCGCAGGTGGTCCCACGTTGTGTTCTTCGGCGTGCCCCAGCGGATCCTGCCTTCGTACTCGGCACCGCCGCGCGTCACCACCGTGCCCCGCAGGTGCGCACCGTTGCCGAAGGCGTCGTACCCTGTCTCGTCCGGAGCCGCCGAACCTGCTGGACCTCCACCGGGACCCCCCACGGGGTCGTGGAAGCGCAGCGACCTGAAGTTGCGTGAACTGACCGTCACCCGGCCAAGGCCGTGGTCCAGCACCACGATCGAGAAGGTCTCCACCCCCGTCCGGTCGGGAAGGTCCACCACTTCCCCGTCGACAATCGTCACGCGGATCCCCGGTTCGGATTCGTCATCGGTGTCGTCGGGCAACCGCTCCACGGAGCGTATGGAGCCGAAGGCGATCCTGCCGGGAGGCGAGGACCGGTCGGTCCAGCCGTCCAGCAGGTCCGAAGGAGACAGCTTCCAGTCACGCCAGCTGACCGGTCCCGTGAACTGTCGGCCGGAGGCGTCTTCGATGGTTCCGTAGAGCCGCTGCGACGAGGTGGTGGGGCCTGGTGGGGCCGGGGAGAACTCGATTCGCGAGATGTGCGGCCCGCCGAGCTGTTCGCGACCGCCCCGGCCATCCTCCACTTCGATGGTGCGTCCCACCCAGAACAGGGCGCTCTCGCCCATCAGCCATCGCCTCTCCCGCTCCCCGGTGCCATCGCCCGCGCCCTCGTTAAGCGGCCTGAGCACGGCTTCGACCCGTGCTCCGACAGAGAGTGGCCGCGGTTCCAGTCCGGCCACTTCGCCGCGCACGATGATCTCCTGGACCGATCCGAACGGGACCGCGAACCGGACGTACCTGACGGCGTCGCCGCTCAGTTCGTTCCAGGAAATCCGGTAGCCCTTCAGCTCGACGGTGCGCAGGAAGGGGCCTCCGCCCCGGGCGGAGTCGATCCACACGCGAAACGGCTCTTCCCGGATGTTCTCCCGGCCCAGCAGGAGATCGGTCCAGTTGGCGGCGTGCCCCTGGCCCGACCCCCGCCCGCCGAAGCGCAGGAATCCCTCGTGGCGCGCACCGTCCGCGGTGTGCACCGTACCCCAGATCCGTTCCGTGGGCTGGGCGTGAGCCGTGGACAGAGGTGCGAGCAGCGCGAGCAGCAGGCAGGGGGCGCCGTGGCGGAGAATGCCACAAGGGGTCGGTTGCATGTGGGTCACGCGGGCAGCGGGAGAGTGGGGAGGCGTTTCCAAAGATACGGAATCCGCCCGCCTGCGGTTTCGCAAGTCGGTGCTGCGGCCTACCTTTGCGGCCTGCACTTCGTACGGTCGGCCGTGAGCCTTCGTCCCAACGGCCGCGATCCCCGCGAAAAGGAGTTGAAAATGGGCGACCGGAAGTCTTTCCCGGGTTGGCTGGCGCTTGCGGCGGCGGTTGCGCTGTTCGCCTGTGCCCCTGGCGGCGACGGCGGCGACGGCGGCGAGCAGGCCGAAGACGTCATGCCCGCCGAGACGCTGGAAGAGGCCGCCTCGAATCCGCGCTTCGGCGTCTGGGAGCTGGAATCCGACGCCGAGCCCCCGACCCGCAACGTCATGACCTACGAACCCTGGGGGGATGGGGGCATGATGGTCACCGTCGCGCAGACCAATTCGGAGGGCGAGACCTCGGAGTGGGGCTATGCGACGATGTTCGACGGCGTCTTCCGCGAGGTGGAAGGGCAGCAAAACGCCACGACCGCCGTGGAGGTCATCGACGAGTGGACGAACCACATCCACAACGCCCGCAACGGCGACGTCTACCAGACCATCGTCAACGTGCTCTCCGAGGACGGCAACACGATCAACAACGAGTACCGGCGGATGATGCAGGACGGCACGGAACGGGTGAGCCACGCCGTCTACCGGCGGATTCAGTAGCGGGTCGTACCGCGTTGGCCGCGCGCGTCGCCGTTGACCGCGAGCGGGCGCCCGGCTGGAGCGGCCAGGGCGGACTCCCGGGCGAGCAGTCTGCTGCGCCGCCGGGAGCGGGACCGCGGTGCTTCAGGCCTGGGCGTGCGACCCGGAACGCGGCACCCGCAGTTCGAAACGGGGGATCGGGACCCGGAAGACGAATCCGTCCGCGCGCCTGAAATGGTAGAAGCCCTCCATGTGGCCACTGCGGCCCGCCAGCGCGCAGAAGCTCTGGTACTCGTGGACGTCGCCGGGCCCCAACACCGGTGACTCTCCCACCACCCCTTCCCCCTCCACCTCCTGATCGCCGGCAACCGAATCGTGGATCTTCCAGTGGCGCCAGAAGAGCTGCGCCGCATCGTCGCCGATGTTCTCGATGCGGATGAAGTACACGAAGACGTAGCGCAGCGGGGGCTGGGAATGGCCCCTGGCGTACACCGGCTCGGCGGTGATGCGCATCTCGCCCTCGAGAATGGGCGGGCGCTGATTGTCCCCGTTGAGCATCGGGCCGTCCTTCCCGGGTAGACGTGCTCTGGCGATCCCTTAACATTGTAGCGCCCCCTGGCCGATCGTGCGTATGGGGACCCCCGCCACAGTTGCCCGCGCCCGCGAACGAGTCCCGGGTCGGTCCGAGGCTACACCGATGCCCGGAAGTAAGGAAAACACGACATTGTGTAAGGTTCTCATGACACCACGGCGATGGCTCATCCCCCTCCTGGCCCTCTTCGCCCTCTGCCCCCAGCCCGCACATCCCCAGGAGCCCGCCATCGCGCGGGTCGCCGCGCGCTTCGAACCCGAGGTCCGCCGCGCCATGCTGGAGGGGAACATCCCTTCGCTGACGGTCGCCTTCACGGACCGCCAGGGCGAGCTCTGGAGCGCCGCCTACGGCCAGTCGAACCTCTGGGCGCGCACCCCCGCGTCGACAAACACCGTCTACCTCATCGGCTCCACCTTCAAGGCGCAGTCCACCGTCGCCCTGCTGCAGCAGATGGACCGGGGCCGGTTTGCCCTCGACGACCCGGTCAGCGACTACCTGGACGGCCTGTTCATCCGGCACGAGGACATCGAGCGGCCCGTCACCTTCCGCCACCTCCTCACCCACACCTCGGGGATGCCGGTCGACTTCGGCCCGCACCCGGTGTGGGGCACGACGGCTCCCCTGGCCCTGGCGGACTACCTCGCCGACTCGCTGCGCGTGGACACGCCGCCCCTCCAGCGCGTCGTCTACTCGAACATGGCGTATTCGCTGGTCGGCCACCTGGTCGAGCGGTTCTCCGGCATCCCGTACAGGGAGTACGTACAGGAGAACATCTGGGACCCGCTGGGGATGACCTCGACCGCCTTCGAGCCGCCGCCAGAGATGGCCGAGCGGCTCGCCGTGCCCTACGTGCCGGACCCGGAATCGGGACGGAACCAGCCCACGGCCCGCCTGAAGGCGAACGTCTGGCCGGCCGGGATCGTGTACGGCACCGTCCACGACCAGGCCAACTGGGTGCGGTTCAACCTCGGCGACGGGCGCTGGGGGGGCGAGCGCATTCTCGAAGCGGCCACCCTGGACGAAATGCACACCCTGCAGTTCGAAGAGTTCGCGGGCACCCCGATGGGGGGAGGATGGGGCTACGAGAACCCGGGCTACGGACTCACCTGGTGGGTTTCGGAGCGCGGCGGCGAGCGCTTCTTCGCGCATTCCGGCAGCGTGCCGGGCTACACGGCGTTCGCTTCAGGGAACCGTGCACGCGGTTTCGGTGTGGTATTCCTGACGAACGGCAACCGTTCCCACCCCCACCTGGTCCGGCTCACCCGCCTCGCCCTCGACCTGATGGCGGAAGAGCTGGGACAGTCGAGGTAAACTTGAGATGAACTTCCAGCTTTCCGAAATCATCCCCGAACTTCCCGACAACTGGCCGCAGATCGCGATGTGGCTGGCGATCCTCGCGGCGTTCGCCTGGATCGCGGACCGGGTCGCCTCGCGCTTCCTTCACCGCGTGCTCGCGCGGGTCACCGCCCGCACGCGCTCCACCTGGGACGACCACATCGTCGAGCGCAAGGTCATCCATCGCCTCGCGCAGGTGGTCCCGGCGCTGGTGGTCTTTCTCGGCATCGGTCCCGCGCTGGGCCTCTCCGCCGCGGACGTGGCCGACCCTGCGCTGGGCGTCGCCGGAGCGGATGCGGCCGACCCCGCCACGGACCCGGTTCCGGCTTCGCTCATCCTCGTCTGGACCATCCTGCGCCGCCTGGCCGCCGCCTGGATCGCCGTCGCGGTGGTGAGGGCCTTCGCCGCCTTCCTGGACGCGGTCAACGACATCTACAACGAGGCCAGCCCGCTCTCGAAATCACGGCCGATCAAGGGCTACCTGCAGGTGGTCGCCCTGGTCGCGCATCTGGCCGCGGGCGTTGTCGTCATCTCGATCCTGGCGGGCCTCTCTCCCGTATTCTTCCTCTCCGGGCTGGGAGCGGTGGCCGCGGTCCTCATGCTGGTCTTCCGCGACACCATCCTCTCGCTGGTGGCGAGCGTGCAGATCGCGTCCAACGACATGGTGCGGATCGGGGACTGGGTCAGCGTGCCCCAGGCGGGTTCGGACGGCGAAGTCATCGACATCGCCCTGCACACGATCAAGGTCCAGAACTGGGACAAGTCGATCTCGACGATCCCGACGCACAAGTTCATCAGCGAGGCGTTCAGGAACTGGCGCGGGATGTCGGAGTCGGGGGGACGGCGGATCAAGCGCTCGCTCAGGATCGACATGAACACCGTCCGGTTCCTGGACGAGCCGCAGATCGAGGAGCTGTCGCGGCGGGAACTGTTGCACGGCTACATGCACGACATCCGCGACCGGATCGACCAATACAATGCAGCCAAGGCGTCCGGAAACCCCGGCGTCATCCCCGAGATCCGGCGCCTCACCAACCTCGGCACCTTCCGCGTCTACGTGCAGAAGTACCTCGAGGCCCATCCCAAGACCCACAAGGAGATGACGCTGCTCACCCGCCAGCTGGCGCCGGGTCCGCAGGGCGTGCCGATCGAGGTGTACTGCTTCTCGAACGACACCGCGTGGGCCAACTACGAGGGGTTCCAGGCGGACATCTTCGACCACCTCATCGCGGTACTTCCCGAGTTCGGTCTGCGCCCGTTCCAATCGCCGGCGGGGAGCGATTTCGCCAGGGCGATGGGCGGCAGCGCGGCGTCCGGACTCGCGGAGCGGGCGGCGGCCCCGGTCAGCACCCCGTCCCCTGGAGGTTGATCAGGGTCGGCGTCTGCCCATCCGTCAGCGGAGCGGTTGCGTGACCAGGAACGAGGTAACCACGACCACCGCCACGCCAAGTAGAAGTTCAACGATGGCCGAGCGCTGAAGCCGCCCGGGGTGGGGATCGTCGGCGAGCGCCGGACGAACGACGCGCCAGTTGTAGAGGCCCAGCGCGAGGACGCCCACGACCAGAAGGTCCTTGATCAGGAGGCTGCGCCCCCATGCGGTGGTCCAGAGGTCGGACGGGGAACCGATGTGGACCCAGACCTTGATCGCGCCGGTGACGAGCATCAGCGCCACGGCGGCCTGTGCCACCCGCGAGAACGCGCCCACCATGCCGGCGATTCCGGGCGCGCCCGGCGGGCTTTCGCCCCCATGCTTGCGGAGCGCGGGGAGTCCGGCCATGAGAAGGCATGCGAGCCCGCCCATCCATCCACCGGCGGCCACCACGTGCAGGTAGGTTGCGGCGGCGGAGAGTACCCGCGGATCGTCCGACCAGCCGTGCCCGGACAGGACAGGCACGACCGGGAGCAACAGGGTGCCCGCGGCGATGACCTTCCACCCGGTGGGGTGCCCACCCTTTCCGGCGCGGGAACCCTTGCCGGCGCGGAGTACGAGTCCGCCTCCCAGCAGGGCCAGCAGTACCGCAACGACCTGCAGCCACCAGCCGACGGCCCAGGGCGTGCCGGTAGCGATCGTTAGCAGGTTGCCGGCTGCGTCGTCCGGAAAGAGTGTTTCCGCCTGGTCCCAGAGGCGCACGGGCACGGTGGCCAGCAGGAACCCGAGCCCACCGGCCACGATGAGGGCGGCATTGCGGCTGGCCCGGTCGATCACTCGCCGCGATTCCCCTTCCCGGGCGCAATGGCCGAGCACCAGCAGGCGAAAGACGACACCGCCGAGCAGCGCCACGATCCCCGCGTAGAGCAGGACCCGGTGGAGCCATCCGCTGTTGTCGAAGACGCCCGAAGCAGCGCCTTCGCCCCCCTGCGGTCCGGTCTCGCCGGCCTCGTCGACAGCGGTTGACTCAAGGCCGACTTCCGCCGCCGCGACCGCCTCTGCCGGTTGCTGCGCCTCCTCCGGCGACTCGACCGTGAAGTCGAAGGTGCCCCGGATGGGATGGCTGTCCGGCCCGGCGGTGGTCCACGCCACGGTGTAGGTCCCGTTGCCGAGCCGCCCGGTCAGCGGCAGCACCAGGACGTCCTTGCGGTCGTCGGCCAGGTAGGCCAGCGTCCCGGAGGCTGCGGGTGCATGGCCGGCTCCGGCTGGCCGCACCTCCACCGAACTCGGCGCCAGCTGCACGTCGGTGGTGTACGTAAGGGTGATCGCGGACGGCGGCTCCGCCAGGACCGTGTCCTTCGCCGGATCGGACGACTTGAGCTCGGTGTGGAGCCGGCTTGCCCCGAGGATTGCGGGAAGCGCCAGCAACGCCAGCGCCGGGACCAGACGGGAGAGGGCCGACCGAGGCGCAATCGAGAGCGGCGAGCGGCGACCAGCCGCGATCCGGGGGCACACCCCCGGGCGTTGCCCGACCGACCGTGCTCCCTGCTTCATGGCTACGCCTCCGGCAGCCCGTGCTCCATCGCCCACTCCATCGCCTCGCTGAAGCGGTCGATCTCCTCCAGGGTCGTGTACACGCTGGGCGAGATGCGCAGGCCCGTGCACTCCTCGTGGCCGATCGGCACGTTGATGATGCGGTGCTCGTTCCAGAGCCAGTTACTCAGCGCGGCGGTGTCGAGGCCGTCGACGTGCACGTTGCCGATCCCGCAGGCGAAGCCGGGCTTCTGGCTGGTGTTGAGCGAGACCCGGTCGTTCTCCAGGAGGCGGTTCGCCCAGTAGTCCCGCAGGTAGATCAGCCGCGCCGCCTTGCGTTCGGCGCCGATCCCCTGGTGGAAGGTCAGCGCCTCGCCGATCGCCAGGTAGTTGGCGGCGGGGTGGGTGCCGATCTCCTCGTACTTGCGGATGTCGCCGTCGCGGCTGTCGGGCGCGGCCATCAGCGGCCAGATGTTGGGGATCTCGTCCCTGCGCACGTAGAGCAGTCCGGTTCCGTGCGGCGCGAAGAGCCACTTGTGCAGGCTGGTGGCGTAGTTGTCGCACTCCAGCTCGGGCAGCTTGAAGGGGAAGTGCGCCATCGCGTGCGCGCCGTCGACGATGACCGGGATGTCGTACCTGCGGGCCATCCGCACGATGTCGCGCACCGGGAGGATCTGGCCCGTCAGGTTGATCATGTGGCACATGAGGATGAGCCGCGTCTTCGGCGTGATGCCCTCCTCGAAGCGGCGCACCACCTCGGCGTCGTCCTCGGCCGGAACCGGCACCTTGATCTGCTTCATCACGATCCCCTCCCGGCGTTCCCGCTGCCGGAAGGTGGTGAGCATGCGGCCGTAGTCCTGGGTCGTCGTGAGGACCTCGTCGCCGGGATTGAGATCGTAGCCGAACTGGACGGTCTGGAGCCCCTCCGACGCGTTGCGGGTGAAGGCGATCTCCTCGGCGTCGACGCCCCACTCGCGGGCCATGCGCTTGCGCACGCCTTCGCGCTGCGGCTCGAGGATCTTCCACATGGTGTAGGTGGGCGCCTCGTTGGAGTAGTCCAGATGCCGCTTCATCGCGTCCTGGACGAAGCCGGGCGAAGGGCTGACGCCGCCGTTGTTGAGGTTGACCAGGGTGCGGTCGACCGTGAAGGCGCGGGCGACCTCCGACCAGTAGGTTTCGTCGGCCGCGATTTCAGCCGGGGATCCCTGGTGGCGACCGAGTTCGCGCGCGATCGCCGTGGCGTCGGAGTTGAACGCCGGAAACCGGGTGGCCGCCACCGCGGCCGCTGCGGCCCCCAGGAAGTCGCGGCGGTTCGGCGACCGCCCATGGGGTGTGTCCTTGTTGACCCTCGAGTTCATCTGGTCCTCCGTACGTGAGCGCGCTTGGGAATTCCCGACTACAATAATCCGCCGTGTGGATCGCGGGCAACGCGCCGGCCGTGGACCGGCGGTTATCTTTCTCCCGTGCGGCGGGGCGCCGGTCCCGTGCTCCTTCCCCATCCATCCCCACCTCTCGCGATGATTCGAGTTCGCTTTCTGGGCACGGCGGCGGCGCGTCCCACCGTCGGCCGCAACGTTTCGGGCATCGCCGTGCAGCGTGAAGGACAGTCCTTCCTGTGGGACTGCGGCGAGGGTACGCAGCGACAGATCATGCGCTACGGGTCGGGATTCTCGTTCTCTCACATCTTCATCACCCATGCGCACGCGGACCACTTTCTCGGGATTCCGGGCCTGTTGCGGACGATGGGGCTGCAGGGCCGGGAGGAGTCCATGACCGTGTACGGACCCGCGTCCGCAGGCCCCGTCCTCGAGTCCGCCGTGCGGATGGGGATCGATCGGCTGCACTTTCCGGTTCAGGTCCGGAGCCTGGAGGACGGCGAGCGGGTCGACTTCGGCGGCTGGGCCGTTCATGCCTTCGCCGCGGACCATGGGGTGAATGCACTCGGGTATGCGCTGGTCGAGGAGGCCCGCCTGGGCCGTTTCGACGTGGAGGCGGTGAGGCGGCTGGGAGTTCCGGAGGGCCCGCTCTTCGGGCGGCTTCACCGGGGTGAGACGATAGAGGTGGATGGACGGGAGATCTCGCCCGACGACGTGGTGGGGCCGCCGCGCCCCGGGCGCAGGGTGGTCTACTCGGGGGACACCAGGCCGAACCGCCGCACGGTGGAGATGGCCGTGGGCGCGGACCTCCTCATTCACGAGGCCACCTTCGGGGCCGACGAGGACAAGCGGGCCAGGGAGACGCGCCACTCCACCGCGGCGGAGGCGGCACGGATCGCGGCGCGCGCCCGGGTCCGCCAGCTGGTCCTGACTCACATCTCCGCGCGCTACTCCGACGCGCCTCGAGTGCTCCGGCGCCAGGCGCGCGCCCTCTTCACGGCTACCGAAGTCGCCCACGACGGCCTCGAACTGGAGATCGGCTACCGTGAATGATGCGGCTCCCCGGTGCGTAATAACAGTAGGGCTGGGCGTCATGGGAGGATCGGTCGCCAGGACCCTCGCACGGCGCGCCCCCCGCACGACCGTCTTCGGCATCGACCCCGACGACGACCGCGCGGCGCTCGCCTCACGCGACGGCGTGGTCCGCGCACGCACCCTGGCGGACTGCGACCCTGACGGCGCGGTGGTGGTCTTCGCGGCCCCCCTGGACGTTACCGCCGGCCTGGTGCGCGACACGGCCTCCACCTGGTCCCGCGCGGTCCTCGCCACCGACGTGTGCAGCCTGAAGGTCCCGGTGATCGACGCGGCCCTGCGTAGCGCACCGCGGGCCGCCCCCGTCCGGGATGCTCCCGCGGAGGCCGCCTCTGGTCCCGGCCGCCCCCACCCCGCCCTCGCCGAGGCCACCTCCCGCCCCGGCCACCCCCCGCCCGCTCCCGCGCGGGCCAGCGCACCCCACCGTTCCACCTTCGTCGGCGCCCACCCCATGTGCGGCTCGGAGCGCTCGGGGTATGCGGCCGCAACCGCTGGTCTCTTCGACGGCGCGGACGTCTGGCTCTGCCCGGCGCACCACGATGCCCCGCTGGGGCGCGCGGAGGCCTTCTGGCGCCTGCTGGGCGCGCGTCCCCGCACGATCGCCGCCGAAGAGCACGACCGGCTGATGGCCTGGGCCAGCCACCTCCCGCAGCTCCTGGCGAGCGCGCTGGCCGGGACGCTGGCCGACGCCGGGATCACCCGGGACGCGCTCGGCCCGGGCGGACGCGAAATGACCCGGCTCGCCGGCTCCAGCGCGTCGATGTGGGTGCCGCTGCTGGAGGCGGCCCGCGAGCGGGACGCCCGCGCGCTCGCTGCGCTGGAGGAGCGGATCGGCGCGGTTCGCCGCATGCTGGACGAAGGCGACCCGACGGCGCTCGCCCGGTTCATGGAAGAGGGGAGGCGATGGACGTCGCCGACGGACTGACGATTCGGGTCCCGGGTGACAAGTCCATCACCCAGCGCGCCCTTATCCTGGGAGCGATGGCCGCGGGCGAGAGCCGGATCGGCGCCGCGCCGCGCGCCGCCGATCCGGTCGCCACGGCCCTCGCCCTGCGCGGCCTGGGCGTCCCCATCGACGGCCTGGACGGCCCGGCCACCACCCCGCTGCGAATCGGCGGCGTCGGGCTGCGCGGGTGGCAGCAGCCGCGCTCGCCCCTCGACCTCCGCAACAGCGGCACCGGTGCGCGGCTGCTCGCGGGAGCGCTCGCCGCGCAGCCCCTCCCGGTCGTGCTGAGCGGCGACGAGTCCCTCTCGCGGCGCCCGATGGGGCGCATCGCCGCGCCGCTTCGCCGCATGGGCGCGACCGTGGAGTATTTGGGGCGGGATGGCGTCCTCCCCATGCGCGTGACCGGTGGCGCGCTGCGCACCATCCGCCACGACGGCAGCGTGGCCAGCGCCCAGGTCAAGAGCGCGATCCTGCTGGCGGCTGTCGGTGCGGGCGTGCCGGTCGAGGTGAGGGAGCCCCGCCGCTCGCGCGACCACAGCGAGCGCATGCTGGAGGCGATGGGCGTCCGGGTGCGGGAGGGTTGGCGGGACGGGGCGTGGGCAGTGCGCATCGACGAGCCGCCCGCGCGGCTCGCGCCGCTGCAAATGGACGTGCCGGGCGACTTCTCCTCGGCCGCCTTCTTCCTCGCCTGGGCCGCGCTGGCAGGAACGCGACCGCTCACGATCCGCGACGTCGGGCTGAACGCCACCCGCACGGGGCTCCTGCCGGTGCTGGCCCGGATGGGCGCCGAGGTGGAGGCGGTGGGGGGCGGGGCCGCAGGCGGCGAGCCGGCCGGCGACCTTCTGGTCGGCGCGCCGGGGAGCGGCCTGCGGGGGGTGGAGGTGGGGGGCGGGGAGGTGACGGGGATGATCGACGAGATCCCCGTCCTCGCCGTGCTGGCCGCGAGGGCCGATGGCGAGACGCGCATCACCGGGGCCGCCGAACTGCGCGTCAAGGAGTCGGACCGCCTGGCGGCGCTGGCGGTGAACCTGCGGCGCATCGGCGTCGACGTCGAGGAACTGCCGGACGGCCTCGTCATCGAGGGAACCCGCCGGCCCCTCGCCGGCCGGGTGGAGTGCTTCCACGACCACCGCATCGCGATGGCTTTCGGAGTTCTGAGCGGGGCGCCCGACTGCGACATCCTGGTGGACGATCCCGGGGTTGCGGACGTGAGCTTCCCCGGATTCTGGCGCCTCCTTGCAAGGCTGACGGATGAAGCGGGCGGCCCCGAACACCTGCCGTCCGCCGCCAGGAGGTCTGGCCGCGCTCCCGGAGAACCCGCCCGCTCAACCGTCGTGGCCATCGACGGCTCTGCCGGAGCCGGCAAGTCCACCACTGCGGCTGCTGTCGCGTCCCGCCTCGGGTTCCGCCATCTGGACTCCGGCGCGATCTACCGCGCGGTCACGCTCGGCCTCATGGATTCGGAAGTCGGGAGCGAGGCGGTGGAACGGGTCACGCCGGATGAACTGGAGGCCCTGGCCGTCGAGGTGCGGTGGACCGACGCGGGCATGGGAATCCGCATCCGCGGCAAGCCGGTCCCCGAGAAAGCACTGCGGGCGGAGCGCGTGACCGCGATGGTGTCCAGGGTATCTGCGGTACCGGCCGTGCGCGACCACCTCCTGGAGCTGCAACGCGCCGCCGTCCGCCCCCCCGGTCTCGTTGCCGAGGGCCGCGATATGGGCACCGTCGTCTTTCCCGCGGCCGACGTCAAGGTCTATCTGGACGCCGACCCGCGCGAGCGTGCCCGACGCCGAATCCTGCAAAGGGGGGAGAGCGATCCGACGCCGGAGGAGATCGAAGCGGAGGCCGCGCGTCTCGGCATGCGCGACCGGACCGATTCCTCCCGAAAGGTCGCTCCGCTGCTGATGGCCGCGGATGCGCACCTCATCAACACCACAGGCATGAAACCGAGGTCCCAGACCGACGCAATCGTCAAGCTGGCAATCAGGGCCGCGTGTGGTCGGCAACCCTCCCGGAGGTCCGGAGAGTCGGATTAGACGATCGCGAAGCACCATGGCGCCCTCAACGGGTCCCGAGCGGGTCAGTCTCCCGTTGTGCGCCGGGTTGCATTATCGTTAACGACTGTACCCGCCATCCGGCATCATCGGCCCACGAGGTGCCAACCCGGGGGTCGCCCGACCGCTGAAAGCTGATCGCAGGGCCGCTTGCCGAATCGGGGAAAGTGTCACGGTTGCCAGGCCACTGCGGGGTGGCAGCGGCGACCCGAACTCACTCAACTCCGGCCATCCCGAGTTCCTCCCGCCGGGCCGGAACAGGTAAATGGAGCGCCGGCCGCGTGCCGGCGAAGCGCAACCATGAACGACATTCCATCCTCTCCGCCGGAGATGGACGACGCTGGCGGTTCCTCCGATTCCGGGCCCGGGCCGACCGCTGCACCGGACGCAATCTCGCCCGAACTCTTCCACGATCCCTACGGCGAGGAGCAGCTCGACGTCTCACGCGACGACTTCGAGGCGATGCTCGCGAGTCACCAGACGGCCCGCGGCAACATAAAGGAAGGCGAGATCGTACAGGCCAGGGTGCTGCGGACCACCGACGCGTCCGTCATCCTGGAATTCGGCTTCAAGAGCGAAGGCTCGGTTCCACTCGAGGAGTTCAAGGATCCCTCGGCCGTGGAGCCTGGACAGGAAGTCGAGGTGCTCCTCGAGAGTCTCGAGGACGACGACGGCGTGGTGGTTCTGTCCAAGAAGAAGGCGGACTTCCTGCGCGTCTGGGAGCTCATCCGGGACGCCTACGACAACGACCGGCCCGTGGAGGGGCTGCTGACCCGCAAGATCAAGGGCGGCGTCACCGTGGACATCATGGGGGTGGACGCCTTCCTCCCCGGTTCGCAGATCGCACTGCGGCGCGTGCCCAACATCGAGGACCTGATCGGCGACCGCTACGACTTCAAGATCATCAAGCTCAACAAGCGGCGCAGGAACATCGTCGTTTCGCGGCGGGTCATCCTCGAGCAGGAGCGCGAGAAGAAGCGCACAAGGCTCGTGAAGGAGCTGCTCAAGGGACAGGTGCGCGAAGGCGTGGTGAAGAACATTACCGACTTCGGCGCCTTCATCGACCTGGGCGGGCTCGACGGCCTCCTGCACATCACCGACATGTCGTGGGGGCGCGTCAGCCACCCGTCGGAGGTGGTCAAGGTCGGAGGCAATCTGGATGTGAAGATCCTGGACGTCGACTGGGACCGCGAACGCATATCCTTGGGGCTCAAGCAGTTGCTGCCCTATCCGTGGACCGATATCGAGGACCGCTATCCGGTCGGTGCGCGTGTGGCCGGCCGCGTGGTCTCGATCACGAACTACGGTGCGTTCGTCGAACTGCAGAAGGGTGTCGAGGGGCTCGTTCACATCTCCGAGATGTCGTGGACTCGAAATGTGCGTCACCCGTCGAAGCTGGTGTCGATCGGCGACGAGATCGAGGCGGTGGTCCTGAAGGTGGACCCGAAGGAAGAGAAGATCTCGCTCGGCATGAAGCAGATCGAGGAGGATCCCTGGCTGGCCCTCCCGCTGAAGTACCCCACGGGCACGCGCCTGAAGGGGACGGTCCGCAATCTCACCACCTTCGGGGCCTTCGTGGAGATCGAACCCGGCATCGATGGGCTGGTCCACGTCTCCGACATGAGCTGGACCAAGCGCGTCGAGCATCCCTCCGAGTTGGTGCGCAAGGGCGAGCAGGCCGACGTCATGGTCCTCGCGGTGGACTCGGAGAACAAGCGCATCTCGCTGGGCTTCAAGCAGCTCTACGACGATCCCTGGCCCTCCCTGGTGACGAAGTTCGTCAGGGGCTACGAACAGGAGGGGACCGTCGCCCGGCTTCAGGACAAGGGTGTGGTGGTCGATCTGGGCGAGGGGGTCGAGGGCTTCGTGCCGGGGTCGCACGCGGCGGTTCCGGTGGACGCGCTGAGCGACTACTTCCGGGTCGGCGAAAGTGTGCCCCTGCGGGTCATCAATTCGGATGCCGATGAGCGGCGCATTGTCCTGGAGGTTCTGAAGCCACCCCCCCGCGGCGCGGCTGCGGAGACCACGTCCGAGAGCGGCGAGGACGACGATGCCGACCCCGGTGAGGCCGCCGAGGCGGCACCCGGTGAGGACAGCGGGGACGGCGATCACGCCCAGGCCAGCGACCCCGACGAGGCCGTCGCACCCAGCGAGGACACCGAAGACGGCGCCCCCGACTCCGACTCCGACACGGTAGACGATTCCGACTCCGGAGGCGACAGCGACTCCGACGACGACAGCGACTCCGGAGGCGACAGCGACTCTGAAGACGACAGCTCCGAAGACGACAGCGACTCTGAAGACGACAGCGACTCTGACGCCCCCGACGCGGACGGCGACTCCGACGACGACAATGAGGGCGACCCCGACGAGGGCACCCACTCCGACGATGGGAGCGACTCCGGCGATGTCGCAGATCCGGAGGAGGACGGCGATCCGGGCGAGCAAGACGATCCCGGAGACGGGTAACACTGTAGACGAGGCGATCGAGCCTGGGAGAACGGTGATCACGAAGACGGCGCGATCATGGATGTCGGTGCTCGCGTGCACGTTGATCGCCGGCGCCAGCATAGGGTGTTTTGCGACTGCGCGGGCCGTCGCCCCGGCCAGCGGAGCCGCATCGGTTCCCGAACCCGCCGGCCCCTCCTCGGAGTCGGCCGGTGCGACCGGCCCCGAAGTCGCCAGCGAAGTCGCGCGGCCTGTCCTGCCTGGCGAACCGGAGGATGCGGCCGCAGCCATCCTGGCATTGCCGGCGGCAGCGGTGACCAGCCGGACACTGCGGAGCCTGGAGACGGCGCTGGCGCAGCTCGGGCGCGGTGAATTGAAGGCGTTGGAGGAGTCGGCAGGTCGCCTCGGGGGCGACGCGCGGCTGGGACTCGTCTACGCGGAGCTGGCATACGTCCACATCCTCTCGGGCGAGCCGGATGAGGCACGCCGCTATGCGTCGATGGCGAGGACGGCCGGGGTGGACGGACGCGCACAGGAGGTCGCGGGCGCGATTCTCGGAGGCAGGCTGGTGGAGTTGATGCCGGCGGATCTGGTCATCGGTGCCGTTCTGCCGGTGTCCGGCTCGCCTTCCAACCGCGAGTACACGCGCCTCTTCCTGGAGGGTGTGGAGGTGGCTGCCGAGCTGGCCCGCCGGGGAGGCTGGAGGATCGAGTTCCTCATCGAGGACAGCCGGGGCACAACGTCCGGGAGCGAGCGCGGCGTCTCGTCGCTGGTTTCGCGCGGGGCGGTGGCGATCCTCGGCCCTCTGGACGCCGTGAACCTGGAATCGGCGGTGCGGGCGGCTCCCGGCAGCGTGGCGTTTCTGTCGCCGACGGCCCGCCGCGTCCCATTCGGGCGCAGGGGCGTCTTCAGCATGGGGGCCGGCGACCCCGGGGCGGGGCGGGCGCTGGCCAGGACCGTGCGAAGCGCCGGCTACCGGGAGGCGGCAATCGTTCACCCCCGAAGCCCCGGTGAGCGGCTGGAGGCGGACGCCTTTCAGGACGCCTTCCAGGACGCAGGGGGGGTGGTCAGAAGACGGATGCAATACGACCCGGGCACCACCACCTTCGATGTCGAGCTCAAGGAGGTCGAGGCGGTCGTTCCCGAGGTCCTGGTCGTGGCGGCCCCGCCCGCCGACGTGGAGCTGCTGGCCCCGCAGATCGCCTTCTTCGGCCTCGACACCCTGGAGATCCAGGTGGCGGGGACGGCGGCCTGGACCACGCTGCCGGTGCTGGAAGCGGTCGCGCGCCGGCACACGGACAGCGTCATCGCGGTGAGCGCATCCGACCCGCTGGCGGTGTTCGACCCGGCGGCCGCCTTCGTGCAGGCGTACGAGCAGCACTTCCGCAGAACCCTCGTCAGCCCGGTGCCTGCAGCCGGCTTCGACCTCTTCCGCATGGCACTCACCTCGTACGGCAACGGCGTACGCACCTCGCGCGGGACCGTTGCGTCGCTCGAACGGCTGGACGAATTCCGAGGCGCGACGGGCACCTACTCGGATGTGAACGGCAGGATCGAGCGGGAGTTCTACCCGGTGAGAATCCTCGAAGGCCGGCCCCACCCCTTCGACGCCGCCCTGATCCCTCCGGCCGACACCGCCGGCATCCATCACGGCGGGGAGCGCGCGCGATCCCGATGAAGGATGCCATCGAGCGCCTGAAAGCCCTCGGACGGGAGTCGCTGAAGGGGGGCGGGGAAGCGCGCCTCGAAGCCCAGCGGGCCAGGGGCAAGCTTACCGGCCGCGAGAGGCTGGACCTGCTGCTCGACGACGAGTCGTTCGTCGAGCTGGACCGCTTCGTTACGCACCGTTCGACCGATTTCGGTCTCGCGGACAGGAGGGTGCTGGGCGACGGCGTGATCACCGGATACGGAACCATCCGCGGAAGGCCGGTCTACGTCTACTCGCAGGACTTCACCGTTTTCGGCGGCTCGCTCGGGGAGGCCCACGCCGAGAAGATCGTCAAGATTCAGGAGATGGCGCTGAGGAACGGGGCGCCGGTCATCGGGCTCAACGATTCGGGGGGCGCCAGGATCCAGGAGGGCGTGGCGGCGCTGGGCGGGTACGCGGACATCTTCCTGCGCAATACCCTCGCGTCGGGGGTGATCCCGCAGATCAGCGTGATCCTGGGCCCATGCGCGGGCGGGGCGGTGTACTCGCCGGCCATCACCGACCTGGTGTACATGGTCCGTGGAACGAGCTTCATGTTCGTCACGGGGCCGGACGTCGTGAAGACGGTCACCCACGAGGAGATCGACAAGGAGGGACTTGGCGGCGCGGACGTGCACGCCGGGACCTCGGGGGTCGCGCATTTCGCGCACGACGACGAGGTGCAGTCTCTGGCCGCGGTCCGGGAACTCTTCCGGTATATCCCCGGGAACAACGCGGAGCGCCCTCCGGCGGGGCCCGGCACCGACCCCCACGATCGCCGCTCGGATGAGCTGGCGGCACTGATTCCGGAGCGCCCGAACCGTCCCTACGACATGTCCGCCGTGATCCGCGAGGTCGTGGACGACGGAGTCCTCTACGAGGTCCACGCGGGCTTTGCGCGCAACCTTCTGACCGGTTTCGCCCACCTCGGCGGCCACACGGTCGGGATCGTCGCCAATCAGCCGGCGGTCCTTGCGGGGGTCCTGGACATCGACGCGTCGGTCAAGGGGGCGCGTTTCGTCCGCTTTTGCGACGCCTTCAACATCCCGCTGGTCGTCTTCGAGGACGTGCCGGGGTTCCTTCCGGGGGTCGGGCAGGAGCACGGGGGGATCATCCGGCACGGTGCCAAGCTGCTGTACGCCTTCTGCGAGGCGACCGTGCCCAAGGTCACCGTCGTCACCCGCAAGGCCTACGGCGGGGCCTACGACGTCATGAACTCGAAGCACATTCGCGGCGACATCAACCTGGGCTGGCCCACCGCCGAGATCGCCGTCATGGGCCCGAAGGGCGCAGTGGAGATCCTCTTCCGCAAGGAGATCGCGGCCGCCGACGATCCGGCAGCCGCCACCGAGGCCCGGATGGCGGAGTACCGGGAGAAGTTCTCCCACCCCTATGTCGCGGCCGGCCGGGGCTACCTGGACGACGTGATCGACCCGCGCGACACCCGCCCGCGCCTGATCAGCGCCCTGGACATGCTCGCGGACAAGCGGGATTCCAACCCGCCGAGGAAGCACGGGAACCTGCCGCTCTGAGGGAGGCGGGCAACCGCATGCCGCGTCAACGGCGTCCCAATGGGCGAAGATCGGTTACCCCGGACTCTGCCGGGGAGTTGCGAATGACAGATGGATCGGGAATCAGTGGAGGAAAGAACGATGAGCAAGATCCTGAGCGGGAGGTTGATGGCGGTGGGGCTGGTGGCGGTGGGGCTGGTGGCGGGTCTGGCGTTGGTGGCGACCTGGCCCGTTCCCGTGGCAGCCCAGGAGGAGGAGCGGGAAGGCGCGGCCGGTTCGGATCAGACGGAACAGCGTCCGAGGCTCGGCATTCTGACCTGGCATGCGGGGACGGGCGTCATGGTGGGCTCCGTGATGCCCGGCAGTCCGGCGGACAAGGCCGGGATCAGGGTCGGCGACCGCGTGGTGTCCGCGAACGGTCATCCGCTCGTCGAGCCGCTGCAGGACGAGGATCAGAGGGAGCGTCCCGACGGAACTTCCTATCACCAGGCCCGCCTGGAGTGGCTCATTCAGGAAGTACCGGAGGGCGAGCCCATCGAGTTGCAGGTGCAGCGCGGCCGCCAGACCCTGACGTTGACGGCCGTCCCCGAGGTACTGCCGGACTACGACCCCGACAACCTGTGGTACAGACCGGATCCCACTTATGACTCCATCGCGGAGCACTTCCGCGACGCGATGGACAGGATGCGGTTGCGGGTCGGCCCCGACGATTTCGCGATCGGCTGGATCCCCCCGGCAGGGTCGGCCGAAAGGACCACCGCCGACGCCGCCTTTCCGGGGCTGTCCGTGGGCGTGACGCCGAGCGTGAGACTGATCGACGCGGGCGACTGGTGGCGTGACCGGTTCCACTATGTGGGGGGCAACCTGCTCGAGATGGTTCAGCTCAATCCCGAGCTGGGCGCGTACTTCGGCACGGAAGAAGGCGTCCTGGTCCTGGATGTGGACGAGAACGTCACGCTGGGGCTCCGGCCGGGCGATGTCGTCGTGTCGATCGCCGGGCGCACGGTCGACGAGGTGGCGGACATGCGGCGCATCCTGGCGTCGTACGAAGAGGACGAGGCCGTCGATTTCGGGATCTGGCGAGATGGCGCGCGGGCGACGGTTGTGGGTACCATTAGATAACTCGCAACAGCCGCAGGCGCCGTAGCCGCACCCAACCCCGGTTGCGGTGGGGCGCCCCGGCCGAACACACGGCCCGCTCCGCGCCCGGGCACGGGAGCGCCTGAGAGAACGTTGATCGAAAGCGTACTCGTCGCCAATCGGGGCGAGATCGCGCTCCGTGTGATCCGGTGCGCGAAGGAGATGGGGATCCGCACCGTCGCGGTCTTCTCCGAGGCGGATCGGACCTCCCCCCATGTGCTGTGCGCCGACGAGGCGTATCCGATCGGCCCCGCACGCGCCTCCGAGAGCTATCTGGCGACGGACAGGCTCCTTCGCGCAGCGCGGCGCAGCGGGGTGGAGGCTGTGCATCCCGGGTACGGCTTCCTGGCCGAGCGGGACGATTTCGCGGAGGCGGTGGTGGGCGCGGGGCTCGTCTTCGTCGGACCGTCGGCCGCGACGATCCGGGCGATGGGCGACAAGACGGAGGCGCGCCGGCGGATGGCGGCGGCGGGCGTGCCGGTGGTGCCGGGAACGGACGGGCCGCTGGCGTCCGCCCGGGAAGCGCGGGAGGCGGCCGAGGCGGTGGGCTTTCCGGTCGTGTTGAAGGCGGTAGCGGGAGGCGGGGGGAAGGGGATGCGGGTCGTCCGCGGCGGAGAGGATGCCGGGAGCGCCTTCGAGGCCGCGGCGCGCGAGGCCGCGGCCGCATTCGGGGACGGCAGCGTTTACGTGGAGCGCTTTCTCGAGCGCCCGCGCCACATCGAGATCCAGATCTTCGGCGACCGGCACGGGGGTGCGGTGCATCTGCACGAGCGCGAGTGCTCGATCCAGCGCCGGCATCAGAAGCTGGTCGAGGAGGCGCCTTCACCCCTGCTCGGGCCGGAGGAGCGGCGGCGGATGGGGGAGGCGGCGGTCCGCGCGGCGCGGGCGGTCGACTACACCGGCGCGGGCACGGTGGAGTTTCTCTACGCGGGAGGCGAGTTCTTCTTCCTCGAGATGAACACGCGGCTCCAGGTCGAGCACCCGGTTACGGAGATGGTCACCGGACTCGATCTGGTCGAGTGGCAGTTCCGCGTCGCCGCGGGCGAGCCGCTGCCCCTTCGCCAGGAAAAGATCCCGCTGCGGGGCCACGCGATCGAGTGCAGGATCACGAGCGAGTCGCCCTTCGACGGATTCCTCCCCGCGACCGGCACCGTCGGCGAGATGGTGGTTCCCGGCGGGCCCGGGGTGCGCTGGGACGGCGGCATTGCCGGCGGTACCGGGATCGGGCTGCACTACGATCCGCTGCTCGGCAAGCTGGTCACCTGGGCGCCCCGCCGGACCGGCGCGATCCGGCGCATGGAGCGAGCGCTCGGTGAGCTGCGGATTGACGGGGTGGCGACCAGCGCACCCCTGCTTCGGCGGATCATGAGGGAGCCGGACTTCCTGGCGGGCAGGCTTTCGACCGCCTACCTGGCGGAACATCCGGACCTCTTCGAGACGGGTGTTTCCGGCGGCGAGGGCGAGGTTCTGGCCGTGGCGGCGGCGCTGCTCGAGCACACCCGCCGGCAGGGCCGGACGGCGCCCAGGATCCGCCGCGCGGGGATGCCGCTGTCGGCGTGGCAGCGCGGGGGCGGGGGCGGGGGCGGATGGGAACCGCGTCCCGGCGGGCAGCGGGCGGGCCCGTTCGACCCGGGACGCGCTTGGGCGGAAGAGCGGCGATGAGTGAGCGGGGGGTGCGGTACGTGGTCGAGGTCGGGGGCGCGCGGCGCGAGGTGGTGATCGGCGCCGACGGGTCGGCCCGGATCGGGGGGCGGCGCCGCGCGGCCGCGGTGGCGGAGGCGGGGCGGGGTGGGGGGTGGTCGATGCTGCTCGACGGGGTCTCCGTGCCACTGGTGGCCCGGTACGCGGGGCGCGGGCGGTGGGAGATCGACATGGACGGGCGAACGGTGGGCGTCCGGGTGCTGGAGGCGCGCGAGGCGGAGATCCGGGAACGTACGCGCGGGGCGGCGGGGGGTACGGGGATCGCGCCGCTGAGGGCCCCGATGCCGGGGCTGGTGGTGCGCGTGGACGCGCGCGAGGGCGATGTGGTGCAGCCCGGGACGGCAATCCTGATCGTCGAGGCCATGAAGATGGAGAACGAACTGCGTGCGACGGCGGCCGCGAGGGTCGCACGGATCCCGGTTTCGCCGGGAGATGCGGTGGAGAAGGGGCAGATGCTCGCCGAATTCGAGGAGGTGGGGGGATCGTGACGGACCGGGACGACGCTCCAGCCGCCTTCAACACGCTGCCGGAGGGCTTCGACATCGAGGCCGAACTCGGCGAACCGGGGAGCTTTCCGTTCACCCGCGGCGTCTACCGCACCATGTACCGGGGCCGCCGGTGGACGATGCGCCAGTACGCCGGCTTCGGAACCGCGGAGGAGACCAACCGGCGCTACCACTTCCTGCTGGGCCGGGGGACGACCGGCCTCTCGGTCGCCTTCGACCTTCCCACCCAGATGGGCTTCGACTCCGATGCGGCCATGGCCGCCGGGGAGGTGGGGCGGGTGGGTGTCGCCATCGACACTATCGACGACATGCGCGCCCTGCTGCGGGACATCGACCTGGGCGCGATCTCCTGCTCGATGACGATCAATGCGACTGCGCCCATCCTCCTTGCGCTCTACACCGCCTTGGCCGACGAGACCGGCGTGGCGCGCGGCGAACTGCGCGGCACCGTCCAGAACGACATCCTGAAGGAGTACATCGCGCGCGGCACCTACATCTATCCCGTCGAGCCCTCGCTGCGGCTGGTAAGCGACCTGATGGCCTTCTGTGCGCGCGAACTCCCGCGGTGGAACACCATCTCCGTCTCCGGCTACCATATCCGCGAAGCCGGCTCGACGGCCGCGCAGGAGGTTGCCTTCACGCTGGCGAACGGGATCGAGTACGTTCGCCAGGCGCTCGCCCGGGGGATCGCGCTGGAGGACTTCGCCCCGCGCATCTCGTTCTTCTTCGCGGCCCACAACGACCTCCTCGAGGAAGTCGCCAAGTTCCGCGCGGCCCGGCGCATCTGGGCGCGCGTCATGCGGGAGCGCTTCGGCGCCTCCGACCGCTCCTGCCGCCTGCGCTTCCACACCCAGACCGGGGGATCGACGCTCACCGCCCAGCAGCCCCTGAACAACGTGGTGCGGGTGACCATCCAGGCGCTTGCCGGCGTGCTGGGCGGCACCCAGTCGCTTCACACCAACGGCTACGACGAGGCGCTGGCGCTCCCCACCGCGGAGGCGGCGGAACTCGCGCTCCGCACCCAGCAGATCCTGGCCGACGAATCGTGCGTCGCGGAGTGGGCCGACCCGCTGGGGGGATCCTTCCTCGTCGAGCATCTGACCCACCGTGTCGAGGCTGGGGCACTGGCCCTCATGGAGCGGATCGAGGGGCTCGGTGGCGCGTCGCGGGCCATCGGGTTCATGGGCGACGAGATCCACCGCGAGGCCTATCGGCACCAGCTCGAGGTGGAGGCCGGTACGCGGGCCGTCGTCGGCGTGAACCGTCACGTCACCGATGAGCATAATGAGCCGCCCGCCGGTCCCGACTTCCGCCGGCTGGAGGCACGCCAGATTGCGGCGCTCGCGGCCTTTCGGTCGGCCAGGGACGGGGAGCGTGCAGAACGCCGCCTCGCCGGGCTTCGGGACGCTGCGCGCGGCGAGGGGAACCTCCTGCCACCGATGATCGACTGCGTGAAGGGCGGTGCGACGCTCGGCGAGGTCAGCGACGCCCTGAGGGCCGCGTGGGGGACGTACAGCGACCCCGCGTGAGGACGCGTGCGACAGGACACCGGCTTGAGCGGGAATGAATGGGAGCGGCAGGGTTCGCGAGGGGGCACGGGAGCCTTCGTCCATCGTGTTATCTTGACCCATGCCAACCTACGAGTATAGATGCCGCGAGTGCGGCCGGGACTTCGAGGTCTTCCAGAGGATGAGCGACGAACCGGTGGCCCCCTGCCCGGAGTGCGGGCATGCCGCCCGGCGGCTCATCTCCGGAGGGGCGGGCCTGCTCTTCAAGGGCGAAGGCTTCTACATCACGGACCATCGTTCGGAGTCGTACCGGGAGCGCGCGCGGGAGGAGGCGGGAGCGGCCCGGGGCGGCAAGGAGGGCGGAAGGGACGGGAGCAGTGGAGGGGACGGGCCAGGGGAGGCCGGGAAGGCATCGGACACCTCCGGAGATACCCCCGAACCGGCGGCGAAGGCGGCCGATTGATGCTGACCGAACGCATCTCCGAAGCGTTGCGGGAGGCCACCGTCGCGCTAGGCGCCGGGAGTGCGCGCTTCCGCCTCGATCGTCCGCGGGACACGAGCCACGGCGATCTGGCCACGAACGTCGCGATGGCGCTGGCCGGTCGGCTGGGCCGCCCTCCCCGGGAGATCGCGGGTGACCTGAAAGCGCGGCTGACCGGTATCGAGGGTGTCGAGCGCATCGAGATTGCCGGACCGGGTTTCCTCAACTTCTTCCTCGAGGCGGGAGCCGTGGGTGGCACGGTGCAGGCGATCCTTGGCCGCGGCGTGCGCTACGGGCGCAACGAGGACGGAGGGGGACAGCGCGTAATGGTGGAGTTCGTGTCCGCCAATCCCACCGGGCCGCTGCATCTGGGGCATGGCCGCCAGGCGGCGCTGGGGGACGCAATCGCGTCGTTGCTGGAGTGGTCGGGCTGGACGGTTCACCGGGAGTTCTACTTCAACGACGCGGGTGGCCAGATTCGTCGACTGTCGGTCAGCGTGCGGGCGCGCTACCTGCAGCTGCTCGGGCACGATGTTGCCGTCCCCGAGGACGGCTACCAGGGTGAATACGTTTCCGAAATTGCCGCAGCGCTGATTGAAAAGGACGGGCGGCGGTATGAGGACGACGACGGCGACATCGCGCTGGAGGCGATGCGGCGCTACGCGGTGGCGCTGCTGCGGAGTGAACAGGAGCGGGATCTGGCGGCCTTCAATGTGCGCTTCGACGAGTACTACCCGGAGACCCGGCTGTATTCGGAGGGGCTCGTCTCCAGCACCATAAGCAAGCTGCGCGAGACCGGCCTGACCTACCGGGAGGACGGCGCGCTTTGGCTGCGCACTTCCGCCTTCGGCGATCAGAAGGACAGGGTGATGGTGAAGAGCGACGGATCGCCAACGTATTTCCTGCCGGACGTCGCCTATCACATGACCAAGTGGGAGCGAGGCTTCCACGACGTGATCAATGTGCAGGGATCCGATCACCACAGCACCGTGGACCGGGTGCGGGCCGGCCTGCAGGCGCTCGACCGGCCGTCCGGCTACCCCGAGTACGTGCTGCACCAGATGGTGACGGTGGAGCACGGCGGAGAGGAGGTCCGCTTCTCCAAGCGCGCGGGCTCCTACACCACGCTGGCCGACCTGGTCGCGGAGGTCGGCGCCGACGTTGCCCGGTACTTCTTCCTCATGCGCCGGCCGGAGGCCCACCTCACCTTCGACCTCGATCTGGCGCTCGACCAGTCGGACCGCAATCCGGTCTACAAGGTGCAGTACGCGCACGCCCGGCTGTGCCGGCTCTTCAAGCTGGCCGACGAGAGGGGGTGGGTCGCCGACCACGACACCCTGATGAACGCCGACACCTCCCTGCTCACCGACCCGTCCGAGCGGGAGGTGGTCAAGCAGCTGGCCGAGTTTCCGGCCCTCCTGCGCCGCGCCGCGGCCGGGCGGGCCCCCCACCTGGTATGCGACTACCTGGAGAAGACCGCCGGGATGGTGAACTCCTGGTATCAGACCAGCCACCCGACCCGCAATCCCGAGCTCAGCACGCTTGTGGAGGATCCCGGCCTGCGCGCCGCCCGGCTGGGGCTCGCCGGGGCGGCCCGGATCGTGTTGGACAACGGGCTGACCGTGCTCGGCCTGGCGGCGCCGGAGCGGATGGTGCGCGATGACTGACCGGCGCCGATGACCCCGACGGCCCCGGATGCGACCCGCCGCCCCGCGCCCATCCTCGCGATCGGGAGCGTGGCGCTCGATTCGGTCGAGACCCCGCACGGGGGCGCGGAGGAGGTCATCGGCGGGTCCGCGGTCTTCTTCTGTGCGGCCGCGTCCCTGTACACGGGCGTGCGCGTGGTGGCGGTGGTCGGAGACGACTACCCGCTCGGCGAACTGGGCTTTCTCGAAGCGCGGGGCGTGGATCTGGGGGGTGTGGTACAGCTTCCCGGCGAGAGCTTCTTCTGGGCGGGACGCTATCACGAGGGGTTCCGCCGGCGCGAGACGCTGGTCACGCGGCTGGGTGTCTTCGCCTCCTTCGATCCGTTGGTCCCGTCGGCCTGGAGGGACTCCCCCCTGGTGTTTCTGGGCAACATCGACCCGGTGCTGCAGCTGCGGGTGCTCGATCAGGTGCGCTCGCCGGGTCTGGTGGCGGCCGACACGATGAACTATTGGATCGACGGTGCAAGGGAGGCGCTCCTCGCGGTACTGGCCCGGCTCGACGTGCTGTTCGTCAACGACGAGGAAGCGATGCAGCTCGCCGGGGGGGCGGACCTCGGCCGGGCGGCCCGGTGGATCCGGGATCGGGGACCGGCTTTGGTCGTCGTGAAGCGGGGCGAAGACGGCGCGGTGCTCTTCGGCTCCGGCTGGACGCTCCACTGTCCGGGGCATCCGGTTGGCCGTGTGGTGGATCCAACCGGGGCGGGGGATGCCTTCGCAGGCGGCTTCCTGGGTTTTCTGGCTGGCCGGAGGTCCTGGGGGCGCGATGAAATGGCGGGTGCGTTAGCGCACGGCGCCGCGACGGGGTCCTACGCGGTCGAAGCGTTTTCCATCGAACGCTTCAGGGGACTGTCTCGGGAGGACGTGGCATCGCGAGCCGCGCTCATCGCGGGTGCCCGAAGGCGGGCCGGCGTCGGCGGACAGGCGGAGATGTGGACAGGCGGACAGGAATGATCGGACAGGCATGAACGAATCACTGACCTACAAGGGCGCGGGCGTGGACCTGGACGCCGCCGAACGGGCCAAGCGCTCGCTCGCCCCGCTGCTCGACGCCGTGGGGGACGAGAACACGCTGTCGGGGCTTGGCGCCTTCGGCGGGCTCTACGCGGTTCCCGGCGGGATGGCCGAGCCCGTCCTGGTCGCGAGCGCGGACGGGGTCGGCACCAAGCTCAAGGTCGCCTTCGCGAGCGGCCGTCACGGCACGGTGGGCCAGGACCTGGTCAACCACTGCGTGAACGACATCCTGGTGCAGGGCGCGCGGCCCCTTTTTTTCCTCGACTACCTGGCCACGGGCGACCTGGACGAGGGGGTGGTTTCGGCGGTCGTCGGCGGGGTGGCCCGCGGCTGCAGCGAGAATTCCTGCGCGCTGCTGGGCGGCGAGACGGCGCAGATGCCGGACTTCTACGGCGCTGGCGAGTATGATCTCGCGGGCTTCGTGGTGGGCGTGGTCGAGCGGAGCCGCATCCTCGACGGGTCGACGGTGCGGGCCGGGGACCGCCTGGTCGCGCTCCCTTCGTCGGGGCTGCACACCAACGGCTTCACCCTCGCCCGCACGATCGTCTTCGAGCGGATGGGGCTGACCGTCGGCGACCCGTTCCCGGGAGAGTCCGCGACGGCCGCCGAAGTGCTGCTGCGGGTGCACAGATCGTACCTGGAGACGGTTTGGCCGCTGCTGGAGGAGGGTGCGGTGAGCGCGATGGCGCACGTGACCGGCGGCGGGATCGAAGGGAATCTGCCCCGGGTGCTCCCGGAGGGACTGGGCGCGCGCGTCGACTGCGCGACGTGGACCCCGGAGAATGTCTTCCGGCAGCTCGGTGATGCTGGAGGGGTCGCGGCGCGCGAGATGTACCGCGTGTTCAACATGGGCGTCGGGATGATTCTGGTGGTCGCGCCGGAGCGGGAGGGGGCGGTGCTGGCCGCGCTGGGCGGTGACGGCTGGGCGCTGGGGGAGGTGGTGCGGGGGGCGGGCGTGCAGCTTGAGGGGGTGGAATGAGGTGGTGGAGCGCGTGAGGGCGTGCAGCTTGAGGGGGTGGACCGAGGTGGTGGAGCGCGTGAGGGCGTGCAGGGCCGGGGGGTGGTGGGGGGTGGGGGGGTGTGTGGCGGGCCTGAGGAGGTGGACGGTGTCCGTGGCGGTGGGGGCCGCGCTCTTCGCCTTGCCGTTCGGGGGGCTGGGGCGGGGGGTGGGGATCCTGGGGTCGGCGAGTACCGCTGCCCAGGAAACGATTCCCCTTGGCCGGTCCGATCTCCGGGGACTGACGGAGCTGGTGGAGCGGTGTACGGCGGGCAATCCGGATTCGGAATCGCCATGCCGGGAGGTGGGCCTGGCGGCCATGTCGCTGCAACAGGGGGTGGGCCTTCTGGGCGTCCTGGGCAGTGACATCCCGGGCAACGCGAGCACGCTGGGACGTCGGCTGGGTTCGATGCCGCGCCTGGGCCTGACGGTGTCGGGAGGGGTGCTCGGGGTGAGGGTGCCGCCGGTTTCATCGGCGACCGCGGCGGGGCTTGAGGGCCGGGAGACGCTGGCACTGGCGGGATTGCGGGTGGACCTTGCCGCCGGAGTCATGGACGGATTCAGGTTGGGGCCGACGATTGGAGGCGTACTCGCCGTCGACCTGATCGGTTCATACTCGCGGGTGCGGCTTCCGCACGGCGCGGGAGTCGATGGCTCGAGTTCCGGTCTGGGGCTGGGGGCGCGGGTCGGGCTCCTCCGCGAGTCTTTCACGGTGCCCGGCGTTTCGGTTTCCGCCACGCGCCGCTGGCACGGTTCGATAAGGGCCGGGTCGATCGGCGCCGGCACTGCGGCCGAGGCCGACACGGAGTTGACCGTGTCCTCGCTGCGAGCCGTCGCTGGCAAGAACTGGTTCGCGTTGGGGCTCATGGGGGGAGTGGGATGGGACAGGTATGCGGGCGACACGCGGCTGTCCGTCCCGAGGGGAGCGACCGATCCCGGTTCGGTTACCGGCCATGTGGCGTCGGAACGCATGATCTACTTCCTGAGCGGGTGGTTCAACTTCGTCATTTCGCAGGTATCGGCGGAACTCGGCGTTGCCGATGGCGTCCCGGATCCGTTTTCGGAACGCGCCGGCATTTACGATCCCTCCGGCCTGACCTGGTACCTGTTCACGGCATTCCGGATCACACTTTGATCCCCTCGCTGGAGAGTGGCGTCGGAGAGAGCGGGTTGAGCGAGGAGGATCACCGCCACCTGGCGCGCGCGATCGAGCTGGGCCGTGCGGGGTGGGGTCGCGTGCACCCCAACCCGATGGTGGGGGCGGTCGTCGTTCGGGATGGCGTGGTGTTGGGCGAAGGCCACCACGAAGTGCTGGGCGGGGCTCACGCCGAGGTGGCCGCGCTTTCGGTGGCGGGCGATGCCCGGGGGGCGACCCTCTACACCAGTCTGGAACCCTGCCGCCACCACGGGAGAACTCCGCCCTGCACGGAGGCCGTGCACGCGGCCGGGGTAGCGCGGGTGGTCTTCTGGGCGGCGGACCCGGGTGCCGAAGCGGGTGGTGGGGGAGAGTTGCTGCGCAAGAGGGGTGTGATCGTGGACGGTCCCTTCGGACGACGGGAGGAATGGCGCGCGGAGAATCCCTTCTTCTTCCACGACCCTGACAGCGCGAGACCCTGCGTCGCCCTCAAGCTGGCCGTCAGCTTCGACGGCCGGATCGCCCCGGCCGGGGGCCGCCGCGTCTGGCTGACCGGGCCGGAGTCGCGCCGGGAGGTGCACCGTCTGCGGGCGGGATTCGACGCAATCCTCGTTGGGAGAAGGACCTGGGAAGCCGATGACCCCCGGCTTACCGTGAGGGGATCGATCACGCCGCGCGTGGCGCCGGTTCCCGTGCTTCTCGACCGGCAGGGCCGGGCGACAGCGGAGCTGCGGGCGCTTGGGGAGGCCACGGGCGCGACGGGAATCGTCGCCACCTCCAGCGAGCGGGCGGCTGCGCTCCAGCAGCGCCTTGGCGCACTCGCGGATGTCCTCGCGGTTCCCGCCACCCCACACGGCCTCGATCTCCGCACCCTGCTCGCCAGCCTGCACGAGCGGGGCGTGACCCGCGTCCTCTGCGAGGGCGGTGGCCGCCTCGCCGCCTCGCTCCTCTCCGCCCGGCTCGTGGATCGCATCTACCTCTTCGTCGCGCCCGTCTTCATTGGCCGCGGCGGGGTGCCGGCGTTCCCCCTCGATGCCGCGGACAGCGGACCGGAAGCCGCGGCCGCCCACCCCGCACGGCGGACCCGCGACCCGGTCCACACCGGAGAATCGCGGTCCCGCGCGGAGGGGTGGCACAGCTGCGCCGACCCGGTGAGATTCGGTAACGACACCCTCATCGTCCTCGACCGGAGCGCCTGACGCCTTGTTTGCCGGAATCATCGAATCCGTGGGCGAGGTCGTCTCGGTAGCCGGTGGCAGGGAGGGCCGCGCGGTCGTTATCGCGGCGCCGTTCTCCCACGAGCTGTCGCCCGGGCAGTCCGTCGCCGTGGATGGCGCCTGCCTGACCGTCCGCGACCTCGACACCACCACCTTCACCGTGGACGCGGGGGCCTCCACGCTCGAACGTACGATCGCACCGGAATACCGGGCGGGTACGCGGGTCAACCTCGAGCGCGCCGTGCGCGCCGGCGATCGGATGGATGGCCACCTGGTGCAGGGCCACGTCGATGGACGTGCCAGGCTCATCCGTCTGGAGCGGACCGGCGCCACGCGGCTTCTCGACTTTCAGCTGCCGGCGGAGGTCTTCCGCGGGACGGTGCCCTGCGGCTCGATCGCGCTCAACGGGGTCAGCCTCACGGTCAACGGTCTGATGGAGGGCGAGGTCTGCCAGGTGGCGCTGATCCCGTATTCGTGGGAGAATACCAACTTCTCCTCGCTGGCGCCCGGGGACCGGGTCAACGTGGAGGCCGACCTCGTCGGCAAGTACGTGAAGCGCATCATGGAGACCCGCACCCGTGCAGTTTGATTCCGTACCCTCGGCCATCCGCGAGATCGCTGCCGGCAGGCTGGTGATCGTGGCAGACGACGAGGATCGCGAGAACGAGGGCGACCTGGTCTGCGCCGCAGACCGGATCACGCCGGACCTGGTCAACTTCATGACCAAATTCGGCCGGGGACTGATCTGCGTTTCGCTGACACCGGAGCGTGCGGACGCCCTCGAACTGCCGCTCATGACCGACCGCAACACCGACCCGCAGGGGACGGCCTTCACGGTCTCGGTAGACGCACACCGCCGTTTCGGCGTCACCACCGGAATCTCCGCCCATGACCGCGCCCGCACGGTTCAGGTGCTCGCGGATCCTGCCACGACCCCGGAGGATCTGCGACGGCCCGGGCACATCTTCCCGCTCCGCGCGCGCAACGGCGGCGTGCTCAGGCGCGTCGGCCAGACGGAAGCGGCGGTCGACCTCGCGCGGCTGGCGGGCCTCACGCCCGCAGGGGTGATCTGCGAGATCCTCAACGAGGACGGCACCATGGCGCGCCGGGCGGAGCTGGAGCGGATGGCGGCGCACCACGATCTCCGGTTCATCACCGTGGAGCAGCTGGTCGCCTACCGGCTGGCGCGGGAACGCCTCGTCACCCGTGTGGTGGAGTCGGAGCTGCGGACCGCCTGGGGCGACTTTCGCGTGATCGGATACCGGACCGAAATCGACGACCGCGTCCACCTCGCCCTGGTCCGGGGCGACGTTGCGGAGAAGCCGGACGTACTGGTTCGCATGCACGCACAGAACCCGCTGGGCGAGACCTTCGCTTCACTGGATGAGCCGGACGGCAACCTCCTCGCGGGGGCCATGCAGCGCATCCGGGCGGAAGGCGAGGGTGTGATCGTCTACATTCACCAGGACCGGGCCGGCGACCGGCTCCTGGAACGGTTGCGGCAGGCGGGCTCGCAGGATCAGGTAACGACGATGCCGCCGGAGCCGGAACCGTCCCTGGGATCGGGACAGGTCCTTAAGGACTACGGAGTCGGGGCACAAATCCTTCTCGACATCGGGCTCCAATCCATCAGACTGCTGACGAACAGCCACCGGCACATCGTCGGGCTGGACGGCTATGCGCTCCAGGTTACCGGACGGGAGCCGTTCGCGGGAGTGCGGATGAACAGTGGGCCAGGGGAAGAGGCCGTGGGCGAAGCCGAAGTTGCGAAGGTGCGGGCATGACGACATCAACGCGGGACGACAGCCCCCGGGTGGCGCTCCTCGTCGCCCGTTTCAACAGCCTGGTGACCGGGCAACTGGAAGGGGGCGCAAGGGAGCGTCTGCGCGCCGCCGGTGTGGACGACCAATCGATCACGGCGCTTTACGTCCCTGGCGCCTGGGATCTTCCCCAGGCCGCGCGGCTGATCGCGGACAGCGACCGCTACGATGTCGTCATCGCGATCGGTTGCGTGATCCGGGGCGAGACGGCCCATTTCGACTACGTGGCGGGCCACGCCAGCGACGGGCTCGGGCGGGTGGCGCTGATGGCCGACATCCCGATCGTCTTCGGCGTGCTCACCACGGACGACGCCGAACAGGCGATCGCGCGGGCGGACCCCGGCGGCCCCAACAAGGGAGCCGAGTTTGCGGAAGCCGCCCTTGAGATGCTTGCCCTCTACGAGTCACACGGAGACGATCGGTAGTCTTGAGAGAGACGCTCGACCCCCAGGAGCGAAGGCACCGCACCCGGTCGCGTGCCTGGTTTCTTCAGGTCCACTACCGCTGGGAGACCGAGGGAGGACACCTCACCCTGCAACAGGCACTGGCGGAGACTCTGGAGCAGCGGCTGGTGGCGTCCGGCCGGATCGGGTACCTGGAGCGGCTGGTCCGGGCCTTCGGCGAGAACCGGAGGAGGGTGGAGGAAGTCATCGCATCCTGCCTGGACAACTGGCGACTCGACCGCCTGTCGGTCATGGACCGGGGGATTCTCCGCCTCGGAGCCACCGAGATTCTCTTCCTCCCCGACCTGCCGGGACGGGTGGCCATCCAGGAGTCGGTCCGGCTGGCGGAGCGTTACGGCGGGAGCGAATCGCCGCGCTTCGTGAACGGCGTGCTGGACGCCGTGTACCGCGCCGCCCAGGCCCCCTGAGTCGCCCGTGGCTCCCCTGCGCATCCAGGTGTTGAACCGGCAGGCCCGCCGAAACCCGAGAGCGGGCGGTGCGGAGGTGCAAGGAGGAGTGGCAGTGTCCCGTCCCGGAAATTTCTCGGCTGTTCGAGCACCGATGCATCCGCGCTGGATCGCTGCGCTCGCCGAGCCGCACTGTCGTATCTACATTACAAAATGTCATGTCTTCTTTACATTTTCGTCTTGTGAGCGCCGCTCTGCGTTGCTCCTCGGGCGAATAGCCCTGCTATTCACCTCTCGTCGCGCCTTGCCAGCCCGGCAGAGCACCTGAAGCCCGAATTACGGCAGGAAGTCACGTAAAGTCAATCAGGACTGCACGATCTGCGTTTCCTGCCGTCAAACGAGATTAAGCTTGACCGAGCCGGGAGAGCGGGAACAACCGAGCTTGATTGGCGGGACTCCCGGTGCGCGCTGTTTCGTGGCCAAACGCTCTGGCGTCGCGTAACCTCCGCCACTCCGCTCCGAATCGCAGATCCCGTGTCAGAGGTAGGCGTCGGCAACCTGCTCCGGTGCGTACCGGTTGGCCATGACCCTCGTCGCGGAACTCGTCGAGGCTCTGTTCGACGAACCTCTCCTTGGGCACCATTGCGAGGACCATAGGCCCGAGCCGTCGGGCGCAAGGCGGATGTCATTGACCTGGGCCAGCCACCCCCCGGTGGTCTGAGCAGACTCCTCCCACTGTTCCATAGGTAATCGTGAGGGGGATCGGCGGCCTCGGGCGGAAGCCAGAGATTCAGCACGGGCCTTTCTGCCGACGGATCTGGAGCCGCATCAGGCGGTTGGACTCCCGACTATGCGGGAGCGCTGCCAGATCGTCGGGGTCCGGGCTCAGCAAGCGGAATGGACAACGAAGAGGAACCGGGGGTAAGTCTTGACAGATCTGTGAACAGCCGCCATCGTGTCCCTAACGCCGCCCCGAGTGAGGGTAGCGATTCACTTGCGGATGGAGATGGTTCCAATGAAGAAGCTGTTCGCTCTCACCGTGGTCGCCGCGTTGACATTCGCGACCGCGACGCCTCCGGTCGTCTCGGCAACCGCTGTTGAGACACTAACACTAAACGTCCCGGTGGTAGAGGAGTGCAAGGAAGGCACCGCTGCCATGACCGAGACGTGCGCTGGCACGCTCATCAAGATCACGATCTACCCAAACGGGGATTACGACGTCCAGGTTTGCTCCCTCGAGGGTGTCAACATCGACATCGTCTTCGGAGACGATGGCAGCATTTCGGTGGAGACTACCTGCGACTACGGCAGGTGTGGGGAATACGACCCGATTTAGGAGGAGGCTCGTCGTGACAACCCGATTCCTCTGTTGGGCCGCGGGGTTCGTTGCTCTCTTGCCTCTCCCGTCGGGTGCACAGCAGATACTAGAGATCGACTTCGAGACCGGTCGGACCATCATTGACGACGAGTTGCGTTCCATGGGCTCCCACATCATGGCTGTTGATTGGGACCGTGGCATCCTCTACGTCAAGGACAACGAGGAACCGGATGGAGTCATGGCCTTCTCCCTTGAGACGGGAGAATGGCTCAGGACCATCTCGACACCAAAGGGCGATGGCCCCAATGAGTTCACGGAAGGCCGTACTGGCCTCGCCATTGCTCCAGATGGTGGCCTCTTCGTGTCCGGCTACAGGAGGGTTGTTGGGTACGATCAGGCTGGTACGCCCATGTTCTCGTGGACCCCGGTGACACCGGCGAGCAAGTCGGTCTGCAACCTCGGTGGGGTCCCGGCGGTTCCGACCCAAGGGGGAGTGGTCAGGCGTGGTTCTGACGGCACGGATGAGTCCGTTGGGCCTGTCCGGGCTCGGGGCCGAACCCTAGACGTGGAGAATGCTCCTGATGCCCGCATGATCGGCCTGAGGCTGTTTGGGACCCAGCTCGCCTGTACCGCCGACAGGGCATATGTCGTGATTCCTTACGACAATGGGCCAGACTCCGTGTTCGCCTACCACC
>JAJEBR010000049.1 GCA_022822445.1 Gemmatimonadota bacterium | reverse complement strand
GTCCCTCTCGTACTGCCGGATGGCGTCGTGGACCGTCTGCTTCGTGAGGTTGTTTTTCAGCTCGAAGGTGAAGACCGGAAGGCCGTTGATGAACAGTGCGATGTCGAGCGAACGCTGGGTCTCGTCCCGGCTGTAGCGTAGCTGGCGGGTGACCGTGAAGCGGTTCAGCTCGAACAGCCGCCGGGCCGTCTCGTTCCCGGGCGACGGGGTGCCGTGGAAGAACTCCAAATGGTGGGGGCCGTGCTTGACGCCGCCCCGAAGCATGTCGATGGTGCCCCGCCTGTTGATCTCGCCTTGAAGCCGGGCCAGGAGCTTGCGCCGCGTCGGGCAGTCCTCCGCGAGCCGGAGGGCGGCGGCGGACTCGGGTTGCGTGGCCTCCAGGAACGCCCGCAGTTGGACCAAGTCCACGCAGTACTCGCGGTCGTAGTCGTGACCGTTGCCGGGAGACCAGCCGACGCCGCCGTATCCGGGGTTGGGCTCGCCGACTGTGCCGCTCGACGGCGGCTCGCACGGATCACCGGTCAGCGCCTCGCAGATCAGGCGTTCAAGGCCGCGTTCGGTCGTGTCCGTGGTCATGGGGTCACCCGCGACGCGGGATCGGCACTTCCCTGAGTTCTCCAGGACGCACCTCTTCGATGGCTGCCCGGATGGCAGCCGTCCGGGGCCGCACCCTGGGCCATGCGGTGGCCATGAGAACCACGATTGCCAATCGCCTCCCGGCGAGATTCTGCTGGTACCGCATGCTCTGGTCCGTCGTCACGATGACCTCGTAGCCGTCCTCCTCGGCCCGCTGGATCAGTTCGCCGTTCTCAAGCCACTCCCAGCCCCTCTCCGCCGACCGGTCCACGGAATGTCCCGGAAGATGGCGGCGAAGCGGCGCCGGGGTCCCGTGGTCGAACAGAATCTTCACGGTCAGGCGGGCGTCTTGAAGTATTCCGTCTCGTGGTTGAGCACCGCCGTCACCTGCCACTCCTTGACCTCTGGAAACCACTCCAGGAACTGCTCCACGGTCGCGCCGCTCTCCAAGTTCTCGAACAGGGCGTACACCGGCACCCTCGTGCCCGTGAAGGCCCAGGCCCCGCTGATCTTGCGGGGGTTGCGTTCCACCGCCGGGCATGTGTTCCAATCCGTCATGCGTAGGCCTCCTTCGTCACGTCGTGTTCGGTCGGGTGTGGGTTGGATCCGGTGGGGATGGTGTCGGCCCGGTCGCGGTTCGTTGCGAGCGGGTCGGTTTCTGGAAGATCCGCCGCCGCCTCGCGCACGTCGAGTTTGCCCGTCACGACATCCGCGATCAGTCGGGTGCGATACTCTTTGAGGAGGGCGATCTGGCGTTGGGTGGCGGAGATGTAGCGCCGGATGCGGCGGTTGGCGGTGTCGAGGAAACGGGCGATGGCGCGCTGCTCGGGGAGGGAAGGGAGGGGGATTGCAATCCCCTTGAGATGCGGCCAGTAAATGTTCCGTTGGATTGACCCGACCCCCCGGGATGACACGACATACTGCGCTACCATGGCATGGTCGCGGAAGAGTAGGTCAGCGAAGCGTGACTGCATCCGCTGTGTCAGGGAGAGCACCAAGTACGCAGGACTGACGATTCCGGCCAAGCAGGAAACGCCGACCGAGCCGCGCCAAGCCTGCTGATTATTGAGGACCAAATCGCCCGGATCCACCGATTGGTATTGCGATAAGTCGAGGCTCGTTGGATTGGCCCTCCTTTCCGGCGCATCCGCGAATCGTATGACTCCTTGATTCAAATAGACCGACAACAACTCACGATGTTGGTGCCGTGCCCTGACTGACTTGGGGACAGCGACGGTACTGAGCCGCCGCACCTCCCAATGCGCCGGCACCTTCCCGATCGATTCGACGCCGGAGTCCTTGTAGGCCGGATAGGGCTGGCCGGTGCGGACATCGATCCGGCCCGTGACCGCCTCGTGGATCAGCGCCCGCTTCCGCTCCTTCAATAGCTCGATCAGCCGCTCCTTCGCGCGGATGTAGCGCCGGATGCGGCGGTCGGCGGCGTCGAGGAAACGGGCGATGGCGGCTTGCTCGGTGAGTGGTGGGAGGGGGACAGACTCGCCGAGGTAAGCACCCACATCGAGATTCTGGATCCCGGTAGTCTGCTTGATGGACCGCACCGTGATGCGAAGGGCATAGAGAACCGAATTCAGGTACAGAACGTATCGTGCGCTGTTCTGCTTGCGGACTCGCATTCGCCCGATGAAGTTGGACGCGACCGCTGCCTGGTCATGATCGAAGTGGACCACCGCACCGACTGGCTGCAAATCGCCACCGCCCGATTTCTCCAATAGCAAGTCGCCTGCCGCCAGTAGGCGTCCCTGGCGCTCCCCGAGGGGCACCGATCGCAACGTAGGCTCCCGGAGATCGACGCCCCAACGCTGTCGGTCGAAATCTGCGACACGAACACAAACGATGTCGTCAAGCCCCGTCGGGTCACTACCCCAAGTGCCAGCGACCAAGCGTTCAGTTGTGGCTCCAAGCCGCCGCACCTCCCAATGTTCCGGCACCTCGCCCAGCCATTCCACGCCGGGATCCTTGTAAGCCGGATAGCGCCGGAGTCCGTTGGCGCTCATCCCGCCCGCCCCAGGATCTCAAGCAGCAACCCCTCTGTCTCCCGCTCGGCCGCCAGAATGTCGTCCCCGATCTCGTCAAGCGTCCGCATCGGTTCGGGCTTGTGGAAGTACCGGTTGAAGCTGATCTCGTAGCCGATCTTCACGCTCCTGGCGACGTACCATGCGTCCGCGGCGTAGGGGAGCACTTCGCGCCGCAGGAACCCCTCGATCCCGCCCCCTTCCTGAAGCGGGATCTGCTCGGTGTCCCTGAGCACCGTGTCAGGTTCGTACTCGACGACGCTAGGATTGGCGCCTTCACCAGACTCGAACAGCCCTCGGATCGGGTCGGGTGCGGTTCCTCGACGGTGAACCCTCTTGATGACCGGCTCCGCCGTCTCGTCCCGCTCGGCCAGCGCGGTCTGCAACAGCTTCTTGCGCTTGGCCGTGAGCTTCGCGCGACGACCGGACATGTCGGCCTTGAGTGCGGCCAGGAACCGGTTGAAGTCGAGGTGCGGTCCCGCGCCCATCCGTTCGGCCGCCGCGTGAACCCCGTCGCCTAGCGCCACCTCGTCCGCTTCCACGCAGGCGTCGAAAAACTCGTCGCACCGCTCGGGTGACAGATCCACCTTCAGCCGCAGCGGCCGCTCGACCGTCACCTTCCAGTACCCGAACGCCTCGTTCTCGAAGATCTTGCTCTCCTCCGTCTCCTCGAAATCCAGGAACGTCCGGCAGATCCGCTCGATGTCCTCCGGTCCGAGTTCGCAGTTCTTCTTCCCCAGGTTCTTTCTGAGTGGACGGAACCACTTCGTCGCGTCGATCAGCTGCACCTTCCCCTGCCGGTGCTCGGGCTTGCGGTTCGTGAGCACCCAGACGTAGGTGGCGATGCCGGTGTTGTAGAACATGTTGAGCGGAAGCGCGACGATGGCCTCCAGCCAGTCGTTCTCGATGATCCACCGCCGGATGTTGCTCTCGCCCTGCCCCGCCGATCCGGTGAACA
>JAJEBR010000117.1 GCA_022822445.1 Gemmatimonadota bacterium | reverse complement strand
TGCACATGAGCCCTGCGTCCGGTATGATGATGTCGCACCGTCTGGGTGCCTCCGATTCGGGTCGTTTTTTCGTCGAAACTCCCCGTAATCTAAGGCCCCAGGCGGTGCAAACCTATCCTCGCAACGCAGGATCCGGGTTCAACTCGTGCAGGTTCTTCAGGGTCGCGGGCAGCCCACCCGACATGAGTCCGATAGGCCGGGGGATGTCGTCTCCGGTCCCGGTGGGTCCCCAAATGGCACCACTCAGATCCAAAACCTCCAGACCCGCCAGGTTTCCCAACTCCGGGGGGACCCGACCGGCAATTCTGTGTTGCCCAAGGTCTAGCGTTTTCAGCGCCGTCAGGTTCCCCAGCTCCGGCGGGATCGGACCGGTCAGTCTGGTACGCGACAGGCGCAGCGTCTTCAGCGTCGTCAAGTTCCCTAGCTCCGGGGGAATCGGGCCGGTCAGGTAGTTGCCGGAGAGGTTCAGGTATCGCAGGCCAGTCAGGTTCCCCAGATCGGAGGGAATCTCGTCGCTAAGGTGGTTGCCGGCGAGGCTCAGCGTTTCCAGCGCCTTCAAGTTGCCCAACTCTGGGGGGATTTCGCCCATCAGGTCGTTACCGGCGAGGTCTAGCACCTGCAATGCAGCCAAGTTGCCCAACTCTGGGGGGATCTCGCCGCTCAAATCGCCGTAGAGGGTCAGCCTTTCCAGCGCGGTCAGGTTGTCCAACTCTGGCGGCAAATGCCCGGTGAGGTTGTTCGAAAACCGGAAAAAATTGGCGTGTAGATAGAAAAGGTCCAGCGCGGTCACACGCCCTTGTCCATTCGTCGACACACCGTACCAGTCCCCGAGCGGCGCGTCCGTCAGCCAATTGTCGCGACGGGTCCATCTCGGCCCGTCCGTCGCCTCGTACAGCGCGATCAGCACCGCTCGGTCCGGATTCACCACCGCGATCTCGGCTTCCGCGCTCGCGTCACCCGCCGTCGCCGTGATCGCCGCCGTTCCTTCGCCCGAGCCCCTCATTAGCCCCGCCTGATCCACCCGCGCGACTGCCGTATCGCTCGACCGCCACTCGAACCGCGCTCCGGCCACTCGATGGCCGTTGTCGTCGAACGCTTCGGCCGACAGCCGCAACGTGTCGCCGAGTGCCACCGTGTCCGCCGCAGGCGTCACCGCGACCGAACCCACCACCTGTGCCACCGTCACCGCCGCCGAACCGGACACCGCCTCCGCTGTTGCCATGATGGCCGTCGCACCCTCCGCCGCTGCCGTTACCACGCCCGTCGAGTCTACCACGGCGACCGCCGAATCCCCGCTCGTCCAAGACACCGCCGCACCTGCAACAACAGGGTGTCCGTTGGCGTCCAGAACCCCGCCCGTCAGGCGCACCGTGTCCCCGATGGCGGAAAGCGTCACTGTGTCGGGCGCAACCCGCACGGCCGAGATCCGCTGCGCTACCGTCACCGTTGCCATCGCCGAGACCGTCCCCGCCGTCGCCGTGATCGTCGCCACGCCGTTCGCCGCCGCCGTCACGAGTCCAGAGCCATCCACCGTCGCCACCGCCGGGGTGCCGCTGGTCCACGTCACCGCCGCCGAGGGCATGGGCTGGCCGTTATGGTCCCGCACTGCGGCCACCAGTTGCACCGTCGCCCCCAACGCCGTCAGCTCCGCCGTCGCCAGCGTCACGGACACGGCCGCAGGGCGCGGCGGATCGGGTTCGGCGGCTGAATCGCAGCCTAGGAGGAGGAGAGGAAGCGCGAGAGCGTGGTGGAGCCGGTTCATGGAAGGGATCCCTCCCCCTGGGGGCCTGGCCGATGATCGTATACGGCCCCGCACGGCAAGACCGGGCCGTTGTGTGAGAAAACACCGGGAAGGGCGAAAACCCTACAGCGCTCCCGCTTGTTCGCCGGTGAGCGCGGGCGGTTGCATGCCGCCCGGCCCATTTGCACCAGCTCTTCTATTCGGCGGGCGGCCCGGCGAGTCGCCGGAAAGCGCCCTTCCCGAAGGGTTTTCTCACGCCGGACAACGTACACCTCCGCCCGGTTCCCGCGCAAACTGTCCTCCTCTGGGCGGGAGTTCGGACCAAGAACCTGGGAACTGGCTGGACCGGATCCGGGAGCGGGTTGGGCGGCCGCCGGTCGGCCGGGGGGCGCGCAAACCGGGGGTATCCCAACCTTCCTCGGGGGGTAGCGATCGTTCGGTACAGGCGATCCTACGGCCTCGGGATCGACCGGATTCCCGTCACCGTCGCCGAGGGCATGCGCTGGCTGTTCTGGTTCCCGAACGGTGGCCGCCAAGAGAACGCAGGTCGAGCGCACCATGAGGTCCGGCTCCCATCTCCGGCTTCGGGACATGGAGCCGGGCCATTGCAACCGCACGCACAGGAGCTGCGAGAACGTCCTGCCTATTCACCCCGGCGGTCGGGAGCTACCCGCTTGCCACTCTTGATGGGCTCTTGTATTCGGACAGGTAACCCGACATGGGGGCTCCTGTGCTGCAATGCAGTTGCACGACCAGTGTAGGAGACGGGGGAGTACCGTGCAAGTGGGGGGCGGCTGCCCGCCCCCCTAAAGACGATTACGACGGACTCGGACTCCCACGATGTCGGGCATGAAGGTAATCTTCATGCTGATCCAGAGTGCCACGGCTTGCCCTCGGTTCTCGGCGGGGGCTGAACCTGGCGACCCTGACCACGCGCAGGGCGGCGCGGTCGAGTTCACGGAAGCCGGAACTCTCCCTCACCACCTGGTTCCGCACCTTCCCCTCTTCGTCAATGAAGATACTGACGGTAGTGGTTCCGCCAATCTCACGTTCTTTGAGGATCACGGGATACTCCCGCTCAAGTGCACGGTTTACTTTTACGTTCCAGCCGTTCAGAAGCTCGGATCTCACCGTATGCACCACGACGCCTGCCGTGTCGGGCCGCTCCTCCGGCATCTCGGTGTACCCGGGCTCTGGCCTTCCTGGGGACGGGTGAACGCATGCGTGAGACGACAAGACGACCACGCCGACCGCAAACAGGACGAGGTGCTTCATCTTGGTGTTTCCTCTCTTCGGGGAACGGAGTTTCACCTCCCCATGGTATCGCCCGTCAAGACTGCCACACAACCAACGGACTTCGATTCGGCTCCCGGGAGTGTGCTTGCGATTCGGAAACCGAGACGACATGATGCTTCCAGGCGTCGCCAATGGCTCTCTGTTCCCAGGCGGGCCTCGGCGGCTGATCCCTTCCCCTCCACCTCCGTTGCCACCATGACTCGACGTACCACCCCCGCCCACAACCCCACGCCGGAGAATCTCGACGCCGTGCGCGCGATCGCTCGCCGGATCGCGGAAGCGTGAGAGCGGCAGGGAATCACGATGACCAAGCTGGGCGAAATGGTCGGTACGAGCCGGTTCACGGTGGCTGCGGCCGAGCAGGGCAGTGCGAGCACCTCGCTGGGCGTCTACGTCGCGCTCATCCGGGCGCTGGGACTGCGCATCGAGGTGCGGAGCGACTAAGCCCGGTCCGCCGGGCTATATCCCACATCTCCCGCCGTCTCGGAAAAACCGGGTGGGGGGCAGGGCTGCGGGTGCACGTCAGCGTCCGACAGCGGCATCCCGCTCTCTGGAGGGTCAGGATGGGTCGGGGATGTCGAGAAGCTTGACGGGAATACGGGTCGTCCTGCAGATGCGGCTGCCGGCAAATCGTCTCCGTCCACCAGGCTCGGCGCCGGGCACGACTCGTAGCAGGCTCGCGTGATCGTCGGCGAACGACGTGCCGGCCAACGTTTCGCGTATCCAGTCGCTCTGGTTGGCCACATACAGCCACCCGCGATCGACAACGAAACCGATGTCGCGGAGATACCGTTTCGCGTCGTCACGGCCGAGCAGTCCCTCGGATCCATCGAACTGCGGGTTCGCGATCAGCGCGATCATTTCGCCGACGCTCAACTTGTAGGCTCCGCTCGATGTCGAAACGACTTCCCGGACTTGGAACAGGAGGTCGAGGATCTGCATGCCTTTCGGCCGCATTATCTCGACGTACGATTCCAGACCCAAGTCCTGCATGATGGCGATCACGCTTTTCTCGTCCGGCATACTCTCTTCCAACAGGATGAACGCACCGGCAAACAAGGTGCCGAACTGGTCGGCTGCCCGGTTGCTGCCGAGTACCGTACCTGCGGCCGACTTCGTGATCTTCAGCAGCTTTTGCAGCCTGCCCGTGCGTACCCAGCGGTAATGTGTGCGGGCCAGCAGCATCCTGCCGATGCGGGGCGATATGCGGCTGATTTTACCCCGGATCCTGCACGCCGGCCTGATTTCAGCCATTTCGTGACCCAACGGAGTGTCCGGTGCGCCGCCGGGGCTGCTTGACGCAGGGTCAGAGGGTGGGATGGGCCTTACCGGTGCTGCTGGAGGGAGGAACGAGGGG
>JAJEBR010000066.1 GCA_022822445.1 Gemmatimonadota bacterium | reverse complement strand
CCGCCCCACGGCCAGCCGGTCGGCGAACGGGTGATCCGCCGCCTCGGAGCGGCGCGGAACGGCCTTCCTGCAAGGATGATTCGAGGGGGAGCGACCCCAGCAGGGGGCGGGGACGAGCGTGCGAAAACGCGCACGGCCCCGCGCCCGAACCGGGCACCTGTGCCCCTGGGGTCGCTCCCCACCAAGCCCCAAGCGGCTCCCGCGCCCCGGCCGCCCGCGTGGCGGAGCCGCAAGACGTTGCCGCGCCAGCGGATATGCAGGACAGCCGGTGCGCATCGCCGGAGCGCCAAAATGTGCATCGACCCCCCGTGTCTCTTGCACACCTCCGGTACGGCCCAGCACATCAGGACTCCCACCAGATTCGAGCCCCCGCCAGCCGATCCGAACTCCATGTCTTGACGCGTTCCGTCAGCCCCCGCCCCGCACGCCTGCGCGCCCGCTTCTCAAGGGCGTTGGCGCGCTTCAAGGCGGCGTTCAAGCCACCGTATTCGTCGAGCGTGCGGACATCTCCCCCGAGGATGGCCTGCTCGATCCGGGCGATGTCGCGCCGGGTCTCCTCGGCGACTTCGACATAGGCGGAGATCTCAAGCTCGCAATTGGCGATCACGGTCCCTCGTGAGGCGGCTTGGGGGGAACCTCCCCTCACAGCGATACCGGGCATCTCCCGTCAAGATTACCGGGCTTTTCCTCTATGGACGCGACAGCGATTTGTCGAAATTGGATGCGGTGCCGATATTCAAGGTGCGAGCTTGGGAGCCACCATGGGCTCCAAGACACTACGAGAGGAGGGATTCCCACCGATGAAGCGCGATTTGCTCAGCTTGACTGCATTGGTCCTGGCCGCTTCCGTGTCCGTCGTAGCGGTTCGTTCCCAGAAGACGCTCAAGCAACAGATGTCGGAAGTGGAGGCACCTGCGGTTCGAGCGTTGGTCCAGGATCGCCTCACGGGTGCCAGAATCGATCTGCATTCGCTTGTTCCGCTCGAATCATCTCGGTTGCTGGCCGATCAACGCCCCACGGTCCTGTGGATACTGGACATGGCGCGGTGCCCGGATTGCTTCGACAATCTCGGCCCGTGGAGTCGGCTGGAAACGCTTGAGGATCACCGACTCATCCTCGGGTATATCGGAACGCCCAGCGGAGTGGTCAAGGGGAGGCTGCGCTCCCTGACCAAGACGCGCGTGTTTCAGACGACACCCGAGCGAGTCGCGGAGACGCTCGGTCGGATCCTCCCCAATACCAAGCTCCTGCTTGACGAAGACGGAGTGGCTGTGCTGGTGGACAGCCGGACTTCGGCGAGCGAATGCGGTTGGAGCTTCGACTCCCAGATCGGCGCATTGAAGGGCCTGAACTCATCACATGCGATTCGCCGGATCGCAATCACGACCTCACCCGAAGGAGAGACAGAATGAAGACCGAATCCATGTTCCAAGACGTGCTGCGTAGAGTACGCACGCTGGCGAGCATCCTGACAATTGTCGCATGCGTTGGCTGGCTGGTGTCTGGACCGGACGCCGTGGCACAGGAGATGTGTCAATTCGATGGCCATCCCGCTGTCGGCCCGTGCGACGAGTCGAAGGGCTACATCTGGGGCGGCGAGTGCTGGCACGACGACGGCTGCTACACGCAGATCGAAGCATGTTGCGGCCGGGAGTTCTGACGGTTCCGCTTCGGAGCCGTGTTTCCCTGCTGTCCTCTGTCCTTGTCGCCGCGCTGTCGGCCTGCGATGACGGTGCACGAGACCATCCGTCGAGCGCCGGGGTCTCCGAGTTTTCGCTCGCGGTCGTTGCCCGCATCGAGCTTGAAGACAGTGGGGAAGCTCCCCTTGGTGAAATAGGGACGCTCGCTGTCGCCACGAACGGAGACCTGCTAGTCGGCGATCGCCTGATCCCGCGGGTGCTGAGATATGATCGTGCCGGACGACTGGTAGCGCGGTTCGGTGCTTTCGGCGACGGACCCTACGAGTTTCGGAGGGTCGGCGGGTTACTGGAGGATCGATCCGGGCGCGTGCTGGTGGTAGATCCGCGCCGTGGTCGCCTGACGGCGCTGAACGCCGACCTGCTTCCAGACACGAGCTTTCGGGTGATGCCGGTCCCTGCCGGGCCGGTATTGCGACTGAAGGGGAGCGGCTACCTGATGAAGACGGTCGCCGGTCGCAGGAGTTCAGGGATCGCCCTGATGAACGAGGAGTGGGTATCACGATGGCGGATCCCCGCACCGGTGCCCGCCTCCGCTCAGGGGAATCCCTATTGGGGTAGTTACGCCACGACGGAATTCGCAGCTTCGACTGACTTCATTGTAGCCGCCTACTCCTTTCAGTACCCGATCCAAGTATACGATCGGCGCGGAGAGGCAAAGGCGGCAATTGGGGACCCGCCGCCGTCCTTTCGGCCAGCCCCGGTCCTGCAGCCCGGTGCGCTGGCTGGCCCGAACGCCGAGCAACGACGCGACGATTGGTTGTCCTCCTTTACCGTCATTGCGAATCTCGCCGTGATCGAAGACAGCCTCCTCGCCGTCACGCACGGAAGCATGCGGGAGTTGGGCGGGGCTGGGAGAGTGATCCGGGAGCATCACTCGGTTGACATCTATCGCTTGCCGACCGGGGTCAAGATTGCCGAGGACATCCGGCTGCCCGTCGGCAGTCGCGTGATGATGGGTCGGCGCGAGGGTCTCTATGTGGTGTCAAGCCGTCCTCCGGACCCGTGGACGGTTTCCGTACTGCGACTCATCCGCTAGGCATTCGGGAGTGCGGAGAATGTCTGCCGCCGGTTCGAACATCGTTTCGCGAGGTGCGGGGGGAATGCGATCCCCCAAGAAGGTGTCGACATGTCTCGTCGCCGGGGCTCTGGCAGTAGGATGCAGTGAACATGGATACCACCACCACGTTGGTTGGCATGACTACTTCGACACGGTCGACAAGCTCCACGTAGCCGACAGCGCGCTCGTTCGGCTGTTGGAGCAGAGGGACTCGCCCAGGGCGGATCTCTGGCGAGTTCCGGGCTTGGGCTCTGGGGCTTGGTTGTCGTCTCCCAGCGCTGGGGCACGTGCCGCAGATGCCATGATGGGGCTTCCACCGGATGTCGGGAATGTACCCTACTGGCCGAGCTGGGTTTCGATCCTCGGTGCCAAAGCGGGACTGACCGTCTACGGCGCGACGGATTTCGCCTATGTCGTGCGCGCATACGGTAACGACGGACCCTGGCCTGATTCGATCATCACGGCGCCCCCTTCGTGGAGGCAAGCCCGTCGCCCCAGGCGTGGAGAGTTCGAGAATGCGAGCGTTTCCGAGCTTCGCGCGTACTTCAGCAGCTTCAGCGTGATCACCAGCCTTGCTGCGGTCTCCGAGGATGTGTTGATCGTCTCACACGGGCGCCTGGTGGACGTTTCGGACGATCTGGCAGGGCGCTTGGACCAAATGGTAGGAAGCCGCCGCACAAGCCCTGGAATGTCGGCCGTAAGCGAAAAAGTCAATGTGTATGTCAACGGACGAAGGCTGATCACCGATGCTCCGGCACCGGGAGAACTCTTGGGATCCGGGCCGGGACGGGTGGTTTTCGGTCGGCGCATCGCCGGACGGACAGGTTACCCCGGATCCTGCACGCCGGCCTGATTTCAGCCATTTCGTGACCCAACGGAGTGTCCGGTGCGCCGCCGGGGCTGCTTGACGCAGGGTCAGAGGGTGGGATGGGCCTTACCGGTGCTGCTGGAGGGAGGAACGAGGGG
>JAJEBR010000026.1 GCA_022822445.1 Gemmatimonadota bacterium | reverse complement strand
CTCGAAGGCGCCGTTAGGGATGCCGCGTGGGGACAGTCCGTTCGTGACTCCGCGCTCCGCGCCCTGCTCCATCACTCCCGGAATCGCGACTCCTGGATGCGGCCACTCATCGCGCTGCTCGACGATCTCCGCGATGGGACCGTCGAGGACAGCGACAGGGCGCTACTGGGGCGGCTGCTCCTGGCTCTATATCCGGAGTACGCGGGACCCGAACGGATATGGGGTTACCTGGTGTCTGCCCGCGAGGACGGACACTACGGCTTCTTCTGGCTGAGTCTCCCCGAGAAGTCGAGGAAGACCGACCTGGTCCCGCTTCTCCAATCGCTCGTCGCCCGCGGATCGGAGTTCTGGGGAAATCAAGCGTATAATCACCTGCACGGTGTTGCTGATCGACTTATACAAGCAGTGCTGGAAATCGAGGAAGAAGTGCCGGTCCCGACCCTGTACCATTGGCTGGAGTTGGTCAACTCCGATGGATTCGACCGCCGAGTGCGGGATGATTCGGCGTTGGGGCGGTGGCTCGCGGAGCGCCCGGCGCTTCAGAAGGAAATGGCGCTGGAGGGGTTGGAGCGGCATTCGGGCCACCGGAACTGGCGGCATCAGGCGCGGAGGGTCCGCTGGTCCGTATTCGGCGCTCAAGAGCCGGATGATTTCGCAGTGTGGTGCCTCCAGCAGGCCATTGAAGCAGCAGGGAATCGCATGGACATGGCGGTTGCGCTGCTGGAATGGAGCGGGCCGTGGCACCCCACCGGTCCGGGGTTGTCCACCGAAGACGTTCTGGCAGCGACGCTGCAGATCCCGGAACTGCGGCAGGCGGCCGAGTCGCTCATCGACGAGTCAAACGAACAAGAAACCCTCATGCAGGTGCGGGAAGCGAGACAGGTCTACTGGCAGCACGAACAGCGACGAAAGGAAACGCAGTTCATCAGCCGGATGCGGAACGAGGGCCAGGCGTTCCGAGACGGCATGGCCAACCCGGGGATGATGGATCAAGTCGCCAAGGCATATCACGGCTTCTTTCCGGGAAACCGGACGGACACGCCCCGCGAGAGGGTCACAATGCTGCTCGGGGGCGACACGGATCTGGCGCGCGCCGCCATCGAAGGGTTCCGCCGGGTGGCGGACCGCGAGGATCTTCCCAGCCTTCGGGATCTGATCCGCCTGAACCAGCGGGAGATGAGGTCGCTGCTTTCCCTTCCCCTGCTTGCGGGCCTTGACGCTGCCGGCCCGGAATCGCTGCACTCCCGGAGCCCGGCCGAGATATCGCGGGCGGCAGGCGCTTATCTTCTGACGCCGTTCACTGGCAGCGGCCTGCCGGCGTGGTACCGGCGGGCGCTCCAGGTTCACCCGGCAGCGGTTGCCGAAGCGTTGGTCAAGGTGACGCGGTCCCGGATTCGCGGGAAGCGTGAATGTCTCTATCTGTGGGATCTGCCGCGGAAGTCTGACTATGGCGCCGTTGCAAGGTTGGCGGTGTCGCCCCTGCTGCGCGCGTTCCCCACACGGTGCACCGAGCCCCAGGTGTCGGCGTTGCACGAGGTTCTGTTGGCGGCGGTCCGGTGGGAAGTCGATGGCGTGAAGGAATCCGTTGCGGAGAGGGTAGCGAAACCCGATCTGGACGTTGCACAGCGCGCGCTGTGGCTGGCTGCGGGGCTTTGCCTGTCGCCGGAGCAGTACGCCTCGCAGTTGGCGGAATTCGTGGAGAGCGGAGAGGAGGCCCGGTCACGGCATGTCGTCCGGTTCCTGGCACCGGACCACATGGAGCAGCGGCGCATGAACTGGGAAACGGGGCAGCTGAAAGAGCTGGTCGAGTTGCTGGGCAGCCGCTACTCGCCGTGGTCCGAGTTTGGTGGGTTAGCTTCGTGCGTCGGCGAGGACCGCGAGAGAGTGGGGTTCCTGATCGCGACGTGGGCGGGCACCCTCGCTTCGCGCACCGACCCGGAAGCCTGCCGGGCCCTCCAGTCGCTGGCCAAGAACCCCCAGCTGGCGGCCTGGCACACGATCCTCCGTGCCAGGCGCGACCAGCAAGTAGCCGCTCGCCGCACGGTCACGTTCGCGGTGCCTGACCTCGCTGCGGTCCAGAGGACCCTGGCCAACAAAGAGCCCGCCAGCGCAGCCGACCTGGCCGCCCTGGTGGCAGACCGGCTGGAGGAACTCGGGGAGCGGATCGGCCGCAGCAACACGGACGACTGGCGCCAATACTGGAACGAGGACAGCCAGCGCAGGCCCACCCAACCCAGGCACGAGGAATCGTGCCGCGATGCCCTGTTGTCGGACCTGCGCCGCCTCCTGCCAGAAGCCGTGGACGCCCAGCCGGAAGCCCGCTACTCCCGCGACAACAGGGCGGACATCCGGGTGTCGTTCGGGGCGCACGCGATCCCGGTAGAGATCAAGAAGAACTCCCACCGTGCGCTGTGGAGCGCGGTCATCGACCAGCTCGTCGGCAAGTACACGATCGCCCCCGAATCCTCCGGGTTCGGCATCTACCTCGTGCTGTGGTTCGGAGTGGAGGGGACGCCGGTTCCGCCGACCGGCCGTCGTCCGAAGACCCCCGGGGAGCTGCGGGAGCGCCTTTCCGGGCAGCTTGCCGGACCCCATCGCCACAAGGTCAAGGTGATCGTGATTGACGTGAGCGGTTCCGCGGACTTATCTGGGTAGCAATGATCTCCCTCCTCTACAGCGCGGGCGCGGACACCCCGGGGCCCGGTCCCGGCTTCACGGCACTCCGCCGATCCGCGTGGCCGCCCATCCTCGCCCTCCTCCTCCCCACCGCCGCATGCGTCCCCGCCCCCGCCGAGCCCCACCCCACGCTCGTCGAGGCCATCGATCACTACACCAGGGTGGCCGGCGCGGTGGACGACGGGCGCGCGCGCGAACTGCTTGAACAGGCGGCCGCGACGGGAGACCCCCTCGCGGTGATGTGGATGGCGCGCGTGCACTCCACCGGGCGCATGGGGTATCCCCGCGACGAAGAGAGGGCCCGCGAGATCGCCGCCGGGGTGATCCGGAAGGTGCAGCGGGCGGCCGAATCGGGCGTCATCGAGGCGGTCTTCCTGATGGGGACCGCCTACGACGAAGGGCTCGGCAAGCCGGTCGACCCGGTGCTCGCTGCGTCCTGGCACCGCCGCGCCGCCGAGCGCGGCCATGTCCTCGGCGCGCACAACCTGGGCAACGCCTACGCGGAGGGCCGCGGCGTCGGGGAGGATCCGGCGCAGGCGGTCGAGTGGTGGACCCGGGCCGCCGAGCGCGGCGACGCGATCACCCAGCTGCGCCTCGGCGAAGCCTACGAGGCCGGGCGCGGCGTGGCCCGCGATCTGGACGCGGCGCGGGAGTGGTACGGGAAGGCGGCGGCCGCCGGCAACGCCCAGGCGCAGGAGGCGCTCGACCGATTGTCGCCAGCTGACCCACCCTGACAATTGGAGGTGCCCACACTGTAATGTCTACTTTACGAAATGTCGTGTTTTCTTTACTATCCCGACGGCGCTGCGCCGCCCACAGGGGTTCGTTGTCGGCCCCGGGACCCCTCCGCACGCCTTTCGCGATAGCAGCTGCGTGCTTTGCCGCGCTGGCCCCTTCGCCGGTCCAGGCCGCGGACGGCACGCACGGACCCGCTCCACAGGAGGTCGTGGTCGACACGGTGGGAGGGCGTCCCGTCGTGACCAACCCTCCCCCGCTGCGGGGCGGAGATACCGGTGCGTGGCGCCTGGTCGAGGAGTTCAAGCTTGGGAACGTCGTGGGCGACGGACCGGAGGGGTTCGGGAACATCGCCGACATTGCGGTGGACCCGGCCGGGCGCATCTACGTGTTGGATGTCGGCTCGAAGGAGGTCCGGGTCTTCGGCCGGGACGGCGCCTACCTGCGGGCCATGACTCGCGATGGTGAAGGACCGGGAGAGATCAGATACCGCAATCTCCGCAGCCAGAGAATCACGTGGCGGGAGCCCGGCCAGCTGTGGATCGGCAGTGGACAGCAGTACATGGTTGTCGACACGTTCGGGGACGAACTGAACCGGTACGCAGCACGGCGCTACCCCGGCATGTTCTTCCCTGGCGAGGTTCCGAGATCCAGCAGGTTGATCGCCGCCCGGACGGACGGTTCGCTGTTCTCCGTCGTGGATGTGATCGCGATGCGGAGCCCGGACGACGCGGGAGTCAGCCACATGTACGTGGTTCGTTCACCGGTGTCGGAGGACTACGAGATGCTGCCCGGAGACACGCTGGCGATCGAGTCCAGGAAGTTGGTGGACACCGGCGCAGGCGGCGAAGCAAGTGCCACTCTCGGGGGCAGTGCGAGTTCGGTGCAAAGCGTCCAGCCTGAAGATCCACGATTCGTGTGGACGGTCGGGCATGACGGAACGCTGTGGCTGGCCCACCGTGCGAGGTATCGCCTCGACAAGCTCACGTTCCAGGGAGATACGGTCCGCACGGTCCAGATGGGCGATGTCCCCCCTCCACCGGCGGAAGAGTCGGAGTTCGTCCCGATCCTTGCCGCCCTCGCGTCTTCGCCCGAGGGCTGGCTGTGGGTACAGCGGGAGGAGCCTGAAACGGAAGGGGGATCGACCTGGGACATCCTGGACAACTGTGGGCGATACCGCGCCACGGTGTCCGCTCCGGCAAGCCTGCGGCGGGTGGAGGTTGGCCCCGGCGGCGAGCTGTACGGGATCTCTTCAGACGAACTGGATATCGACTTTGTGCATCGTTTCCGGCTGCGAGGCGAGCTCGACAAGCCCATTGCCAGGGAAGTCTGTTCCTTCTGACCGCAGGCGATCCGTGGAATAGTCCCGGCGTGGCACCAAATGCAGACCCCGGCCCGGCTCGCACCGGACCGGGGCCCGTTTTCCCACCCGGCAATGTTCGCCTCCCGGAAGCGTTCCCGCTCCGGGGCTGATCCACCCGGGGGAGCGCCCTCACGCCCCCCGGGCGGATCAGTCAGCCACCCCTACCAGCTGTAGCTCAGCCGCGTGTAGAGGAAGGTGCCGTTGAAGCCGAACGGCGTGAACTGGCCGTAGCGGTTCCCGACACCGTCCGCCGCGCCGGGGTACTCGGCCGGGAGGGTGTTCAGCACGTTCTGGGCGCCGATCGTGAGGGTGTACCTGTCCATTAAGGTATGCGCCGCCTCGACGTCCACGAGCATGCGGCCCGGGTAGTCGATCGTGTTGCTCGGGCTGTCCTCGTAGTACGGCGTCTCGCCGTCGAAGTAGCCGCCCCAGTAGCTGCCGCGCACCAGCGCGCGGGTCCCCGCCGGGAACTCGTGATTCACCGCGATGTTGCCGCGCAGGTTGGGCAGGCCCTCCTGCAGGATCCGGATGCGCAGGTCGCTCAGCGTCTCGTCGTTGTGCTGGGTGACCTTGGTGGTCGTCCAGTTCCACGCCGAGGTCAGGTTGGTGGTGCCGCGCTCGCTCTCCATCGCGTATGCTGCCACGATGTCGATTCCCTGGGTCTGCGTCGCGAAGTCGTTGATGAAGAAGCGGAAGCGCTTCAGCACGCCGCCCGGCCGGATGATCCCTTCATCCAGCAGCCGGTCGATGTCCGCGGTGCTCAGCTCGAAGTTCCTGCTGGTGGTCAGCCGGTCGGACACGTTGATGAAGAAGTAGTCCGCCGAGAGGTGGAAGTTGCCCTGCTGGTGCACCGCGCCGAGCGAGACATTGACGGACTTCTCGGGCTGCAGGGCCTCGCCGCCGTACAGTTCCGCCAGATCCGAGGTCGAGGGAATCGTGCCGTTGTTGGTCAGGTCCATGATTTCCGGATCATAGATCGTCGAGATATTGAAGGCGTTCTGCTGCCCGGGCGTGGGCGCCCGGAAGCCGGTGCTGGCGGCGCCTCGGAGCGCGAACGCGTCGGAGACGCTGACCCGCGCGGCCACCTTCCCGTTGATCGTCAAACCGAAGTCCGAGAAGTTCTCGACCCGGCCGGCCACATCCACGAGCCACTTGTTGTCCGCTTCCTTGAACTCCACGTCTCCATACGCCGCGAAGTTGGTGCGGGTCCAGTCGCCCGCGGTCAGCGGCCCGAAGCCGGTGAACCCGTTGGAGCCCGGCGTGAACCCCTGAGTCGCCAGCGGACCCTCCGTCCAGGACTCCACGCTGCCCTCCACGATCTCGAAGCCTTCGCGCCGGAACTCGGCGCCGCCCGCGATGTTCATCGTCTCGCTCATGGCGTAGGAGGCGTCGAAGTTCAGGTTGATCTCCTGCTGATCGTAGATCCCCGGGTTGAAGTACGGGGTGCAGGACTGGTCGGGAACGGCCGGGGAGGTGCCTTCGTCGCTGCAGGGCTGGTTGGGCCCCAGCGACGCGTTGACCGTGTTGTACATGTAGAAGTCCATGTTGGACTGGCCCCAGGCGGCGCTGGCGTCCCAGGAGAGGTCGCCGCTGGTCCCCTTGAGCCCCGTCACCGCGGAGGCGTCGAGCACGTAGGCGCCGAACTGCGGGGTGAACCCGCCGGGGAAGATCTTCTGGAAGGTGAAGCAGTTGGGATCGTTGAGGACGTGGTTCCACGCGGCCATGTTGTCCGCGTCGTCGGCCACGACGCCGCCCTCGACTCGCACCTCCGGGCACATCGCCGAACCGTCGAGCACCCCGTCCTGCGCGTCCAGCATGTCGCCGACCAGCAGGACCGACTGGCCATCGGCGTTGCTTGTGCCGAAGACGCCGCTCCGCGTGTTCGGGTTCCGGAAGTAGAAGCCGCCCTCGACCTGCTTGGTGACGTAGTTGCCGTGCGCATAGAGCTGCGTGTAGTCGTCGAAGTTGTAGCCCGCGTTGGCCCACAGCTTGATCTCGTCGGAGACTTCGGGCGAGCCCCAGATCTGCGCGGGTTCGCGCACCCGGGAATTGCCCTGCCGGTTGATCAGCGCGAGCGCGTCGTTGCGCTGGACGCTGCGGTCGGTGGGCAGCGCGTTGCCGTATTCGGCGGTCAGGTTGAGGAAGCCGGTCTCGCCGAGCGGGAGGCCGATGTTCCCCGAAACCGTGTGCATCTCTCCGTCGCCAGGGAAGAGGCCGCGCTCCAGCCGTTCACTGGTGTCGCCAAGGATGTTGGAGCCCGTCTTGTACTCGATCATGCCGCCGGAGCGGGCATCCTTCAGCGCGAAGTTCATCACGCCGGCGATGGCGTCGGAGCCGTACTGTGCGGAGGCACCGTCGCGGAGCATCTCCGCCTGCCTCAGCGCCAGGCCGGGGATGAGCGCGATGTCCGGGCCCTGGGAGCCGTCCGCGAGACCGTTGCCGTACCAGGTGATCACCGCCGTGCGGTGGCGCCGCTTCCCGTTCACCAGCACCAGGGTGTGGTCGGGGGCGAGGCCGCGCAGGTTGGCGGGCCGCGCGAAGGTCGCCGCGTCACTGATCGGCTGGATATTCACGTTGAACGACGGGTTGACGTTGCGCAGGAGGTCGGCGAAGTCGGTCACCCCCTGGTTCACGATTTCCCCGCTGGGAATCACGTCGACCGGCACCGGAGACTCGGTGACGGTCCTGGGCTGTGCCCGGGTCCCCACGACGACCAGCAGCGCCCCGACATCCAGTACGGCTTCGCTGAGCGAGACGTTGAGGCGCGAGGCCTGGCCACCGGAGATCGTGACCTGCCGGCGCTCCTCCTGGAAGCCGATCAGGGTGAACACGACCTCGTGTGTGCCGGCGGGGATGTCGCCGATCGAGTAGGCCCCGCTCGGCCCACTGCTGCCCCCCATGCTCAGGCTCGGAATGCTGACCTGTACCCCGGCGAGCGGTGTGGTCGACCCGGCGACCGTGATCCGGCCCTCGAGGGTTCCCTGGGCCGACAACGCCGCGGGCAGCGCCAGGGCGAACAGCGCGGCGAAGACCATCGGTATTCGTTTCACCATCAGATCCATCCTTTCTTGCGGAAGTCCCGCAGTGTGTCACAGAATCGCCCCATGTCCTCCGGGAGCCCGAAGGAAAGCCGGTTCCAGTCCAGCTTGGGCGGGAAGTCCCTTCCTACCAGCAGCCCCGCGTCGGCCATTCTGTTTCGATAGGTGGCGAGATCGCCGTTTATGCGGTGCATGAGGAAGTTGGCCTGGGTGGGCATGCGGTCAAGTCCCAGCTCGTCGAGGGTGGCCTCGACCATCTCCCGGGACTGGCGGTTCACCTCACGGCTCTTCGTCATCAATCCCTCGTCGCGAAACGAAGCATCCGCCGCCGCGATGGCCAACTGGTTGACGTTGTTCCTGGAGGCGAAGTCGGAGAGGCGCGCGATGGTGTCCGGGTGCCCGATCCCGTATCCGAGGCGCAGGCCGGCAAGCCCGTAGATCTTCGAAAAGGTCCGCACGACCACCAGGTTCCGCTTCTCCTCGATCCAGCGGAGCGAACTCCACATGCGGTCGTCCTCGACGTATTCGATGTACGCCTCGTCCGAGAGGAAGAAGACGTGCTCCGGCGCGTCGGCGATCCAGGCGTCGATCGCGGCGCTGGGGGTGACCGTCGCGGTCGGGTTGTTGGGGTTGCACAGGTACACCAGCGCGGGGTGTCCCGAGCCCTCGGCCGCCTCCCGCATGCGGTCCAGGTCGTGCTCGTAGCTGCTTGTGAGCGGCACCTTGACCAATTCGTACGCCTCCGTGCGCTGGTAGTTGGTCACGGCCTCGTACGTGGGGTCGGCCATCACGAGTTTCGCGCGCGGCGCCGCGTACGCCTGCACCACCATCTGCAGCACCTCCGCCGAACCGGTGCCGAGCACGATCTGGCTGTCCGCAACCTCGTGTGCGGCGGCCAGCTTCGAGACCAGCGCCCCGTGCTGTGCGGAGGGATACCGGTTGGAGAGAGTGATCGCCTCGAGGAGCGCCTCCCGGGCGCGCGGCGAAATCCCCAGCGGGTTCTCGTTCGAGTTCAGGCGAACGTCACCGTCGGCGGTGCGTCGCCCGGGCGCGCCGACGGCCGCCAGCGGATGGACGGAAGCAGCGAGGGCCCCGCTTCCCGCCAGAACCCCCGAAATGGTCCCCGTTCTGATGAAGTCGCGTCGTCGCATGATACTGCCTCTTCCTCGCGGATCGGATACTGACTCAATGTAGCCTATATTCGGCGCGGCTCCAGTGTCATGCAAGTAATCCGGCACAATCGGTCGACGGCCGGCGGGACAGCCAGCCCCCGTGGAGGCGGTCCCGCCTACCGGGACTGCAACAACTCATTCACGTTCCCCGTCATCTCCCACCGGGTCAACACCACCGGTATGACGCCGGATGCGAAAAACTCGTCGAAGAACCGCTGCATCGTGAAGGTTTCGCCCTCCTGGAGCGCCCACTCCCCCATCAGTTCCTCGATCTCGATCTTGCCGGTGAGGTAGCTGGTGCCATAGCCGGGCTGGCGCAGGTAGAGGTGCTGCTCGTTGCGTACGAGAGCCGCGTCGGGGAGCCATCCGCGCGGGGTCCACTCGGTGGCGTGGGCGACGGCCTCCTCCATGTCGAAGACGTTGCCGTGCAGTTGGAGGCCGCTCAGGGCGCGGGCGGCACGCTGCGCCAGCATGATCCACACCAGTTCGCGGGACCTGGGCTTGTCGTCCAGGAGGCCCGCGTGCATCATCATCTCCTCCATTCCGGTCGCGAGCCCCTCCGAGCGTGCGTCCCAGATATTGTACAGGAGCGGGATGCTGCGAATCCGGCTCGGGTGCGGCTCCTCGACCATCGTGGCAAGCTCGATCCAGTGGTGCAAGTGCACTCTCAGCACCACGGGGTCCCGGTAGTTCACCTCCTGGAAGAAGTTGCGGATCTCCCCCGTGGCAGCCGGCGTGAAGGAGCCGTTCCTGGCGCGCAACGCGGGATCCATCCACGCCTCGACCCGCTGGATCTCGTTCTCCTCCAGGAAGGCCATGTATTCGGTGACGGAAGCGTCGAGCCGCTGGTCGTACTCCTCGGCGGTCTGGATGCGGGTCAGCTCCGGGAGGCCCCGGTTGCGGTGCTCCTCCAGGCGGAGCGAAGCGTGCGCCCGCGCGAGTTCCCGCCGCATCAGCATGACCTGCTCCTCCCAGGAGAACGGGACGAGGTGCACGTTGTGCATGTACCAGGTGTAGTGCTCCTTGCCGATCCCCGAGGGCCGGGTCCGCGACGCCGCCTCGCTCTCGAGCCAGTCGTGGAACTCGTCCGTCGCCTCGCCCGCGGCCGCGATCGCCGCGTCCAGGGCCTGGCTTGTGCCGCCCACCCGCTCGGCGAAGGCGTCGAGATCGGCGGCCTGGGCGCGGAAGGTGCGCAGCCCCGCCACCCAGAGGTCGTGCGCCTCCCCCGTCAGGTTCCGGCGCGCCTGCTCAAGGATCGCGGGGATGGCCCCGATCCTGTCCGCCAGTTCGTCTGCATCCTCCGGCGACAGCGGGTAGTCATAGGTCCACAGGTCGATCCAGCCGTGGATGACGGCGCCTTCGTGGGCGGGAACATCGCTCTGCGCCGCATGGATCATCACGTAGAAGGCCGGGTCGCGCTCCCAGGGCCGGCGGACCCGGTGATCGAAGTCGAGCCCGTTCATCTCGGCGCGCACCAGGTGCCAGTCGATCTGCCGGGCGACCGGCCAGTCGCTCGGATCCAGCGCGTCCAGCCGCGCCCGCATCGTCGGCAGCAGGGCATGCTGGATGGCCATCGTGCCCTCCGAATAGTCCGGCACGCCGCTCACGAAGGCGGGCGCCTCGAACTCGCGCCAATCGGCGAAGAGGGTCTCGAGGTCGGTGTAGCTCCCTTCCGACGGGTCGGCGGACGGGTCTCCCGGCGAGCAGGCGGGCATCGCCAGCGCGAGGACCAGGGCCGCGGTGAGAAGTTCGCGCCTAATCTTCGTGCCTCCGTCCGCAGGGTTGGGATGTGCCTGCCTCCGTCACTATAAATAGTGCGGCCGGGCGGCATTCCACCAGCGCGAAGGCGCCAGGCGCGCTCCCCGGCCACTGACTCGGTCCAGCCGGAGAGTGTTCTCTAAACTTTTCGTCGCGTTGCATCCGGAACCAGCTCCTCGCCCGGGTTCACGAAGCGGTTCATCTCGATCCTGTGCTGCCGGTCGTGAAGTTCGCGGTAGCGCCCGTTCAGCGCCATCAGTTCGGCGTGGCGGCCCCGCTCGGCGATGCGCCCGTCCTCGATGACCAGGATCTGGTCGGCGCTGCGGATGGTGGAGAGGCGGTGCGCGATGACGAAGGTGGTGCGGCCGCTGCGCAGGGCCTGGAGCCCCTCCTGGATCTGGGCTTCGCTCTCGGAATCGAGGCTGGAGGTGGCCTCGTCGAGGATCAGGATGCGGGGATCGGCGAGGATGGCGCGCGCGATCGCCAGGCGCTGGCGCTGGCCGCCCGACACCTTCACCCCGCGCTCGCCGATGACCGTATCGTACCCGTCCGGGAAGGCGGTGACGAACTCGTGGCAGTGGGCGAGCTTCGCGGCCCGCACCACGTCGTGCCGGCCGGCGCCGGAACGCCCGTAGCGGATGTTGTACTCCACCGTGTCGTCGAAGAGGAAGTTGTCCTGGAGAACCACCCCGACCTGGCGCCGGTAGTCGGCGAGCCGGAGCTCGGCCAGGTCGCGTCCGTCCACCAGGATGCGCCCGGAGTCGGGGGCGTTGAAGGAGAGGACCAGACTGGCCAGCGTACTCTTGCCGGAACCGGACGAGCCTACCAGCGCGGTGGTGGAGCCGGGCGGGGCGTCCAGCGAGACCCCTTTCAGGACCGGCAGATCCTCACTGTAGGAGAACCACACGTCCTCGAACACCAGATGCCCGTCGGTGCCGCGGAGTGGCCGCTTGTCCGTGTCCCCGTCCAGCTCGGTGGCCATCGACCGGATTTCGCGGATGCGGTCGAGGCCGGCGAAGGCCTCGGTGATCTGTGTGCCGATGTTGGCCATCTGCACCAGCGGATTGATCATCCAGCCGGTGAAGACCGCGTACATGACCAGGTCGCCGGTGGTCATGGCGCCGCCCGCGACCGCGCCGCCCCCGACGATGATGAGGACGGTGCCGATCGCCCCCATGACGACCGACGCGACCGCCGACACCGCCGAAACGCCGGTCACCGCCTTCGCGACGTTGCGGAAGAGCCGGTGCGCCCCCTTCGCGAAGACCCGGTCCTCCTTGCGTTCGGAGGTGTAGGCCTTGACGATCCGCACCCCGGAGAGGCTCTCGCCCAGCCGGCCGGTGACCTCCGCGTTGATCTTGCCGCGCTCTCGGAAGAGGGGGCGCAGGCGCCGGAACGCCGCAGCCATCGAGCCCCCGAAGACGAGGAGCACCGCGATCGTGTAGAGGGTGAGCGTCCAGTTCAGGTAGAGCAGAACGCAGAGCGAGAGCGCGGCCGTCATCACGCCGCCGGTGAGCTGCACCAGCCCCGTGCCCACCAGGTTCCGGATCCCCTCCGCGTCGGTCATGATGCGGGAGATGAGGACGCCCGACTTCGTGGAGTCGAAGTAGTGGACGGGAAGCCGCCCGACGTGGGCCTGGACGGATTTGCGCATCTCGGTGATGGCGCGCTGGGCGGTGACGCCCAGGATCTGGGACAGCGCGAAGGATGTGCCGCCCTGGACGAGGGTGGCCGCCCCCACGACCAGAGCCAGCGGGAGGAGGAGGTCGGCGCGGCCGCCGTTCAGGACGTCGTCGATGAGGAACCTGGTGGACCCGGGGATGGCCATCCCGGCGACGCGGCCCACGGCCATGACGACGAGGCCGAGGGCGACCCGCCGGCGATACCGCCAGATGATCTCCCTGGCCTCGTGCCAGACCCTGCCCGGCTGGAGTTTCTTCTTCTCGGTCACACCGTCCCGCCCCCCGTCGGTCCCACGGTCGATTCGTCCGGTCCGTAGGGTAGCGCGGGGGCCCGCCGGAGGCCACGACCGCTACCGTCCGCGGGGCCGGGTTTCGTGCGGGAACCAGCGCCCGGCGCTGTCGCTGCGGGCGGAGGACCCGATGATGAGTTCCTCGCGGTAGGCATGCGCCAGCTCGGCCCTGGTCACTTCGGGGACGGCGTCCGGGTCGACCCGCTCTTCCAGCCGCCGTGCGCTCTCCGCGGCCTTGCTGCCGGGATCGATCTCCGCGGCGGAGCGGAAGGCGGCGAGGGCCGCGACGGGGAACCCCGCGCCCTCCAGGGCGGCGCCGAAGTTGTTCAGGAAGGTGACGTTGGTGCTGTCGACCCGCGCCGCCAGCGCCAGGGGACCGATCGCGTCATCGTAGCTGCCCTGCTGGATGAGCAGGTACCCCATGTTGTTCAGCGACCAGCCGTCGTCGGGGTTGATCCAGAGCGCGTCCTGGTACTTGTCGAGCGCGCCGGCGCGGTCGCCGTTCTCGGCCAGTGCGCGCGCGTGCACCCGCTTCGCCTGGATCGAGGCCGGGTCGAGTTCCTCGGCGGCCCCGGCCTGCTCGACCGCGTCCGCGGGCCGACCGGCCTCGATGAGGACACGCGCGAGGTTCACCCTCGACCTGACGTCGTCCGGGGCGAGCCCGATCGACTCCAGCAGATGGGTCTCCGCGACGTCCAGGTGACCCGCCTTCCAGCCCGACAGTCCGAGCATGTAGTGCCCCCAGGGGTTGGTCGGGTGCTCCTCGGTGTAGAGGCTGAAGAGGTCGATCGCCTCTCCGTACCTGCCCTCCTCGAAGGCGCCCTCGGCGTCGCCCCGGGACGCGGCGCGCACTTCCTCGGGGGCGATCGGCGCACTCGGCGGCGCCTCCACCGGCACGGAGTCGATCTCGTCGACCGCGGGCACCGTCTGCCAGTCGGGCTCCTGCGCCACCACCCAGGTGTCGATGGTTCGCGCGTCGCCGGACACGCTGCCCTCGCCGTCGCCGCCGCACGCTGAAGCCGCCACGAAGCAGGCCAGCGCCAGCACCATGGCGAGCCAGCGCAGCACCTTCTCCGAGCGGTCCGCCCCGGCCGTTCCGTTTCCGTCCGTCTTCTTCTTCATTTGTGGCCTCCCCGGGCCAGGGGCCCCGGCGGGGGAGCGGGCTGGATCCCGTTCCACCCGCGTGGGGGCCGTTGATTCTGCCTTCTGACAGGGGCAACGGGCGGGCCAAAGTGGGCATGAGGACCGGATGTGGACACAAGTTATTGATAAACAACAACTTAGGAATGCAGGACTCATGCAGCCGGGTCAAGCAACCGATGCGATGACGTGTCCGCTCGGACACAAGGCGGTGGAGGCTGGTCCACGCAGAACCGGGGGACGGTCGCCTGATGAGGAGTCCCGGTCGCCGGCCTGGTCCATTCGGAAACGGCGGATCGTCAGCTCACGAGAGTTCAGCGCACCCGGTCGAAGAACACGAGCCACGCGCATCGCGGGTGCGGTTGCGGGTTCGCGGTGGCTCGCCGCCGTCCGCCTCCGGACTGTACCGGTCAGACCATCAATTAAGTAATGAATACCTTACAAAATGTAATGTTCTCCATACAATTCGTGACTCTAAGGGCCAGGACCCTCGCGCCGCCGAACCCCCAGACGCTTCATGATCTTGATCAGGCTGGAGTGGTCGGCGAGGCCCAGAGCGCGCGCGGCTCGTCCGATTTTCCAGTCGTTCGTGTCCAGGGCGCGCAGGACGATCACGCGCTCCGCGGCCCGCTTCTGCTCCTGAAAGCTGGCGTCGGCGGCAGCCTCTGGAGGGAAGTCCGTGGCTGCGGCTCCGGGTGAACCGGACGGCCCGGCCGGCGCCGACCCGGCCATCGCCCTCGGCAAACCGGGAGGATGGCCCGACGAGCCCGCCCCCGCGTGCCCAAGGTCAGCCGGAACGTGCCCCAGGTCGAGCACCGGCCCGTCGGAGGCGATGATCATTCGCTCGATCGTGTTTCGGAGTTCGCGGACGTTGTTCCGCTCCCAGCGCCGCGCCCGCAGTTCCGCCAGCGCGCCTTCCGAGACGGGCCGGGGGGAACGCCCCAGGTGGGTGGCCAGCGACGCCGCGAAGTGGCGGGCGAGGAGGTCGACGTCTTCGCCTCGTACCCGCAGCGGGGGGACGCGGATGACGTGGACGTTGAGCCGGAAGAGAAGATCCTCCCGGAAGGACCCCTTCACGGTCTCCGCGTCGAGGTCGCGATGCGTGGCCGCGACGATCCGCGCCCCGACCCTGATCGGCTGCTCGCCGCCGACGCGCACCATCTCGCCGCCTTCGAGAACCCGCAGGAGGCGCGCCTGGACTGCGCCCGGCAGCTCACCGATCTCGTCGAGGAAGAGGGTGCCGGCGCTGGCCCGCTCGAAGGCGCCCCGCCGCGCCTTGACCGCACCCGTGAAGGCGCCCCGGTCGTGTCCGAACAGGTCGCTGTCGACCAGCCCCTCCGGGATTCCGCCGCAGTTGACGGCCACGAAGGCCTCGTCCCGGCGGCGGCTCTGCCGGTGCAGCTCCCGCGCGACCAGCTCCTTGCCGGTGCCGCTCTCGCCGAGGACCAGCACCGGGCTGGGGATGTCGGCCAGGCGTCCGATCTCCCCGCGCAGCCGCACCATCGCCTCGCTGTCGCCGATCAGCGGCGAGGACGCGGGCGACCGCTTCTCCACCTCGTCCAGCCGCGCGCGCAGATCCGCCTGCCGGAGGGCCAGGCGCAGCTCGTGGACGACGCGCTCCATCGGTTCGGCCTTGTCGACGAAGCTGAAGGCCCCCAGCCGGACCGCCTCCACGCACCGGTCGAAGCTGCCCGTCCCCGTATACACGATCACCGGAACGTCGATGCCGCGGTGGTCCATCGCGCGCAGGACATCGAAGCCGTCCAGGCCCGGCATCTCGAGATCCAGGATCACGCAGTCCACCACCTCGCGGTTCAGGATTTCGAGCCCCTCGGCTCCTCCCGGCGCCACCCGGGTCCGGAAGCCGCCGAGCCGTTCGATGTCGTACGCGTACTGTTCGGCCAGCGGACGCACATCGTCGATGATGAGGACGAGTCCGCCCGAGGCCGGAGTCCTGCGGCCAACGGCAGTCATCGGAGGTCTCCCTCTGCCCGGTTCAGCCGCACCGAGACGCGGGTGCCGCGTCCCTCCTCGCTCTCCAGCACGATGGATCCGCCCACGTCGCGCACAAGTCTGCGGGCGATCGCGAGGCCGAGTCCGGTGCCCTCCCCGCGGGTGGTGAAGAAGGGCTCGAAGACCCGCTCGCGCACGCCGTCGGGGATTCCCGGGCCGTCGTCGGCCACCGTGAGAACGTACCCGGGACGCTCTCCCTCCCGCTCGGCTTCCACCGTCACGCGAACCACCCCGCCCCCATCCCCCCGCACGGCTTCCACCCCGTTGCCGACCAGGTTGTCCACCACGCGGCGCAGAGACACGGCGTCCATCTCCACCCACGCCGGCTCCCGGCCCGGCTCCCCCACCACGCGCACTCCCGGCGGCGCGGCCTGGCTGGCCTCGACCACCGCACGCGCCACCTCGCGCAGGTCGGTCCGCTCGCGCGCGCCGTGCACGGCCACCGCGCGGTACCGGTCGGCCAGCTCTCCCAGGTAGTCCATGCTCGCCGTCACGGTCCCGGAACGGGCCTCGAAGACCCCCGCCAGCTCCGCGGGGCCGCTGCGGTGCGCCTCCCCGAGGTGGCTCATCACGTTGCGGATCGGCACGAGACCGTTGCGCACGTCGTGGTTCACCTGGCGCGCGAGCTCGCCGAGGGTCGCACGCTTCTCCGCGTCCTTCACCTGCACGATCCCATCGCGGATCCGCTTCAGCATGCCGTTGAGGAAGAACCCCAGCCGGTCCAGCTCCCGGCCCCCGCCCCCGCCGAAGGTCTCGTCGAGCCGCCCCATGTGGACGCGCCGGGCCGTCGCGGCCAGCCGCTCCACGGGACTGGACAGCCGGCGCGACATCGCCCGGCCCAGCAGGAGGGCCAGCGCGGCGGCCACCGCCAGCGACAACAGCAGCGCCCGGTCGTAGGACCGGACCAGGTCGGCCAGCAGCGGATCCCGCCAGGCCATCTCCAGCTCCACCGGAACGGTCTCGCCGTCATCCCCCCACCCCTGCCAGAGCACCCGCCCGATGCGGTGGCGGCCCCGGTGGCCCGGATCGGGACTGCGGCTGCCGGCGGCGTCCGTGTCCGCGGGCCGCAAACCGGTCCCGAGGCCAGCGGCGACACCGTCCCCGACCACGCGCTCCGCCCCCGGCGCGCCCCCCTCCGCCACCGCCAGCAGGGCCAGCCCCTCGCCCGCGGGGATCAGGCCCAGTGCGGGCAGCTCCTCCGCCACGATCAGGATCACCTCGATCCCGGCCACGGCAAGCCGCCCGGCGCGGGCCAGCACGGTGACGTCGGAAGCAGGCTGCGACAGGGTGGTGACGACCGGCGCGCCCGGGCGATCCGCAAGAGCGGCCAGGGCCGGGGCGCGGCGCCCCGCGTCCCCGGGGAAGTGACTTGCGGCCAGGATCGTACCGGTCCGGTCGAGCACGCAGGCCACGCTCAGCCCGCTCGATTTCGCGAACCGCGCCACCGCGTCCCGCAGCGCCGGTCCCTGCGCGGTGCGGAGCGCGACCCTGATCTCGTTGTCCTGTTCCAGCATGGTGCCGAGCGTCTCCAGGCGCTCCCCGAGCATCTCTCCGGCGGAGGCCCAGGCCGCGGTGAGCCGGTCCGCGCGTTCGGCCATTCGCTGGGCGTTCGCGTCGGCCAGGCGCCGGACCCCCACACCGCGCACCAGCAGGCCCAGCAGCAGGACCGGCACCAGCGCCGCGATCAGTCCGCCGACGACGAGGCGGCCCCGAAAGCTCATCCGGCCTCCTTGCCGACCAGGAAGCTCGCGGTCTCGCCGAGGAAGAAAAGGTGGGCATCCGGAGCGCCCTCCGTGAGGCCCCACGCGGCGGCCGCCCGCAGCACCTCCGCGTGGAGGGAGCAGGGGTGGCCGGGGCCGCCGTAGACCACGAAGATCCCGGCCACGTCCGCAGGCGCGCGCGCCCCGTTCCCGCCGCTCGCCGCCCGCACCGCCAGACGCTCCGTCGATCCCGTAAGTGCGGCCAGCGCCTCGGCCTCGGCGCCTCCGCGCATCCCGGCCGAGACGAGCCGCTCCGCCGCCTGGCGGGCAGCCAGGTCCCCTTCCGGGTAGCTGATGGTGGGCTGCGGCGGTGGCGGCGCACGGCCGGATGGAAGCTCCCCGCCCCCGGACCGGGCCGCTGCGCCGGCCGCGTCACTGCGCGCACCGCACCGTTCGCTGAAGTTGAAGGTCCAGCGCGTAGCCGTACGCGGCGGGCGGCCCGAGCGGAGGCGCAGCACAGGCACGGACAGCTGCGAAGCCCGTCGTGCGCCCGGGGCGCCCCATTCCGCCCAGTCGCGGGTCACCTGGTCCACCAGCAGCCTGGGGATCTCGTGGACGGCACCGCGCGCGAACACTGCCAGGTAGAGCCGGTCGAAGGCGATCCTGTCCACCTCCCGGCCCAGCGCCCGTGCATACTCGATCGAGGCGTCGTGATGCGTGACGACCTCAGCGTCCCCCGCATCGATCGCGTCGCGTGCGTCACCCTCGACCGGCGACAACCCGGCGCCCGAGAGGCGCAGATCCGTGAAGAGCCGGGCCCGGTCCCAGGAGTTCAATTCCACGCGCACGCGGTCCCCCTCGACGGCGATGCGCCCCACCCCGTGGCCCAGCCAGGGGGGCTCGTCCACCGGCGGCCAGGTCCTCACCAGCGCGGACCCGACCGGCCCGTCTCCTGCTCTCGCGCCGACCGCCCCGGTCCCGAAATCGAGCGTGACGACCCGTCCCTCCGTCGACCAGGTCGCTCGGCCGGGCAGAAGCTCGCCGTCACACCCCACCCGCAGGAGGGCCTGCGCGGCCGCCGCACCGGGTTCTTCGCAGTTGGCGGTTCCGTCCGCAATTCCGTCCCCGGCTCCGTCCCCGGCTCCGTCTCCGGCTCCGTCCCCGGCGGGAACGTCCGCCCGGGGCCCGGGCAATCCGCATCCGGCCAGAAACACGCAGAGCGCCAGGCGCCAGCCGCGGTTCGAATACGTCCTCATCCCCAATACTCTAATCGCTGGCGCGTGCGGGCGCCCGGATTCTCGGGATGGGACTCGACGCCCTGTCCGGCCGGGGAGGCAGCGCGCGCACCGTCGCCCGCCTCGCGCGCCCGGAGATTCCCGTTTACAATCGACCCATGGACAGCACCCCGCCGCAGGGCCGCACTTCCCTCCCCGGACCCGCCGTCACCACGGCCTGGCTCGCTTCCCGCCCTGGAGCGCCCGGGCTCGTCATCCTCGACGGCTCCTGGTACCTCCCCGGATCGGGCCGCGACCCCGCGCGCGAGTTCGTGCAGCGGCGCATCCCCGGCGCCCGCTTCTTCGACATCGACCGCTGCAGCGACCCCGACGCGCCGCTGCCGCACACCATCCCGACACCGGAGCACTTCCGGGCCTGCGCGGAGGAGGCAGGCGTATCGGACGGGTCGGCCGTGGTCGTCTACGACGGATCGGGGGTGAACCTGAGCGCCGCGCGGGTGTGGTGGACCTTCCGCTACTTCGGGCTGGACAGCGTGGCGGTGCTGGACGGCGGCCTTGGACGCTGGGTCGCAGACGGGCATCCCACCGACTCCGGAACGCCGGTGCGGACCCTGGAGGCGCCCGCGCCCTTCACGCCGGCGCCGCGCCCGCACCTGATTCGCGACGCCGAAGACGTGTTGCGGGCGATCGGGGCGGCCGACACGCAGATCGTCGACATGCGGCCGCCCGGGCGCTTCGCGGGGACCGAACCCGAACCCCGGGCGGGACTCCGAGGCGGACACGTTCCCGGGAGCAGGAACATCCCCTATACGGGGCTCGTCGACCCCGCGACCGGCCTTTCAGTCGGCCGGGAAGCGCTTGAAGCGCTCCTCGCAGAGGCCGGCGTGGACCCCGCGAAGGAACTCGTCGGCACCTGCGGATCCGGAACCAGCGCCTGCGCCTTCGCCTGGCGGATGGCGTGCATGGGATACTCCGATGTCGCGATCTACGACGGATCCTGGTCGGAGTGGGGCGGACGAGGTGACCTTCCGGTCGCTACCGGGCCGCCGGAGCGCGCCGCTCCGCCACCACCGTCCCCCGGCGCCCGCCCATGATCCAGTTCCCCGAGAGGTAGAACGCGTCGCCCGCGAGGCGGAAGACCAGCCGGCCGCCTTCGACGTCCACCTGAACGGTCAGGCCGCCCTCCCCCGGCTCCACGAGGAGGATGCGCCCGTTCACGCTTCCGACCGAAACCCTGCCCAGATACCCGCCGGGCTCGCCGTAGATCTCCATCGTGCCCTCGGAGACCATCGTCTCCGACGACATGGTCAGGTCGTACATCCCGATCGGATCGATCGCCGCCCCCGACCTCTCCGCCTCCACAGGCACGGGCTCGGGCATCGCGGCGATGCGGGGCGCGGCGCACCCGAGCGCGTGGAGCGTCGCAAGTGTAAAGAACACGCGACAATTAGTAAGGTAAACATTACGGTTTGGCCGGTTCGGCGACGTGGCGCGACGCAGATGCACCGCCGCTCGAATGCAAAGGGGGCTTTGCCCACGGGCCAGGGCGGCGGTCGTCCGGACCCACCGAGGCGCCCTCGGCCTCTGGTTCATCCCGACAGGGCCACCGAGGCAATCCACTCGGCGACATGGCGGATCGCGGTCAGCAGTCCCTCGCCCACCGCGGTGAGAGCGTCACCGACCAGCGTTTCATCGAGGTATCCGAGCCAGACCGCGAGCCCCGTCAGGATCGCCACCGGCACGATCACCTTCAGCACGACCCGCAGGAACTCCCGGAACACCATCCACACGATGCCGAGCAACAGAAGGAGCACCACGAGTTCGCCGACAAGCGCCGGATCCAGACCGCTCATCGCAGACCTCCGCTGGAGAGAGAACGCCAATCCGCACTATAACAGTAACGCGGGCCGGTCGTCCGAAGTTGCAGCCGCTGGTGAGAAACGGCTTCCCCGCCGCCCCCGGGGCGCTTGTCGGCGATGGCCCGGGAGCGGCGGGCACTGCTATCGCTGGCGGTGCTAGCCCACCCTGTCTTTGAGGCCGCTGGCCGGCTTGAAGGCGGGGTAGTTCCGGGCAGGTACCGAGATCGTCTCGCCGGTGCGAGGATTGCGGCCGGTCCGGGCCCCGCGGTGCCGGACCTCGAAGGATCCGAATCCGCCGATCGCAACCCGTCCGCCGCCATCCAGCTCGTCGGCGATGATGCCCGTAACGGGATTGAAGATGTTCTCCAATACCTCGGCTGACTGGGCCTGGGTGAGATCGGACCGCTGGGCGAGCTTCTTGGCCATCTCGGACTTGTTCATGCAGGGCTCCTTTGGAGTCGTCCACCCGCTCCGAACGAGCCGGTGGTGGGGTTTGGCGCCCTCCCGGGGCGCGTGGTCGAAGGCTGGTGTTATGTTGGCTGTGCCGGTTACCCGATACTCTAAGGCAACTTGGAAGTCTCAAACAAAATGCCCCGAAATGGAACCCCTCTCCGTCCCGGCCCCTCCGCGGGGCGGCATACAACTGCGATCTCCCCATGAAGGCTGCAATATACCGCCGGTACCGTGGTCCCGTCACCATCGAATCGCTCCCCGACCCCGAGCTCGCGCCCGATGGAGTCGTGCTGCGGGTCGAGGCCAACGGGATCTGTCGCAGCGACTGGCACGGCTGGGTGGGACACGATCCCGACATCGTGCTCCCCCATGTGCCCGGACACGAGATCGCAGGTGTGGTCGAGGAGGTGGGGCGCGATGTGACCCGCTGGCGCCCGGGCGACCGGGTCTCCGTGCCCTTCATCGCGGGGTGCGGGCGCTGCATGCCCTGCCGCGCTGGCGACCAGCAGGTCTGCGACCGGCAGTTCCAGCCGGGTTTTCACGGCTGGGGAGGCTTTGCGGAGCGGGTAGGGCTGCGCCAGGCGGACCTGACCCTCGCCGCGCTCCCCGACCACGTCGACTTCGTGACCGCCGCGAGCCTCGGGTGCCGCTTCGCGACCTCGTTTCGGGCCGTGCAGGCTCAGGGGCGCGTCACCGCGGGCGACTGGGTGGCGGTTCACGGGTGTGGCGGCGTCGGTCTCGCGGCCGTGATGATCGCCCGTGCGCTGGGCGCCAACGTGGTCGCGCTCGACATCCGCGCCGAGGCCCTGGCGATGGCGATGGATCTGGGCGCGGTGGCGACGGTCGACGCATCCCTGTCCGCGGACGTGGCCGAGGAGGTCCGTGAAATCACCGGAGGCGGAGCACACGCCTCCCTGGACGCCCTGGGCCACCCTGACACCTGTTTCAACTCCGTCGCCTGCCTGCGCAAGCGGGGACGTCACGTACAGGTCGGCCTGATGACGGGCGATCACCGGAGCGCGCTGGTCCCCATGGACCGGGTGATCGCCTGGGAGCTGGAGATGGTGGGCAGCCACGGTCTGCAGGCGTGGGAGTACGACCGGATGCTGCGCATGGTGGAGGCCGGCTTCGTGGATCCGGGACGGTTGGTCACGCAGACGGTGACGCTGGAGGAGGGCGTGGAGGTCCTGACGGGGATGGACGACTACTCGGTGCTCGGGGTGGCGGTGATCGACCGGTTCTGAGGGTCCGGGGTGCGGGGACCCGGGTGCGGGAACCCGGGGTGCGGGAACCCGGGGCGCGGGAACCCGGGGCGCGGGAACCCGGGCGCGGGGACCCGGGTGCCGGCTGCGGGGCCCCGGGTCCGCCATTCGGAGCCACCGCAGCCGGTTGATTGTCGTGTTTGCTTTACGTTTTGTCAGGTAAACATGACAGTCACCACGATTCGAAGCTGCACCAGGGTGCGAGCTCGTTCAGCCACCCGAAGGCGCCGAACCCGGAGGTGAAGGGGTCGAAGTGGCTGGTGCCGTAACCGGCAGGGCCGTAGCCGCCGAGACCGGACGCGCCGGGGCCGGAACCGTCGAGACCATGGCCGCCGGGCCCTGAGGCAGCAGGGCCGTGGCCACCGAGGCCGGAGGTGCCGAGCAGGGTGCCAGCCGGGCCGGCGCTGCCGCCGATCCAGTCGAGCGCGGGGGAACCGATGGGGGCGCCAGGTGGGGCTGACGGCGTACCAGGGGCGGTCAGCGCACCGTAGGGGCGGTCCTGGAACCGCTGGATGTCGCTTGCGAGCAGCATGAAGTGGGCCCCGTCGGCGTCGTGCAGCTGGGCACGCTCCGCCGCTCCGAGCTTCATCATCTCCAGGCGCTGCGACGCGATGGCGCGCACCTGCGGCATCTGGGCGCCACCGGCGAGGCCCATCAGCCCTTCGGCGACGACCCTGCCGACGGCGCGCCGCACTTCCGCCTCGTAGGGGCTGTCCTCCGCGTTCGGCTCGCCCACCGTGACGAAGGCGTCAAGCACGGCCGTCAGATCCGGGAGCGAGGAATCGAGGGTGCTCTGCTCGAGGAGGCGAGCGGCGCGGCTTCCGTTGAAGACCTGGCCGACCACATGCGCGGCCGCGACCACCGCGGGTGAGATGGCGTCGAAGGCGGAGCCGGTGTAGCGGGGGAAGAGTTCGCGCGTGCGGCCGTAGCCGGCGGGCCTTGGGGGCAGGTCTTCGAGCACCGCGGGGGGGATGGTCAGCTCGCCGGGCTGGATGGCGCGCAGCAGGGCGTCGAGGGCGCGCTGCTGTTCGGCGGCCGAAGCCGGGCGGACGGGGTCGAGTCCGTCGCCGCGCATGGCGTAGGTGTAGTGCAGGCCGCCGAGAACCGAAGCGGCGGCGGTCACCTGGTAGCGGTGGTGCAGGTAGAGGGGCACGAGCACCTCCTCCATCTGCGCCATGGGGCGTCCTGCGCGGATCGCGCGCTCGCCGAAGCGTTCCAGGGCGGCGCGGCGCACGTCCAGCATGCGGTCGAGCTCGGCGCCGGCGTCCGTCCCGTTCGACCATTGGTCCGTCCGGGCGTGCGTGGAGACGTCCTGGTTGGTGAAGAAGCGAATGTCCTGATCCCAGGCTTCGTCGAGAATGCGGTCCAGCTCGGCGGCCTCGTCGGTTCCGGGCGGGAACTGCGTGTAGCCGTAGCGCACCGCGACCTTGTCCCATTCGCCTATGTCCTCGTCGTAAACCTCGGAATAGTCGAAGTCGCGGCCGTCGTGGGTGATGAGCGGGTGCGGGTAGTCCAGCACCGAAATCCGACCCAGGTCGCTGTCGTAGTAGTTGTGGCCCAGCCCGATGGTGTGACCGACCTCGTGCGCGGAAAGCTGGCGGATGCGCGCGAGCGCCCACTCGGCAAGGCCGGCGGGCTCCTCGTCGCCGTTCTCGTAGGGCGCCAGCAGCCCCTCGGCGATGAGGTAGTCCTGCCGGACGCGCAGCGACCCCAGCGTGACGGTGCCCTTGAGGATCTCGCCGGTGCGGGGATCGGTGATCGACCCGCCGGTGCTCCACCCCCGCGTGGAGCGGTGCACCCAGTTGATGACGTTGTAGCGCACGTCGTGGCTGCTTACGTCGTCGGGGCGGATCTCGACGCGGAAGGCATCGATGAACCCCGCCGCCTCGAAAGCCTGGTTCCACCACCGGGCCCCGTCGAGGAGCGCCGAGCGGACCGGTTCCGGGGTGCCGGGATCGAGGTAGTAGACGATCGGCTCGACCGGCTCGCTCATCGCCGCGTTCGGGTCCCGCTTTTCCAGGCGGTGGCGGCGGATGAAGCGCTGCGTCATCGGTTCGCCCAGGGGGACCGAGTAGTCCTGGAAGGTCATGCCGCCGTATCCGGCGCGGGAATCGTAGGCGCGCGGGGTGTATTCGCCCAGCTCCGGCAGCTTGATGAAGGAGTGGTGGACGCGGATCGTGGCCGCGCTGCCCGTGGCCGCGACGCTGCCGACGCCCTCGAAGGCGCCCCCGCCGAAACCGCCCCCGCCTCCGCCGGGCTGGCTGACGAAGGTCAGCGCGGCCTCCATTTCCGTGTTCTCCGGGAAGTTCATCACCATCGGCATGTAGACCGAGCTTCGGCTCTGGTCGAGCCGGTAGCTGCCGGGCCGCATCCTCCCCGCGAACCCGCCGATGTCCTGCATCAGGAAGGGCGTGAAGTCGACCAGCACCCGGTCATCCGTCGCGGCCGCGACCGTGAAGCCCCACAGCGTCGACGGGGCGAACGCGTCCTCCACGGCCTTCCGCTCGGCCGGGTTGTCGCTGCTGGCACGGAAGCGGTAGTTCGGCTGGATCATCAGCACCTTCGGCCCCACCCGGTGGAACCGCACCACCCGCGATCCCGACTGCTGTCCGCGGTCGATCCCGATGTCGTTCGAACCCAGCCCGGCTCCGACGCCCGCCGCGTGGAGCAGGTCGGTGTCCCAGATGCCGATCTCCAGCCAGATGCGGCCCTCCGCCTCGTCCCAGTAGATGGGCAGGAATCCGTCCATCCGCTCCATCGAGGCGGTGTGGTCCTCGATGCCGGGCGTGGTGCCAGCGCCTCCCTGCCGGGCCTGTGCGGCGGCGGGGCCGGCGGCAAGCACGAGTGCGAGTGTGGCCAGGGTGAGGGCCATCGCCGTGAGAGTGCCCGGAGTGCGGGTCCCTCCTGGCGAAAGGTGCCCCGGTGTCAGCGCCGCATCCTCCGCCAGGGCGGCCACGACGAGGGATCCGGTCCGGTTGCGGCCAGCGCGTCCGAGATCGGCGTTCTTCATCTGTCTGGTCCTTTCTTTCGAGTCGAGGGGCCCTGGCCCTGAATCGCCGGGGGGGCGACGCTCGGCCGGGCGCCGTCATGTGGTCCTGGGAACGTCAGCCGTCCCCTGCAAGCAGCGTGCGCACCGCATCCGCCACCTGCTCCATCTCATCGTGCGTGTTGTAGAGGTGCGGCGAAACCCTGACGCTGCCGCGACGCAGCGACGCCACCACGCCCGCGGCCTCCAGTCCCTCGAGAAGTTCCTCATCAACCAGGCCGGGATGGCGGAATGTCAGGATGTGCCTGCGGCATGCCGCATCGGGCGCCGTCATGCAGCCCAGCGCCTCAAGCCGCGCGGCCAGGTCCTCCACCAGCGCGCAGACATGCGCCTCGATTCGATGGATCCCCGCTTCCGCCAGGAGCTCCAGCGCCGCCGAGAACCCCGCGATCAGCGGATACGCGAGGCTGCCCTCTTCGTAACGGCCGGCGTCGTCCAGCAGTTCGAAGTGCACGCGGTCGAAGTTGAAGGCGTCGGTCGTGCTCCGCCAGCCGAGCAGCGGGGGATGGATTCGGCCCACCACCGACCGGTCCACGAAGACGGCGCCGATCCCCATGATCCCGAGCATCCACTTGTGGCTGTCGGCCGAGAGGAAGTGGATCCCGGCCTCCTTCACATCGATCGGCAGAGCTCCCACCGTCTGGATCCCGTCGACGCAGAAGAGCACGCCGCGGTCCCGGCAGAGGCGACCCAGGGCGGGCAGATCGGTCACCGCGCCCGAGGCGTACTGCGCGGAACTGACGGCCAGCACGCGGGTGCGCGGGCCGACCGCGCGCCGCGCCGCCTCCACGGTGACGGTTCCGTCGGCCCCGGCCGGGATCACATCCAGCGCCGCGATCCCGCGCCGGTCGAGGTCCATCCAGGGGTAGGCGTTGGAGGGGTACTCGACGGAGGTGGCCGCCGCGACGCGGTCGCCGGGCCGCCAGTCGAGGCCGGAGGCGAGAAGGGACAGGCCGTGTGAGGTGTTGCGCACGAACGCGACCTCGTCGGGGCCGCAGCCGACCAGGCGCGCGAAGCGTTCGCGGCACCCGGTGGCCAGCGATTCCCAGTCGTCGAAATCGGGACGGCCGAGCCGGGCGAGGGAGTCCATGAAGCGGTGGACCGCGGCGGCCGCGCGCAGCGAGGTGGGGGCGACGCCGGCGTGGTTGAGGAAGATGTTCGTGCTCGTGATGGGGAATTCGTCGCGGAAGAGGGCGGGAAGCGTCATGGGGGCGTGCGGCGTCATGGGGGCGTGGGGGAAGAGGGGCCGCAGGCGGGCGAGGCAGGGGACGTGGGAGGGCGGAGCGAGGTCGCGCCGGACTGCTCGATCCCGAAGGGAGTGCGGGTGATGCGCCGGGCGCGGGTTTCGCGACGGATCGCCTTGTTGTGTCTGATCGTGTCAAGGTCGGCGTAGGCGCGGGCGTGGTCCAGGTGCAAGCATAGGGCGCGGTAGCGGATGCCGTGGCCGCGGACGCCTGCGTTCTCGAGGCGTTCGCCGAGTTCGCGGTCCTGGCCACCGTACCCGATGCGCTCGTCGAAGCCGTTGGCGGCGATCAGGTCGTCGCGCCAGCCCGAGGCGTTGTGCCCGTTCCAGGTCGGCCGGGTCGTGGTGACGCGGTCGGCGGCGGCGGCGGCCCACCCCGGCACGGCGAGCTTGGCCATGCGGCGGTATCCCCGTCCGCCCCGCGACCGGATCCACCGCACCGAGAAGGCCTCCCCGGACTCGATGTCGGCTCGGGTGATCGCCCGGCTCACCCCGATCGGCAACTTCACGTAGCCGCCCGACAGGAAGCGTCCTCGCGCGGCGTGGGCCCTGTGCACGGCCACGAAATCCCGCCTGGGGATGCAGTCCCCATCCGAAAACACGAGATACTCGCCCCGCGCCGCCTCGATCGCCCGGTTGAGGATCCGCGACTTGCGGAACCCTTCGTCCGGCTGCCAAACGTGGCGCACCGGGACGCCATCGCCCGCTTGCGCGCGGACCACGCGGGCCGTCCGTTCCCCCGACCCGTCGTCGGCGATCACCAGCTCGAATTCCCGGTCCGACTGGCACAGATATCCCCACAACACCTTCTCCAGCCACTCCGGCGAGCGGTAGGTGCTCAGGATGACGGAAAGCGTCAACGCGGTGAACCCCCGCGCCGCGCCGCGACCACTTCGCGGTAGACCTTGAGATTCCCCTCGACCATCGCGTCCACCGAGAAGCGGGACTGGATGTGTTCCCGGGCGCGCCGCCCCATGGCGCGGGCCGCCTCCGGGTCCTTGAGTAACCGCTCGATCGCAGCGGCCAGGGCGGCAGCATCGCTCGGCGGGCAGAGCAGGCCCGTCTCCTCGTCCACCACCACCTCGGGGATCCCGCCCGCCTGCGCGCCCACGACCGGTACTCCGGCCGCCCCAGCCTGGAGCGCCGCAACGCCCAGGCCCTCCTTGAGCGCCGGGTGCACACAGAAGTCGAAGGCCCCCAGCCAGCGGTGCAGGTCGTCCCGGAAGCCGGCGAAGCGAATCTGGTCCTGCACGCCGGCCGCTTCGGCCAGGGCGGCGACCCTGTCGCGCGCCGGGCCCTGCCCGAAGAGCACGACGTTCGGTGTATGGCCGTGCACCTTGAGGATGCCCAGCGCGTGAATGAGTACCCAGTGGCCCTTGCGCGGCACGAACTGGGCGACCATCACGGCCGCGGGCACCCCGGGCGGCAGGTCGAACTCGCGGTCGCGCGCGGCGGTGTCCTCGGAGTCCATCCAGTCGGACGCATCCACGGCCGAGGGCACCAGGGAGATCTTCCCGGGCGGCACCCCCTGATCCGTCAGCACATCGCGCACGGCCCCTGAAATGGCCACTACACGCCGATACAGTGCGTACTTCGCTCCCACAAGCCAGTCGACCTCCCGGTTGTCCACTCGGCGCGTAAGCACCACGGGGGCGCGCACCAGCGTCCCCGCGAGTCCTCCCAGGGTGTCCGCGCCACGCCGCGAGTGCAGGTGGACGACCTCCACGTCCCGCCGGCTGAACCTCCAGAGCATCCTGGCGGCGGCGATCAGGTCACCCTCGCCGTAGTAGGGGAATTCCTCTACGCGCAGCCAGCGCTTGCGGGCCGCGGCCGCTATCTCGGACCCCCGCGGCACCATGAGCACCGACTTGATCCCCCGCTCTTCGAGGCCCTGCGCGAGGTAGAGCACCTGCAGCGCCCCTCCGTACAGGTGCCGGCCGGTTTCCAGGTGGACGACGCTCACCGGGCGGTCGCCATCCCGTGTGCTCCCGCCGCCGCGGTCTCGGGTCCGCCCCCTGTGTCCCGGCGAGCGGTCGCGGCACGCACGGGTTCGGCGGCTCCGGGCGCGCCACCATCCTCCAGGCACGAGACCACCGCTGCCAGCGCCTGCTCCACGGAGATGTCGGTCATGCAGTCGATGCGGCCCTCGCAGGTCAGCTTCCCCCGGCAGGGCGAACAGGCGCGGCCCGAATGGAGGATCATGGCTGACGGCCCGGGGGAATCGAGATACGGCGTGTTGGATCCGAAGATGAGTACCGCCGGGCGCCCGTAGGCGTGCGCCATGTGGCTGAGACCGGTGTCGACGCCGACCAGGGCGCGGCACCGTGACACGACCGCCGACGCCTCGCCGAGGGTGGTCCGGCCGACGAGGTCTACGAGGGGCGCGGTCGTGGCTTCGGGCCCCGAAAACCTCGACGCCCCGTGTGGCGCCTCTGGATCGGAGCCGGGCCTTGCAGCTCCTCCCAGGATCCGGTCCGCCGCCGCGCGGTCCGCCGGTCCTCCCAGCAGCACCACGCCCAGTCCGGTGCGCTCCGGAATCGCCCGGACGAGCGACGACCACCGCTCTTCCAGCCAGTGCTTGTAGAACCGGGTGGTAAATGGACAGGCCACCACGAAGCCCTCCGCCAGTCCCACCTCCTCGATCACCCGCTCTACCGCATCCACCTCGGTGCGGCTGCGCGGTATCTCCATCGGGAACGGATCCGTCCCCAGTCCCAGCACCCCGGCAAGATACCGGTACTCGGACGAGATCGCGCGCCGATCGCCCCCTCGTTCGACCACCGCCGTCATCAGGCGGCCGGATCCCTCGCGCGACCCCAGCCCGATCTTCACCGGCGCGCCCGACAGGTACGTCACCAGTCCGCTCCGGAGCAGCCCCTGGGCGTCGATCGCGACATCGAAACGGCGTTCGCGCAATGCGCCGAAGAAGCCGGTCACGGCGCCCGCCAGCGAGCCCCAGCGCCACCCGCGCAGCATTCGCCTCCACGCCGCCCGCTCCAGGACGATCACCTCGTCGAGGTGCGGATTGTGGCGGATCACGTCGGCGGCGGCGTCCTCGGCAACCCAGGCGATGTGAGCACGGGGGAATCTCCGCCGCAGCGCACCGGCGAGCGGGGAGGCGAAGGCCACGTCGCCCCGGGCCGACAGCCGCACCACGAGAATCTTGCCAACGTTGTGAGGAATCATGAAAGGAAGGTTATGATTGGCCGGGTTCGCGGCAAAGTCGGCTGGCCCGTTGATCAGCCCGGTGGCGGGCGCGGGCCCTGCGAGGCGTGGGGCTGGCCAGGCTCGATGGGCGACAACAGGGTCGCTTGCTTCGGGAGAACCCAGGGGAAGGACCAACGCGAAGCACAGCCCCTTGGCACCTGGATGTATGGTGAACATGACATATTGTAACGTTGTCTTTACATCGCGACCCATCGGAACGGATTCGCGTGGTCCGGGACCCTGCCATGACGGGTAAGCTGAGAGACCTGGTCGTCGGCGCGGGATACGTCGCCTTCGCGGCCGCGCAGCGCCTGCGAACGGGGAGGTGGCGGGCCGACGGACGCACCCGCAACGGTGAGGTGGGCGAGCTGAGGCGCAGGGCGCCGGGACCGAGGATTCTGGTGCACGGCGTGAGCGTGGGCGAGACCAACGCGCTCGTGCCGCTGGTCGAGGCGCTGGCCGACTCCGCCACCGAGCCCGATGTGGTCGTCAGCGCGAGCACCACGACGGGGTTCAAGCGGGCGCGGCAACTCCACCGCGACAGCCGGGAAGTCGTTCGCTTCCCCCTTGACCTGACCTGGATGGTCGCACGGTTCCTGGACGCGGTCCGCCCCGACGCCGTGGTCCTCGCGGAACTCGAACTGTGGCCAACCTTCATTGCCGAGTGCGCGCACCGCAAGATACCTGTTTGCGTGGTGAACGGCCGTCTATCGGCACGTAGCTTCCGCGGCTACCGTGCGTGGCGCCCGCTGGTAAGGCCGATGTTCTCGCGGCTGTCGCTGGTCGTAGCGCAGACCGAGGTCTACCGGGCACGCTTTGTCGAACTGGGCGTGCCCGGCCAGCGCGTGGTCGTGGGCGGCAGTCTGAAATGGGACGTCCCGCTCGGGGAACCCGACCCTGGACCGGCGCGAGCCCTGGCGACCGCGCTGGGGATCGACGCCGGGAAGCCCCTCATCGTCGCCGGATCGACAGGGCCGGGCGAAGAGGAAGTCCTGATTCGCGACCTGCCCGAACGGTGTCAGCTCCTCCTGGCGCCGAGAAGCCCCGACCGGTGGGACGAAGTAGCGGCGCTGGTCCCCGGGATGCGGCGGCGCAGCAGCACGTCCGATCCCGGCACACCCTCGGCGGGATCCCCACCCACTCCCGATCCGCCCGTCTTCCTCCTCGACACCATCGGTGAACTCACCACCGCCTACCTCCTCGCCGACGCCGTCTTCGTGGGCCGGAGCCTCACGCCGATGGGCGGCTCCAACCCCCTGGAGCCGGTCGCGGCGGGGAAGCCCACCGTGATCGGCCCGCACCACGAGCACTTCGACGACATCGTCGCCACCCTGAGCGCAGCCGGGGCGCTCGCAGTGAGCGCTGAACCCATGCAGGTCATATCCGGGTGGATTGGCGATGCAGCGTCGCGGAAGGCCGTGGTGCGGGCCGGCAATCGCGCCTTGTCCGCTCACCGCGGAGTCTCGGCGCGAACGGCAGGATTGGTCCTCAAGGTCATGCCCGCCTGAGGCAGAGAGCTGCCGTTGATTCCCGCACGCGGATCAGCAGGGGCTACCCCAACACCTTCTTGATCGGCAAAACGGTATCTGTCAATCCCTCCGCGACGCATCCAACGCCATCGATTCCGGCCCCCAACCCGCAGGCAATCCTGTCCAGGAGATCCCTGGCATCCTCCATGCACTGGTCGAAAGCATCGCGTAGATCGTCTGCACACTGTCTGATATTCTCAGAGGGCGTACACTCACGCGCAGAGCCGTCCCGGTTAGTGCATCCGGGACCGTCCTGCCCCTCCGATGGGTCCTGAGAGACCGCTACGGTCTCAGTCAAAGCGCAACCCAGGTTTGCGGCAATGTCCACGTCCAAGTGAGTCACGTGGGCTGTACCGTCGCTCGGCCGCGGCGCGAAGGCGCCATACGCGGTCCCGGGCAAAATCAACAGGATCCCATTGACAGCAACGATCCCGAACAGGGAATGAATGGCGTGTGAAAACTTGTCTCTCATAGTGTCCTCCAAATAGCGTCTGGTAATCGGACCCGCCCTGGTGGCGTGGTCCCTGAGCCACACGATACCCATTGCTGGCGCTGCAGGTGAGCGCAAAAAACCCACGATCGCGGGGGACAACACCTGGCTCAGATGAGTAGCAAACCCCCAGGTCAGGGGAAAGTCATCCGGGACACGGAGCCGTTGGCCAGCCGTCGCCGAAGGCCGAGAACGCCTACGCCGATCCAGGTCACAACGTACAGAAGGATCCGCAGGAGAGCCTTGGCCACTGTGGACGCATCCAATGCGTCCAGGTCGAGGAGCGACACGATGGACTCCCATTGCGGTAGCACCGCGCCGACCAGTTGTACCCAGCGCTGGGCCTCCAGCGCCGGGTTCATGGCGGTGCTTACCCGCAGGTAGAAGGTGAAGAACAGGGCACCGAGGGTGAGGAGCCAACCCGTCCGCGGAAACCACATCGAAGCGCCGCTTGCCATTGACGCGACAACCAGCGGAACTGCCGAGAGCACGCAGATCGTCCAGACAGGATGCACCGGAGGGTCCAGCCCAGCCAGGAGAGCCACTATACCCAGCAGGGACAGCAGGACAAATGTGACCCCGACCGACACGGCCACATCCCGTGCAGCTCCCGTAAGGTAGTAGCGAACGGGGTCAACCGGTTTCTGCACCCACAGCGCCGCGATACCGGTTCGCACCCCGATACCTCTGGAGGAGAGAGCCAGAGGCACCCCCAGCACAACCACGAGTATGGCACCTTCGCCGGACAGGCCCCCCGATGCGGCATCGAGTGCAAGGAAGAGCAAAGCGATCCCAACCACAACAGTCAAAGCACCGGCGTTTTCCCGCAGATGCAAAGCGGTGTGGCGCGGCCAGGGAAGCAGTCGCGACTTCATTGAGCACCCCCGAGCAGCTCTCTATTGAGCGCAGCCGCATTCGCCGCGCCGGCAAACAGTCTCGTCAGGCCATTCTCAAGAATCAACACGCGATCGGCGAGTTGTTCGACTTCCGCCAGCTCATGACTGGCGAACAGCACAGTCCCGCCTCGCGCGCGCGCCGCGAGCATCTCACGCCGCAACCTGGCGCGAGCATGCGGATCAAGCCCGGTGAAGGGCTCGTCCAATACCGCCAGTGACGGATTGCCGGCAAGAGCCCATGCAAGACCCAGCCTCCGCCTCACACCGCCCGAGCACTTGCTCGCAAGGCGAGAGAGCGTAGCGAAGTCGATCCCCGCTCGTTCCACCGCTGTCTCGAAAGCGGCGGTGCGGTCCGCCGTCGCGGACAGGTCGACGGCCCGGGCCAGAACGTCCCGGGCCGTCCATCCTCGGGGAAAGGCACTGACTTGCGGCAAGTAGCCTATTCCGTAGCGTCGCCGGTATTCTCTCGGACGCAAACCACCCACCACACAGCGTCCACGATCGGGACGAAGCAGTCCCAGCAAGACTGCGAAGAACGTTGTCTTGCCTGCCCCATTCGGTCCGACCAGAGCGGTGATCTCGCCCGGCTTGGCTGTCAACTTCAGTCCACGGAGCACGCCTGTACGCCTGAATGTGCTTCTGTAGGAGACGACCAGGTCCGACGCCCGAACCACCGTGGCCAACTCAGTTGGCATCGAGGTTGTCCAAACTGCGAATATCGATCCGGGTGCCATCCAGCTCTGCCCAGGCGGCCATTACCGACGTACCGTCCTGGAAAAGCACCGGGGCGGGCGGCACGGGCAACACAACCGTCCGCCCCGCCTCTCCCTGAATCACCAGCTGAAGAGTCTCCATATCCGCGTCGCCCGGTGCCAATACCTGATAGACGAGCTGCCCCCCAGGCATCGCGGACACCCCAACGAGCGCCGGCATGGATGCCGGAAGCTGGACGCGGATCCCCATCCTTCGTGCATCGGCGATTGCGTCCTCCAATTCACTGGCTGCCTCCGGCGGAAGGTCACGGCGTTCCAGCCAGTCGTGGCAGATCGCATCCAGTCTTTGCCCGGACATGTCAATGAGATCCAGGCAATCCTCCCAGGCCGAGCCGAAAAGGAAGCCCCGGGGGTGACGTGCGATTACAGTCTCGATCCCACCCCAGTCAATCGTTCCGGCCTCTCCGTCACGGCGCGCGAGGGAACGTACCGTTCCATCTGCCGTCTCAACTGTGACGTGGATGGACGTGCCTCCGTCCGGCCTGTGGCACTCGAGGAGCAACAGCAAACCGGTCGGTGTGGAAAGCGCATCACTGGCTCGCACCGTGGCTGCAATACAGTCGAGAGTCGGGCCAAATCGGAACCTCCGGTCCAAGATGTGCTCACCGTGGGGGCTGAACAGATGCAGGATGCCATCACCCACGACCACGATCGAGTCCCCGTGCGCCGCGATTGCGTTAGTGCGCCGGAATTCGCCCGGACCGGCCCCCTCCCGGCCGAAGCTCAGCACCGCTTCGCCCTGAGGGCTGATGCGATGGACCTGACTGCCCCTTCCGTCAAGGACAAACCACGCATCATCGTGCCTTGTTGCATCAATGACCGAAAACACTTCGCGAAACAACCGAGTTCCCGGGGGCGGGCCCGCAGCCTCAAATGTCCGGCTAACCGGGTCGAATTCCGCCGGGGAACCGATGCCGTCGGGGCTTGCATCGCCGCACCCGGACGCGGAAACTACAAGGAGAACCGGTCCGGCACCTGAGGCAATGCTCTCCGCGCACCGTTTGAACCCGGATCCTGCACGCCGGCCTGATTTCAGCCATTTCGTGACCCAACGGAGTGTCCGGTGCGCCGCCGGGGCTGCTTGACGCAGGGTCAGAGGGTGGGATGGGCCTTACCGGTGCTGCTGGAGGGAGGAACGAGGGG
>JAJEBR010000119.1 GCA_022822445.1 Gemmatimonadota bacterium | reverse complement strand
AGAAACCCCTTGAACAGGACGCCGTCGGAATCGCCCATCGCCCTCTGCCTTCCGTCTGATTGCTCTCACCTCCGTCAATGTATGCCTCGGCTGCGCCGAAGGCGCCCCGTTTCCTGGGCGAGGTCCCAGGAAACGCGTAGTTCTAGTGGGGCTGGTCACGCTGGGTGGAGCCCTCCTTGGTATCGCGGTCGTCGGCTTCGCGTTGGCGAACCTCTCGAAGAGCAGCCGAGGACACCGGGTGGAGTGCATCGAGACGGGTGAGGCGGAGACGGGAGACCCGAACTGATGGTGCGGACCAGGAATATGGCGATCGCCGGTGTCTTGCTGGCACTGGCAGGCACAGGCTGCACCGACCAGCCGCCGGGGGAGCTGGACGGCGCCCGCCAGCTCGAGGCCGAATTTGCCGAGGTGTTCCACGTGGGTGACGAGCGCTCGGAGCGCCAGTTCGCGCGGGTCACCTCGATGGCGTTTGCGCCGAACGGCCAACTCGTGGTGACGGACCGCGACGCTTTTGCCGTGATGGTTTTAGACGAGGGGGGTCGTGAGGTCGCAACGTGGGGCGGCGAGGGCGATGGGCCAGGAGAGTTCGCGACCGAGCCCAACGACGTGGCCGTATCCCACGAGTCACGGGTGGCAATCCGGAGCTTCCGGCGTGTCGACGTGTTCACGCTCGACGGCGAACTGATCGGGTCTCACCTGCTCGACACGCTGACGGCCACCACGCTTGCCTTCAGCCGCGAGGGTGATGTCGTTGCGAGTATGGAGGCGCCATCGCTGGCGCTGTTGCTGTCCCCGTCCAACGAAGCGACCGCTGCACACGTAATGCGCCTGCGCGACCGCCAGGTGCTGTGGTCGTCGCGCCCGCTTCAGCCGGCCGGCCTGCTGCGGTTCTGGTCCCCGCACGTCCAGTTGGCCGGGATCGGCGACGGTCGGATCGCAGTGGGCGTGAGCGACCGATACGACATGGATGTGATCGATGCCTCTGACGGAACGACGCTGGGGCGCATCTCCCGCGAGGTATCGGTCAGGGGGCCGTCAGAGGACTTCCAGGACAACATGCGCGAGCAGATGAGGGCCATGGAAAGCGACCCGGCCATGAGGGAGTTGATCGACGACATGACCTTCGTGGAAACGTTCCCAATCCTCAGCGGAGTGTTCGCGGGACCGCCCGGACGATCCGTTTGGGTTCGCCGCGGAGTGGGCGTCGGGGATGCTCTCGCACCCCCGGCCTCGGACGACATCAACGACTGGACATTTCGGCTCTACGACCTCTTCGACGGCGACGACTACGAGTACATCGGCACCGTCGAGGTGCCCGAGGATCTCACTCTCATGGCCGGTGACCGCGAACGCGTCGCCGGCGTCCACACCGGCCCGCTGGGCGTTCACTCCGTCCGCGTGCTGCGCGTCGAACTGCCGGATTGACCGAGAACGACCCGCCACGGAGAAGATCCAGCACCTGCTCGCCCGAAAACCGGCTCGTCGGGTAGCCTCGCGGCCTCGCGACCCACCCCCAGTGGTTGTCTTTCCCGTTGAGACGGGCGATCATGAGAGAGGAAGTCCGGCTCGTCAACCACAGAGTGAAAAGCCGTAGAGGGAAGTTGCCGTGAGCGATCAGATACAGACCTCGGGTCAGGTGAGGTTCTTGCTGGCTACCGCCAAGAAGCTTCTCGCCATCCTCACTGCGGCCATCCTCCTGTTCGCGGCCCCTGTGTCGATGGGTTGTGAAAGCACCACCAGCCCCTTCATGGAAGCTGTGCTCGGGAAACCCGCGTCATGAAAGACCGTCGACCGGGTAGTGGCCGAGCACCGCGAGGAGAACCACAACGTTCGACTGACCCCCGCCGTCATGTTGGCTGCCTCTGACACCGCTCTGGATCCAGACATCCGACCCTACGTCGAGACACTGCGTGAGCACGGGGTCGAGACGATCGAGTCATGCCAGGGAGGACCGGGGCATTCGACCGCCGGACCCTACATTTCGTTCCGCGGTCCTGCCGGAGAGGGATTGCGGGTGGCCGGTATCGCCCAAAACCTCGGATGGCCGATCACACGGATGCGAAAGGAGTGGGCGTTCTTCGCAGACGACATTACGGCACCTGTGTGGGTGCTCGAACTCAAGCATCCACTTCCTCCGGCGACCGCAGGTCGTCGTCCATAGCCGCATGGGCTTGGGCAAGCTCGAAGCAACGCCCCGTCTTTCGCAACTCTAGACAGTCTCGGCACGGCGACTTACCCCCGGTTCCCCATTGGCGGGTATCCGCTGCCTGCATCGCGTTTCGTCCCGTCTCGCAATCCAGGCAGAAATGGAAGTACTGCGTGTCAACGGTGTGCCAAGCGTTCTTGTCGGTCCTCATGATTCCGCCTCTTTGAAAGGACACTCTGACAAACCTTGGGAAAAATGGGGTTTCGGCGCAAGTCGAGATGTGTATGTTGCGCGGAGGTCCCCTCCCCATGCGGGCCGTCCAGGCGCGTTCCACCGCGTCGCGCCGGTGGAGTAGGGGGGCTGGCGCCCCGCTGGCGGCGTGTCTCTTGCGGTTCCGGGCCGTCGCCGTCAATGTCCAATCCGGTGTGGTACGGGACGTGGGCGGGTCCAGACCCCGGTTTTCCCCTTCTGACGAGCAGCAGAGCACGGTGGCGAAGAGACTGACGGCAGCGTTCGTGCGGAGCGCCAAGCCCGGCCGCTACTACGACGAGCATGGCCTGATGCTGCGGGTGCTGCCCACGGGCGCCAGGCAATGGGTCTGGCGGGGTACGGTCCGAGGCAAGCGTGTGGACCTGGGGCTCGGCGGGCATCCCTACACCACCTTGGCGGAAGCCAGGGAGACGGCCTTCGAGTACCGGAAGCTGGCCCGGGCCGGTGGTGACCCGCGGGCGTCGGCGGCCGCCGCGCCCACTTTCGAGGACGCGCTCGAGGAGGTCCTTGCGATCCAGCGGCCGTCGTGGCGGCCGGGCAGCCGGAGCGAGGCCCAATGGCGAGCGTCGCTGCGCACGTACGCGCTTCCGAGACTCGGCGAGATGCCGGTCGACCGGATCACCACGGCCGACGTGCTGGCCGTGCTGGTGCCGATCTGGAGCACGAAGCGCGAGACGGCTCGCCGTGTGCGGCAACGGATCGGGGCGGTCATGAAGTGGGCGGTCGCCAACGGCTACCGCGCGGACAACCCCGCCGGCGACGCGATCGCCGCGGCATTGCCGCAGGGCGGCGTGCGGCGGAAGCACTTCCGGGCGCTGCCCCACGCCGAGGTCGCGGCGGCCGTCGAAGCGGTGCGGAAGTCCAGCGCGGGGATCTCAACCAGGCTGGCGCTCGAGTTCCTGGTCCTGACGGCGGTCCGGTCCGGAGAGGTGCGCGGCGCGCGGTGGGACGAGATCGATGTCGAGGCCGCCACGTGGACGGTTCCGGCCGAGCGCACCAAGTCCGGCCGGGTGCACCGTGTCCCGCTGTCCAGACGGGCGCTCGACGTGCTACGGAGCGCAGAAGGGGTCGGTGACGGCTCGGGTCTGGTGTTCCCGTCCGCGACCGGCGGAGAGATCGCCTCGACCACCTTGGCGAAGGCCGTCCGCGATCTGGGCCTCGACTGCGTGCCGCACGGGTTCCGGACCAGCTTCCGCGTGTGGTGCGGAGACACGGGGGTCGATCGGGAGGTAGCGGAGGCTGCTCTGGCGCACGTCGTTCGGAACAAGGTGGAGGCGGCCTACGCACGGGGGACGCTGTTCGAGCGCCGACGCGAAGTCATGGAGGCGTGGGCCAGCTACGTCGCGGGCGTGGAGGAGTAGCGGGGTGACCGACTTCGAAGAGCAGGGTCTTTGGGCGGTGTGGGCACTCAACGGCGATGCGCAGGCGATTCGGCGAGAGTCACGGCAGTGGCGATCGATGAGTCGTGACGAACGCAGAGACGAGATTCTCACGTTTGTGGCGGAAGCGGCGAAGGGGAGCTTTGCGAGGCGTGAGGAAGTTCGGACAAGAGCGATTGCGGAGCAGGTGTTCAGGCGCGCCGCAACGGCGGAAAGCGCGACCGAAAAGCGGGACCTGTGGACCTATTGGGTCGACAAGTCCGAGGAGAAGAGCCAGGACGGTTGGGTTGCGTGGCGCGTCGTTCAGATGATGGTGCTGCGTCTCAGCGAGGAGGACCCGGAACAGTTGAAAGAGCCGCCTCTCAGCGAGTGGTTGGCCCGTGTCGCTGCGGACCCGCGTCCGGCCCGAGGCCGCGGGAGTCCGAGGGGAGCGAAAGGCGCGCTTCACCGCGTGGCGGTCTTGGGCGTGTACGCGCTTTTGGAAGCCGGCCTCTGTGACCTGACGGGAAGGAAGAAGGGCGAGGGCTTGTCCTGCTGCGACTTGGTGGCAAGAGAGCTTGATGTTGGATGGCGAACGGTCTATCTGGCTTGGCGGGCGCACGAGAAGCAAGTCGCCGCGTGTGTAGATTATACGATCGCTCTACTAGTCAGGGGTCGGCCAGACTGGGAATTCTGCTACATCGCACGGCTAGCGTTGATGGACGCTGCGGGGTCCTACCATGTCGACTGCAACTGGGTCTTCAAGGTTTGGAGGAAAGAGGGGGAGTTCGCGAAGGTTCTACGCTGATGCCCATTCGTGGCATTCATTGGTTGCGTCCAAGGTGACTTCGTGGCCAGAAGAAGACGAGGGCGGTATCGGCTGGAGTACTGGGAGCGGATCGTCGAACTCGTGAGTGTTGGCGGACCAGGAATAGGGGTCGCCGCAGCGACCGGCTGACGACCGAGGCTCGCAAGGGCCGAGCCACCTTCCCGCTTGCGGCCATGTGCCGGGTGCCAAATCTCTCCCCTCAGCAGGCCATGGAGTGCCCCGCGCGGGATCCGCCCGCGAGCAGGCTTTTGGCCCGATGGCGGAGCCGTGTTGAGCCGCAAGCCCGAGTGGCGCGGCCAGATGCGGGAGCTGGCAATCGCGGGCGTGACGCTCGTAGACGCTTCAAGGCGGGTACGGCGGATCGTCGGTTGGGCAAATGGCGCCCCCCGCCATGCCGGTCGCTTGGGGGTTCGACCAGCGGGCGCCAAGAGGCGGGCGCCGCGCTTCCTCTGGAGCTTTTCCGACCCGCGCTCGCCTCGGTCGGGCTCGCTCGTCGCCACCTCGCCAACCGCTGGAGGGGCGAGGAGAGGAAGCCAGTGCGGCGCATCAGGGATTGTTAAGAAAAATTCCCTGAATTGATCGCAATTGACGGTCCGGAAAATAGACCCATCGTTGACTCGGAATCAGGACCAACCGAGGAGACGCACGACATGGCGAGACGGATCGTTCGACTACCCGAAGTCGTCCAGCAGACCGGGATATCACCAACCACGATCTACCGCGCCATCCGGGCGGGGACGTTCCCTGCCCAGGTGATGCTGGGCAAGCGAGCCGTGGGTTGGCGCGCGACCGATGTGGAAGCGTGGATCGACAGTCGCGAGAAAAAGCACGTGAACGAAGCCGTTGCTCCTCACCCCAACGCGAAAGGTGAACATCCATGAAAGCGAGGATTCTCCGGATGAACGACGTTCAGGACCTGATCGGCCTGCACAGAAGCACCGTCTATCGGATGATCGATAGGAAGGAGTTTCCCGCTCCGATTCGTCTTAGCCCGAACGCGGTGGGCTGGCTGCGTGAAGAGGTCGACGAGTGGGTCGCCACTCGCAGGCGCACGGCGTAAGGCCGGATCCTTGGCGTTGAACGGCAGCAGCAGGCGCAGAAGCACCCCGGAGGACTGGGTGGATGCTCTCCGTCGCTCCGGGTGGGAAGGCCGCCGAGTCGGCAAGGAGTGGAAGGGGCCATGTCCGCTGTGCGGCGGCGAAGATCGCTTCCACGTGGGCCGGGGAACCAAGGGAGCGGATGTGCTCGCGTACTGCCGCCACTGCACTCCGGAGAACGCCTCGGCGCGGGCGGAGTGGCTCAAGGGATTGGTCCAGCACCTATTCCCACACGAACAGCGGTGGCGGACCCTGTACGGCCCCAAGACGCGTCCGCGGCGCCCGCACACTCGCGCGAGCCGGGGAAATGCCCGACGGAAGCCCCAGGAAGGTCCCAGGGCGGCCCGAGAGCGCAACGGCCGGTCTGATCGTACACCGAGCACCCCCAATGCTGCTCCGGCCGACGACACGGCGTCTGACAGCGCTGTGGCGTGCCCCGAGTGCGGCGGCCCGTCCGTTTCTGACCGGAAGACCGGCAAGCCGAAGCAATGTGGGACCTGTCGCGCACGACGGATGTGGGCGGACGCACGACCCGTTTCCATGGATCCGGACACGCCGGCGAGGCGATGGGCGGCACTCCGGAACCTCTGGTCCCCGGGCGACCCGTTTCCTCCTTCGCTGCGGTGGCTCGCGTGGCGAGACGGCGGAGGCTCGCTGGTTGCGTGCTTTGCTCCGCTTGGGGACTGGCTGGCTGGCGACCCCGAGCCCACGGGCGTTCAGCTCATCCACATCGCACCGAACGGCCAGCCGCGTCGAGACCGCGAAGGCTTGGACAAGCGATCGCATGGGACAATCGGCGGCAGCGTCGTTCTGGTGGGCGAGTCCCTCTCGGATGCCGGACGCATTCACGTCGCCGAAGGTGTGGCGGACGCACTGGCGGTTGCGGCAAGGGAGGAGGGCGCCGTCATCGCGACCGGAGGCACGACGGGATTCCAAAGGCTCGCTCCTGACCTCGCTCGGCTGCGAATCCCGGTGACGATCTGGCCGGATGGCGATCCAGAGGGGCGACGCGCGGCCCAGCGGCTGGCGGGCGCACTTCGGGCGCGTTGCGTCGTCGTGTCACTGGCCAGGGTGCCGGATGGACTGGATCCTGCGGCAATGGGCGGATCCTTCACCACTGAAGACCGATGAACGGCGACTGGGAGGGTCACGACCCCACAGGTGCGGTCGACGATGTCGCGGACGCGGAGCAGATGGCGAAAAAGGAGGCAGCCCTTCGGGAGGTGGCAAGGCGCATTGCTGAGGGCGACTACGCCGGTGCGCGGAAAGAAATCGAAGCGCTGGACCAAGCCGACGACGCCAAGCAACCCGGAGCGGAAGAACTTCTCTCGAAGGCTCTGGAATCGCAGAACTCCGTCAGTTACCTACGCCGCCAACTCGACAAGCGGGATCCTGCTGGCACTCTTCAGGTGCAAACGGACTGGACCGGCGAATTCAAGCGCCGAGAATGGCTGTGCCCAAAGTGGCTTCCTGCCGGTCGAGTGACCATGCTCACCGGTGCTGGAGGCGGAGGAAAATCGCTGCTTGCTCTGCAACTGGCGGTGGCGGTGGCCTCCTGCACCGGCAAGGACCGCACGCGCGGAAGAGGCCGCAACGTGCTTGCGGACCCGGGCGGCATCGGGAAAGCACCCAAGGTCCTTGCCGACGGCGGGTCTCGTCCGGTTGTGTTCGCCACGTGGGAGGACGAGAACGACGAGTTCCTGCGCAGGTTGCATTGGCTGCCCGACTGCGACCGCTCAGATCTGGGAAATCGGTTTCATGTGGTGAATCTGGCCGGAACCGGTGCCCTATGGGGTCCGCGCGAGGGCGGCCACCGGGACATTGTGGCGGAGCTGACGGCAAACGGGATGAGGTTCGAGGCGTACGTGCGCGAGACAAAGCCCCGCCTCGTGGTGATCGACCCAGTCGCAGGGGCCTATTCCGCCAACGAGAACGACCGCTCGGCAGTTCGGGCCTGGCTGTCTCACCTAAACGAGCTGGCAGCGGAAATTGGCGCGGCAATCCTACTGGTTGCGCATCCTCCCAAGAATCAGGATGACGAGTATTCCGGCTCCACCGACTGGCGGGCAGGGATTCGTGCGCTGTGGACGCTCCGGCCAAACCCTGTTCGTGGGTACGTCGGGGCACCCGGCAAACAGGGGGCTTCGACAGGGGCCGCCCAAGGGCAAGCACTCACCCTTACCAAAGCCAACTATGCCAAGGGGGGCCGCCGGGCATGGCTCCGACTCGAGATCGAGTCCTACGACCAGAGGGACATGGTGCGACCTCCGAACGCAGGAATCGGCGATTTGACAGCGATGTTCTGGGAGGAATGCTCGCCGCTTGACGCTGCGGAAGCCTATCACAAGTGGCGGGACTGGGATCCGCCGAAGGAGAAAAAGTCCAGACGGGGGGAAGAGAAAGACCCAGAGCCGGAGACGCCAGCGCCATACGGCGCACCTGAAATCACGGACATTCACGGATTGGCGGAATGAGCGCGAGACAACCGGACCTTCTCGAGAAACTCAGGGCTGCCACCTCAGACGGCGATGTGCTGGCCGCCTTTGCGAAAGGGAGAGGGGGGCCGACACCGAGCTTGGCGCAGTTGGAAGAATGGTACGAGGATGGCTGTTTGCCATCGGTGAAAGAAGAGGTCGATGTGCGGCTGCGTGCGCTACGCTCCTTTGGCCCTGTGCTGCACCGGCGCGACCTGTTCCCTGCACAACACAGCCTAACGCTGCTCGATTCCAGTGCTGTGGATGCCAGTCCGCTGGCCGTCACCAAGTTGTTCCTACGAGCGTGGGATAGTGGCAGGACCGAACTGCGGCACCCTTGGGCCATTCTCGTGAAGAGCTGGCAGGAGCATTGCCCGCTGGCGCAAGCACACCTGATTGTGCAGAAGGAACCGAACCCGCCCCGGGACAAGCGCGCAGTGGACCTCAGCCGAGCCGCTGCCGTGCTACACCTCGCCTCGCTGGCAGTGGTCGAGATCGAGGGTGAGCCATTCGTTTCGGACGCACCTCACTGGCCGGGATTGGAGTTTCAGCGTTTCCGGGTGAAGAAAACGGTCGAGCAACCCGACCTGGGCCCTGCCATGAAGCCCTATCCAGAGACCATTCAGGGTCAAGCAACCGCTGGTATCGTAGTCGAGGCACTGGCGAATCTGAACCTTGCCGGGGACGAGCGTTCGCCCCTGCGGGCCGACATACTGCGGCTTGGAGAGATCGCCTATGCCCTGACGCGGACGGTCCAGTTCTCTGAAGCCCATGGTGCCATCCTGCTGGGCGGTCGGAATACACCTGCCATGCGCAGACGGCTCAATCAAGCGCTGTGGGGTCTGCGTGGACTTCGGGTGCAAATCCGCGACGGCATCTCTTACTCCCTCGTGGATGCCGAGCCGGGATCCGTGAACGCGCTTGGCCCGCCCAGGTGGTGGGTAGGTGAACTGCGTAGGCGTGAGCAACAGAATCGAGAGCGGAAACGGAACAGTGGACGTCTTCCGCCCTCTGAGTACCCCTTGGCTTACCGATTATCGGGTGGACTGTTCCGGCCCCTGTCGTTCGGGCGGCACGGAAGCCGTGGACCCAGTGTGGGAGGATCGGGACGCTTGGGACAGACCATCGCTGGCATCGAGGCCGCGCTAACATGGGGACCGACCGTCGGCTTGGGGAAAGGTGCGATGCTTCCCGAGTTCGTGAGACCGATCCGAAAAGGTGGGCACGGTGAGCCCATCTTCTTTCCCGCGTGGAGGGTTCTCCGGGTCTCTGGAGAGAACGTGACTGAGGACACCATGGACAACACCGCTCGCGCGCGCTTCGCGAGGCGCGCTCGTGCCCTTGAGGCGGCAGGCTATTTCGTGGGTGGACATGACGCTGCCCCGGCTGGCGACACGATCGAGATTGTCGAGCGGATACTTGGATCGCGGGCCCGATCTGCCGGGCTGGTGCTGCGTGCGTCGGCGAGGTTCTGTGAAGCGTATGTGAAGGGAAAGCGCACCCGGGTCTCCGCCGACAGGCTGCTCAGGCCGTAAAAACTGCGTCACCCATGGCCGAAACTGCGTCACCCATCCAGCCCGAAAACCCTTATTCCCATTGACTTTCGATTCCCCCTTATGTTCTTATGGTCTTATGACCCTATAGGACAGGGAAGAACGCGGCCCTCCTGGTGGTCGGGGCCGCGCCTTCCCTGTGTGGTCCAAGGTGTTGTCGGCGGTGAAGACCCCACCACGGCTTCGGGAGCGATGGTCTCCCGCCGAAGACCGTCCAGAATCTCGCAACCAGGTCCACCCTCTGCGAACGTGTGTCGCCGGGGTAGGGGCGTGGGTGGCTGCGTGAAGGACTCGAAGGGGTGAAGTGAACCCGGATCCTGCACGCCGGCCTGATTTCAGCCATTTCGTGACCCAACGGAGTGTCCGGTGCGCCGCCGGGGCTGCTTGACGCAGGGTCAGAGGGTGGGATGGGCCTTACCGGTGCTGCTGGAGGGAGGAACGAGGGG
>JAJEBR010000081.1 GCA_022822445.1 Gemmatimonadota bacterium | reverse complement strand
AAGAGGTCTGGATCAACCCCCCGCTCCCCGTCAGCGCTGTTGACGAAGTGGACGGGGCTCAGCATGGTGTCCAGGACACTGGAAAGGAGAATACACTACACTGAATAACACATGTGTCTCGTACTCGTTGGCGGCTTCCGGCTGGAGTGGTTGTTCACCTCCAACACCGGACTATGTGCCCCGGCGGACCCCGGATTCCAGCGGTGGGCAAGTGCGTTTGTGCGATACCGGGTGCGCCAGTGCTCAACAGCCGCAGCCTACTTGGTCCAATCGGTCCAGAGCCGGGACTATCCGGTTCCGCTGGTGGCGGGGCGGGACGCGCTGCTACGGGTGTTTCCGACGGCACCTTCGGGAAGCCGGGTTCCGGTGCCATCGGTCCGGGCCACGTTCTACGCCGGAGCGACGGAAGTGTACAAGGTAGACATTCCGGGCAAGCCGGGTCCGCTTCCGGCGGAGATCGACGAAGGCGACCTCGCGGTTTCCGCGAACGTCGAGATTCCGGGCGACGTGCTCCGACCGGGGCTGGAGATGGTGATCGAGATCGACCCGGAGGGAACGCTGGACCCGTCACTCGGGGTTTCGCGGAGGATTCCGGCCGAAGGACGAACGGCCCTCGATATTCACGCCCTGCCGACCATGGAACTGACCATCGTTCCGTTCCTGTGGACGGAGGACCCGGATTCCTCGATCCTCGCCACAGTCGCAGGAATGACCGCCGATCCGGAAGACCATGAGCTACTGCGGCTTCCGCGCGCACTCCTTCCCGCGAGCGACTGGACGGTGACGGCGCATGAGCCGGTCTGGACGGACATCCGGCCGGGGTTCAACAACAGCAGTGCGTTGCTGAATCGGACGAAAGCCATCCGCGCAATGGAGAGTGGGCAGGGTTACTGGATGGGGACGATAGATGGCGGGGGGAGGGCCTATGCGCCGGGCTGGGCAAGCGTTTCAGGACTCGCCGGAGGAACCATCGCGCACGAGCTGGGCCACAACCTGTCGCTGCTGCATGCGCCCTGCGGCAGACCGGACTTCGTGGATGGGGGTTTTCCCAATTCAACAGGCCGAATCGGTGCTCGGGGTTACGACTTCAACTCCAACAGCGTCGTTTCGCCGGGAAGGCCGGACGTAATGAGTTACTGTCGTCAAGGCCCTTGGATCAGCGACTACCATTTCACGAACGCGCTCCGTCACCGTGTCCGGGCGGAAACCCCGCCCAATTCCGTTCGCGCCCTGCTGCTGTGGGGCGGCGAGAGCGTGAGCGATGGCCTGCACCTTGATCCCGCGTTCGTCGTGGACGCGGTGCCGGTGCTGCCGGACTCGACGGGCGGCTACACGCTGGAGGGCCGCGACGCCGGCGGCCGGGTGCTGTTCTCGCTGTCTTTCGCCATGCCAGAGATCGCCGACGGAGAGGAAGCGGCGGGCGGCTTCGTGTACACGTTGCCCGTACAGCCGGGCTGGGAAGCGCTGGCGAGCGTGACGCTGACGGCTCCGGATGGCCGAACGGCGACACTGGACACCTCGACGGACCGGCCCATGACGATTCTGCGAGACTCCCGTACGGGCCGGGTGCGGGCGTTCCTCGACGGTGTTTCGGCGGCTGCCCAAGCGGACGGGGGCGGCGAGGACCTGGCGGTCAAGCTGGGCGCGGTGGCGATCACAAGCCGAGGGATTCCCGGTTCGGGTGCGTGGCCGCAGTGAATATACAGTAGCGACCCAGCGCGATGTGGGCGGGGGGGTGAGAAAGCAAATATGGAGAGCGGCCCATCTCCAGAAAGCCCTTGGGGGCATTTCTGGAAGAGGCCGTCCGCCGCGTGTCCTCACCGACCCCGGCGGGGGACCTCTCTCTCCCCTGGTACCAAAAGACCAACTTCGGCAACTGCTCAGACTGGCTTGGTTGCGATCTTCGTGATTGGCGGAGCGGCGGTCGGCCTTCTCTACGCGGCTGGTCGCCGCACCGAAGGGTCTGACGCCGGGGTTCGCGGAATGGATGGCTCGCTCCCCCCCGGCATGGGCGGGGCAGGGGCCGGCCACCGGGCTCCGGTTCGTTCAATTAGCCCGCCCGCATCCGTGGCGGCCAACTGAGCGGTTCGCCGCACAGGCCATGAACCAACGCCCCCACCGCCTCGACTGGATCGTCGGCACCAGCAACGGCTTCTCGCGTCACGTCCAAAAGGGAATCAACGGCTTCGCTCGGATCGTCCAGCAATCCCAGAAAGAGAATCCGATCCGTAGCGCGAGGTCCTCTTGCGGCCCGAATCGTGGTGACGCACGCGCGAACCACCCGAGTCCGATTTGGAAGCCAGCAGGACCAGTCGTCTTCCGTGTACGAAACCGTGGAACAGACCTCAAGTATTCTGTCGGCGATCCAGTGAGGATCATTGACAGCTCTCACCGCTTCCCGGTAGGCGTCCTGCAGGACGATCCCGTACTCCATCACGTCGTCTAGTTCGCCCAAGTCATACATGAGGTATCGGTAGCCCTTCCAAAGCGGTTCACAGCCCTCGCTGGCGACCTCCGTCTGGAGATGTCGCCAGAAAAGTTCATCGGTCGTTTCCCTGCTGATCACCCATCCTTGGAACACCCACAGTTCCTCAAGCAGCACTCCAAGAACGGACCAGGGATCGTCTGCGACGAGGAGGGCCTCTGCGCACTCCTCCAGCAACGCGTCAGCCGCAAATGAATCGCTCATCGCTTGGACCGCGGTCCGGATACTCTCCAACAGGTAGCCGACCGCGCCGTCCTCAGCCCACAAGCCTTGCCGAAACGGTTCGAGCGCCTTCGGGCCCGTTTCACGCAGGGTACTCACGAAGGCAGCACCCATGGCCTCCGATCCCTCCCCAACCGAGGCTCGCAACAGCCTTCCCAACGTCCCTGATTCGCCGTGACTCCGGTAAAGATCGATGATGATCGAAGCCATTGCCGCTCGGTCGTCAACGGCCCTGAGGGCGTCCAGAATGGCTGGTTCAATCCCTTCCACAAAGGCTTCTGGGTCGAAATAGATGTCAGGCTCTTCGCCCCAAGCACTCCTTTGAATGGCGTTCAGCAACAGCCCACCAGCGCGGCTCGCAGTCGCCCGGGTTCTCGGTGGACTTGTGTGCGTCTGTGTCACGGCCGGCGCTCCTGCGAATCAGCGTAGCGAGGTATAGACAATATGCGCGAACGGAGACCGTGCCTCCACAGCGCGGCTTCGAGGGAACGTTCAGGCTGCACGCTTTCGCGCCACAGCCGACCCACCCGTGCTCGCCTCACCGGGGAAGACCCCGGCTGAACAGCGCAACCAGGTTGTCGCCGCGCTCACCGCTCGCCCGGTCGGCCGCCGCCGTGGCTTCGGCCACCGGCTGGCGCAGAAACGCCCGCACCTGTCCGGAGACCGGATCGCGCAGAATCGTCATGGGGTCGTTGGTTGTGTGGTCGAGAACGGCAGAAGCGCCGCCGGGGCCGGTCAGGACGATGGCCTCAAGGTGGCCCGTCCATGTGACCGGCACGGTGAAGGCGAACGCGGACCACTCGCCTGGGGCGTCCGCGATCTCGGGCATGTCGAAGGACAGCCGAAACGCCTCCCCGCCGTCTTCGGTTCGGCCCTCGAGGAGCCACTCGCCGCCCGCCTCCGGCATTGACGGGACGGCATCGACGAGAAACGCGGGCTCGAGATGTGCCGCCGTGCCCGTGCTGTCCACACCGCCCCACAGCAGCAAGGTGCGGGTCGGTGCGGCGCGGAAAGCCGCAGCGGATACAGTCTCTGCCCGCAGCCGGTGGGCAAAGGCTCTCCTGTATTGGGGTGCACCGATCCAGTCCGGGGGTAGGCAGTAGCCCATCATGTCCAATGTCCGGGGCGGAATGCCGAGTCCGGTCGGCGCAGTTATGGGATGGAAGCGCGAGCGGTTGGATAAGGGATGGGCATGGTAGCTGTCCAAGAATGCGACGAACGTGTGGTCGAGACCCCAGCTTCTGGTGTTTAAATGGCCCCAATAGGGCCCTGGGGCAGAGCAGGCCGGCGTATGCGGCAGTGACATGTTGTGGCCCAACTCGTGCGCGATGACCGAACCGTGGAGCGACCCGACGTTGCTGACCCAACCAGGCCGATCCGCCCAGTTGGCAAGCCCGGGCAGGGCGCCCGTGGCCATCCAGTAGCCGCGCCCGCCACCGAGCGCGCGGGCGGCATAGATGCTGGCCGACGGATCCGATGAGGAACTGAAGAGAACGGGTTCGTGCGCCGTCACCGACCAGCCATCCCGTGGGCCGCTCGCGGGGAGTACTGCGCGCGGAAACCGCAGCACTTCGTGGTAAGAATCGGCGGCCACGGCCTCTACTTGCCGGACAAGCGCGGAATCGAGCGGACCGAAGGGCAAGCGGACGAACGGCACGATGGTGAGTTCGAGTGGCGGCAGAACGTGGACATCAAGGGCCGTTCGTCCTTCGGCCGGAATCCTGCCCGAAACCCCGAGTGACGGATCCAGCGTTCCCTCCGGGTCGATCTCGATCACCATCTCCAACCCCGGGCGCACCACGTCACCGGGTACATGGGCGAACGGGACCGCCGAGTAGTCGAACTCGTCGATTTCGGACGGCAGGTACGCAGGTGGGAGAGGTCCGATTCCCACCTTGCCCGGCAGAACCCCGGGGACCATGTCCGCCGAGAACACCTCCACCGCTCCGACGTAGAAGCGGGCCCGAACAAAGGGCACCGGAACCTGTGGACCTTCCCATGGTGCGGTCAGAAACACGCGCAGCAACGCGTCCCGCCCCGCCACCAGCGGCACAGGATTGTCCCGGTCCTGAATCACCTGGACCAGATAGGCATCTCTCACGGGCGAATACGGCGGACACAGCGGCACGTCGTGATACTCCAATTGGTCCAGCCATTGGCGAAAACTCGGGTCATTCAGACTGCACAGATTCGTGTACAAAACCGATAGACTCTTCAACCCGGATCCTGCACGCCGGCCTGATTTCAGCCATTTCGTGACCCAACGGAGTGTCCGGTGCGCCGCCGGGGCTGCTTGACGCAGGGTCAGAGGGTGGGATGGGCCTTACCGGTGCTGCTGGAGGGAGGAACGAGGGG
>JAJEBR010000065.1 GCA_022822445.1 Gemmatimonadota bacterium | reverse complement strand
CCGCCTGCTTCTCGACAGGAACCCGCTCAAGGGCTTCAGAAAGCCCACGGAGAAGAATCCGACCCGGGTGGTGCTCACCGAGGACGAGTACCGGGCGCTCCTGAAGGTGGCGGGCCGGTTGGACTGGCGGTTTGGCGTCGCACTCGTGCTCGCGCACGAGACGGGCCACCGGATCGGAGCCATACGCCAGCTTCGCTGGTGCGACATCGACTTCGAGGGCGGGACGATCCTGTGGCGCGCCGAGCACGACAAGTCGGGCCACGAACACGCCACGCCCGTCACTGGCGACGCGCTCGCCGCTCTCGACGAGGCACGGAGAAGGAACCCCGGAATCGGAGAAGCGCCGGTGCTGCCCGCGCCCAGGAATCCGCTGGCGTGTCTCGGGGCTGCCCGGTTGCACGCATGGTGGAGCAAGGCCCAGATTCTTGCTGGGCTGGATCCGATGCCCGGAAGAGGCTGGCATTCGCTGAGGCGGAAGTTCGCGAGCGACCTGATGGACCAGCCGCTGAAGGTGCTTTGCGCCTTGGGAGGCTGGAAGACTGCCAAGACGGTGCTCGAATGCTACCAGCGCCCCGACGCTGGACAGCTTCGGAAGGCACTGGAAGCTCGTCGGCGGTCTCACGCCTGAGGTCGCCAATCGGCGGGAGTCAATTGGCGGGAATCGGGCCTGTCAGACTCCCAAGTTCAATACCCGCAACGGATTGCGAGCATGAGACCACCTGCCGGGCTGGCAGGGCGCGACGAGAGGGGAATAGCACCGCCATTCGCCCGAGTGAGCAACGCAGAGTGGCGCTCCAGGTGCGCTGAATGTAATGAATACATGACACTTTGTAATGTTTTCATGACAATGCGATTGGTTTGAGCGCCCCGGCCAGCGCGGATTCATCGCCGGTCGAATGCCGCGGGGACTTGCTCCACGGGCTGCCTGGCCCGTCACGACGAGTGCGCGCCGAATTCCCTTTCCGGGCCAGGCTTGACGCCGCCCGGTGCACCGGCTAACGAATCAGAGGGTCACCACCCCTACTGCAGGCCCCACCTCAACACGGGGACACATCATGAGATTCGTCGATGCCCTCCGCCCGTCCGGGACCACGCGGCGGCGCTGCCAAGCGCTACGGGCCGCTCCCTCCACCCTCGCCACCCTCACCCTCCTCGCCCTCCTCGCCGCCCCCGCCCCCCTCACCGCGCAGGACGCATCGCGCGGCGAGATCGCGGAGCCCTTCAAGGTCGGCACCTTCGAGATCGACGGCGAGGCCCGGGTCGGCCTCGTGCTGCGGGACGCCCTCATCGTGGACATCGGCGCGGCCAACCGCGCGCTCGAACGCGACCCGGCCTACCCGCAGATCCCCATGCCCGGCGACATGCTGGACCTGATCGGGCGCTACGAGTACGGCGTGAAGCTCCGCCTTTACGAGATCGTCAACCATCTCGCCGCCCACAACCTCATCGACGGGAGCATGCGCGCGCCGTACATCCACGACGTCAACGACGTCAGGACCCTTCCCCCGATCATGTACCCGGGCAAGATCATGAACGCCGCCGTCAACTTCTACAGCCACGTCAGCGAGACCGGCAGCGAGGAGGAGCGCGCGGCGGCGCGGCGGGCGCGGCGGGAGAACCGGGGCGTCCCCTACCTCTTCCTCAAGCCCACCCGCGGCGCCGTGATCGGCAACGACGACCACGTGGTCATCCCCTGGGGCCGGGACCGCACGGACTGGGAGGTCGAGCTCGGCACCGTGATCGGCCGCACCGCCAAGTACGTCTCGGCCACGGATGCGCAGGACTACATCTTCGGCTACACCGTTACCATCGACATCTCCGACCGGGGCGGACGGCCGCCGGGCGGCTACTCGGTCACCTCCGACTGGTTCGTCGGCAAGGGCCACGACACCTTCGCGCCGATGGGTCCGTGGATCGTGCCCAAGGAGTTCTACGGCGACCCGATGGAGAACCTGCGGCAGACGCTGAGCGTCGGGGGCGAGCAGATGCAGGAGGCGCGCGCCGGCGACATGATCCACACCCTCTACGAGCTGATCGAGTACGGATCCTCCATCATCACGCTCTTCCCCGGCGACGTGATCAACAACGGGACCTCGGGCGGGGTGGGAATGGGGACGGCGGTGAGGGGCGCGCAGCGGTTCCTCCAGCCCGGTGACCTGATCGAGGCGACGATCGACGGGATCGGGACGCTGACCATTCCGGTGGTCGCCGAAGAGGAGCCGCCGGGAGGGACGGGCGCCAGGCTGCCACCGGTGCGTACCTACCGGGGGCGCTGAGGAACATGTAAGGACAACCTTACATTCTGACATGTTTTCCTTACATTTTGCGAATCCCCAAGCCTGAACACCCTGGTTCCCGGGGTCCGGTTGTCCAATGCCGGGGGCGGGACTTGAACCCGCATGGGATTGCTCCCGGGGGATTTTAAGTCCCCTGTGTATACCGATTTCACCACCCCGGCGGGTGCGTCGTCCCCCTACAGTATCGACTTTCCGAGCGCGGACGCCACCAGGCCTACGGCGATCGCGGCCGTCAGGTTCCGGTCATCGAGGACCGGGTTGAGTTCGACGACCTCCAGGCTGAGGAGCTGTTCGGAGCGCGACGCCTTCTCGCACACGAGGTGGCCCTCGCGGTAGGTCAGGCCACCCTGCTCCGGCGTCCCGACCCCCGGTGCCAGCCGCGGATCCAGTGCGTCCAGGTCGAGGGACAGGTGGAAGCCGGCGGTCCCCGCTCCCGCCCTTTGCAGCGCCTCGTCCATGCAGGCCCCCACGCCACGTTCGTCGATCTCGGACATGGTGAAGACCCGCACGCCCAGCTCGGTGATCAGGGCGCGCTCCCCGGGGTCGACGGACCGCGCTCCCAGGATGCTCACGTTCTCCGGCCGCACGGAGGGCTCCGCACCAACCAGTCGCTCGTCCCCGTGGCCGAGGAGGACGGCCAGCGACATACCGTGGATATTCCCCGTGGGCGAGTTCTCGGGCTGGTTCATGTCGGCGTGGGCATCGACCCAGATGACTCCGACGGGCGCGCCGCGCTGACGGTAATGATCGGCCACGGCGGCGACCGAACCGATAGAGAGCGAGTGGTCGCCGCCCAGGACCAGCGGCAGGCAGCCCTCTCCGAGGCCCTGCGCCACCGCCGCGTGCGTGCGCTCCGCGACTCGGGAGATCTCGTTGAGGAAGGGAAGTCCGTTCGAGCCGGACTCGGTCGTCTCAATCCCCCCGGCGGTGATCGTGCCAAGCTCCACCACACGGTGTCCGATGCCCCTGATCTCGTCGGCGATGCCGGCGATCCGCAGTGCCGAGGGTCCCATGTCGACTCCGCGGCGACCCGCCCCGAGGTCGATCGAGACGGAGACCAGCGCAACGTCCCGCCCGGTCGGTGGTCCGCCACCGGATTGCCGCGGCGGCGACCCCACGAAGGCGTGACGCTCAGGTCCGGCGCGCGTCGATGTCACGAAGCCTCCTCTCCCGGCGGCGCATGGCCGCGCGGCACGTTTGGACCCTCCAATGGGTCGCTACTACTATTGTGACGAAACGTAATGCCCCGAGCCGGGTCGCTCACATGGGTACCGCCATTGACGCACCGCCGGCCCGGCAGCCCGGTGGCCCGCTTGTCCCACTCGCACACAGGAGGCCCGTGTATGCGACCGCTTGCCCGTGGCGTGCGATCAGCCATGCTGCTCATGCTCACGCCCTTCGCCACCATGGCCCAACAGGAGGAACCGAGGGACCCCGACCGGGGCCTCCCCCTCGAACCCGCCCGCTGGGCGCGCTTCACCACCAACGAGGGGACCTGGATCTCGCTCGACTTGAGCCCGGACGGCCAGACCATCGTCTTCGACATGGTGGGCGACCTGTACTCGATGCCGATCACCGGCGGTGAGGCGACGCGCCTGACCAGCGGGATGGCCTACGACATGCAGCCGCGTTTCAGCCCGGACGGGGAGCGGATCGTCTTCGTGTCGGACCGGAGCGGCGACAACAACGTCTGGCTGATGCCGGCCGGGGGCGGTGAGCCGACCCAGCTGAGCAAGGGGGTCGGAAGCTACTTCCTGTCGCCGGAGTGGATGCCCGACGGAAAGTACGTCATCGTTTCGAGATCCCATACCAGCGTGGAGAAGCTGTGGCTGTACCACGTCGACGGGGGCACGGGGCTCGAGATGGTGGGAGGCGCCGGCGGGGCGCGCATGCTCGGCGCCGCCGTCGACGCCGAGGGGCGCTACATCTGGTACGCGCAGCGAAACGGCACCTGGCAGTACAACGCCATCTTCCCCCAGTACCAGATCTGGATGTACGACCGCAAGACGGGCACCCGGACGCCGATGACCAACCGTTACGGGTCGGCGTTCCGCCCGGCGCTGTCTCCCGACGGGTCGCTGCTGGCCTATGGGAGCCGCGAGGATGCCGATACCGGGATGCGTCTGCGCGAGCTCGACTCCGGGGAGGAGCGCTGGCTGGCCTACCCGGTGCAGCGTGACGACATGGAGTCGACGGCGTCGATGGACGTGCTGCCGGGCTACTCCTTCACGCCCGAGTCGGACGCGCTGGTCATGTCGTATGGCGGGCGCATCTGGCGGGTGCCGGTGGACGGGAGCGACCCGGTGGAGATTCCCTTCACGGTCAACGCCGAGGTCGCGATCGGGCCCGAGGTCGAGTTCGAGTACCCGATCGAAGACACGCCCACCTTCACGGTCAAGCAGATCCGCGACGCGCGCGCCTCGCCCGACGGCAGCCGCATTGCGTTCGTCGCGCTGGACCGGCTGTATGTGGCGGAGCTGCCCGACGGGACGCCGCGTCGGCTTACCAGCGACGACGTCGGCGAGTTTCAGCCGGTGTGGTCGCCGGACGGGAGCCAGGTCGCCTACGTGACCTGGGACGACGTCGCCGGCGAGGGGTACATCCGGCGCGTTGCCGCGGACGGTGGCGCGTCCGCCAGCCTCACGGCGCCGGGATACTACCAGCAACTCGCCTGGTCGCCGGACGGAGAGCGGATCGTGGCGATGCGCGCGGCTTCGCGGAATGTGCGGGACGTGCTCGGACTCTCGGCCGGCACCGGCCAGGGCGCCGAGTTCATCTGGATCCCCGCCGGAGGTGGCGACGAGACCATCATCGGGCCCACTCTGGGTCGCCGCGCGCCCCACTTCACCCAGGATCCGGACCGCATCTACTACTACGGTACGGCACGCCCGGACCCGATTCCGGGATCGCCTCCGGCTCCGGCGCTCGGCACCGCTCTTTCGTCGGCGCGCTGGGACGACACCGACAGGCGGGCCCACGTGCGGGTGACCGCGCGGGTCAACAGCGCGGCGGGCAGCCTGCGGCCCGGGTACGAGCTGTCCGAGAACAGCGACCTGCTCGTGCCACAGGAGGTGTTCGCCCACCCTGAAGACGAGCCGCGCGAGACGGGCTTCCCTCAGTCGGCCAGCCTGATCCAGATGGCGCCGCAGGGCGACCAGGCCCTCGCCTGGATAGGAGACAACCTGTACGTGGTGACGGTTCCGGACCTGGGTGCCGCGGTGCCCGCGATCGAGGTCGCCAAGCCGGATTCGGCGGCCGTCCCCGCGCGCCAGCTGAACGAGCTGGGAATCGAATTCCCCTCCTGGGGCGCGGACGGACGCACCGTGCACTGGTGGCTCGGCAACGCGCTCTTCACCTACGATCTGGACGCTGCCGCGGGCGATCCCGGCTACGCCCCCACCGAGCAGCAGATCACGGTCACGGCCGAGCGCGACATCCCCCAGGGCACGGTCGTGCTGCGGGGCGCGCGCGCGATCACCATGAACGGCGACGAGATCATCGAGAACGCGGACATCGTCGTCACGAACAACCGGATCGCGTCGGTTTCGGCGGGTCCGGGCGAGGTGCCCGAGGGCGCGACCGTCATCGACGTGACCGGCAAGACCATCGTTCCCGGGTTCGTCGACACCCACGCGCACATGTGGAACCTGTGGCAGCTGCACTGGTCGCGTTCGTGGCTCTACCAGGCCAACCTCGCCTACGGGGTCACCACCACGCGCGACCCGCAGACCGCCACCACCGACGTCCTCTCCTACGAGGACCTCGTCCGCGCGGGGAGGATGGTCGGTCCGCGCGTCTATTCGACCGGCCCCGGAGTCTTTTCGTCCGACTACATCGACAGCTACGAGCACGCGCTGGAGGTCCTGTCCAAGTACAGCCGCTACTACGACACCAAAACCTTCAAGATGTACATGTCCGGCAACCGCCGGCAGCGCCAGTGGCTGATCATGGCCGCCCGCGAGCTGGAACTGATGCCGACCACCGAGGGCGGACTGGAATACCGGCTCGACATGACGCACGCGATCGACGGCTACCCGGGGGTCGAGCATTCGCTGCCGATCGTCCCGGCCTATCAGGACATCGTGGAGCTCTTCGCGACATCCGGCACCGTCAATTCGCCGACGCTGCTCGTCTCCTACGGCGGTCCCTGGGCCGAGAACTACTTCTACACGCACGAGGACCTGTTCGGCGACGAGAAGCTCACCCACTTCACCCCGCGCCGGGAGCTGGAAAACAAGGCGCGCCGCCTGCAGAGCGACGGCCCCGGCCCCGGCGGCTGGTTCATGGAGGAGGAATACGCGTTCCCGAAGCACTCCGCATGGCTGGTGAAGCTTGTCGAGGGCGGCGGGAAGACCGGAGTCGGCAGCCACGGACAGCTGCAGGGCCTCGGCTACCACTGGGAGCTGTGGGCGATGCAGAGCGGCGACATGGACGAACACGACGCGCTCCGCGCCGCCACGATCATGGGCGCCGAGGCGATCGGGCTGGGCCGCGACCTGGGATCGATCGAGGCGGGCAAGCTGGCCGACCTGGTCATCCTCGACGCGAATCCGCTCGACAACATCCGCAACTCGAACACGATCCATCAGGTGATGATGAACGGACGGCTGTACGACGGCGACACCCTCGACGAGGTGTGGCCGAGGCAGCGGGCGGCGCCGGACGAACCATGGAGGCACCTCGCGCCGAACGTCGCGGCGGGGATCCGGGGAGGTGACAAATGAGCGCCCGCGCGAAGTTCTCCGGGTGGGCCGCGCCGACGCTGGCGCTCGCCCTGCTCGCAGTCATGACCGCGCCGCTGATGGCGCAGATCCCGCGGCCGGGCGGAGGCCGCCAGAACCCCCTGCCGCTCCGCAGCGCCCGTACGGCAGAGTTCACCGCAACCGAAGGCACCTGGATCTCCCTGGACGTCAGTCCCGACGGCCGGATGATCGTCTTCGATCTCCTCGGCGACCTCTACACCATGCCGATCACCGGCGGCAGGGCGTCCCCGCTGCTCGTGGGGATGGCCTACGAGACGCAGCCGCGCTTCAGCCCCGACGGGGAATCGGTGGTGTTCGTATCCGACCGCAGCGGCGGCGACAACATCTGGACGATGCGGCTCGACCGCACCGACACCACCCAGGTCACCCGGGGCAACAACAACCTCTACCTGTCGCCCGAGTGGGAGCCGGGCGGCGAGTACGTCGTCGCCAGCCGCTCCAGCGGACTTGGCGGCGCCGCAACGCTCATCATGGTCAGCGCCGAGCGGGGATCGTCGGTGTCGCTGAGCGGGATTGCCGCGGGCAAGAACATCGGGGCCGCGTTCAGCCCCGACGGACGCTACCTGTGGTACGCGAGGTCGTCTTCCGACTGGACCTACAACGCCACGCTGCCCCTCTACCAGCTGTACCGGTACGACTTCGAGAGGGCCACCAGTTCCGTGATGACGAACCGTTACGGCTCGGCGATGCGGCCCGCCGTCTCACCGGACGGGCAGTGGCTCGTCTACGCCTCGCGCCACGGCCCCGAGACCGGCCTGCGCAAGCGCAACCTCGAGACGGAGGACGAGGAGTGGCTGGCCTACCCGGTCCAGCGCGACGAACAGGAGTCGCGCGCCCCGCTCGATGTTCACCCGGGGTACTCGTTCATGCCGGATGGCTCGGCGATCGTGGTCTCCTACGGCGGGAAGATCTGGAACGTGCCGATGGACGGCAGCGACCCCGCCGAGATCCCCTTCGAGGTCGAGGTCGAGCTGGCGATCGGTCCCGAGGTGGACTTCGACTTCCAGATCGACACGGCCGAGATGGTCACCGCCAGCCAGATCCGCACCCCGGTGGCGTCTCCCGACGGCGAACGGATGGCCTTCGTCGCCTTCGACCGCCTCTGGGTCAGGGACATGCCCGATGGCGAGCCCGAGCGGCTGACCGAGGCGGACGCGGGCGAGTTCCACCCGCAGTGGTCTCCCGACGGACAGTGGATCGCGTATGTGACGTGGGACGATTCCGAGGGCGGCCACATCATGAAGGTGCCGGCGGCCGGCGGCGAGCCCATGCGGCTCACGGCGAGCGCGGCCGCGTACTCGAATGTGGCCTGGGCGCCCGGCGGCGACCGGATCGTGGCGACCCGTGCGGCGGCCGGCGACCTGCTGGCGACCTCCGGCCTCTTCGCCGGCCCGCTCGGCGGCGCCTTCGTCTGGGTGCCCGCCGGCACGGCCGAACCCGTCGAACCCGAGATGATCTCTCCCACGGGCATCCGCGACGTGATGCACTTCGTGGAGGACGAACCGGACCGGATCTACGCCTACAGCCCGATCGAGGGGCTGGTGTCGTTCCGCTGGGACGGGACCGACGTGAAGAGTCATCTCGTGGTGCGCGGCACCGTGGGGGCGGGGGGAATCACCGACCCACACCCGGAGCAGTGGGAGTACCTGCCGCGCCGCGTCTTCCCGTGGAGGAAGGGGCCGGACCCGACGAAGCCGATTGTGGATCCGTCGGATCCGGTGCTGGACCCGGCCGATCCGAGCCCGGACCCGCCCGCCGAGCCGGGATTCCCGCAGCCTGCCGGACTGGTGATGATGTCGCCGCGGGGCGACCAGGCCTTCGCGCAGATCGGCAGGGACATCTACGTCATGGATGTGCCGGACGTGGGGTCGCAGCCCGCCAGCCTGGTCGCGTCCCCCGGCGCCGCCCGCAGGCTGACCGACGTCGGCGGCGAGTTCCCGTCGTGGGCCGCGGACGGATCCATGGTGCACTGGGCGTTCGGCAACGTGCTGTTCAGCTATGACCTGGACTACGTGGAGGCGGAGGAGGCGGAGGTGAAGGAGATTCGCCACGAGCGCGCGCTGATCCGGGCGCGGGCGATCGCCGTGACCGACACGCTGAAGGAGAAGCGCGCCGAGGCGGACAGCCTCGAGAATGCGGACGGGGAGGTGCCGGATTCGCTCGAAGCGGAGATCGCGCGGCTGGCCGGCGACTCGGTGCAGGTGGTGGCCGATTCGCTGATGGCGCGCGCCGACTCGCTGCAGAAGGCGGCGGCGGAGTTCGCCGAGAAGGCGAGCGCGATCCGGGCCGGCGACAAGGAGATCCTCGAGGATTCGACCGAGACCTACGAGGCGAAGGAACGGAGGATCGAGGCCAGGCTGCCGCGCGACATTCCGCGCGGCACGGTCGCGCTCACCGGAGGGCGCATCATCACGATGACGGACATGCCGGGCGACACCACCGGCGCGCCCCACATCATCGAGGGCGGGGTGGTGGTGGTCACCGACAACAGGATCGTGGACGTGGGCGTTGCCGACTCGGTCGAGATCCCCGACAGCGCGGTCGTGATCGACGTCACCGGCAACACGCTGGTGCCCGGCTTCGTGGACACGCACTACCACGCGCAGTGGCTGGTGCAGGAGATCCACCCCGAGGAGGTGTGGCAGTACCTGAGCACCCTGTCCTACGGCGTCACCACCACGCGGGATCCCCAGACGGCGGTCACCGACATCCTGAGCTACACCGACCGCGTGAACATCGGCGGGATGACCGGGCCGCGCATCTACTCGACCGGGCCGGGCGTCTTCAACAGCGAACCGATACGCGACGCCGACCACGCGAAGACCATCCTGCGGCGGTATTCCCAGTACTTCGACACGAAGACGCTCAAGATGTACATGTCCGGGAACCGCCAGCAGCGGCAGTGGATCATCCAGGCCGCCCGCGAGCTCCGGCTGATGCCCACCACCGAAGGCGGACTCGACTACAAGATCGACATCACGCACGCGATCGACGGGTACTCCGGCGTCGAGCACAACCTCCCGATCGCGCCGATGTTCTCGGACGTGGTCGAACTCTTCAAGACTTCCGGTACCACGAACTCCCCCACCCTCCTCGTGTCGTACGGCGGGCCGTTCGGCGAGAACTTCTTCTACGTCACCGAGAACGCACACGACGACGCGAAGCTGAACGTGTTCGCGCCGGCGGACTACCTCGACGCAAGGACGCGGCGCAGGGGACCCGGCGCCGGCGGCAGCCCCGGAGCAGCCGGCTGGTTCCTGGAGGAGGAGCACGTCTTCCCCCGGCATGCGGAATTCGTGAAGCAGATGCTGGAGGGCGATGCGCCCGTCGGCGTGGGGAGCCACGGACAGCTGCAGGGACTCGGATACCACTGGGAGCTGTGGGCGATGGCCGCAGGCGGAGCGTCGAACTACGACATGCTGCGTGCCGCGACGATCCTCGGCGCGGAGGCGATCGGATTCGGAAACCACCTCGGCACCATCGAGAAGGACAAGTTCGCCGACATCGTGATCCTCAACTCCAACCCGCTCGACGACCTGCGCAACACGGTGGACATCCGCTACGTGATGAAGGATGGCCGCCTGTACGACGGCATGACGCTGGACGAGGTATACCCCGAGCCGCGCCCCTTCCAGCGCAAGGGTCCGGTCGAGGGGAGCGCGGGGGATGCGCCGGCCGGGATCGGGAAGGTGGGGAGCGCGAGACGGTAGGAGGGTCGGCCGCCGTCGTGCGCGGGCAGGCTGGCGTACGATGGCGGCCGACCATCGCATGGCGGTTCGTCGGGTCAGCCGAATTGTAATGGCGACATGACATGCTGTAAGGTGAACATTACATGTGGCCGAAGGGGTGGAGCGCGGCAGAGGTGGAGCACGGTCAGTGTCGTGGCTCCACGGCGGGCCCCGGTGCGCCGTCAGTCTCCCGCTGGAAGCTGCGGAACGCCCGGCCCCCCGTCCCCCACCTGCTGCCGGGCCAGCGTCAACGCCAGCTCGGCGCCAAACTCCTCCGCGATCAGCCGGTCGGCGCGCTTGATGCGGAGCACGAGCTTGGCCGGATGCATGAGCTTCAGTCCCTGCTGTCCCGCGATCTTCTCGAAGGCCAGCAGGTCGGTCGCCGTCAGCACCAGCTTCGGTCCGGTGAGCTGCCACCACCGGCGGCGCGGCACGGCTGCCCCGGCCACGCTGGCAAGCGGGATCACCATCTCCTGAACCGGCTCGATCTCGTCGCGCGTCTCGTAGCCCGCTCCGTCGATCGACTCCGTCCGCACGGCAACGCGCCACTGGAGAACCAGCCGCTCGGACTCGAGGCGCACCAGGCCGTGGGCCGTCTTCGTGAGGCGCACCCGGCCGTGGGCCGTATTCGTGGCGGACTCATAATCGCCCCCGGAGGTCCACAGGGGCGTGCTGCGCTTCAGCGTGAAGGGAACGCCGGCGAGGCTGGTCATGGGTTCCTCCATTCTTGTGGCCGGCTGCAGTGAATCGGGCCGGCGACGCGCGGAGTCGAAGGGTGACGTTGGGGGTTTCACCCGTCCCGGGACAAGGTCGCACTGCGGCCCGCACCGTTCCTGCGCAGGCAACCGCCCCAGGCCCCGCACGTCCGGCCCAGGTCGACCTGTTCATATGCACATATACTCATATGCACACATTCCCGACCGCTGGAATCGCCGTCCCGTTTCCGCTATGGTTGGGTCTGTGCGGCTCGCGCGGTCTGGTGCAAGCGGGCCTGCGCAAAGGCGATTTGTGGCATATTGCGGCCAGGAAACAGCTAAAAAGCCACGTCCGCCGGGAGGGTTCGGCCCCTGGCAGCCAGGGTCGGCATCGCCTGACGGGCGGATCGGCGGGAAGTGCGGAACATCGAGTGAGTTCGTCGCAAACTGATCGAAGCGGCCGGCCAGCGGACGCCTCGCGCCCCGCCCGGTCGCGCGCCCCCATCGAGCGCCTTCTCTCCGAGCGCATCCTCGTCCTCGACGGCGCCATGGGCACCATGATCCAGCGCCACGACCTCACCGAGGCCGACTTCCGCGGCGACCGTTTCCGCGCGCACCCAACGCCGCTGCTCGGCAACAACGACCTCCTCAGCCTGACCCGCCCGGACGTCATCGGCGAGATCCACCGCGCCTACCTGGCCGCCGGCGCCGACATCATCGAGACCAACACCTTCAGCTCGACGCGGATTCCGATGTCCGACTACGGGGTCACCGACGCGGTCGGCGAGATCAACCTCGCGTCGGCCAGGATCGCACGGGAGGCCGCCGACGAGTACACGGCCCGCACCCCGGACCGGCCCCGCTTCGTCGCCGGCATCCTCGGCCCCATGAACCGCACCGCCTCGATCTCGTCCGACGTGAACGACCCCGGCGCCCGCGACGTCACCTTCGAGGAACTCCGCCGCGCCTACGCCGAGCAGGTCCGCGCCCTGATCGAGGGCGGCGCGGACATCCTCATGGTCGAGACCGTCTTCGACACCCTCAACGCGAAGGCCGCCCTCTTCGCGATCCTGCAGGAGTTCGACCGCGCGGGCATCCGCCTCCCGCTCATGATCTCGGGCACGATCACCGACCAGAGCGGCCGCACGCTGACCGGCCAGACCCCCGAGGCCTTCTACAACTCACTCCGCCACGCCCGGCCACTCGCCTTCGGCCTCAACTGCGCGCTCGGCCCCGACGCGCTCCGCCCATACCTGCAGGAGCTGTCCACCGTCTCCGAGTTCCACGTCAGCTGCCACCCGAACGCCGGCCTCCCCAACGAATTCGGCGGCTACGACCTCTCGCCCGAAGCGATGGCCGCCACCATGGGCGACTTCGCGCGCGCCGGCTTCCTCAACTTCGCCGGCGGCTGCTGCGGCACCACGCCGGATCACATCGCCGCGATTGCGGAAGCGGTCGACGGCGTCGCCCCCAGACGCCTTCCCACGCCCCCCCGCCACACCCGCCTCTCCGGCCTCGAACCCCTCACGATCGGCCCCGACTCGCTCTTCGTGAACGTCGGCGAGCGCACCAACGTGACGGGATCGCGGCGCTTCGCCCGCCTGATCGGGGAGGGCGACTACGAGACCGCGATCGAGGTGGCGCGGCAGCAGGTGCGCGGAGGCGCGCAGGTCATCGACGTCAACATGGACGAGGGGCTGCTCGACTCCGAAGCCGCGATGGTCACCTTCCTGAACCTGCTCGCGGCCGAGCCCGAGATCGCGCGCGTCCCCTTCATGATCGACTCGTCGCGCTGGGAGGTGATCGAGGCCGGGCTCAGGTGCGTGCAGGGCAAGGCGGTGGTGAACTCGATCAGCCTGAAGGACGGGGAGGCGGACTTTCGCGAGAAGGCGCGGCTGATACGGCGCTACGGGGCGGCGGTCGTGATCATGGCCTTCGACGAGGAGGGCCAGGCCGCGACGACGGACCGCAAGGTGGAGATCAGCACGCGCGCGTACCGCATCCTGGTCGACGAGGAGGGGTTCCCGCCCGAGGACATCATCTTCGACCCGAACATCTTCGCGGTGGCGACCGGGATCGAGGAGCACAACGACTACGCGGTCGCCTTCATCGAAGCGACGGCGCGGATCAAGGAGTCGCTCCCGCACTGCCTGGTGAGCGGGGGGGTGAGCAACGTCTCGTTCTCCTTCCGCGGCAGCCACGGGGTGCGCGAGGCGATGCACTCCGCCTTCCTGTACCACGCGGGCAGGGCCGGGATGGACATGGGGATCGTGAACGCCGGCGCGATCGCGGTCTACGACGATATCCCGCCGGAGCTGCTGCGTGCGGTGGAGGACGTGCTCTTCAATCGGGACGATGGCGCCACCGAGCGGCTGACGGAGCTCGCCGGGAGGTACCGGGGCAGCGCGGCCGCCGAGACCGAAGACCTGGCCTGGCGGGATGCCAGGGTGGATGCGCGGCTGCAGCACGCGCTGGTCCACGGCATCACCGACTACATCGAGGAGGACACGGAGGAGGCGAGGGTGGGGTCGGAGCGCGCCCTGCAGGTGATCGAGGGGCCGCTGATGGCGGGGATGAACCGGGTCGGCGACCTCTTCGGCGCCGGGAAGATGTTCCTGCCGCAGGTGGTGAAGAGCGCGCGGGTGATGAAGCGGGCGGTGGCGTGGCTGGTGCCCTTCCTGGAGCGCGAGAAGCCCGCCGGCGGCGAGGAGCGGGGAGCCCGGCGCGTGGTGCTGGCGACCGTCAAGGGCGACGTGCACGACATCGGCAAGAACATCGTCGGGGTCGTGCTGCAGTGTAACAACTACGAGGTTTTCGACCTTGGGGTGATGGTCCCCGCGGAGCGGATCCTGGAGCACGCGAACGAGGTCGGCGCGCACATCATCGGGCTCTCCGGGTTGATCACACCCAGCCTGGACCAGATGGTGCACGTCGCGTCGGAGATGGAGCGCACCGGGATGGACCTGCCGCTTCTGATCGGCGGCGCCACCACGTCGCGCGTCCACACGGCGGTGAAGATCGAGCAGCGGTACTCGGGCGCCACGGTGCACGTGCTCGATGCGTCGCGGTGCGTCGCGGTGGCGGGACGGCTGCTGGACCCGGTCGGCCGGACGGCGTATGTGGCGAGTGTGCGGGAGGAGTATGAGGGGATTCGGAGGCGGCGGGGGGAGGCTCGCAAGCGGGCGCCGCTGATGCAGCTGGCGGCAGCGCAAACGAATCGGTTGCCGCTGGATTGGAGCAGCTACAGGCCGGTGAGGCCGACATTCACGGGTACGCGGGTGTTTCCTGGGACATTGGCTGGCGAAGCCGGTTTCGGCGCGTCCCACGATGCGTTCGCCCGCAGTGGCAACGGGCCGCAATCCGCCTCCCGGCCAGCTTCCGACTCCGGCGCCCGGTCCGCCGCAAGCGCCGACCGCGGATTGGCGCCAGGCTCCGCCGCCGGGTTGGCTTCAGGCTCCGCCCCTGGGTTGGCTTCCGACTCCGGCGCCCGGTCCGCCTCAGGCTCCGGCGCCACCCCTGCGACAGGCTCCGGCCCCGATGCCCCCGGCGCCCGCGGCCGCCGCACCCCCATTGCCCAGGGCCACGGCCCCTCCGCCTCCCCCCAGTCCCCCATCGCCCGCACCTACGACCTCGACGAACTCGCCCGGCGCATCGACTGGACCCCCTTCTTCCGGGCCTGGGACCTCAAGGGCAAGTATCCCGACATCCTCACGGACTCGGAAGTCGGCTCTGAAGCCACCAGTCTCCACGAGGACGCCCTCGCGCTGCTCCGCCGCATCCGCCGGGAGGGTCTGCTGGCGGCAAGGGGGATCGTCGGCCTCTATCCGGCGAACGCCGACGGCGACGACATCGTGCTCTACACCGACGAATCCCGCAGCGAGCGCCTCGCCGTCTTCCCCTGCCTCCGCCAGCAATTCCGGAAGCCCGGCGGACGGCCGAACCTCTCCCTGGCCGACTTCGTAGCCCCTGCCTGCTCCGGCATCCGTGACTACGTCGGCGCATTCGTGGTCACGGCGGGCGAAGGCGTGGCCGAACTCTGCGCCCGCTTCGAAGCCGCCGGGGACGACTACCAGAGCATCCTGGCGAAGGCGCTGGCAGACCGTCTCGCCGAGGCCTTCGCCGAGCGCCTCCACGAGCGGGTGCGCAGCGAGTTCTGGGGTTATTCCGCGGGCGAGTCGCTCACCAACAGCCAGCTCGTCGCGGAGGAGTACGACGGCATCCGGCCCGCCCCCGGCTACCCGGCGAGCCCCGACCACTCCGAGAAACGGACGCTTTTCCGGCTCCTCGGCGCCGAGCGGATCGGCGTGTCGCTCACGGAGAGCTGCGCGATGATGCCGGCGGCGTCGGTCTCCGGTCTCTACATCGGGCACCCGGACAGCTTCTACTTCGGCGTCGGCCGGGTGGGTCGGGATCAGCTGGAGGACTACGCCGGGCGGAAGGGGATGGCGGTGGACGAAGCAGAGCAGTGGCTGCGGCCCAACCTGGCGGAGGAGGACGATGCCTGACCTGCGAGGACCCGCCACGTGGACCACGGGGATTGCCCCCGGCACCGCGGTCGGCCTGACCGGAGCGCCCTGCCCGCTTCCCCCGATGCCGGAGCGCACCCATGCCTGACCTCCGCTCCCTCCTCTCTGACGGCCGCGTCCACGTCATCGACGGTGCGATGGGCACGATGCTCTACGACCGCGGCGTATTCGTGAACGTCTGCTACGACGAGCTGAACGCGACCCACCCCGATCTCGTGGAGGACGTGCACGTGCAGTACGTCCGGGCGGGTGCGGAGGTCATCGAGACCAACACCTTCGGCGCGAATCCGGTGAAGCTCTCGTCGCACCGGCTGGAGGCGCGCACCGAGGAACTCAACCGTCTCGCCGCCCGGATCGCCGTGCGGGCCGCAAACGGGAGGGCGGCGGTGGCGGGCGCCATCGGCCCGCTGGGGATCCGGATCGAGCCGCTGGGGCCGACTTCGCTGGAGGAGGCGCAGGACTACTTCGGCCGACAGGTGGACGGGCTGCTGGAAGGCGGCGTGGACGGATTCATCCTGGAGACGTTCTCCGATCTGGCCGAGCTGGAACAGGCGTTTCGAGCGGTGAGGAGCCGCAGCGATCTGCCGGTGATGGCGCAGGTGACGGTGGAGGGCGACGACTGCAGGACCGCCACGGGGGCCTCCGCCCGGCAGGCGGCGCGCGCGGCCGAGGAATGGGGCGCCGACGCGGTGGGCCTCAACTGCTCGGTGGGTCCGGCCGTGGTGCTGGACGGCCTCGAGCGCATGGCCGAAGCCACCCCCCTCCCCCTCTCCGCCCAGCCCAACGCGGGACTCCCCCGCGCGGTCGGCGACCGCAAGATGTACCTCACCCGGCCCGACTACACGGCGCAGTACGCGCGCCGCCTTATCGGCGCGGGGGCGCGCTTCGTCGGCGGCTGCTGCGGCACCACCCCGGAGCACATCCGTCGCATCCGCGAGCAGGTCGCCGCGATCCAGCCCCGCAGGACCCAGGTGCGGGTCACCCGGGAAGCGGCCCCGGAAGCAGTTGCAGGCGCGGCACTACCAGCGGCTCCGGTCACGGCCCCGAACCCGGCCCTGAAGGCAGCCCTCGACGCGGCCGGGAAGCCGGCACCCCCGCTGGCGGAACGCTCCGCCCTGGGCCACCGCCTCAAGGCCGGCGACTTCATCACCTCGGTCCGGGTGCTGCCCCCGCACGGATGGGACACGGCCGGCCTCGTCAACGACTGCCGCGCCCTCGCCGCCGCCGGCGCCGACCTGATCGCCGTGCACGAGGACCGCGGCTCCGCCCGGCTGGACGTGCGCGCCACCGCCGCGATCATCGCGCGCTCCTGTCCCGGCGTGGAGCCCCTCGTGCACTACACCTGCCGGGACCGCAAGCTGTCGCGCATGATGAGCGACCTCCTCGGCGCCGCCGCCACCGGCGTGCAAAACGTCCTCCTCCTCACCGGCGATCCTCCCGGCCCGGGCCCCTACGCCGACTACCAGTCCGTCGTCGATGTCGATTCGATCGGCCTCACCAATGTCGTTACGGGACTGAACGCCGGCGTCGACCCCTCCGGCAACGAGATCGGAAGCCCCGCCGGGTTCGTTGTGGGGGTCGCCCTCAACCAGTCGGCCCGCGACCGGACCCGTGAGCTGGGCCGGTTCCACTGGAAGGTGGATGCGGGGGCCGATTTCGCCGTGACCCAGCCGGTCTTCAACGCCGATCAGTTGCGCGGATTTCTGGCCGAGATCGAGCAGAGAATCCCCGTCATCGCGGGGATCCTTCCGCTGGAGAGCGCCCGGCAGGCGGAGTTCCTGCAGAACGAGGTGCCGGGCGTGCACGTGCCGGACCGGGTGGTGGAGCGGATGCGCCGGGCGCAGGCGCGGGGTGCGAGCCGCGCGGCCGCCGAAGGCGCGGAGATCGCGCGTGAGGTCGTGAGGGCGCTGCAGGGCGAGGTCGCCGGGATCCAGATCGCGGGGGAACGTGAAGCGGTGGAAGCCGTGCTGGGGTCCTAAGGGGCAACTCCCATGAATCAGCCGATCCGGCCTACAGAGCAAAAGCTGACATTGGCGTTACTCTTGACCGCCCTGATCGCCGGTTGCGACGTGCCCGGATCCACACCCTGTGAAGTCACAAACCCCAATGGCCCGGTTGTAACAAACACGAGCGTCGGCGTCTGGCCTGCCGACCTGTCCTGGCGTGAAGTCTGGCGTGCCGGAGGCCTCAACGAAGCCGAGGTGCTGGTCCGGCCGGCCGGCGTCGCCGTGAGTCCCGACGGATCGGTCGCCGTCGCGGACTGGGGTCTGGCCGAAGTCATCCTGCTCGGCCCCGGTGGAGAGTGGGAGGGGCCGGTCAGCGCACGCGGCGAAGGCCCGGGCGAGGTCCAGGCACCCGTTGCCGTGACCTGGGCAGACGCCGACACCCTCCTCATCCTGGACGTGAGTGCATTCCGGATCGTCACACTGGAACTTGCTTCCGGTTCGGCCAGCGTCACTCCGGTCGATCCGGCGTTTCTGGCGCCGGTGTTCGCAGCTGGTCAGGTCAGGTTCGTGGCACTGCAACCGGACCGCACCGTGTGGCTGGAATTCCCCGGCCCCGTCGCGGACGGCTGGGAGGAGCGATCCTTCGTCCGCTGGTCTCCCGACCGGCCCGTGAACGATACGATCATGGGGTCCCGCGCCAGAGGATTGGCGGGTGCGGCGCTGGCCGCATGGCCGCGGTCGTTGCTGGGGGTCGGTCCGGCGACCTGGGTCGTCTCCAACCCGGACGGACGCTACGAACTGGAGGTATTCGACCGGGACGGCACGAGCCTCGTTCGGTTCTGCCATGCTGCAGAGGCGCTCCCGCTCTCGCCCGCCGAGCGCGGGGAGGATCCTGACGCAGAAATGCCCGACGCGTTTCGGGACGCCCTCCGCGAACTCGATGAACCAGCGAATCCGGCGATCATCTCCCGAATCGTCGTCGACCTGGACGGGCGGATCTGGGTTCAGCGCGACCGCCCGTTGCCCGGTGAATTCGCCGGGCACGGAGCAGCGGGAGCCATGCATGACGTATTCCTCCCGTCCGGGCGGTTTCTCGGCTCGATTCGCCTGCCGGACGAACAGCGATTGATGGAAGCGAGAGGGCGCAGGGTATGGACGATCCACACCGGCAGTCTCGGCGAATCCTCGATCGTGGCGCTCGAAATCGAGGGATTCCGAGGTCGTTCGTGATCGTAATCCAGGAGGGCACTATGGCCTCGTCGGCCTGAATCGGGGCGGGCAGAGCCGAACTCTCGATATGCGATAGTATATATTCGGTTGCTGAAAATATAGATTAGCATATATTCGCATTCGTAATATATATAATGCTATATGACAGAACAGCCGGAAAGCGAGATCCGGCGTCTACTTGACCAACCCGTACATCCTCACGTATTCCACCTCGAGTTCGTCGCGCCAGACCCCGAGGATGTAGTCGTCGCCGATCTCGAACCTGACCGGGAGTCCCAGGTTTTCCTGCTCGAGCCCGGGCGGCACGGAGACGGTCCCCAGCCACTCGCCATCCGGCGTGTAGACCTGGAACGGCGGGACCTGGGACCCACGGCGCGAGTGCGGCTCCACCCAGAGATTCCCGGCCGCGTCCAGATGAATCGACGTCAGCGCCGGGAGCGTCGGGGCCATGGGTTGCTCGCGCAAGCCGGGCGGAACGTGCAACCCGGCCGCAACGCTGCCGGCAGTCATCCATTCGACGTACGCATCCACATCCTCGTCCGTGACCGCGCGCACGGGTTCGTCCCGCCGCAGGATCGCCGTGACCGCGCCGTCGTCCAGGGAAACCGACCGTACGGCAAAACGCTCGGTGTCGACGACGACCAGCCGGCCGGCCGAAACCGAGTACCGTGGCCCCTTGCCGAAGGGGTACTCCATGACCTGAACGAACTCTTCGTTCGCGTCAGCCCTCACCTCGCGCCCGGGGACATCCATGACCACCCGCACACCGCCGTCCTCCAGAGACAGGGTCGCGATCCGAACCGCCGGCCATCGCACGATCCCGTCCTCGGGCTCCGCGCCACCGGCGTTGAATGTGAGGACAAGATGCCGCCCGGACACTCCGATGACGCCGGTCGGCAGCGCTCCCGACCCGGGTGCCTCCACGCGAAAGGCACGCACTGGGCCGCCATCGGGATCGAAGAGTTGGACCCGGTTCAGCCGCCGGTCCCAGGTCACCACGGTATCGCCCGGGATCAATCCTGCGAACGCCAACATCCGATGCTCCCCGGGACCCTCCCCCTGCCCCGCCGCGCGCCACACCAGGGTGCCCTCCGGGTCGTAGCGGCGCAGCTCGCCGGTGGTCCATTCGCCCAGCACGATGTCGCCATCGCTCATGCGCACCGCCCCGACCACACCGTCCAGCAGCTGTTCGCGCGGCCCATCCACGGCGCCGATCCGGACCAGCGGTTCGGCGCTGACCGTCCAGCCCTCGCCGGGGCCCCACATCGGCGCCTCCGCCGTGACGATGAGGATCCCGGCCGAATCCGACCTGGTCGTGAGCGAGGGGTCCGGGGGCGCGTCGCAGGCTGCGAGGACTGCGGATAGACAGCTGAGCGGCCAAAGGAGCATGGCCGTTCCGTGCTTCCGCCCGGGAATCTTGCGCGTGGAGCCTCGAGTCACTTGCCGATCGTCCCCTGGGATCAGGCCAATGGGCAGCGTCGCTGACCATGAACGGTGCGCGATGAATCAGGACAGCTTACAATACCACAACCGACCCGTTGGAGGGCAGAGCCGCAGGCATCCACCGGTCGAAACAACCGGATTCCCCCAAGGTGAAACGCATGAGCGGCAACAGGAGCTGGGCATTTCTGGCCGTGCTTTCGGTTGCGATGGGCCCGCTCGCCGCGTGCGACGAGAGCCCCACCACCGGGCCCGTGCGGCCGACCGCGGCCCCCGAAGGGCAGACCGCACTGCTGCGGACGGCTTTCCGGGGCTTTACCCCGCGAATCATCCCCATCCTTGACGCCGTTGAGTATCGGCCGGATGGATCGGTCTTTCTGTACAGGGACGGAGCAGTCTATAGGATCGAGTCCCCGGAAGACGGCGTCGTCTGGCACGACCTGGAAGGGTGGGAGGAAGTCGCCGAGCCCCCGACCTACGAAACCGCCACCTGGAACGACTTCGAACTGTGCGACCAATGCGAACTTACGGCGACCGAGATCGCTCGCTTCGGCGACGCGGACGGCCCCGGAATCATCGAGGGCCGGACGGCGCAGGTGACGTGGAGCGCCCAGCTGGGGTATGTGGTCGCCGGTTCCACGTTTCTTCAGAACTTCGATGACGCCGGCCGATTCGTGCGCAGGATCGGCCGGGAGGGCGACGGACCGGGCGAGTTCAGCGCAGTCGCGGATGCACATGTCGTCGGCGGCCGGCTTGTCGCGCTGGACCGTGCAGCAAGGTCCTGGGCGATCTTCAATCTGCAGGGCGAATTCGAGGAGAAGCGACCTTACGGCCACCAGGCCGGCTCGTTCGTGCCAGTCGGTGGCAACCGGGTAGTTGTGGTGGCCAGACACGACTCGCACGAGGACTTCGAGCGGTCGCCCGAGGACTTCGGTTTCCCGCTCCACCTAGCGGACATCGACAGCGGGGTCCCCGCCCTTCACTTCGGACGCCGGTACCCTTGGGGGTATGACTGGGCATACAAGCCGTATTCGGACCAGGTCATCGGAAGCGTGGTCGGCCGGTCGGGGACGGTTTGGTGGGGCGCGGCGGGCAGCCCGCAAGTGCACGAGTGGTCCATCGAGGATGAACTGTTGCGCGTCATAGAAGGCGACCTGCCATGGTTCACCGAGGTCACGCAACCGGTCGACCGAAACCGGGAGCCGCCGCCCACCCTGCTCAGCTCCATTGCGATGGACGACCAGGGGTATTTCTGGATGGTCACGCAGACGGCCGATCCCGATTGGCGGGATGTCCAACTCGAATCCGGGCCTGCCGGTCCACAGATCCCCGCCGGCGACGAGGTCGACTATCGGGACACCCGCCTCGACATCTTCGACCTCGAGGCACAGCGCCACATCGGCCGTTACCTGTGGGACTCTCCGTTCGGCAAGCTGATCAACCTGGATGGCGAGCCCTCAGTCGGCATCGTCCAACATGGCGAAGACAGCGTGCGTCAGGTGGTGATCTACCGGGTGGGATGGGGGTAGCCGGACACCAGCCGGCTCCTCACCGCACGGAACAAAACCGCCGACACGGCACTAGGATATTAGTTGAGGGGGTGGGGTGGGCAACCAGCTACCGGCCGACGCGATCAGATTCGCCAACGGGAGGTGAAACGCGCATGAGCGGCAGTACAGGATGGCGGGCCCTGACCCAGCTGCTGGCCGTGATTGTCCTGCTCGCAGGCTGCGACGAGAACGCCACAACCGCGCCCGAGGGACCGCCGCCCCAGGAGAGGGTGGTCGAACAGGTGGCACCGGATCCAAGTCCGGAAATCATCTATTACACGATCCAACGTCGCAGGGGTCTCCGCAAATTCGAATTCATCGTGTTACACGAAGGATCGGCCTACTCGCTGGAGTCATTCAAATCACTGCTTGCCGACGACTTCGACCCGGACCTGGACACCAGTGACGACCCGGATGCGGCGTCTGACATCCACTCACCCCCGGTCCACAAGACCGTCAACTGGAACGACTTCCAACTCTGCGCCGACTGCGGACTCGTGCTGACCGAAGTCGTCCGCCTCGGCGACGCTAACGGCCCGGGAATCATCGAGAGCGCCGCTCTCACGGTGAGTTGGAGCGAACAGCTGGGCTATGTGGTCGTCGGCCGCACCTTCCTTCAGGTCTTTGACGACGAGGGGCGGTTCGTGCGCCGGATCGGCCGGGAGGGAGAGGGACCGGGCGAATTCAGCGGAATTGCGGATGCGCATGTCGTAGGCGGCCAGCTGGTCGTGCTCGACCGGGTCAGGAGGAGCTGGTCGATCTTCAACCGGGAGGGCCAGTTCGTCGGCCGACGTCCCTACGGCAACCCGACGGGCCCGTTCGTGCCGGTCGGCGGCGACCGAGTGGCTGTGGTGGCCAGGGACCGGTCGTCCCAGGCCGGCGACTCCCCTCTTCACCTCGCGCATGTCGACAGCGGAGTGCCCTCGCTTCACTTCGGGGCCAGGGAGGTATGGGAATACGACCGCCGGGACCGGCCGTTTTCGGACATCGTCCGCGGAAGCGTGGTCGGCCGGCCCGGGACGGTGTGGTGGGGCGCGGCGGGCAGCCCCCGCGTCCAGGAGTGGTCCATCGACGACGAGCTGCTCCGCGTCATCGAGGGCGATCTGCCGTGGTTCCCCGCGGTCACGGAACCGGTCGACCGAACCCGCGAGCCGCCGCCCACCCTGCTCGGCTCCCTGGCGCTGGGCAGCCGGAACCGTTTCTGGATGATCACCCGGACGGCGGATCCCGATTGGCGGGACGTCGAACTCGAACCCGGGCCGGAGGGTCCGCGGATCCCGACGGGCAAACGAGCCGACTACCTGGACACCCGTCTCGACATCTTCGACCTCGAGGAACGGCGCCACCTCGGCCGGTACGTTTGGGACTCTCAGTACCCCCGGCTATTCAACCTCGGCGGCGAACCTGCAGTCAGCGTCGTCGAGAACAACGAGGACAAAGTGCCGCAGGTTGTGATCTACCGGGTGGACCTCGATGGAGCCAGAGCCCGCAATCCATCGGTGCGGCCGCCTGTTCGAAGGGTGAAGCGCGCATGAGTGGCGGTGCAAGGTGGTCCAGGCTGGTCCCACTGCTCGTTGCGATGGCCCCTGCCGCCTGTGACGAAAACGCCACCACCGCGCCCGAGGATCCCTCGGCCGAAGAGATGGTTGTCGAGGAGGTGGAATCGAGTCCGTTCCTGGACCCCGCCGATCTTCCGACCATCTACTTCGTGTCCGGCGACGGAGGCGAGGTCTTTGTGTATCGGCAAGGATCCGTCTACACCGTCGAGTCATACGAAGCAATGCTCGCCGGCGACTTCGATCCAGACCCGGATTCCCGTGACGGCTTGGACACGTGGACCAGGACCTTCACATTCCCCACCCACGAAGTCACCAACTGGAGCGACTTCGACATCTGCACCGACTGCGAGCTCGAGCTAACGCTAACCGAGCTCGTCCGCTTTGGTGAGCCCGAGGGTGCCGGATCCATCGAAAGCGCTGCGCCCAGGGTGTCGTGGAACGAACAACTGGGATACGTGGTCGTCGGCTCCACCTTCCTTCAGGTCTTCGACAACGACGGCCGGTTCGTCCGCAGGATCGGCCGGGAGGGCGAAGGACCAGGGGAGTTCAGCAGGGTGATCGATGCGCACGTCGTCGACGGCCGGCTCGTGGCGCTCGACCAAGCCAGGAGCAACTGGTCGATCTTCAACCTGGCGGGCGAGTTCATCGAAGCTCGTCCCTACGGGTACCGGGCGGGTCCGTTCGTGCCCGTCGGCGGCAGCCATGTGGTGGTGGTGGCCATGGACCCGTCGCCCGAGGTCGCGGGCCTTCCTCTCCATCTCGCGGACATCGACAGCGGGGTCCCTTCGCTTCATTTCGGGTCCGGACAGGGTCGGGACCGCAACCGGGACAACGAGCCGTATTCGGACAACGTCATGCGAAGCGTGGCCAGCCGGCCAGGAACGGTGTGGTGGGGCACGGCGGGCAGCCCGCGCGTCGAGGAATGGTCCATCGACGACGAATTGCTCCGCGCCTTCGAGGGCGAACTGCCATGGTTCCCCGTAGTCACGGAGCCCATCGACCCGACGACCGAGCCACCCTCCACGCTGCTGAGGTCCATGGCGCTGTACGGTCAGGAACACCTCTGGATGACGGTCCGCACGGCGGATCCGCGGTGGCAAGAGGTCGAAATCGAACGCACGGAGGAAGGCTACCGGGTCCCCCCGGAGCGCAGACGCGACTACATGGACACCCGCCTCGACATCTTCGACCTCGAGGAACGGCGCCACATCGGCCGGCACGTCTGGGACTCTCCGTACGCCAGGCTCATCAACCTTGGCGCCGAGCCCGCGGTCAGCATCGTTGAGTACGATGAGGAGATGGTGCCGCAGGTGGTGGTTTACCGGGTGGGATGGGAGTAGGACGCTCCAACCAATCGTCGGCTCGAGGTGTCATCAGATCAACGTGCAGTGTGGCGCGACAACGGGACCGCGTGGCCCTTTTCCGAAAAAAGTCATAAATACATTACATAATGTCATGTCCTGTTTACATTCCGCTATTCGCGCTTCGTCGACCCTGGCTGCCGCCTTCGTCACCAGCGGCCTCCTGCTCCTGGCGGCCTGCACCGATGCCCCCCCTGTCGCCGAGCCACCCGTCATCGACCTCCCACCGGCCGACCTGACGCTGCAAGGCCGTGACTTCTCGCGCGTGCGCTCCGTCGTCGAGCTTGCCGACGGCAGGGTTCTAATGACCGACGCGATCGAGAACTCGCTCTACGTCATCGACCTTCAGACCGGCGACGTGCGCACCGAGGGTCGCGCGGGAGAGGGGCCGGGAGAATACGGGCGCGTGGACCACCTCTATCCTCTCGGAGGAGATTCGACGCTGTTTGTCGGGGAACCTCCGCGGCTCCTCCTCCTGGTCGGCGACCGGATCGTCCAGGGTCTGGAGCCCGTCTATCCCCGGCTCGGCATGGGCAGCGGAGAGACGCCCTGGGGCGTCGATCGGGCCGGGCGCGTTCTGGGGGTCGCGGGATTCGCCTTCCAGCGGCGTTCCGGGTGGTCGCGCACGCACGCGGATTCGCTGTACATCCTGCTTTCCACCGGATCCGTCTTCGACGCGGGGGCGAGCGAACCGGATACGATCGCCCGCGCGGGGGGACAGGGGCGATGGGGACTCGCGCGCGTTTCCAGCGTCGCGCAGATGGGCGGACGGGAGGTCACGATGAATTCGACCCTGGTAATCCCGCTCGCCAGCGAGGGACAGGGGTGGCTCTTCGCGGACGGATGGGTCGCGCTGGCGCACCCGGAACCCTACCGGGTCGATTGGCTGAGTCCCGACGGAGACTGGGCTCGGGGCGATCCCCTTCCCGCCACGCGGCCGGAGGTGACGCGTGAGGAGCAGTGTCTGGCAATCAGCCGACGGTCCGGTGCCGAGTGCGACCCGGACCTTTATGCGGGCTGGCCCAGCCGGGTTCCGCCCTTCACGATGGTGGTCGATCAGGGATGGAATACCCCCGGTGGAACGGCGCTTCAGCCGGGGCCCCACGGCCTGCTCCTGATCCGGCGAACCCCGACGACCGCGGCCCCGGAGACGCGCTATGACGTGGTCGACCGGACCGGAACGCTGCGCGGGGCCATTCGGATGCCGGAGGGAGCCACCATCGTCGGCTTCGGAGTTGTGTCCCTCTATGTCGTGCAGAAGGATGAAATGGACTTGCTGACCCTGAGCCGGCATGCGTGGCCGGCCGAACTGGGGGATTGAGGGGCCGAGGTCACGTCTGGCCCTCCGCGCCCGGCAGCCCCACCACCCTCCCCAACCCGCGCGCCGCGTCCCGGCTGCGCAGATTGCTCACGTAGACCTTGTCGGCCCCGGCCTCCGCAAGCCTGCGGACCGACCTCGCACAGATCTCCTCGGCGCTCATCCCGGCCGCGAACTCCGCCGTGACCTCGCGGGCCGGAACCGGGAAGTAGCGGCCCAGGTACCCGAGCGTGCGCGGATTGGCGCTCCGGTACAGGAACACCCCGTACACGACGGGGAGATCGACGCCCAGGCGGTCCAGCTCGGCGCGGAAGCGCTCCACTTGGCCAAGCGAGTGGTGCGAGACGATCTGCGTGAGGACGAAGTCGGCGCTGAAGTCGTCCGCCGCGACGAAGCGGGCCTGCTCGACCGGGTCGCGGTGCGGGTTCGCCCACCCGCCGAGCGGGAAGCCGGGCTGGTCGCGGCGCAGAATCGCGCGCAGGTCCTTGCCGTGCGGGACGCAGCGCTCGGGCCCCACCGCGTGGTCGCCCCCGACGACGGCGACCCCCGCCGTTCCCAGCGCGGCCGCCCTGCGCGTGAACATCCTGCAGTACTCAAGGGGATGCTTGCAGGTCAGGAAGGGGACCACGGTGCCGAAATCGGAGTTGTCGCCGAGATTCGCGGCGAGATGGGCGAGGCTCTCCTCCTCGGCGTCGCCGGCCGCGTCGTCGGTGAGCAGCACGAAGGTGCGCTGCCTGGCGAAGCGCTGGACCGCGTGGTACATGTCGATCCAGAAATCCATGCTGCGGGTGGTGTCGAGGCCGAGGCGGGGTGGTCTGAGTTCGACGGCGGCCATGGGGCCGGGCCGGGCAAGGCGCGCGACGAGTTCTGAGCGCTTCGTCCCCTCCGGAGGCCGGGCATCCGTTCGGCCCACGGCGGCAGACTGCCGTCCGGCCGGCTCCGGTTCGGGAACCCGGCGGGTCATCCGTCCACCCCAATGTCCGCCGGAAGCCCCTCCGTCAACACCTCCGCCCCCTCCTCCGTGATCAGCACATCGTCCTCGATCCGGATCCCGGTGCCTTCCAGCTCCGGGACCCGTGGGCAGCTCCCCGGCGCGAAGTACAGCCCGGGCTCCACCGTGAAGACCATCCCCGGCTCCAACCGCACCGGCCCGTCCCCGTCCCGGTAGAGTCCCGGATCGTGGGTGTCCAGTCCCAGCCAGTGGGATGTCTGATGGGGAAAGAAGGCCTGGTGGCGCTTCTCGGCGAGCACCTCGTCGGCAGGCCCGTCCACCACCCCCATCCCCACCAGCCCCTCCGCGATCGCCCGGCAAGCCTCTCCATGCACCTCTTCCACCGTCCCGCCCGGCCTGCACGCCGCCATCGCCGCCCGGCGCGCCCGCCTCACCACCTCGTGCGCCTCGCGGCGGGCCCCCTCGAGCCGCCCCGAAGCAGGCACGGTCCGCGTGATGTCGGCCGCGTACCACCCGTATTCGGCCCCCGCATCGATCAGCACCAGGTCGTCGGGCCCGATCCGCGATCCGTTCGCCGAATAGTGCAGCGTACAGGCATTCGCGCCCGCCGCCACGATCGTCGCGAAGGCGGGGCCGCCAGCTCCCCTGCGCCGGAACCCGCTCTCCAGCGCGGCCTCCACCTCCCACTCCCCCACCCCCGCCCGCACCCCCGGCAGCGCGTCCCGAAACGCCTCCACCGTGATCCGCGCGGCCTCCCGCATGCGCGCGATCTCGGCTTCGTCCTTGCGCACCCGCATCCCGTCGAGCACGGCCCCCGGATCCGCCAGCACATGTGCGCCGGCCCCCTTGCGCGCCCGCTGCACACGCCCCCGGCGCAACGCCTCCCGCACCACCCCGTCGCACCCGGCGGACGCCCCCAGCCGGCAGTGGATCGTATCGCCCCCGGCGAGCATCCCCGGCCCGCGCTCGGCCAGCTCCCGCAGCGGATGCACCGCATCGGCGCCAAACCGCTCGCACACCTCCTCCACATCCGCTCGCGGCCCCGTCCACAGCTCCGCCTTCGCGTCGCGCTCGGGGACGAAGAGCACGAAACGGTCCTCGTCCGCAAAGCCCCTCAGGACCGCCACGCAGTCCGGCGCCGCCCAGCCGGTCGCATACAGGAGCTCCGAGTCGGGGCGGTAGCGGTACTCCGAATCGCCCCCCATGAACTGCACCGGTGCGGCCGGCAGGACCATGGATCCGCCCTCCAGCCGGGACAGGATGATTTCGCGCCGCGCTTGAAAGGGCAGTGGCGGCAGCTCGGTCACGGGCGTCCGGCTCCCGCGAGGTCCGAGGCCCCGGCGCTCCAGGCAGCCTCCTCTGGCGCCCACGGGTCGCTGGGGGCGAGGCCCCCGGCTCTGCCACGCACTACGGCGTACTCCTTGGCCGCTGGTCGATCAGGTAGTGCACGAACCAGCTGCGGATCCGCTCCAGCCGGTCCACCAGCAGCCACGGCTCACCCGTCCGCGACAGGCCGTGCGACGACCTGGGGTAGCGGATCATCTCCACCGGCACCCCCAGCTTCATCAGCGAGATGAACCACTGCTCGGCGTCTGCGATCGGGGTGCGGTAGTCGTTCTCGCTGTGGATGATCAGCGTCGGCGCGACCACGTTCTCGACATAGCTGATCGGCGAGAGGCGCCGGTACAGGTCCCGCTGCTCCCACGGCGTCCCGTAGAACTCGTACTCGGTGAGCCGCTGGGCGTCCGAGGTGCCCCACCAGCTCTCCCAGTTGGTGATCGAGCGAGAGGTCACGGCCGCGTGAAAGCGGTCGGTGGTCGCGGTCAGCCAGTTCGTCATGAAGCCGCCGTAGCTGCCGCCCGAAACGCCGAGCCGCATCGCGTCGATCTGCGGGTACGCCTCGAGGGCCGCGTCGACGCCGGAGAGGTAGTCTTCGCGGTCCACGATCCCCCATTCTCCGCGGGTCGCGTACTGGAAGTCGTGGCCGTACCCGGAAGAGCCGCGGGGGTTGGTATAGAGGACGAAGAACCCCGCGGCGGAGAGCGCGTGGAAGGTGGGAAAGAAGGTGTTGCCGTACGCCGAGTGCGGTCCCCCGTGGATCTTGAGGATCATCGGATAGGAACCGCCCTCGCTGAAACCGACCGGCTTCACGACCCATCCCTGCACCTCGGTGCCGTCGTCGGAGGTCCAGACCAGCTCCTCTGCCGGCATCAGCGTCACCCGCGACAGCCAGTCATCATTGAAGCCGGTCACCTTCTGCTCGGTGGCGCCGTCGGGCGACCCGAGGTAGAGCTCCGCCGGAGTGACCGCGTCCGTGGCGGTGAAGGCCATCACACTCCCGTCCGCCGAAAACGAAAACGACGACAGGCGCCGGGCCCCCTGCGTGACCTGCTCCACCGGCAGTCCCTCCCCAGCACGGAAGAGGTGGCTGTCCCCCTCGATCCCGGCGGCGAAGACGACCGCGCCGCCGTCGGAGGTCCAGCTCGGCGAACCCGGCCGCAGATCCCATTCTGCAGTCAGGTTGCGGGGCTCGCCGCGGAAGTGTCCGTCCGGCCCGATTTCGGCCAGGAGAAGGTCCGTCTGGCTTCCGCGCGCGGGTGTGGACAGGAAAGCGATCGTGCGCCCGTCCGGCGACAGCGCCGGGGCACTCTCCGTGCCCGGGTTCGCGGTCAGCCGCCGCACAGCGCCGCCACGCGTGTCCACGGCCCAGATGTCGCCGGTGTTCTCGGAGTTGAGCTCGTCGTCCTCGCGGTCGTTCCCGGTGAAGAAGATCACCCGCCCGTCTTCCGACCAGACCGGCGCACCCGCGTTGAAGGACAGCCGCGTGAGCTGCCTGGGCTCCCCGCCATCCGCGTCGACGACCATGATCTGGCGCTTCCGCGTCGTCAGGTAGTGCGGCTGGAACGCGAGGCTGCCGTCCCGCTTGTAGCGGATCGAGGTGATGACCCGTCCGTCGAAGCGATCCGCGTCGAGGGTCCGGCTCACGGCGTCAGGCGCAATCCACCCCTTCCGTTCGGCTGGACCTTCCCCCTCCTCGGGTTCATCGTCCTCCTCCGGGGCTTTCACGAAGGCGATCTGCGACCCATCCGGGGACCATACCGGCGAACCGTCCACCCCCTCGATGTGGAACGCCTCTCCCGCGGGACGATCCATGCGCAGGAACCAGACCGCGTTGGGATCCCCGCTGCGCGATGAGGAAAACGCGAGCAGCGAGCCGTCGGGAGACCAGCGCGGCCCGCTCGACTCCTCGTTGGCCGCCGTGACCGCAAACGCCTCTCCAGCCGGCCGGCCACCCGAGAGCGGCTGCAGCCAGATCTGGCGGTGCCGGCGGTTTTCCTCCTCGACCACCGTGGTGACGGTGAAGGCCACATAGGCCCCGGTGGGAGAGACCGCAACCTCGCCGACACCGACCAGGCTGTAGTAGTGCTCGGGTGTGTATCCGGCGTTCTGGGCACGCACCCCGCCAGCAGCCCATCCGCTGACCGCCAGAATCGCGACCAGGGCGCTGCGGAGCCTGTGAACCCGTTGCGGTGCCATACCCTTACCCCCTCCGGCCGCAACCAGAAAACGGACGGGCATCGGCCGGACAACCCGTCCACCGCCAAGGTCTCCTGCCCCGGCGAACGGCCAGAGCCGAGACACGAACAGGGCAAGGTAAGTCCGCATGGCAAGGTTGCTCAAGTACGATGTCTCGAGCTCCCCCGCCATGTTATCTTGCTGGGCACCAACTGCCCCTGGCGAACAGGAACGAGCGTTGAATACGAAACCCACCCATTCCCCACTGGTCGCCCTGTCTGCGGCGCTCATCTTCGCAACGCCGTTCCTCGCGGCGCCCGCCCACGGCCAGACGGAGCCCGGGGACACGGTCTCGCTGCCGCCCGTCGTGGTCACGGTGCTCCGCTCCCCGGTGCGGCTGGACCGGATGCCGTTCGCCACCTCGGTGCTGGCGGGCACCGAGCTCACGGAGGGCACCAGCGGGGTGTTCATCGAAGAGGCGTTGCACGGCCTCCCCGGAGTGCGGGTGCAGAATCGCTACAACCCGTCGCAGGGGGAACGGATCTCCATCCGGGGCTTCGGGGCCCGCTCGCAGTTCGGGGTGCGCGGCATCAAGATCCTCGTGGACGGCATCCCTGCCACTCTCCCCGATGGGCAGTCCACCCTGGACCACCTCGATGTCGGGTCGCTGGGGCGGGTGCAGGCGCTGAGGGGCCCCGCGGCAGCCCTGTACGGGAACGGCGCGGGCGGGGTGATCCTCTTCGAGAGCGCGCCCGCGCACACCGGCCCCTACCGGCAGGATGCGACCGTGGTGGCCGGCTCCAACGGGTTGCTGCGGCTGCAGGCGACCGGATCGGGGACTTCGGGCGGAGTCGCCTTCCGCGCCAGCGCCGTGCAGAGCCGCTTCGACGGCTTCCGCGACAACACCACCGGTTCCGGAGAGGACCCATACAGCCAGGCAACGCGCACCACGGTGAACGTCGGCCTCACGACCTCCGCCGCCGGGGGCACCCTGGCGCTCCAGTTCAGCGGCGTTGATCTGGACGCCCTCAACGGCGGTTCCCTTCCGGCCGAACTCTTCAACGAGGGCAGCAACGAGGCCTGGGGGTTCAACGTGCGGCGGCGCACGCGCAAGGATGCGAGGCAGGGCCAGGCGGGGGTGAGCTGGCGGGGCGGCGTGGGAGCGCTCGAAGGGACGTTCTCGGCCTATGCAGTCGGGCGGGAGCTGGACAACCCCATCCCCAACAGCGTGATCGACCTTACGCGCCGTGGAGGCGGGGTCCGGCTGGGACTGGCCCGGGGCTGGGAGACGGGGACGGGAGCCGCGCGTCTGGACTTCGGGGTCGAGGGCGAACTGCAGAGCGACGACCGCCGGAACTTCGCCAACGACGGGGGCGTGGCCGGCGCGCTCACAAGGGACCAGCAGGAGGATGTCCGCGCCGGCGCCCTCTTCGCCCAGCTCCAATTCCCCCTTACCGGACGACTGGCCGCCATGGGCGCGCTTCGCTTCGACCACTTCGGCTTCAGCGCCGACGACCGCTTCCAGGCCGCCGACAACCCGGACGATTCCGGCTCCCGCACCATGACCGGGCTCAACCCCTCGGTCGGCTTCCACCTCGACCTCGGGGACCACGGCCTCTTCGCGTCGGTCGCGCGCTCCTTCGAGACGCCGACCACCACCGAGCTCGCCAACCGGGCCGACCGCGCGGGCGGGTTCAATCCCGAGCTGGAGCCGCAGCAGGGCTGGACGCTGGAGGGCGGACTGCGCGGCGAACTCGGCGGCCGCACCTCCTACGATCTCGCGGCCTACTCCACGACGCTCACCAACCAGCTGGTGCCCTTCGAGGTCCCCACCGACCCGGGACGCCGCTTCTACCGCAACGCCGGGCGGTCGCGCATCCAGGGATTCGAGTTCTCGGCGCGCACCTCCCTCTCCTCTGCGCTCACCGCCCGCCTCGCCTACGGGTACCTCGACGCGCGCTTCACCGAGTTCGCGGTCGGCGGCAACGACTACGCCGACAACCCGGTCCCGGGGATCGCGCCCCACCGGGTCGAGGCGGCCTTGCGCACCGGGCACGGTCCATGGTTCGGCGAGCTGCGGATCGAAGCGCGCGGCGAAGTCCCCGCCAACGACGCCAACGACGCCAGCGCCGAAGGCTACACGCTGGTGGAGCTGCGGGCCGGGGGTACCGGAATCCGCGCGGGCAGCCTGCGGATCTCCCCATTTGGCGCGGTCACCAATCTCACGAACGTGCGCTACGCCTCGTCGGTGGTGGTCAACGCGTTCGGGGGACGGTACTTCGAGCCCGGTCCGGACCGCGGCGGGTACGTCGGGCTGACGGTGGCGTGGGATCGGGGGAGCAACTGACGGGGAGCCCGCTGTCCAACCCGGAGCATCATCGACCCCGCCCGCCGCTGCGCGCTACATCCCGCCACACGCACTGTCGTCGCGGACCAGCCAGAGGCTGTTGGCGACGGTACGCTCTCCCCGGGCGTCCGAGGGACGGTTCACGACCCGCCCCCTCAGCGACATCGCCGTGGAGCCCCCGCCGTCCAGATTCAACGCCTCGTCGGCTCCGAGCGCAAGCATGAGATCGGCCAGCTCGGGCAGCGACATCCCGGCCGAGCGCGGCGCCTGCCGCCCGTCCACGACCACGAGCCAGAACAGCTTCCCGCGGCTGTCGTAGCCGACGGCCGTCCGAGGATGGCGAGCCGCCGCGAACGAGGGACGCTCGCCCACCCCCAGGTCACCCTTGCGAACACCTCCATTCAGGAGCACGGGATACCCCCCGATGACCTGCGGTCCCCCCTGGGGCACCGCGGCGGCGGCGCCCGGTGCGCCAACCGTGTCGGGGCCGAACCCCATCCGGCCACCACCGGCCCCCATGCCCGCAACGCGCACCGGGTCCCCCATCCACGGGACCCGTGAGTCCCCCCACGCCAGCGCCGGACGCAGCGCAAGCCGGCGCGTCTCGGCGGTGATCTCCGGGCCGACCGGGGCGCCCCCCTCCAGCACGAAGAAGTCACCGTTGACGCCCGCCAGAGGCCATGCCGGCCCACTCGGGACCATCTCCGTAACCGTGCGTCGTGTGCGCGTGGTCCCGTCCTCCTCCAGAGCGGGCACGACCTCGAGGTCCAGCTCGCACCGACTCAGGTCGGCCGAGACCAGGTGCACCGCCCAGGGACCCCTCGCGGACCACGCGAAGTGGTAGAAGACCCCGTCGCCGAGCCTGAGGCCCCGCGCGGAATCGGGACCCAGGAACTCGCCCGCCGCTTCGGGGAGCTCGGGGACCCCGGCTCGCGGGGCGGTCCGGCGCCGCGCAGGCCGCAACCGTCGCGAGCAGGCCCCAGAAGGCGACCCTGACCCCGGCATGGCCTCTCCACGTGCGAGTATCCATTCAGTAAACACCCAGTGCAGTACTCTGGCGGCTACCGGACGCACCGGCCGCGGCGCGGACCGGCTCGCGTACCGTGTGGATCCGGAGGTTTCGGAAGTCCGCCGGATTCTACCGCTTTGTCCCGTCTTCGCAACCGTCCCACACCGGCGCGGCGCACTGGCGCCGCCTCGCCGCAATCCTGTATAATGCGCCGCCATGATGTCCTCCCGCCCCCAACGCCTGTTCGTTCTCGCCGGACTCACCGCGCTGGCAACGGCCTCCACGGCGACCACCGCCTCGGCACAGTACCGCGTCGGCGTCGTCCTGGGTGGAACCAGCCCGTGGGGCGTGCTCGTCGAGTACCGCTGGAAGCGCCAGGGGCTGGAGCTGCAGGCCGGAACCTGGAGCTTCCGCGATCTGAGCCTCTCCCTGACGGCAAAGCAATACATCGGTTCCAATGCCGTGGAGCCCTACTTCGGAGCCGGGCTCTGGGGGATCGTTGCACGGGTCGAAGAGGGCGCGGGGTACGGGCTCATCGCCCGTCTGCCGGTCGGACTGGACTGGGAGTTCGCCTCGCGGCACTCCGCCGGGTTCGCCATCCACCTGAACCGTGCCCTGGCCCTCAAGCGCCCGGACCCCGCGGACCAGCGCCCGCCCCGGGCCGCTTTCATCCCGCTGCCGGAGCTGAACTACCGCTGGCTCGCCCGGGAACGCTGAGCCGAGCCGAGCCGCGGGCGGCGCCTCAGTCCAGCGGCTCCATCCCCACGTACTTGAGACCGCTGCCGGTATTGAAGAGGACGACTTCGTCCCCGGCTTCGATCAGCCCCATCTCCCGGAGCCTGGGCACCGCGGCGGCCGTGGCTCCCCCCTCCGGCGCGGCGAAGATCCCCGTCTCCGCCCCCATCACCGCCACCCACTCCTGCATGGCCCGGTCCGGCACCGCCACCGCCCCACCCCCCGACTCGCGCAGCGCGCTCAGGATGAGGAAGTCCCCCACCGCGCCCGGCACCCTCAGCCCGGCCGCGTAGGTCTCCGCGTTCTCCCACGGCGGCGCGGCCTCGCGCCCCTCCTCCCACGCCCGCACCATCGGGGCGCATCCGGTCGACTGCACCGCGAACATCCGCGGCCGCGCGGACCCGATCCATCCCAGCGCCTCCATCTCGTCGAAGGCCTTCCACATCCCGATCAGCCCGGTGCCGCCCCCCGTCGGGTAGACGATCGCATCCGGGAGCCGTCCGCCCAGCTGCTCGAAGAGCTCGTAGCCCATCGTCTTCTTCCCCTCCACCCGGTAGGGCTCCTTCAGCGTGGACAGATCCCACCACCCGTCCCGGTCGCAGCGCGCCCGCACGGCGGCCCCGCAGTCGCTGATCAGCCCGTCGAGGAGCTGCAGGTCCGCACCCAGCGCCCGGATCTCCGCCAGTATGGGGAGCGGCGTGTCCAGCGGCACGACGACATGCACGGGCAACCCTGCCGCCGCGCCGTAGGCCGCCGTTGAACCCGCAGCGTTCCCCGCCGACGGGATCGCAAGCTCGGTGGCCCCCAGTTCGAGGGCGCGCGCGACGGCCATGCACAGTCCCCGGTCCTTGAACGAACCGGTCGGGTTCTGTCCCTCGTCCTTGATCCGGAGCCGTCCCACGCCGAGACGGCGCGCCAGGCGCGGGCAATCCAGCAGCGGCGTGAAGCCCTCGCCGAGGCTGACGCGGCACGCGGGGTCACGCACCGGGAGGACCTCGCTGTAGCGCCAGAGGGTGGGCGCGCGTCCCACAAGGGCGGCGGGTGTGAAGCTGTGTCGGAGGGCGTCGAGATCGTACCGGGCGAAGAGTGGCTTGCCCGCGGGCGAGAGGCCGATCAGCTGTTCGGGCTCGAAGGTGTCGCCGGTCGCGGTGCACTCCAGGAACTTCGCGCCGGGCATCGGGGTATTACCAGGATTCATCTCGTGTCTCGCATGTGGAGGGGTTCGGGGGAGCCCGCCCCCGCGCGGAGGCGGATTGTCGCAGGCAACCCTATCTTTCATGGTGCGCATCGAATGGTACGACAAAGGCATGGCAGGCGCCCAATCTCGCGTCCGGAGCAAGTTGGCATCACCCGTGGAACAGACCTGGAGCACCGCGCGGTGAGCCACACGCCCGGCAAGAACCCTGGATCCAGAGAAATCGAAGCCCAACTGATCCGCCGAGCATGCGAGGGGGATGGACACGCCGTCCGGACCCTCTACGACCGGTACGCCCCCCGCGTCTACGCGGTGGTGCGACGTATCGCCGGAGACGATGACACAGCACAGGACTACGCACAGGAAGCATGGATACGGGCCATCCGGGCCCTGCCCACCTTCCGCGGGGACGCCCGGTTCTCGACCTGGCTGCACCGCATCGCGGTCAATTCCGCGTTGCAGGCGGTCAGGAAGGAGAAGACCAGGCGAATGCGCGAGGCGCCGGCGCCGGAGGTGGTCCCGGTGGCGCCCGACGTGGGCGACGTGCTGCTGGAACGGAAGCTGGAAGCGGCGCTGGACAGGTTGCCGGACGGAATGCGCAAGGTGTTGATCCTCCACGATGTCGAAGGGTACACGCACGAGGAGATCGGCAGGACGCTGGGCGTGACGGCGGGCACCTCGAAATCACAGCTATTCAAGGCGCGGGCGAAGATGAGACGAATGCTCCGCGGTTTTGAACCAAGCGGGAAGGAAGTGGAAGCATGGAGCGTATGAAGCTTGAAGAGTTGGCGCGGCTGGTCGATGAGCGGCCGACGCCGGAGGAACAGAGAACCCTGGACGGGGACCCACGGCTCCGCCGCGAGCTGGAGGCGCTGAGGGCGCAGTCGTGGTCGCTTCAGAACCTGCCCGCGCTGCTGCCTCCGCCGGGGGGGTGGCACCAGCTCGAGAAGGCGCTGTCGGCCGCGGGCCTCATCCACGGCCAATCCCGCGCGGCCGTGTGGCGGAAATGGTTGCAGGTGGCCGCCGCCCTGGTCCTCTTCATCGGTGGCACCGCCGTTGGCTGGGTCACGTCCAGGGAGGCCGGGTTGCAGGCAGTTGGTGTGGGTGGGGCTGCAGGCGCGGCGTCCTTCGCCCAGCCGGCCTCCCTCGACGACGCTACGGTGCTCGTGCAGCAGAAGGAGTGGGAATTCCGCCAGGCGTTGCAGGAGTACAGGCGGCTCTGGCAGACCCAGGCCGGCGGGGAGGCCGGGGAGGACCCCCGTACCCGTCTTCCCTATATCCATTCCTTCCTGGCAGCCGCGCAGGTTGCGGCGGAACGCAACCCGGGCGACCCCTTCTTCAACAGCTTCCTGGTGAAGGTCATGGAGGAGGAGGAACAGGTGCTGCGCCAGATCAGCCAGGACAACTGGAACTGAAGGGGATCCCGATGAGGACTCGGCCGACCCTCCTGCGTGGTGCTGCCGGGGCGCTGATCCTCGTCGGCACGCTGACCGCCGGAGTACCGCAGGCGACGCACGCCCAGGACAGTCTCACCGTGGTGGAACGGGCGTGGATCGGGATCCAGACCGACACCGCCCGCGTGCTCGTGCCGGCCACGGGCGAGTCGATCCTGGAGATCCGCGTGACGGGGATTCAGCAGGGCGGGCCGGCCGATCTGGGGGGCATCCATCCGGGCGACGTCCTGGTCGCGCTGAACGGCCGGGAGCTGGTGAACTACCAGGCGTGGATCCGTTCCCTGGGCTCTCTGGGTCCCGGCAGGCAGGCAAACCTGAAGGTGAACCGCAGAGGAATGGAAGTGGAAACGGTGGTGGTGGTGGCCGGCCAGCGCCCGCCGTCCTTCCCGGCCATGCTGGACCTGCCGGAGTTCGAAGCCGCCCTTGCCAACCTGCGGCAGGAAATCGAGGCGCTGATGGCGACTTTCCCGGACACGCTCGGGCCCTGGCCGGAGCTGCAGTCCACCTCCTGGTTGAGCGGCGGACTCCGGCTCGATTCCGGTGCGGTCTCCCTTACGCTGAACGACTCCACCATGACGCTCGACATTCGGAGAACCGGCAGCCTTCGAATCGACACCGGGCCCGCCCTCGTACCGGAGGAACCGGGGACCAGTGGGCTGCTCGGGTCGGCAGACCCCGATTCCACCGTCGAGACGACCGCGGAGGAATCCGGGCCCACCGGGATGATTGTGGCGGACTCGACCGTCTTCTTTCGCGTCGGAGGCGATTCGCTGCTGGCTGATGCGTCGGCGACGGCGGCCCCCCCGCAGTCCGGGGAGCTGTCCGGGCCCGGGCCACGGCGGGCCGAGATCGTAGGCTCGGTGGTGCTGGGAGGCGCCCAGGTGCGCACCTTGTCCGGCCCGCTCGGACGCTACTTCGGCGTTTCGTCGGGCGTCCTCATCGTCGACGTGCTCGCGAACAGTCCGGCAAGGCGGGCGGGATTCCGTCCTGGCGACGTGATCCTCGCGGTTGGTGACCGCGAACTGGCAACGCTCGCCCACCTTCGGTCCGAACTGAGCTTCGCCCGGCCCCCCGTCATCGTGACCGTCATCCGCCACGGGCAACGGCTCGACATCAGCTACCCGGCTCGCTGACGCCGTGACGCCGGTTCGGGCGCGCCGTCGGCTCGGTCCCCGAGGAGCGAACCCGAGCGTACTCCGCGATCCTCCCGATCAGATCAGGCTGATCCGGCCAAGCCCCCCCTACTCGTAGCGCAGCGCGTCGATCGGGTCGAGGATGGAGGCCCGGCGTGCCGGCCAGATCCCGAAGAACAGCCCGATCGCGGCCGAGAAGCCGATCGCGACCGCCACGATCTCGATGGCCACGGCGGTCTCGCTCCCGAAGGTGGTACTGACAGTGTGCGCGGCTCCGTACCCTCCGGCGACGCCCAGCGCGCCGCCAAGCATGCACAGGACCAGCGCTTCCACCAGGAACTGGAAGAGGATCGTCTTCCGGGTCGCGCCCAGCGCCTTCCTCACACCGATCTCGCGGGTCCGTTCGGTCACGCTCACCAGCATGATGTTCATGATCCCGATCCCGCCGACGAGCAGGCTCACCCCCGCGATCCCGGCGAGGAGCAGCGTGAAGGTCTGCGTGTTCTCGTTCAGCGTCTCGAGGAAGTCGGACGATTGCGAGATGTTGAAGTCGGCTTCCTCCATCGGCATAATCCGGTGTTCACGGCGGATGATCTGGTCGATATCGGCCCAGAGAGGGTCCAGCTGGTCCGGTGATGGCGCGGCGACGAAGATGGAGCGGAGACGGTCCCGGTTCCCCATGACTCGATACATCGCCGTGGACAGGGGGATGTAGACCCGGTCGTCGGGCTGCTCCCACATCGCGCCACCCTTCTCCTGGAGTACGCCCAGGACCTCGAAGGAGATGCCCCGAACCTGGATCTTGCGACCCACCAGAAGACCCGGCGGCGTGTTCAGCTCTTCGGGAACGTTGGATCCGAGCACGGCCACCCGCCGCCGTCCCTGCACATCGCCCAGGTTGAAGAGCTCCCCATGCTCGATCTCGTGATCGTGGACACTGAAGTAGGTTGGCCAGGTTCCGACCACCGAGTGGGAGGAGTTGTACCGGCTGTAGGATACCTGGTACCGCGATTCCACCTCGGGCGCCACCTGGTACATCGCGCCCAGCTGATCGCGGAGCGCGACCGCGTCGTCCTCTTCCAGTCTCGTGCTTCCACTCCACAGACCGCGTGAGAATCCCTGTCCGGGGCGCACCGTCAGGATGTTCGTCCCGAGGTTCTGGATCTGTTCCTCGACGGCGCGCTGTGCGCCTTCACCGAGCGCGAACATGGTGATCACGGCGGAGGTGCCGATCACGATCCCCAGCGTCGTAAGCGTCGACCGCAGCAGGTTGGCCTTGATGGAGGCCAGCGCCACTACGATGATCTCCTTGATTATGAACATGGATGCCCCCTCGTAAGTCGGTGTTGCAAGCTCATCGCGCTTCCTGATCCGGCCCTCAGAAGGGCCGCCCACCTCCCATCCGCTGGCTCATCCGCTCCATGCGCTCCTGCTGCCGGGCCTGGAGTTCAGCGGCGCCGATCAGCGCGATCTCTTCGCCCGCCTGCAGCCCGGCGAGGACCTCGGCGTAGTCCCAGTCGCTGATCCCCAGGATGACCGCACGGGGCGTAAGGCTCTCGTCGGCGTTCTTCACGAACACCACGCCCATCTTGTAGGCCGGGTTACCGGTCGATCCGCCCATCATGGCCGCGAAGCCGCCCATCCCGCCGAAGCCGCCCATCCCGCCCTGGCCACCGCCGAAGCCACCCTGGCCGCGACCTCCGCCGCCCTGGCCGCGGCCGGCGCCACCCTGACCCTGACCACGCTGTCCGCCCATGGCCGCTCCGGCACCTGCCTGACCCCCAGCCGCTTCGCCGCCGGGATTCGCGCCCGGACGCTGGCCGCCACCCATCTGCTGGCCGCCCATGCGCTGACCGCCCGGCATCGCCTGGGCACCGGGCCTCTGACCGCCCCCGGCCATCTGCTGGCCATCGCGGGCAGCGCTGAGCAGGACCATAGCCGAGTCCCGGCTGATCTCGCCGCTCTGCATCTGAGCCACGATCTCTTCCATCGGCATGGCGCCCGCGCCGGCCCCGTTGCCTGCGGCGGCACCGGTATCCGTGCCGCCCGGGCCGTTGGCCGCGGGATCGCCCGACGCTGCACCGGGGACTGCACCCGCCTCCGCGCCTCTCTGTCCGCCTCGCATCCCCGCGAAGTTGCGGCCGGCGCCCCCTGCATCCGCCGTCATCGTCGGCATGTCGTCACGCCGCAGCGCGTTCAGCTTCTGCTGAGCCTCCGCGATCAGGGAACCCCAGACCGTGCGATCGATCGTTGCCGTCGTCGGGTCCAGGCCGAGCACCTCCGCGGCCGGAGCCACCTCCTGCGGCTGCACCACCGAGTTGTTCGGAACCGTGAGCGTGTTGTCGCGTTCGTCGATCAGGATCTCGACCTCGGCGTTCATGCCGGGCTTCAGGAGGCCGGCCCGGTTGTCGAGCAATACGATCACCGGGAACATCGTCACGTTCTGCTGCACCAGCGCCTGGGGCTCGATCTTCTCGATCACGCCCTCGAAGGTCCGGTCCGAGAACGCTTCGACCGTGACCGTGGCGACCATCCCGGCCGCCAGCTGGCCGACGTCCTGCTCGTCGACGAAGGTCCGCACCCGCATGTCGTCCAGATTGGCCATCACGAAGAGGGTGGTGCCTCCCGAGACGTTCTGCGTGGCAGACTGAATCACCTGGCCGTACTCGACCAGCTTCTCGAGGATCGTGCCGGACATCGGAGCCGTGATCCTCACGTCGGCCCGCCGCAGCGTGGCCAGCTCGAGGTTGGTCTCCGCGCGTACGAGCCCCGCCTGCGAATTCGCGAACTCGAGTTCGGCCTGCTCGAATTCCCGCGGCGTAATGACCGCGGAATCGAGGAGTTGCTGGGAGCGGTCCCGCTGCTTCCTGGATATCTCCATTCGCGCCTCCGCAACGTCCAGATCGGCCTGCGCCTGGTCGTAGGCGTTGTTCACGTCGCGCGGATCGACCTCGGCGAGGAGCGCCCCCACTTCAACTTCGTCACCGGAGTCGGTGAAGAGCTGCAGGATCTCGCCGGAAGCCTTCGATTTGACCTCGACCTTGAGAACCGGCTCCAGTTCTCCGTTGGATTCGGCCGTGACCCGCATGGACCGCAACTCGGCCGGCGCCGTCTGGATGCCGTAATCGACTTCGGTGTCGTCCTGCATCGTACAGCCGATGGCGAGAGCGAGAGCTGCCGCCAGTGACGCCGGCGCCACCGCAAGGAGCCCCCGGTCAGTTGGAAAACGTCGCATCAGTCTTGATCCTTTCATTCAGGATGTCACGCTCGACCAGGCCGTCGTTCAGATGGACCTGGCGCGAGGTCATGGCCGCGATATCGGATTCGTGCGTTACAATGACAATCGTCTGTCCCGCACCGTTGAGTTCCCCGAAGATCTGCATGATCTCGCGGGAGGTGGTCGAGTCCAGGTTGCCGGTGGGCTCGTCGGCGAGCAGGAGCGCGGGGTCGTTCACCAGGGCGCGCGCGATTGCCACGCGCTGCCGCTGGCCCCCCGACAGCTCCGGAGGCTTGTGCGTCATCCGGTCGGCGAGGCCCACCCGTTCGAGCTTTTCCGCCGCCTGGCGGTGCCGCTTCCTGGCCGATACCCCCGCGTAGATCAGCGGCAGCTCGACGTTGTGGAGCGCGGTGGCCCGCGGCAGCAGGTTGAAGGTCTGGAAGACGAACCCGATGTCGCGGTTGCGCACCCGGGCAAGCTGGTCGTCCGACAGCTCGGAGACCTTGCGGCCGTTGAGCCAGTAGTTGCCGGCCGTGGGCGTGTCCAGACACCCGATGAGATTCATGAAGGTGGATTTTCCGCTTCCGGACGGCCCCATGATGGAAAGGAATTCGCCCGGCTCGACGTTCAGATCCACGCCTCGCACGGCGCGCACCGTTTCGGCGCCGAGAACGTAGTACTTGCGAAGCCCCTCCGTCTGGATGACCAGCCCGTTCGGGGCCCTTGCGTCCCCATTCCCGCCCCGCCGCCTTCTATCGCTTCTTGCCATCTATAGCTCCACTCCGATGATTGATTCGAGTTCCGCCTTCGCGAGCGAGTAGTCGAAGCGGGCCCCGACCAGGTTCACCTCCGCCTGCTCGAGGGCCACCTGGCTCACGATTACGTCCAGGATCGTGCTCTGGTCCGCCTGATACCTCAGCCGGACAATGCGAAAGTCCTCCTGTGCGACCAGGACCGACGCCTCTGCGATTGCAATTGCCTGCTCCTGCGTCTCCAGGGTCCGGAGCGCCGCGTCCACCTCCTGCCTCACGCTCCTGCGGGCATCCTCCTCCGAAAGAAGGGACACGCGCCGGGCCTGGTTGGCCTGGCTTACGCTCGCTTCTCGCCCGAATCCGTCGAAGAGCGTGTAGCTGCCGGACAGGCTGAAGCCCCAGCTGGTGTTGCCGCCGGAGAAGCTGCGCTCCTGGTTGGCCCAGTTGTACCGGGACGACATCGAGAGATTCGGCAGATAGGAACTGCGGGCATTGTCGACGCCGATCCGCGCCACGCGCGATGCCGCTTCGGCAGCCCGCACGGCCGGCGAGGCCGACTCGGCGAGGGCGATGATCTCCGGCTCGCTGAGGCGCAGCGGGGCCGGATCCAGTCCCTCTGCGGGGGCCGCCGGCGCGACCGGTCCGCTCATGCCCACCTGTCTGCCCAGAGACCACCGTGCGGCGCGCAGCTGGTTCTGTGCCTGGAGGAGGCTCTGCCGCCCGTTGGACACGTCCAGCAGGGTCCGCAGGGTGTCGGACTGGGTGGCTTCACCGGCGGCGAAGCGCGACAGGCTGATTGAATGGTTCTGCTGCGTCCGCTCGAGGCTGGCCTCCTGGATACTCACCAGGTCCGCCTGGCGGAGCGCGTTCAGAAAGAGGGTTCGCGTCTGCAGCAGTACCGAGAAGCGCTGCGTCTGGAGCCGCGCTTCCGCCTCCCGGTAGGCGGTCGCGGTCCGGTTCATCTCGTGGAACTTGCGCCCCCCCTGAAAGAGCTGGTAGCTGGCGCTGAGGCCCGCGCTGTACGACGTGCTGCTGCCCGTGACGATGCGCTGCGTGTTCTGGTCGAAGCGCTGCGAACTGGAGAGCGAACTACCCGAACTCATGTTGACGTTCGGGAGGAAGGACCCCCAGGCGCGCTGCCGGGTGGTGCCCGCGTTGATCAGGCTGGCGTTGCTCTGGGCCAGCTGCGGATTGTTGAGGAGGGCGAGCTCGAGGGCACGCTCCAGTGTGATGGTCTGGCCGGTTTCCTGTGCGCCAGCGCGCAGGCCGGCAGAGGCGATCGCCAGCAGCGCCAGCGGGACCGCGAACAACGTCCTGCTATTCGTCATGTGGGAAGTCCTTCCAGTGTTTCGGACCAAAGGGCCCGCGGTTGTTGTCCTGGCCGTCGGGGCGCCGGCTGCGGTCGCGGCCGTTGCCCCGGCCGCCATCTCCCCGGATGCTGTCGCGCCGGGCATACCTCGCCGTCAGCAGCGAATCGTACCTGGCGAGCTGGTCGGGCCGAAGAACGGCCCTGGTGGCTTCCCAGACCGCACGCCTGAGCTCCCGCTCCCTGCGGTCCGCCTCCTCCTTCATTTCATCCTCCAGCTCCCCCCATTGCTGAATGAAGGACTGGCGCACCTCTTCCAGCTCGGTCTCCTGAGCCGGGTCGAGGTCCAATTCGAAGATGACCGGGGGACGCCGCTCGCGGTTGCCGTCGGACCGGGTTCCGGCGGAGTCTGCGGGATCGCCGGTGTCGTCGGTGCCTGTGGGCTGCACCGTCGGCTGCACCGTCTCAAGCGGTACGGTGTCGCGCCCCCGCTCGCTCCAGGCCACCCCGATCAGGATGCCGGCGGCCAGTGTCGCGAAGAGGAGCACCACCGACATCAGGCGCGCTTGCTTGAACGGTGCCATCAGCGCGTATCCTCTTCCACGAAGGCGATGAACTCCGCGGTGTTCGACTGTACTCCGGCGGCGAGCCCGGCCTGCAGCGGATTCGCGTTTCGCGTCCCGCCCAGCATGTCCTCGAGGACCAGACGCGGGGCGGGCTCGGCCTGTTGCTGCGTTTCGTTCAGGATCATGATCGACGCGATGAGCGCGGCGGCGGCCGCCACGGGGATCAGGCTGCGTGACCAGCCGGAGAGGATGGCCGCCACGGACTCCCGGGCCGCCTCACGCCGCCGGGCGAGTTCGAAGGCCGCGTTCTCCAGGATGCGGGCGCGGAACTGTTCCCAGTAGCCCTGGCGCTCGTGGGCCGGATCCAGGGTTTCCAGGGCGGTGACTCTGTCGTTGTCTTTCATGTTGACCTCGCGGGCCTACGTGTGGTCCTTCCACCCGGCGAGCCGGGCGCGCAGTGCTTTGCGTGCAAAGTGCAGGTGCGACCGGACGGTCCCCGAGGGGATGCCGATGCGCTCCGATATCTCATCGTGCTTCCAACCCTCAAGGTCGTGAAGCAGAACGATCTCCCGCTGCACCTCCGTCAATGTGCTCAAAGCCTCCTTCAGCCGGCCCCGCAGGGCCGATATGTCCGCCATCCTGTCGGGACCGGGTCCCGACGAACTCGCACTGGCGGGGATTTCGTCCCCGCTGCGCAGGTTTTCGCGCCGGATGAGGTTCCGCGAGCGGTTCCTGACGATCGCCAGCAGCCAGCCGGCGAACCGATCCGCGTTGCGGCAATCGTCAAGGCGCTGCAGCGCCACCATGAAAGACTCCTGGGCCGCATCCTCCGCGTCCTGGTGCTTTCCTGTGACCGAGAGGGCCACGGAGTAGGCCGCGCGCTGATAGCGCCTGACCAACTCCCCGAACGCCTCCCTGTCGCCGCAACGCGCCTGGGTCACGAGCTCCGCGTCAGACCGTTCCCTCATTCCTGGAGATTAGACACCTGTAACAGCTTCCTTGTTGAAGCCGCCCGCTTTCGTCTCTCCTGACCGACCGCCGCGCGCGGAGTTCCGTTAGCGCTCCCGGTTCCCCCGGAGCGGTCCGGAGGTGTGGGCCGCCTCATGTCCTGCCCCTGCGACGACCGCCTTTCCGACCCTGCGCACGCCTCCCTCTTCCGGCCGGCTCCGGGGTTGCGTCAGGCCGTTGGGCTACCTCCCGAACCAGTGAAAGAAGTTCGTCTTCACCGACATCTTCAAGTGTGCGCGCCAGGACGTAGCGGGTCTCGTCCGGATCCGCCCGCCTCTTCGGTGACTCGAATCCGACGCTGAGGATCCGGGCGCCGGCATGTCCGGATCCGACGGTGGCGGCGCCCTTGAGCCGGACCGTCCAGGTCTCTTCGCCCAGTTCCACGTCACGGGAGGACTCGACCGGGGCAACGGCTCGATCGAGGACGCGCGCCGGGCGCGGGGTGGTCTCCCGCGCTGCCGGGGGCGGGGCACCGTCCCGTGCGGGCGCCGGCTTCGGGGATGGACCAGGGGGCGGGGCGCCGTCCCGTGCGGGCGCCGGCTTCGGGGATGGACCAGGGGGCTGGTCGCGCGCGGACGCGGGCTCGGGCTTCGGCGGTGGCGGGACGGCCTGCCGGACGGGAACGGGTTTCGCCGCGGGCGCGGGAGTTGGCCGTTCAGGCTTCACCGGGGCGGAGACCGCCCGAACGCTGTCGCCCTCCCCTGGAGCACCGTCCTCCGCGACGGCCGCTTCCCGAAGTGGCGAAGGCCGCAGGGCGTCCCGTACCGAAGGGGGGGCGTTCCGTCGCGGGGAAGGGGCGCCCGAACCTCGTGCGTCCGAATCTCGCATGCTCGCATCCCGGAATTGGTAAACGATGCCGAAGAATACCGGAGGCCGGGGTTTCCTGAAAGCCCCGCCAGCCGGGAATGGCGAAAGAGAGACGTGGCGGAAAAGCGTGGCGGAGGAGAGTGCACATCACCCTGCACTGGCTTTGAATGTAAGGATAACTTGACATCTTGTAATGTTTACCTTACATCGCGGACCGAGCGCCGGGCGAACCTACGCCGTGGACTGGAGTTCGTACCCCGCGGCCTCGCCCTGCACGAGCGGAACCGCCTCGTCGCCGAAGAACATGCGGATGTACTTGGCCTGGATGGGCGTGACCTTGCGGACCGCCCACACGAGTTGCACGTGGTTCGGCTCCATGGGGCGCGACGCCAGGCGCAGGCCCGCCTCCTGCGGCAGGTGGTTCCCCTTGCGATGGTTGCAGGTGGAACAGGCCGTGACGACGTTTTTCCACGTATTTCCGCCGCCTCGGGAGATGGGAAGGACGTGGTCCCGGGTGAGGAACTCGCGGCAGCGCAGTTCGCCCTTGTGGCGGTGGCAGTACTGGCACCTGTACCCGTCGCGCGCGAAGAGGAAGGTGTTGGTGACCTGCCGACGGAAGCGCCTGGGGACGTGAACATAGCGCACCAGACGGATGACCAGCGGAAACGGGTGGCTCGCACGCACCGACCGGAAGGCGCGCACCGCGTCCGCCTCCAGGATCTCCGCCTTCCGGTCGAGGACCAGTCTGATCGCCCGCCTGGACGGCACGATCATCAGCGGCTCGTACGATGCATTCAGGGCAAGGCAGCTCACGTGCCGAACTCCTGTCGGGACCTGGCCGACAATTGTGCTGAATTCCGCCTACTATTCAGCATAACAAATCGACGCGGATGGCAGGAACCGTCGGGCTCGGGTCGCTGCGGTCCGGGGGGCAGGCAGAATGGGTCCGCGGCGGATGTTCCGCTGCTCGTCGGGCGGTGCCGTGGTTTTTGGCGGGCGAACTACATCAGGTCGAGCGGGTCGCGGTCGAGGGAAAGACGGACGCTCGCCCCGGGAGACGGGTAGTCGTCGGCGACGGCTTGCAGGGCACGCCCGATCTCGGCGGCGCGGCCCCGCAGGAGCAGGTGCCACCGGAAGCGGTCATGCAGCTTCTCGATGGGGGCGGGCGCGGGCCCCAGGATCTCGGGGTGGCCGCGGATCCTGCCCCGCAGCCATGCCCCGAGGGATTCGGCCCCTGCCAGCGCTTCGGACTGCGCCCGGCTGCTCACGAGGATGCGCGCCATGCGCACGCCGGGCGGGTAGCGCGGGTCGGTTCTGGCACCCAGCTCCCGTTCCACGAAACCGCGGTAGTCGTGGGCGACCGCCGCGCGGACCACGTAGTGATCCGGCACATACGTCTGAATGATGACCTCGCCGGGGAGTCGTCCGCGTCCGGCTCGCCCGGCCACCTGCGAGAGGAGCTGAAAGGTGCGCTCGCAGCTGCGGAAGTCGGGCATGTGCAGACCGATGTCCGCGTTGATGACGCCGACGAGGGTGACGCGGTGGAAGTCCAGGCCCTTGGCGATCATCTGGGTGCCGACGAGGATGTCGACGGCACCCGCGCCGACGCGGGCCAGGATGTCCCGGTGCGACCACTTCCCCCTGGTGGTGTCCACGTCCATGCGGGCGACGCGGGCGCCGGGCAGGCTCTCCAGCACGATGCGCTCGACCTGTTCCGTGCCCAGTCCCCGGAAGGAGAGCTCGGTGGAGCCGCAACGCGCGCACTTGCGCGGCGGGGGCGCGGTGTGGCCGCAGTGATGGCAGATCATGCGGCGGCGGCCGCGGTGGAGCGTCATCGAGACCGAGCAGTGCGCGCACTCCATGACGTCGCCGCAGCTCCGGCAGAGGGACAGGCTCGCGTAGCCGCGCCGGTTGAGGAGGAGGATGGTCTGCTCCTTGCGGGCCAGGCGCTGGCGGAGGGCATCCAGGAGGGGCGGGGAGACGATCTGCGGCGGGGGCTCGGGAGCGGTGGACGGGGCGGTGGCGGAGTCGGGCGGCGACGGGTGGGTGGGTCCGGGTTCCGGCTTGCCCCGCGATCTGAGGTCGACGACCCGGACCTCCGGGAGAACCCCGCCACCGACCCGGTCGGGCAACTCGAGGAGGGTGTACTTGCCGCTCTGTGCGTTGGCCCAGCTCTCGAGCGACGGGGTGGCCGATCCGAGGAGGCAGACGGAACCCGTGCGGCTGGCGCGCACCACTGCCACGTCGCGCGCGTTATAGCGGGGCGATTCGGACTGTTTGTAGCTGCCGTCGTGTTCCTCGTCCACGACCACGGCGCCGAGAGAGGTCACCGGCGCGAACACCGCCGAGCGGGCCCCGATCGCGATGCGTTTCTCACCCGATCGCAGCTGTGTCCAGGCGTCGAAGCGCTCGCCGTCCGAGAGTCCCGAATGCAGGACCGCCACCAGGTCGCCAAAGGCGCGGCGGAAGCGGGCAACCGTCTGGGGGGTCAGCGCGATTTCCGGGACCAGCACGAGCGCGCCTTCCCCGCGACCGAGCACCTCGCGAATCAGCTCGATGTAGACCAGGGTCTTGCCCGAGCTCGTGACCCCGTGCAGGAGGAAGGTCCCGCCACCCCTTCCCAGCGTCCCCGCCATCCGGCGGAGCACCCGGCGCTGGCCGGCGGTCGGCACCGGTCCGTTCCCCTCTCCCACCGGCTCATCCCGGAACGGATCCCGCACCACCACGTCGTCCGTCACGCGAATCAGGCCCTTCGCCTCCAGCCCCCGGACCACGCTTCGGCTGAATCCCTGTTCGGCGAGCGCGGCGACCGCTTGTCCGCCACCGGCTTCCAGGAGTCGCTCGAAGGCTTCCCTTTGCCGCTTCGCACGCCCGAATACCCCCTCGAGTTCCGCGAGGGTGCCGATCGGCCGCACCACCCGGGCGACCTGCCGCCTCCGCGGTGCGGCGGTGGCCGGCGCCGGCAGCATGGCACGCAGCACCATCCCGACCGGCGCCACGTAGTATTCGGCGATCCACCTGGCCAGATCGAGCAGTTCGCCGCCGAACGGCGGCCGGGAGTCGAGGACCGCGAGTACGTCGCGCACGCCGCGGACCTCTTCGCCCGGGCCCATCACCCATCCGGTGCGGGTGCGGTTGCGGAACGGAACCCGGACGCGCGTTCCCGCTGCCGGGGGCGGACCGGCCACCCGGTAGGTGAAAAGGCGGCGCAGCGGCAGCGGCAGCGCCACGCGGACAAGGGATGAACCCGGGACGGGCGTCGGTGCGGCGCCGGATCCAGGCATCGGTTCGGCGCGGGGCCGGGCCCCGGGATCAGTCCTGCAGGAGAAGGAAGACGTCCTGCTGCGGCTCGTCGACCGTCACCTCGGGGCCGTCCGGGCCCATGTGGACGTTGATCTCGGTGCGGATCCCGACATCGTCCGGGATGTAGATCCCCGGTTCCACCGAGAAGCCGACTCCCGGAACCAGCACCCGGTCGTCGCGCGTCTCCAGGTTGTCGAGGTTGGGGCCGCGGCCGTGGAGGTCGCGGTCGATGGAGTGGCCGGTGCGGTGGATGAACCACTCGCCGTAGCCGGCATCCGTGATGATGCCGCGGGCCACGTCGTCGCCCTCGAAGCCGCGCAGGACCTCGCCGCGCGCGTGACGGTCCTGAAGCGAGGCGACCACGCCGTCGCGCGCCGCCTTCACGGTGTCCCACAGCTCGGCGATCCGGGGCGGAAGCGCGCTGCCCATGAAGCCCATCCAGGTCTGGTCGGCGGGGACGGAGTCGTCGTGGAGCGCGCCCCAGAGGTCGATGAGGAGGAGGTCGCCAGCGCGGATGGGACGGCCGACTTCGCCGGGATCGTAGTGGGGGTCGGCCGCCGTCGGTCCGATCGCGACGATGCAGTCGGCGTGCACGGGGGCGCCGCGCCGCGCCAGTTCGGTGCGGATCCAGGTGGCGAGGGTGCCCTCGGTGATGGCGTCGCCGCGGGAGATGTGGTCGCCGGCGCGCGTGAAGGCGTCCCGGGCGAGGGCCTTGACCAGCGCCGAGGCGCGGCCGTGCTCCTCGCGCTGGGTGGGGGTCCAGACCGCGTAGAAGGTGGAGACGAGGTCGCCGGAGCTGTGCAGTTCGATGCCCGTGGCCGTGAGGACGTCCCGGATCCCGGCGGGAAGGAGGTCCAGGTAGGGGACATCGGAGCGGGCGGAGGTCTCGGTGACGACCCGCTTGCAGCCGGCGAGAAGGGAGCGTAGTCCATCCTCCATGCGCTGGCGGCTCGAGTAGCTCTCCCGCGGCCAGTCCAGGTGGCGCCAGGAGGAGTGCTCGATGGCGTGGATGAGGAGACGGGGCTGGCCGGTGGCGGGCACGAGTGCGAATCCCCGCCGGGTGGTCCACTCCAGACCGAGCAGCGAGCGTCCGATCGGGTTGCGGTCCTTGAAGTCGTAGAGCAGCCAGCCGTCCAGATCGCGCTCACGGAGCGCCTCCTGAACCCTGGCCACGCCCTCGTCGGTCGCCAGCAACGCTCCGGACGCGTCCTCCTGCAGTCTCGTCATTCAGTCTCCTCCATCTCCTCCATCTCCGCGAGGGCCGCGTCGAGGCGTTCCCGGTCCTCGTCTGTGATTTCGGCCTGAGCACCCGCCGGAGCCGGCCCCTTCAGCCGGCGCAGCACCAGGACGACCAATGCCAACCCGGCGACAAGCGCCAACGGCGGAATCGTCCATGCGAGGAGCCCCTTTCCGGAGCGCTTCGGCATGCCGCGATACTCCTCACCGTACGCCGCCAGCACCCGCTCGACTATGCTGTCGGCGGTCATTCCGGTGTGTGCCATCGCGTTGATGCTGTCCCTGAGCGCCGCCGCGCCCGGCGACGGACAATTCTCGATCAGGTAGGGGGGCGGACAGAAGGGCGAGAGAATCCGGGAGATCGCCGCGCGTGCCTCGGGGTGGACCTCGAGGGGCGGGGCCTGGGGCTTCTGTAGCGTCACCGCGGCAAGCGGCAGTGCAATGAAGATCGGCAGTTGTCGGGCTGGCACCCGGACCCTTCGCATGAGCCTGGCCGCCCCTGGGACAAGGCCCCGCGGCACCCGATCTGCAAAGCGGACTCCCTGGAGCCACCTCACTCGGAGCCTCCGGATTCTCATGCTTCCCGGCCTTCCTCCATCGGTTCTGCGTCCATGCCGATCCCCGCGAGCGCCCGGATGACGGCGACGCAGCCCGCGCCGGTGCGCTCCGGGTCGTATCCTCCCTCCAAGAATACCACAACGCGGCCCCCGCAACAGCGCTCCGCGGCCTGCATCACCATTCGGGTCGCCCGGTGCAGGTCCTCCGGCTCCAGCAGCTGTCCGCCCAGCGGGTCCCCGGCCAGCACGTCGAAGCCCGACGACACCAGGATGAAGTCGGGCGCAGAGCGCGATACGGCTTCCGCCAGCGCCCTGCCAAAGACCTCCAGGTAATGGGCACGGGGCGTCCCTGCGCGCAGTGGCACGTTCATCGTGAACCCCTCCCCCCTTCCCCGCCCCGTCTCGTTCGCGGCTCCCGTGCCGGGATAGTGCGGGTACTGGTGGAGCGAGAGGAAGAACACGGCGGGGTCCTCGTAGAAGGCGTCCTGGGTGCCGTTGCCGTGATGCACGTCCCAGTCGACGATCAGGACCCGCTCCGCCTCGCCCCCGGCCCGGAGACCCGCCGCCGCGACGGCCACGTTGTTGAAGAGACAGAACCCCATCGCGCGGGACGGCGTGGCGTGGTGCCCCGGCGGACGGGCAGCCACGAATGCGTTGCGGAACCGCCCCTCGGCGACCCCCCGCACGGCCTCCAGTCCGGCGCCGGCCGTCCCCAGCGCGGCCTCCCAGGACGCGGCCGAAACGCGCGTGTCCGCATCGATCGCCACCACGCGTCCGCGCTCCCGCGCCTCGTCCACCGCGCCCCGCACCGAGTCGATCAGCGCGTCGGCGTGTACCAGCGCCAGGTCCTCCGTGCGGGCCGCCTCCGGCGCCACCTGCACCACCCGCCCGTGCAGCGCGACCATGTCGTTCTTCACCGCCGAGGCCAGGGCGCGCAGCCGTCCCTGATGCTCGGGGTGCCCCCAGCCCGTGTCGTGGAGCACGGCGGAGGGGTGCATGAGGAAGGCGGTTGCCGGGCGCCGCGCTCCGGAATCGTCGGCGGTGCCGCTCTGGCCGGTCTGGCGGGACTGTTCCATGTCGGGTTGGCCGTTCGCTACGCCGCGCCCACCGGTTCCCGCTCCCGCGCGATCCGTTCCTGGATGCTCAGGATCTCGGGGCGGCGCGTGCGCATCGCGGTCACGGCATCGACCGCCGCGCTGGTCGCCGACATCGTCGTCAGGTACGGCACCCCGTACGCGATCGCCGCGCGCCGCATGGCGTAGTCGTCGTACTGCGACTTCTTGCCCAGCGGCGTGTTGATGAGGAGCGCGACCTGCCCGCTCACGATCCGGTCGACGATGTTCGGCCGTCCCTCCCCGACCTTGTGAATCCTTTCACAAGCGATGCCGAGCTGGTGGAGATGGCTGCAGGTGCCGCCGGTCGCGATAATCCGGAAGCCGAGATCGGCCAGGCGGCGCACCAGCGGCGTGACGGTCGGCTTGTCGGAATCGTTGACGGTCACGATCACCGATAGCTCGCGGTCCCCCTCCGGCAGCCGGTTCCCCGCCGACACCTGCGCCTTGGCGAAGGCCATCCCGAAGGAGTCGTCGACGCCCATGGCCTCGCCGGTCGAGCGCATCTCGGGGCCGAGGAGCGTGTCCACGTCGAACCGGTTGAAGGGGAACACCGCCTCCTTGACGGCGACCCCGTTCACATCGGGCTCCGAGGGCACATCGAGGTCCGCGAGCTTCTCTCCCGCCATCAGCCGCGCCGCGATGCGGGCCAGCGGCACCCCGGTCGACTTGCCCACGAACGGCACCGTCCGCGACGCACGGGGGTTCACCTCCAGGACGTGGACCTGCCCGTCCTTCACAGCGTACTGCGCGTTCAGCAGTCCCACCACGCCCAGTTCCAGCGCGAACCGCCGCGTGAGCCGCCGCATCTCGTCCAGCTCCGCGCGGCCGAGCAGGTACGGCGGCAGCACGCACGCCGAGTCCCCCGAGTGGACCCCCGCGTCCTCGATGTGCTGCATGATGCCGCCGATCACCACATCGGTCCCGTCCGAGAGCGCGTCGACATCGGCCTCGAAGGCGTCCTCCAGGAAGCGGTCGATGAGCACCGGGTGGTCGGGCGAGGCCTTGACGGCCCGCGCGAAGTAGTCCTTCAGCGATTCCTCGTCGTAGACGATCTCCATCGCGCGCCCGCCCAGAACGTACGAAGGCCGCACCAGCACCGGGAAGCCGATCTCGCGTGCGATCCGCACGGCCTCGTCCACGCTCATCGCGGTCCCGTTGGCCGGCACGCGCGCCCCGATCCGCCGGCAGACCTCCTCGAAGCGGCGCCGGTCCTCCGCCCGGTCTATCGCGTCCACGGAAGTCCCCAGGATCGGCACCCCCAGCTCCTCCAGCGGCCGGGCCAGATTCAGCGGCGTCTGCCCGCCCAGCTGCACGATCACGCCGACCGGCCGCTCCCGTTCCACGATCTCGACCACGTCCTCCAGCGTCAGCGGCTCGAAGTACAGCTTGTCGCTCACGTCGAAGTCGGTCGACACCGTCTCCGGGTTCGAGTTCACCATGATCGTCTCGAACCCCGCCTCGCGGAGCGCCAGAACCGCCTGCACACAGCAGTAGTCGAACTCGATCCCCTGGCCGATCCGATTGGGCCCGCTGCCCAGGATGACGATCTTTCGCGCATCGGTGGGGTTGGATTCGTCCTCGGATTCGTAGGAGGAATAGTAGTAGGGCGTCGCTGCGGGGAATTCGCCCGCGCAGGTGTCGACGACGTTGTAGGTGGGCCGGATCCCCCATTTCCAGCGCTGCGACCGTATGGCGGCCTCGTCCACGCCACGCAGGGCCGCGAGCTGAGCGTCGGCGAACCCCTCGCGCTTCATGTGGCGCAACGCGGCCGCATCGAGGGACGGCAGGCCGGCGAACCAGCGCTCCAGCTCGAGGATCTGCACGAGCTGGTCGAGGAACCACGGGTCGATGCCGGTGGCGCGGTGGAGCCGTTCGATCGAGATGCCCGCCTCGAGCGCGCGCTTGAGCTGGTACTTGCGGAAGGTGGTCGGCCGTCGCACCGCGGCGAGCAGCGCCTCCGGGTCGTCGGATTCGAGCCCGTCGTCCGCGGGCGTCTTGCCCGTCACCCAGCCGATGCGCCCCACCTCCATCCCCCTGAGCCCCTTCTGCCAGGCGCTGCGGAAGGTGCGCCCGATCGCCATGGTTTCGCCCACCGCCTTCATCTGCACGCCCAGCGTGTCGTCCACGTCCGGGAACTTCTCGAACGCGAAGCGCGGGAACTTCACCACCACGTAGTCGAGCGCGGGCTCGAACGAGGCCGGCGTCGTCTTCGTGATGTCGTTCGGCAGCTCGTACAGGTGGTACCCCACGGCCAGCTTCGCGCCCACGCGCGCGATCGGGAACCCGGTCGCCTTCGACGCCAGCGCCGAGGAGCGCGACACGCGCGGGTTCATCTCGACCACCAGCATCTCGCCGTTCTCGGGGTTCACCGCGAACTGGATGTTGCAGCCCCCCGCCTCGACGCCGATTTCGCGGATGATCGCGATCGCGGCATCGCGCATGCGCTGGTACTCCGCATCGGAGAGCGTCTGCGCCGGCGCGACGGTGATCGAGTCGCCCGTGTGCACCCCCATCGCGTCGAAGTTCTCGATCGAGCAGACGATGATCACGTTGTCGAGCCCGTCGCGGACGACTTCGAGCTCGTACTCCTTCCAGCCGATCACCGAGCGGTCGATCAGCACCTCGCCGATCGGGCTGGCGTCGAGGCCCCTGCGCACCTGGGCCTCGAACTCGGCGAGATTGTAGGCGGTGCCGCCGCCCGTTCCGCCCAGGGTGAAGGAGGGGCGGATGATCGCCGGGTAGCCCGTGTCCTCGATGATCTCCAGCGCTTCGTCCACGCTGCGGGCGAAGCCGCCGTGGGGGACGGCGAGGCCGATGCGGTTCATCGCGGCGGTGAACTCCTCGCGGTCCTCGGCCATCTTGATGGATCGCTCGTCGGCCCCGATGAGTTCGACGCCGTGGGCGGCCAGCACACCGTCGCGGTGCAGGTCCATCGCGATGTTGAGGGCCGTCTGTCCCCCCATCGTGGGAAGCAGCGCGTCGGGCTTCTCGCGGGCGATCACCCGCTCCACCCACTCGGGCGTGAGCGGCTCGATGTAGGTGCGGTCGGCCAGATCCGGATCCGTCATGATCGTCGCCGGATTGGAGTTGACCAGGACGACCCGGTAGCCCTCCTCCTTGAGCGCGCGGACGGCCTGGGTGCCGGAATAGTCGAACTCGCACGCCTGCCCGATGACGATGGGACCCGATCCCAGGATCAGGATCGAGTCGATGTCGGTGCGTTTAGGCAATGTGGATCAGCGGGCAGTCCGTGGACGAAGCCGCCCGAGCACCGAGAGCGGCGAGGCGCCGTGCTGGCAAGGCGGGACGAAGGGTGAATAGCAGCGCTATTCTCCTGAGGAGCAACGCAGAGCGAAGCGGTCCAGCGTGGATGCAACGCTGCTCGAATGCCAGGGGGATTTCGTCCACGGGCTGTCTAGTCGGCGCTCTTGGCGGATTCCTTCCGGACCGCGGTGCGGAGGGCGATCGCAAGACCTCCCCACACGAACGCCACGATCACGATCATGGTGATCCAGGTTGCGGTGGTCATCGGTGCCGTCCTCTTCGACTTCGCGGTGGTTGTCGTGGCCGCGATAAGGTGCGGAAAGGGGGGCGCCGGGGCAAGGCGGGCCAGGACGAATCATGTTGCGGGCCTCGGGTGAAGCCCCGCAATCACCGTTGCGATCTGCCGGGCGCCCGCGGCGTTTCGACGCCTTGGGCGCTTTCTTCGCTTGACAGCTACGACGTTAGGTCTTAATATTACGATATGATGTCGTATCGGCCCAAAAGGAGCACGAATCGTGAAGATGCCTGCCCTGCCCAACTCGGAGCTGGCGGTGATGGAGTTGCTGTGGCGCAGAGGCCGTTTGCCGGCCCGACAGATACAGGAGGCGCTCTATCCGGATGATTCGCGCCCCCAGCACGGCACCGTCCAGAGGCTGCTGAAGCGGCTCGAGGAAAAAGGCTACGTGGTCCGCGACCGCGATCTCGGGGTGAATCTCTTCTCCCCCACACTATCGCGCGAGACCTACGCCAGCAATCAGCTGGAGTCGTTGGCGAACCGGCTTACCCAGGGTTCGCTCGTGCCGATCATCACCCGGCTCGTGGAGGACGACCGGCTCCCGGCCGGGGAGATCGAGAAACTCCGCCAGCTCCTGGAGGAGTAGGATGACCAACACTACAACCGGAGGTGCCGCATGACCGGCCTTCTCCTGCAAGTCGGCGTCAGCAAGCTGGTCCTTTCGATCGTCCTCGCCTGCGCCGTGTGGGTCGTCCACCGCCGGGTCGGCCGCTGCGCGATCTCCTATCCGCTCTGGCTGCTGGTCCTGGTCGCCCTGCTGGCGCCGGCGGTCGTTCCGGTACCGGTCTTTCGGGCGGTGTCCCCTGCGGCCGGGTCTTCCGGTGTAACGCCGGAGGTGATCGGCGGCCTTCTGGCGCTGGTGTGGATCCTCGGCAGCACAGTCCTGCTCGCCTGGACCCTGCTGTGGGCCTTCCGTTTCCAGCGCTCGCTCAAGCGGGCGTCGTGGCCGGCGCCGCCGGAGCTGCAGCGCCAGGCCGGTGAAATCGGCCGCAGCCTTGGCATGCGGCGAATCCCCGAAATACACACCACGGGTGCGCGCGTTTCACCGATGGTCTGGTGGACGGGAGGCAGGGTGCGGGTCCTCATCCCCCGGTTCCTGCTGGACGAACTCGGGCGGGACGAGGTGCGCGCCGTCCTCGCCCACGAACTCGCCCACGCGCGGCGGCGCGACTACCTGGTGCGCTGGCTCGAATGGCTGGCTTGCTCCGTCTTCTGGTGGAATCCGGTGGCTTGGTGGGCCCGTCGCCAGCTGCGCATCGCCGAGGAGTGGTGCTGCGACGCGCTGGGAGTGGCCGCGCTGAAATCGAGTCCGCGCAGCTACGCGAGGTCGCTGCTGCGCGCGATCGAGCTGATGTCGCAGGCCAGGACCGTCCGCGCCCCCGCATTCGCGAGTGCGGCCGACCGCGGCAGCAATCCCCGAACACTGAGAAGGAGACTTGAGATGATCATGGCAAGGAATTCGACCACACCCGCGCCCCGCTGGCTGCGCAGCGCGACGTGGATCGCCGTCGTGTGCGTGCTCCCATTCGGCATGCTCTACTGCGGGACGGCGGACGAGCCGGAGCGCGCGCCCATCGCCGACGATGCGTCCGAAGCACCGCCGACGCCGCTGGCCTGGTCCGACGAGGAATTCCTGAACGCCGAAGTGGCCGAACTGGCCGATCGGATGCTGGAGGAGATCGACATCGCCGCCATTACGGCGGAACACGGCTCGCTGGGAGCCTATTTCCAGGAGAGCTTCGCCGACCTGAGGGGGGAACTGAGCGCGGAAGTGGAAGCGGGCAACCTGAGCGAGGGAACCGCCGAGCAGTTCGCCGCCGTCACGGAGGAACTGGTCGACCAGCTGATCTCCCGGGTGGAATCCCGCACGCTCAACGAGGAGGAGGCCCTGAACCAGTTCGTCCATGGCTTTGTCCGGGTCCTGTCCGTCCACTTCGAGATGGAGGATGACCGGATCACCGACGAGGAGGCCGGCAGACGGATCGAGTCGCTGCGCCGCGAGCTGCGGGAGCGGGAAAACGGGGACAGGGAGTACGCGGCGATGTTCGACCCGGAGATCCTCAGGGTGCTCAAGGAGGCTACCGAGGAGTTGGAGAAGATGGAGGCGCAGGCGAAGGAGGCGCTGCGGAAGAAAAGGCAGAACGAGCACCGCGAGTACGCGTCCGCATTGCCGCCGCCGCCGGTCTTGATCCAGTACGACCTTCCTGTCTTCCCCATCGTCAAGGTCAAGGTGCTCTGCGACGAGAAGGGTGACTGCAAGTCGGTGGATTCGCCGAAGCGCAGAAAGGACACACGGTACGATGCGGCCGCGCAGTAGCGCCCCCGCGACCGCCCTGGCGCTGGTCCTCGCCACGACCGGGTGCGGCGACGCCCACGGCGAATCCATGGCGACGGCCTCCGCCGATGCTTCCACCCTGGCCACCGGCTTCCCGGCGGCCGCCTCCGGCAACGCCGCGCCTGCAGATCAGGCGCGCGCCGCAGGCGAGGTGTTTCGCGACTGTCCCACCTGTCCGGAGATGGCCTTGGTCCCCACCGGGACCTTCGTGATGGGATCCGCCGAGTCGGAAGACGAGTTGGCGGCTGCCCTGGGCTATGAAACCCAGCGCACGGTTACGATTGGCAGCTCATTCGCCGCGGGGGTGTACGAGGTCACCTTCGACGAGTGGGAAGCGTGCGTGGAGGCGGGGGGGTGCCGGGGATACACACCCGACGATGCGGGCTGGGGCCGCGGACGAAGGCCCGTGATCAACGTCAGCTGGAGTGACGCGCTGGCGTATGCGGAGTGGTTGACGGAATTGACCGGACACCTGTACCGGCTGCCCACCGAGGCCGAGTGGGAGTACGTGGCGCGTGCCGGTACGGCGACCGCGCGCTACTGGGGGGAAAGCGCCGACGCACAGTGCGAGTACGCGAACGGGTTCGACTTGACCGCCAATGAGGTGCGGCCTCACCGGTACTTCCCACCGGCCGACTGCACCGACGGATACGCGAAGACAGCCCCCGTGGGCTCGTTCCCGGCGAACGGATTCGGGTTGCATGACGTGTTGGGCAATGTCTGGGAGTGGACCGAGGACTGCTGGTCCGCTGCGGGCGCCCCGTCCGACGGCAGCGCGGTGCAAGTCCCGTTGTGCGAGGACGGCCGGGTGAAGAGAGGGGGATCCTGGGGCTCTTTTCCGCACGGGTTGCGCTCGGCGCAACGCCGGGTCGACGGGCGGGCAAGCGACGAAGCCACCGGGTTCCGCGTGGTTCGTGAGCTCGGTTGAAGCCCGGCATGCGAGAACGACGATCCTCGACACCGGCTCGGCGTGGCGAGGGTGCACCCGGCCAGCCCGCCAGGTCGATGAGCCACCGGGGCCGCGCCGGATTCGTGGTCGGCTGGGCGGCGGTGGCTGTGGTCGGCGCCGCCGCGTGTGACCGCTCGCCGGGGGGGAGTGCGGAGGTCGCCGGTGCGCCGGCCACCGTGTGGGACTCCGCCGGGATCGAGATCGTCGAGAGCCATGCGCCGGAGTATCCTCCCGGGCAATTCTGGACGCTGGACGAGGAGCCCGAGATCGTGCTGGGCGGGGGACGGGATGGGGGCGGGGGTGCCGGCGGCGGCGAGGCGGCTCCGGGTGGCGTGGGCGGGACGGCGGCCCGGGATCCGGCTCAGCTGATCTGGCAGGTCGTGGGGATCGCCCGCCTGGAGGACGGAAGGGTGGCGGTCCTCTCCCAGGGGAATCACAGACTCTACCTGTTCGAGCCGTCGGGGGAGCTGTCCAGGGTCATCGGCGGCCGCGGGGAGGGACCCGGCGAGTTCGACCGCCCCCAGCTCCTGCAGTACCTGGCCCCCGATACCCTGGTCGTGTGGGACTACTGGTTCGCCCCGGCGAGCTACTTCGACACCGGCGGCACGCTCCTGAGGGAACGGACGATCGATCTCCTGGAAGTGATGGAACGCGTCCCCGGTTCCACTGCCGAATCGCAGGTGATTCCGCTTGCGAACGGGTCGTTCGTGGTCTGGGGAGGCCCGGAGCCTGCGTCTCCCCCGCCGCCGGGCGCCTTCTACAGACCTCCGGTGGATCTCGCGCTGGTCGACAGCAGCTACACGGCGCGCTCGCTCGGATCATGGGAGCTGTGGCAGTTCTGGATACCGGAGACCAATGCCGACAGGGCGTTTCTTCCGATCTCTCTCGTCGATCTCCACATCGCGGTCGGGGGCGATCCGCCTTCCATCTACATCGGCGACGGCGAGCGGAACGACATCCAACAGTTCTCGGCCGACGGCAGCCTCGTGCGGATCATCCGCCGGGCGGCGGGTCCGGTGCCGGTCTCGGAGAAGGGCCGCGAAGCGTGGATGGCGCTGCTGGAAGAGATGTTCCTCGGCTCGGACCTGGAGGACTTTTTCGGTATGAGCTGGGAGGACCTCAGCCGCGGGATGCCACGCAGGGAAGCCTACCCGCCGGTGGCGGGCCTGGTGGTCGACACGGATGGGAACCTGTGGGTCCGCGAATGGTCGGCTGCCGAACCGGGGATGCCCGACCAGTGGAGCGTCTTCAGCCCGGATGGGCGGTGGCTGGGAGTCGTTCGCGGCGTTCCGGATCTGTTCCTTTGCCACCAGCGCATGAGCCGCTGCTGGGTGGACCGTGATTTCCTGCTTGCCGTCAGGAAGGACGAACTCGGAGTGGAATGGGTGGAGGGGTACCGGATTCGACGGAACGGGCGAGCGGCGAGCTCCGCCACGGGCAACTCCGGGACTGCCGGGCGCGACCGCGCGACCGGAAGGAGTCTTCGGTGATTCCCCTGGCGCGCACTGCCCGGTTCTGCTTTCGGAGCGGCGTTGCGCTGGCCGTCGTGGCGGCAGCTTGCGATCGCCCGGCCGAGGAGGGCCTGGCCGGGGGCGGCGCACCCTTCACGGTCGAGGACTCCGCCGGGATCGAGATCGTGGAGAACCACGCACCGGAGTATCCGCCTGGGCAATTCTGGACGATCGACCCGGAGCCCGAGATCGTACTTGGCGGGGGCGGAGACGGCGGAGGGGGACGTCCGCCCGGTGCCGAAGCGCCCCCGGGCGGGGCGGCGGCCGAGGACGCGGCGCAGCTGATCTGGGAGGTCATCGGAATCGCCCGGCTGCAGGACGGGCGGGTTGCCGTCCTCTCCCAGGGGAACGACCAGCTCTATCTGTTCGAGCCGTCGGGCTGGCATGTGCGTTTTGGTTGGCATCTCGTTGTGGTGCCTGTAGTTGCGTCATCGGCAGCCCGGATTCCCGCTGAATGACTCCCGCTACTCTCGATCTCGCGCGCGAGCCCGGTGGCGGTCTTCCAGAGCCTTCCGAAGCTGT
>JAJEBR010000031.1 GCA_022822445.1 Gemmatimonadota bacterium | reverse complement strand
GAGTCTGCGTTGTGACCGGCGGCGGCGTGGTCGGCGTTGCCGCCGCATCGGCGCCGGTCCCCCCGGCCTCCGGGACGGACTCCGCCCGTCCCTCCGCCGGGGTCGAGCGCCCTTCCCAGCCTCAGGTTGTCCCTCTGCGGGAAGGCGGTTCGAGTGCCGCTTCGAGGCGGCGGAGCACCTGGTCGCCGACCGGCTGGCCATCGGGCCGTTCGGCATCGCCGAGCAGGACCGGGACGAGTCCGTCACGGGTCGACGTTGGCCTTCCCGCAGGGACTGATGGACCGGGAGCGACCCCAGGCGAGGGGTGGGATGGCCGCGCACATCCCAACCGTCGCCGTGCCCGTATGAGGCATGCCGAATAGGGGGGTCGCTCCCGTCCACGGCCCGGAGACCCGGATCGCCACCGGAGATCCGCGGGCCGTGGCACAACTCCAAGCCGTCCAGCGACTTGCGGATTCCGCGTTCCGCACGCCAAGGCGGCATTCCGTTGCACAACGGCCCTGAAGTGAGACGGACACCTCCGGATCGGCAACGGCACCCGCCCATGGGCGGTCAAATCCCACCCTCGGAGAAACGGCTCGAACGCCATACCGTGAAGCGGTCGATCATCGCTTCCGAGGGCGCGGTCGGGAGCGCTTCCCGGAGTTTGGCGAGCCGCGCCAGACAGTCCCGGATACGGCCGTAGCGCCCGATCACCCTCTCGTCCCTGCTGCGTATGCCATGCTCGATAACGTCGATCTCCCGTCGCATCTGGCGGCCGGTGGCGGGCACTTGCGCGCGGTCGAGGGACCGGGCCGGCGAGGTCCAGTTGCCTAGAACCTTCTCCGCCCGAACAAGCTGCCTCCGGGCGCACGCGACCCCGACGACCTCGACCGACCAGCCCAGCTCCCTCAGCGCCTCCCATAGCGTGAGGTGCCGATCCCGCCACGAGTGGAGCGCCGTCGCGGTGTCGTAGCCGGGATCGGCGTGGACGAACACGGCGCGGCTTGAGTCCAGCGCCACGGGCATCCCGCGGGGGAAGTACCGCCGCGCGCCGTCGGCGGCCCCCCGGTAGACCCGGGCGGGCAGGAGCGAGCGACCGATGCCGAGCGCCTCGAACGCGGCCGCCTTCTCCGGCTCGGTGGGCAGCCAGGGCAGGCCGGTGTGCTCGATCACGTAGTCGAACGAGAGCAGGCGGCGCAGAGCCACCTCGGGCGAGTAATATATAAGGCCGTCCTACCCGAAACACCCGGTCCGGCCCGTTTTCGGCGACCACCGGCCCTGAGACCGTCGCCGAGTGAGCGTTCGCCAACGGACGCCCACGGTTGAGGCGGGTCACGGCCTGCGCAGAGCAGTTCGTGGTCTCGGTGAGATGGTCGTCGCGGTCGCCGTGCCCCGTCGGCCATCGATTCCCGCTCTGTACAGCGTCGAGTTGCTGTAGGTTGCGGACCACAACTACGGGCTCGATGACCCGGAGGACCTGCGCGGGGCGTCCGAGAGGACAGGATGGCGAGAGGGGGTGCGCTGACCGGCGCACCCCCTCTCTCCGTTTGGTGTCCCTGACGAACCGTGCCGCCCTTGCTTCGTCCGGTGCCTCCAATCCGGTCGTTGGGGCGGTCGCGCCCCAAAGGGGCCCTGAGATGGGAGCAGATGGGCATCGGTGGCTTTCGTCCCCTACGGTCCGGATTGAAACCAATTGCGGATGAGATCCGTAAGATGTCGCCCTTCGGATCACCGAAGCGTGAAGGGCAGCCCGACCGAACGAGGCGAAACGACGGAGGAGAAGCGTAGTCAGGTTGATCTACCCCATGGCCGAACTAATGCCCGCGTCGATCCCACGCGGGCGCTGGCGGAATCAGTCGCCGCCCCGGCTTCGGGGTACATGGACGGTCCGGCATCGCTAGCCTCCATCCCGCCGCCCGAGCTTCGCGAGGCCCGCTGAACGGGTTCCCCGGAGCGTTCGCGGGAATGCTCTTCCACCGCGTCGGCGGCGGCCAGCGACGACCTCGGGACAGGTCGCCGCAGGGCATGTCGGACGCCGTTAATGCCGGAGAGCCAGCATACTCCGCACACTCACACAGATTCGCATCGTCCTGTGTTCTTTGAGTTTACGGGATTTGGCGGCCCGATTCCCTCCGTTTGACTCCCTCCGATTGGGATCTCAGGTGCGAGCCCTCGGGCGGCTCTCCAAGGCCGTCCGAAGCTGTCCAGCGTCGGCCTGCTGATAGCAGCGCAGCACCGTCTGGGGGCTCTTCCAGCCGCCAAGCTCACAAAGGACCTTGAGCGGAAGATCCATCAGGTCCGTCGCGAACTTCCGGCGCAGCGAGTGCCAGCCCCGGCCCGGCTTCGGGTCCAGTCCCGCGAGGGTCTGGGCCTTTGTCCACCATTTGTGCGTGGACACACGACCGATGCCCCTCGTGACATCCATCGGCGAGGGCAGCACCGGGGCATTGCCGGTCCCCCGGCTCATCCTTCGCGCTTCCTCCAAGACGGCGAGTGCCTCGGCGGTCAAGGGCGTGACGTGTTCGTAGCCCGTCTTCTCGTGCTCCGCCCTCCACCGGATGGTCTTGTCCTCAAAGTTGATGTCAGGCCAGCGGAGCTTGCGGATGGCTCCGATCCTGTGCCCGGTCTCGTGCGCGAGCACGAGCGCGACATGGAACCGCCATCCGACCTGCCGCGACACCTTCAGGAGTGCCCGGTATTCGTCCTCTGTGAGAACGACCCGGTTGGGGTTCTTCTCCCTGGGCTTCCTGAGGCCCTTCAGCGGGTTGGAGTCGAGGAGGAGATTCCCTTCCTCGTCCCGCGACCTTGCGGCCCAGTTGAGCACGGTCATCAGGAACGTCAGGTCCCAAGCGACGGTCCGGTTGCCGACGGGCTGGCCCGAGCGTCCGGCCCTGCCCGCTCTCCGCGCCTGAATGAACCGGTCCCAATCGCGCTGTGAAAGCGTCTCGGGTCTCCGATCCCTGCCGAAGAAGTCGAGGAACATCGCGGACGCGACCCTATCGCGCCGCCGGGTTCTCTCGCCCTTCGTGGGCGTCACCTCTTCTCCGTAGATTTCAAAAAGCCGTCCCAGAGTGAGCGGCTCGGGCTCGGCTTCGGCCTTGCCGTTGGGCTCAAGGGCCGCGAAGCCTGCGGCGGCCTCGTCGGCCTGCCGCTTCGCGCGAGCCCAATCCCGGTGCTTCAGGGACCGGCTCAGCCTGCGCCCGTTCTCCCGCCACTCGATCTGAAGCAGGCCGGTCTTCGGATCCGGAAAGACCCGGACCC
>JAJEBR010000057.1 GCA_022822445.1 Gemmatimonadota bacterium | reverse complement strand
CGCGCGGCCCGCCGCGCGCCGCGCGGCCGGCCCCTCCCCCCGGCGTGCCGGGGGGGGGCGTGGACGAGGCCGCGCCGGGGTCGCCGGGGCCGGGGTCGCCGGGGCTCGCCGCGCAGTTCGGAGCCGCGCTCGCCAACGTGAAGCGGGTGGTGGAGGGGGCGGGGGGGACGGTCGCCGATGTCGGCCGCCTCACCATCTACGTGACAGACATGGAGGCCTACCGGGGATCGCGGGCCGAGATCGGGGCCGAGTACAGGGCGGTGTTCGGGAAGCACTTCCCGGCCATGTCGCTGGTGGCTGTGACCGAGCTGGTCGATCCGCGCGCGGTGGTGGAGATCGAGGCCACCGCGGTCATCGTGCAGGCTCAATCGGGCGGCCAGCACCCCACGCGCCCCTCCACACCGAAGGAACAGCCATGACCGCCCTGAAATCCCCTCACCTCGAACCCCCCCGCTCCTTCCTTCTCGACATCGATCCGGAGACGAGCGTCGCGCGGATCACTCTTAACCGGCCCGAGCGGCTGAACGCGCTCACCTTCGAGGTCTACGACGAGCTGAGGAACACGTTTCGGGCGCTCGACAGAGAGCCGGAGGTGCGCGCGATCGTGATTACGGGCGCCGGACGCGGGTTCTGCACCGGCGGGGACGTGGAGGACATCATCGGCGCGCTCTTCGAACGCGATTTCGAGGGGCTGCTGGAGTTCACGCGGATGACCTGCGACCTGATCGCGGCGATCCGGGAGTGCCGGCAGCCGGTCATCGGGGCGCTCAACGGGACGGTGGCGGGCGCGGGAGCGGTGATCGCGACGGCGTGCGACGTGCGGATCGCGGCGGAATCGGCGCGGATCGCGTACCTCTTCACGCGGGTCGGGCTGTCCGGTGCCGACATGGGCGCGGCCTGGCTCTTGCCGCGGATCGTCGGGCTGGGCCGCGCGACCGAGCTCCTCATGTCCGGCGCCTTCATCGACGCGGCGGAGGCCCACCGGATCGGGCTCTACAACCGGGTCGTGCCGGATGGCGACGCACTCGTCGCGGCGACGGAGTTTGCCGAGGAGCTGGCGCGGGGGCCGTCGTTCGCGCTGCAGGTCACCAAGGACGCGCTCAACGGTGAGGCGCACATGGAGCTGGAGGAGGCGCTGGAGGCGGAGGCGCGGGCCCAGGCGGCCTGCATGCTGAACCCGAACTTCCGTGAGGCGTACGACGCCTTCGTGGAGAAGCGGAGGCCGCGCTTTGATTAGCCGGGAGGGGTTGTCGCTGGAGCCGGTGGCGGCGTTCATCGAGCCGCGGCACCGGGAGTACCGGGAGCGGGTGCGCGCGTTCTGCCGGGAGGAGTTCGGGGGCGGGCGGCTTGGAGGCGCCGGGCGGGCAGGGGACGGGGTGCCTCACGGCGATGGCGAAGCGGGCGACGGGCCCGGCCCCCGGGGTGCACGAGATCCCGACAGCGACGCGGAGGCGCGGGTGCGGGCGCGGGAGCTGGTGGGGTTGATGGGAGCGGCGGGCCTGTTCGAGCCGATCCGCGACGGGGACGTGCGCGGCTGCCTGGTGGCGCGCGAGGTGCTGGCCTGGTGGTCGCCGCTGGCGGATGCGGTGTTCGCGCTGCAGGGGCTGAGTGCGACGCCGGCGCTGGTCGCGGGGCGCGATCCGGGGGGTTGGTCGGCGCGGGCGGTGGCGGGTGAGGCGATGGGCGCATTCGCGATGACGGAGCGGGAGGCGGGGTCGGACGTGGCCTCGATGACGACCCGGGCGGTGCGGGACGGGGATGGATACGTGCTGGATGGAGCGAAGAGCTTCATCTCGAACGCGGGCGTCGCGGACTTCCATGTGGTCTTCGCCGCGACGGATCCGGAGGCGGGGACGCGGGGGATCTCGTGCTTCGTGGTGCCCGCCGATGCGGACGGGTTCGTGTTCGCGGGCGCGCAGGTGATGAGCGCGCCGCACCCGCTCGGCGAGCTCCGGTTCGAGCGGTGCCGGGTGAGCGCGGACGCGATGCTCGGCGACGAGGGCGCGGGCTTCAAGACGGGGATGGCGACGCTCGACCGGCTGCGGCCGACGGTGGCGGCCGGGGCGTGCGGGATGGCGGGCCGGGCGCTCTGGGAGGCGGTGCGTCACGCGCGGTGGCGGGAGCAGTTCGGGAGGACGCTGGCGTCGTTCCAGCTGGTCCAGGAGAAGCTGGCCGTGTCGGCGACGGAGCTGACCGCGGGGCGGCTGCTGACGTACCGGGCCGGGTGGGAGAAGGACCGCGGGGCCGAGCGGATCACGATGGAGGCCGCGATGGCGAAGTCGTTCGCGACGGAGGCGGCCCAGCGGATCGTGGACCGTGCCGTGCAGGTTCTGGGGGGACGGGGGGTGGTGGGGGATCATCCGGTGGACCGCCTCTACCGGGCCGTGCGCGCACTCCGGATATACGAAGGGACGACGGAGATCCAGCACCTGATCATCGGCGGGGGGCTGGTGCGGGATTCGGGGCGGTGAGAATCAACGTGATCGGCGGCGGGCCCGGTGGCCTCTTCGCCGCGCTGCTCCTCAAGAAGGCCGACCCGTCGAGAACCGTCCAGGTCTTCGAGCGCAACCGTCCGGACGACACCTTCGGCTTCGGCGTCGTCTTCTCCGACGCCACGCTGGATGAAGTGGGCGAGGCCGACGCGCCCACACTGCGCGCCATCGAAGACCGCTTCTACCACTGGGACGACATCCACATCCACTACCAGGGCGAACTGCTGCGGTCGACCGGGCACGGCTTCGCGGGCCTGTCGCGGCGGGCGCTGCTGTTGCTGCTACACCGGCGCTGCCGAGAGGTCGGGGTCGACGTGCACTTCGAGGCGGATCTGGCGCCGGCCCCGGTCAGGGTGCCCACCAACCGGCCCGGCGACCCGGAAGCCCACGACACCGCCGACATGACGGCCCACGACACCGCCGACATGACGGCCCACGTCGCCGACCTGACGGCCCACGTCGCCGACCTGACGGCTGACGTCGCCCCCGACCTGACGGCCCATCTCGACGCCGACCTCGTCATCGGCGCCGATGGCATCAACAGCACCGTGCGCGACCACTTCGCCGAGGCCTTCGAGCCGGTGGTCGACCTGCGGCCCAACCGCTTCGTCTGGCTGGGCACGACGCGGCCCTTTCCCGCCTTCACCTTCCACTTCCGCGGGGACGAACACGGGCTGTGGCGCGTGCACGCCTACCAGTATGACGCGGGTGGCAAGTCCACCTTCATCGTCGAGGCCACCGAGCGGACCTGGAGGCGCGCCGGGATGGACGAGGCCGGCGAGGAGGAGACGGTCCGCTTCCTCTCGCGCCTCTTCGCGGACGAACTGGACGGCCATCCGCTGATCCGGAACCGGTCGGTGTGGCGGCAGTTTCCCACGGTCGTCAACCGGCGCTGGTCGGCGGGCAACGTCGTGCTGATCGGGGACGCGGCGCACACCGCGCACTTCTCGGTGGGCTCGGGGACCCGGCTGGCGATGCTGGATGCGATTGCGCTGGCACGGGCGATGGAAGGGCTGGATGGGACGCCGGGTGCCGGAGGGTCCACGGGCGCTCCGGGGCCAGATGATCCGATTGGCATGGCGCCGGAGGTCGCAACGCCGGTGGCACCGGAACTCGCTGCCGCCCTCACCGCCTTCGAGGACGAGCGACGCCGCCCCGTCGAGTCACTGCAGCGTGCCGCCCAGGCCAGCCTCCAGTGGTTCGAGGACACGGAGCGCTATTTCCGTCTCGAACCCACCCAGTTCGCCTTCTCGCTGCTGACCCGCAGCCTGCGCATCTCGCACGAAAACCTGCGTGAGCGGGACCCGCAGTTCGTCGACCGGGTCGACCGGTGGGTGGCGCGCAAGGCCGAAGATCAGTCCGGCGTGACCATCGCGGAGAACGAGGCTGCGCTGGGGATCGAACCGAGTGGGGAGTCTTCGCCCCCGCCCCCCCTCTTCACCCCCTTCCGCCTGCGCGATCTCGTCCTTCCCAACCGCGTGGGCGTCTCGGCCATGTGCCAGTACTCCGCGGCCGACGGACGGATCGACGACTGGCACCTGGTCAACCTCGGTTCGCGGGCGGTGGGCGGCGCGGGGCTCGTCATGGCGGAGATGACCGCGATCGGGCGGGACGGGCGCATCTCACACGGGTGCGCGGGCCTGTACATGGCGGAACACGTCACCGAGTGGCGGCGGCTGACCGACTTTGTGAAGCGTTTCACAAGCGCGAAGATCGGCATCCAGCTCGGCCACGCGGGCCGCAAGGGGGCCACGAGGCTCGACTGGGAGGGCCCCAACGAGCCATTGGAAGAGGGCGGCTGGCCCATCGTGTCGGCGTCCCCCATCGGCTTCTTCGAGCACAGCCCGGTTCCGGCGGAGCTGGACGAGGCGGGCATGGACGCGCTCGTCCGCGACTTCGAACGCTCCACGGAGATGGCGGTCGAGGCCGGCTTCGACATCGTCGAGATCCACATGGCGCACGGCTACCTGCTCGCCAGCTTCCTCTCCCCGCTGACCAACGTCCGCACCGATCGTTACGGCGGCAGCCTGGAAAACCGGCTGCGCTTTCCGCTGCGGGTCGTGCGCGCCGTGCGGACCCTGTGGCCGGACGAAAAGCCCCTCTCGGTGCGGCTGTCGGCCGTGGACTGGTGGCCCGGCGGGAACGAGCCGGACGACGCCGTCGAGATCGCCCGCGCGCTCAAGGCCCGCGGCTGCGACATCGTGGATGTCTCGACCGGCCAGACCGTCCCCTACCAGCGTCCCCGCTACGGCCGGCAGTTCCAGACGCCCTTCGCGGACCGCATCCGCCACGAAGTCGGGATCGCCACGATGGCCGTCGGCAACATCTCATCCTTCGAGGACGTGAACGGGATCATCGCGGCAGGCCGGGCCGACCTCTGCCTCATGGCGCGCGCCCACCTCTGGGATCCATACTGGACGAGGCACGCCGCGTACGCTCTGGGGTATCCCCTGCCATGGCCGCCTCAGTACGAGACGCTCGACAACTACACGCCGCGGTTCGGGGCCGCCGCGGGCGCATACGGGCCGGAGGCCGCAGATGAATGACCGGAGATGAACCCAATTCCGGCGGTGGCGAGCCGGTGAGATAGTTCTCTGGAGCACCAAGAATCCGCTTCTCTGTGAGGGTCTATAGTGACCAGAACCCTTAGATTGCGCAGCTTCCCGATCTTGGACGGGATCGATCCCGACAATCGGTTGTACCGAATGTCCAGGGCCCGCCGCCACGCGGGCCGAAACGATCACGCCAGCCGCCCGAAGGGATCCCTTCCATGAACCGGCTCCGTTGGGCTCCTTCGCTGCTTCTTCTCCTCCTCGCCTGCAATCCAGCCGTCGAACCCGATCCGCCGCGCCCGGCGGCCGTGTCCGTGACGCCATCGACGGCGGAACTGACGGCATTGGGGGCGACGGTGCGACTGGCGGCCGCCGTACGGCACCAGAACGGCCAGCTCATGCCCTCGGCAGCGGTGACGTGGTCGAGCGGTGCGCCGGCGGTGGCGACGGTGGACGGATCCGGATTGGTGACGGCGGCGGCCAACGGCGTGGCGACGATCACGGCGACGGCAGGTACGGTCTCCGGGTCGGCAACGCTGACGGTGGCCCAAGTGGTGGAGTCGCTGGCGGTGACGCCTGCGGCGGATACGGTGGTCGAGGCGGACACGCTGCGATTGGCGGCGGTGGCGGCGGACACGAACGGGCATGAGGTGAGTGGAACGCCGGTCGCGTGGGTCTCGGCCGACACGCTGGTCGCGGTGGTGAGTGCTTCGGGGCTGGTAACGGGTGTCGCGGCGGGTTCGGTGAGGATTGGGGCCACGGCGTCTGGAGTGACGGCACGCGCGGAGATCGAGGTTGTCTCTCCAATGCCGATGGCCGTGTCGGTTTCGCCGGATACGGTGGCCCTCGAAGCGCTTGGTGCGACGGCAGCCCTGACGGCGGTGGTGTCCGACCAGGCAGGGCGTTTGATGGAGGGCGTGGCGGCGCTCTGGACGAGCGGAGATACGATGGTCGCCGTGGTGGACTCGGTGGGCGTGGTCACGGCAGTGGCGGAAGGTGCGACTGCCGTCACGGCAACAGCGGGCGCGGCGTCCGGCTCGGCGGTGGTGACGGTGGCCCAGGTGGTGGGTTCGGTGGTGGTGACGCCTGCGGCGGATACGGTGGAACTTGGCGACACGTTGCGGCTGTCGGTCGATGCGTTCGATGACAATGGCCACCGAGTGGCAGGAGCGCGGTTCGAGTGGCGGTCGAGCGATACGGCAGTGGCGCGGGTGGACCCGACGGGGCTGGTGATGGGCGCGGGGGAAGGGGCAGCGGCGATCACGGCGGCGGCGGGAAGCGCCCGGGGGACGGCACAGATTGCGGTAGAAAACCCGGACCGGGCGGCCTTGGTGGCGCTCTACGAATCCACGGATGGACCGAACTGGGTCAACAGCGAGAACTGGCTAACCGACGCGCCGCTCCGAACCTGGCACGGCGTCGGTATGGCTGGTGAACGGGTCAGTCGCCTTCACCTCCGCTTGAACCAACTCAACGGCCCAATCCCGCCGGAACTATATGAATATTTGTAACATGCTATATATCAATATTTTACAGAACATCCTGCTATCGATGTATCACTTACGGTATGCAGAAATGAGCGGGATTTCATGGGACGGCATCGGAGTTCGGCGGACGATCTTCGAGCCATTGACGGTGGCTAACCGGGCACGTGTGGGGTTCAGCGAACCTCGGTCGGGAGCCTCCGCACCACCACACTGGCCACGTCGAACTCGTCCAAATTCGATGAACGCCGCCTGTCCGTCCGGACCGAAGGCGTCGGGCATTTCGGTCGAGCCAGCAGCGTAGGTCCCGATGTAGCCGCCATCCGGGGTCAGTAGGTCGATCGGACCGTCGCCGCCCGGCTCCTCGCCGCGCCGCTGAACCCAGATCGTGCCTTCCCAGCTGGTTCTCAGCCTGCGGACCACCGGGACTTCGTGGTGGAACTCCATGGACGCGATGCGCCGG
>JAJEBR010000024.1 GCA_022822445.1 Gemmatimonadota bacterium | reverse complement strand
CATCACGCCGCACCGGCACGGGGGAAGAGGGGCGGAGCCCCCGTCCGCGACCTCCACGGGAGCGCGACTCGCGGGGGGATCGAAGGGGGGGCGGAGGCCACCCCTCGCCAGCCCCGGTGTATGACACCGGGTAGGCTGGCTGAACGACGTAAGCCGCGTCCGACCCGCCCTTGGGCGCGGCGTCCGGGACACGGCGACCGCCGCCGTCGCGGCGATGCCGACGCACCTCCGCGGGCGCTCCGGGGAGCCCGTTCAGACGGACCTCGCGAGGCGAGGCTGGCGGTCGGACGAAGGCCAGTGGTACCAGGCTGTCCATGCGCTCCGGAAGCCGGAGCGGCGAACGATCTCGCCAGCGCCCATGTTGCTGGGCATGGGCACCGATTCCGCCTTGGTGTGGATCAACCTGACTACTTGCGACTCCTCCGGTGTTTCGGCTCGTTCGCTCGTGCTGCCCTTCACGCTTCGGTAACCCGAAGGGCGGCGCACTACGGATTCCATCGGCAAATGGTTTCAATCCAGCCGGAACCGAAGGCAGCCGAAGCCGATTCCGGCCCACGTCGAGAGCCTCCGGGGATGGGACCGTCCGCGCGGTTCGGATCGGGAGCGTCACCACGAATACCGTGACAGACGGTGCGGAGTTGTCCACCGGGGATGTGCAGATCCGCGTGTCGAACTGGTGTTTCGGCGTCTCCATGCTTGGACGCTGGATGAACGCCGGCCCTGAAGTCAACCGGTTGGAAACACCCTATTGTGTCAGGACGTGTCAGGTTGTTTCATAACGTGTCAGAGCCATCGGACGCCGCCGCCAACCGCTGGTAGCAACGCCCCTACCGGGATGGCCGTTGCGCCCAGCAGGGCGCAACCAACAGGCGTGTGCCAGCCAATCCGGCCACAGCCTCGGGTGGCTATCGTCCGGGGGAACCGCCTTCGGACGTTGAGCCCGAGGAATCGCGCGTGACGATGCTAACCCTGCCCTCCAGATCCAGATCCCGGAGGGCTTGTATCAGTTCGGCCTCAAGACTCGGAACCCTCTCGGGCTCGACGGTCGCCGACAGATCGATGCTGACCGTGAGGTCGTCCAAGGGCCGGAGCTTGGGAAGAATCCTGATCCCGAGCCGATTCCAGACTTCGGCGGGGATCGTGCCGGTTACTTGAAGGATCGCCCGCGACGCCCCGCCGGTGGTCGGAAGCGGTGGGTCCGGCTCGGGTTCGGCCCCGGCTTCGCCGGGCTGCGGCTCGGGAGGCGGCGGATCCGGCTCGGGCGGGGTCTCCAGGGCCTCGGACTCACTCTTGGTGAGTAGGAATACATCCGCTTCGAACGCGATCTCCTCCCGCCGGATCGGCTCCGCATACCATAGCCGCCCATAGCCACCTTCAGGGCGGGCACCCGACGCCAAGCCGAACTCGCCTACGGCCACGAGCGCCGCGATCTGCCGCCGAAGGACTCTCTCTGGATCGCTCAGCCGCGTCAGCGATCCGTCGAGGAAGCTCTGGCGCAGACTCCTGAGCGGCCACGCCCCGGAATCCGCGAACGCGGGCGGCCAATGCCGGTCGATGTAGCCGGCCCCCACCGACTCGTTGAGAAGCGCCTCGGCCTTCATGGCGCTCGTAATGCGGCCGCACAGCGTCTGGCTTCCGCTGGAATGCCCCGCGCCCAGGTCGATAACCCTGAGGCCGGTCTCCTCGCTGTTGTCGGACAGGACGGCGAAACGGTAGCTCGCCCAAACTTCGTCCCTGGCGGCCTCCTCCGAGTCCCTGACCATGGCGCTCACGCCAGCGCGATCCGCGCGGTCGAAGTCCGCGCCCAACACGCCCTGCGCCACTTCGGTGGCGACTCGCTGCCATGCCAGCCCAATCTCCACCTTTTCGATCAGCGCGCGTCCGGGCTTTCTGACGCACCAGACGAGCGATGCGGGATAGAGGCGATCCGAGTTGCCGCGCCTTCTGGTCCACTCGGCGATTTGTCCGGCTGCCGTCCCGGCGTCCGTCCACTCCGTCTCCGGATCGCACACCACAAGCGAGAGGCGCGGCGTGTCGGGAATGTCCATCGCTGTGCCGGGGAAGGGTACGAGGGGCAACGTGGCTCCTCGCGCGAACTCCGCCTCGACGAGCTTGCGGACGGCCGGCCTGACCTCGGTCTCCTCGTCCAGCGAGGCGCGGCGGTCGCTGACGACCTTCCTCAGGGTTGCCTGGTGATGGATGCGGTATCCGTCCGTCCCCACGCTGCGGACGAAAAACCCGGCCGACTCCAAAGCCGCCGCCGCGTTGTCCACGGTCGTGGTGTCGATCTCGGGCTCGCCGAGCGCGAACCGCAATTCCGGCAGATGCGCGACTTTGTCCACCTGACCGCCGGACGACTCGAAGAGGATGGCCGTGCCCGTGCGGCGATGGATGTCGCGGAGCGCACCCCTGGCGTCCACGTCAAGCGCGCGCGCGTGGGCCTGTTGCCCGGCCAAATCGGCCTCGATCGCCGCGTCGAGGCGCGGCTCGCCCAACTGACCCAGCACCACCGCGCGGAAATCCGGCACATGCACCGGCGCCGATCCCAGCGTAATCAGCGGCTCCGTGCGCGCCTTGCGAAAGTGCTCGCGAGCGGCCCACGACACCCATTGGGCGAGCATCGCGAGCGCGCCCCGGGTCTGCTGAAACTGCGGTAGCGCCCGCCATTTCCGCTGAAACACGGAGAGTGTCGCCGGGTGGAACGGATAGCAGGCCTCGAATCGTGTCCGCAGGAACTCCCGCGCCTTCGCCTCGGTCGTCGCCGCATCCACCGCCAGCCATTCGCGCGGCAGCCGCGCGGTGCGCTCGAAACACCAGTTGGCGTATGTGTTGGCCACCCTCCTGCGGATCCGAACCCCGCCGAGATCCTCGAAGAGCCGCCGCCGGACGACCTCGCTTATCTCCGCCTCGTCGTTCGCGATCAGCTTACGCGCGACCCGGCCGACGACCTTTTCGATCTTGGCCTGCCATTGCTGGTCCCAGTCCGTCATTTCGACTTGGCTGCGCGGCAGGCTGATAACCGCCGCCGCGCGAGTGGTCCCGGTGACGGCGACCGTGAGGTTCTGGATGAACGCGTGGAAGCTATCGGCCATGCCGCGGTGGCGGTTCACGAAGTTGAGAACCTCGTCGAACAGGAGCAGAACGGGAGCCCCCGCAGCGGCGAACACCTTGCCCAACGTCGCGGTTCCTGGGGGCGTGGTCCTTGCAGCGGTCCCGAGCGCCGCGACACCCGGCTCGCCCGCCACTTGGCGAGCCAAGTCAATCCATGGCGTCTCCCGGCCCTCGGCCGGATCCCAGGCGTTGCCGACGAACACGGCGACTCGCGCCGAAGGCACGGCCCCGAGCCCCTCCGCGTCGAGGAGGGCCTCCACACCGGGCAATCCGGCGGCCGCCTCGCCCGTGCTGGCGAGGTGATACAGAGATGTCAGGGTGTGGGTCTTCCCGCCGCCGAATTGGGTGATGAGGGTGAGGACCGGAGCGGTGTTCTCCGTCTTGCCCGCGAGTCGTCGCAGCGCCATTCCGGCGTGCTCCCTAAGCGCCCGCGTGAAGCAGGTGCGCGCGAAGAACTGCGCCGGGTCGCTGTAGTCGGGCGGCGCGGTGGCGGCCACCACCTGTTCGAGCGCGATGGCGAACTCGTCAGGACTGAATGAGCGGCCTTCCCGCACCTCCCGGCGCAACGTCGCGACTCTGTACCAAGGATCCATTCTCGACTGCCCTCAAGGCTCACGCATGTCTCTGCTACCAATCACGGGCGGATAGCTTCACCACTGCGGTTCGGTGGGGAACGGGTTTGGGCGGTGGCGCTTCCGGCCACCTGCCAGTAAGCTCGACGGCCCATCTCCGGGATGTCAACGCGGGACGCCCAGAATCATCGCGTCCAGAAGCTGCTTCTCGCGGCTCCAGCGTGGATAGAGGGCAGAGAGCGCGTTGGCCAGCCGCAAGAAACCCGGTCCCCGATCTTGCTCGGCCGCGATCAGCTTCCTGAGCGCGTTCGCGTGGCCGCTTGCCTGGAGGAGCATGCCCGCATGGATTCGGTCGAGCGTGGTCGCGTCTGGTCCCTGCAACGCGTCGTCGGGATCGAGAATCGACCGCGCCCCGCGACGACGGCGTGCGTTCGGCGCCGACCTCGTCTCCCAATCGGGGAAGAGAGCCGGTTGCAGATCCGCCTGTGGATCCCTCGCAATCCAGTCGGCCGCCGCGTCCGCGCCATCCCGGCCGAGAAGTTCATCGGCTCGTTCCGACACGGGCAGCAAACGCACCACACCCCTCCTCTGGCCGATTACCCGGCCAGTCCATCGGTCGAGTTCGATACCCATGGGTTGGGAGAAGCGGCGCACCACGTCATAGGGAAGGCTAAGCCCCTTCGCCGCCGGCCTAGTGGCGGCCCGCTCCTCCTTCGCGTTGTTGGCCGGTTCCTCTTCCTCGACCTCTGTGCTTTGGTGCGTCCACAAGAACAGTGCGGTGAGGCGGGCATCCTCTTCAAGCGTGCCCGCGTCGGCCGTGCCCAGCACCTCCTCCAGCGCGGCGCGGCCTACGACCTGCCAGACCCTCTCCAAGTACTCGGGCAAACCGACCTCGCGCCCCTCGGCCGTTTCGACTGCGCGATACCGGCTGAAGACCTCAAGTGCCGGCCCAACGCAAGCGAAGACCAGGTCGGCACCGCGTATGCCCTCGTCCTGAAGCCGTTTCATCCACGCGGCCACGCGGATCGGCAATTCTCGGACAACATCGTACCAGTCACCAACCGGAGCGTCATCTGGACGCGGGCGGCAAATCAGATGCACGCTGGTCGCCAGTGAAGCTGACTCTCGCGCTCTAAGACGCGCCTTCCTTTCTGTCGCAATCGGCCAAGAGCCGGTGATGGTCCACCCGCCGCGAATCATGCCGGAAAGCAGCGCCTCCCATCCCTCTGTTGTCTTGTGTGCGAAGACCACAGAGCCTACGCCGTCCTCACGCAGGACGCGGCGGCCTTCTGCGAAAGCCTTCGCCATGGTTTCCTCGAACCATCTGCCATCCTTGCGACTTCCGTCGGCATCTCGCTTGGTTTCGTCCTGCACCGCTTCCCCGACCTTCGGGGAGAGGGGATTGTCGGGATCGAACGGATCTAGGAGGAGGGGGTCATCTGGCTGCGTTCGCTTGAGCCAGACCAGAAAGAAATCCGACAGATCCGAATAGGGGATCGCATCGTAGTACGGTGGATCCGTGAACCAAAGAGCGCACGTCTCATCTGGGAGGGAATGACTCGCCGCGTCAACGTTCTCTGCTTGCCCTTGCCCCTTTACGGCCGCCAATGAGAGACACGCTTCCGCAGCCTTGTCGGTCACCTCTGCAAGCCCGCCTGCAAAGGATACCAAAGGGTACATCTCGGGATAGTCCCAAGACATCGGTAGGGTCTGCATTCCGAACGCCCCCGCCACTGTCTCGCTCGCCCGGTGCCACTTAGCGAGGACGTTGCTATGGCGTAGTAGCTTGCCCATCGCCAAGGCCAGCAGTCTGGCAACGACCCCGCGTTCCGAATCCGCCGCAGATATCAAGCGAGTCACCAACATAGCCTTCTGGCGCGCCGTGAACAGGTCGCCCCATTGGAGTATGCCGTAGCGCTGGACGCTGAACGCTCGCCCAGCGCCTGACCCGCCTCCGGCTGGAGTAGGCTCGTCCGGCACCGGGCTGAGTCCCGGTCGGCCCCGGGCTTCCCACTCGTCCAGTATCCGAGTCAACTCCGCCTGTGCCCTGCGCACGGGCGCGTAGTCCGCGTCCGTGGGCAGTCGGTAGTGCCGCCATCCCCGCTCGTCCGGACGAAACGTGACGACCGCCAGCATGCGCGCACCACCGATCCGGTTGCCTTCCTCGTCGAAGACTGTGTCGCCGCCGCCCCGCGCGGCAGCCAACTGCGACCGCACCCGCTCCTTCGGCATGACCGCGCGACAGCACGGGCACGTTGCCTTCGCGTACGACACCGTGCCAGGATGCACGTCGCCTGCCGTCTCCGGCTCAAAGACCTCGAAGGCGACCCGCGGCGGAGCCCCAGCGGGCCTTTCGACCGAGAGCCGGAGCGCACGCTTGCGCGTCCGTTTGTTGCACAGCCAGAAGGACTGCGTGAGCGGGATTTCGGCACCACAGTTCGGCGACTCGCAACGCACCGTGCGCGCCCACAGGTAGGCTAACGGCGTCGCGCCGTTGGGCTCGGGCGGGTATAGGTCGGCGAGTTCCTCCCGAGCCTTCTGCTCTACCGATTCCCCGGCCCGCCTCAGATCCTCGGCCAGTCCCGGCCCGAGCCGAGGGATGTCCTCCAGCATGACCTTGAGGATCAGGCACGCCACCGGGTTAAGATCGCTGGCGAACGTCTCGCAGCCGAGCCGAAGCGCCTCCAGCGGGATCGATCCACCACCAGCGAACGGGTCCACCACCAGCGGTGCCTCGTCTCCGTGTGCAACCCGTACAAGGCGTCTGGCTGTCTCGGTCCATTGTCGGTTCGCCGAGCGATCCCAGTTCGCAAAACCTGCGATGAACTTGAGGATGATCCGCCGAAGCCCCTCGTCCGTCCCGAGCTCCGTGGTCCACCCAGAGGGACGTCCGCCCATGCCGAGCAGAATCCGCTTCGCCTCCTTCCTGAACGCGGGTGGACAGTGCGGATCGCACGGATCCGGGAGCAGGAGCGCCATAAGAACCGCACGCGACGATGCGAGTGGACGGCGCGCCCACCAGAGGTGGAGGGTATGGGGGTGTCCCTTGCGGGATCGGTCCTCCCCGACCGCGTGGCGCGAGACCTCGGCAATGGGAAAATCGACCTCGGCCAGTCGCTTGCACTCGCGCGGGATCATGAGGAAAGTCCCCCTTCGCGCTTGGGGGATCCGCCATCGGCCGCGTTGGGTTCTGAACGCTCGATGAGCATCGTCCGCGTCCGCTCGATCTCCGAAGCGAGGAGCGCCTCGTCCGGCAGCGTGGTCCGGTACTCGGCTGCCATGACCTTGTTCGGCAGGCCGTCCAGCGCGTACCGCGCGACGGCCTCATCCTTCTGTGCGCAGAGAATCAGCCCGACGGGCGGGTTCTCGTCCCGGCGAACCCAGTGCTCGCGGGCGTAGTTGAGGTAGAGGTGCATCTGCCCGGCGTCCGCGTGCGTGAACTTGCCGATCTTCAGGTCGATGACCACGAGGCACCGAAGGCGACGGTGAAAGAAGAGAAGATCGACGCGATACCACTCGTCGCCGACTCGCAGCCGCCTTTGCCGTGCGATGAAGCAGAAGTCCCCTCCCAACTCCAGAAGGAAGGTTTCGAGGTGGCGGGTCAGCGCCTCTTCAAGATCGCTCTCGGAGTACTCGTCCTTCAGGTTGAGGAATTCGAGAACGAACGGGTCCTTGATCTCCTCCTCGGGAACAACGGTGTCCTCGGGATCCCTTCCCCCCTCGGCTAGAAGGGCGGCCTTATTCCTCGATAGCGCGGTCCGCTCGTAGAACTGGGTGTTGATCTGGCGGTCGAGTTGGCGGACGGTCCAGCCTCCCCGGAGCGCTTCGGCCTCGTAGAAGGCGCGGGCGCGTTCGTTCCGCACCGACAGCAGCCGAACGTAGGCGGACCACGGAAGCGGGAACCGTGACCGGAGGGCCTCCAGCAGAGATTCGGCAGACGGTGTCTGCCAATTCTGTTCGTCTCCCAATTCGGCAGACGGTGTCTGCACAATTGGCCATGAGCGGTAGAACGCGCGCATGAGCCGGATGTTGCGGACCGAGAAGCCCCGGCCGTACCGGGCCGAGAGGTCGGCGGCGAGTCGCCCAACGGTCTCCTGGCCGTACTCCGCGCGGCTCCGTCCCTTCTGTTCGAGTTCGACAACGTGTTTTCCGATCAGCCAGTAAGCGGCGGTCATCACGGCGTTGACGGAACGGACCGCCGACCGCCGGGCGGCTTCAACGATCTCGGAGACCTCGCCGAAGACCGCCTCGTACCGCGCGGTCTCCCCGGTGGATGGCACGGGCTTCCTCATGCCGTCGAGCCGCCGCCCGGATCGTCCCGGCCCGAATCCGACATTGGCCCGGTCATCGCCTTCACGTCCATCCAGTAGTGCTGGACCTTGCTCACCTCGTGCCACGGGAAACGGGCGGGATCCGGGATCGGCTCCTGCAACTCGGGAGCGCTCGCGCAGTTCGTCACCACGTACAGCCAATAGCAGTCGCGGCGGTCCTCGGCCACGCGCCGCTCGTTCGGCGTCAGCAGGATGCTGCCGCTTGGCGCGGCAAGCCCCTTCACCTCGATGAGCCGCGAATCACCGGTGTGGAGATCGCGGCTGGTCACGTCGTAGCCGAGATTCTCCCTGTGGACATCTTCGACCTTTCGTCCCTGCGCCGCCTCGTACTCCATCACCACCCGCATGGCCGTCATTTCGGTCTCGGGGTGCGGTCTCAGTCGGCGGTGATCAAGCACATGGCCCTCGGGGTGCGGCAGCACCATTGCGCTCGCCAGTCGCTCGACGCCTTGGAGCGTGACCGCCCGCTGGCGCTCAAGCTCCTCGCGCCGCCGCTCGCGCCGCATCAGCACCTCCGCGTGCCGCCTCTCGGCCAGCGCCAAGCGGCCTTCGGCCCCGCCAGCCCCGCCAGCCACTTCGTCGGCGGCCCGGCCGATGTCCTCGTCGAGCCGCTGTAGAATCTCGGTCAGCGAAAGATCGACGTGTTCGGCGACCCGGCCCACCTCGGCCTGCCGGTCGGACCGAACCTCCTCCACGAAGGGGACAAGCGCGTTCTCGTTGAGCCAAGCGGTCTCTTCGGGCAGCTGCGCCACCGCAGGCAGTCCGTTCGGCATGGGTGCGGGAGTCATGTCGGTGAGCACGCCTCGGCCGCGAAGGCGCGGCGTGCTTCCGGCCCGCAACTCTACGGCGAACAGGCGTTCGTGAATGACTTGGCCAAGACCATCCACCGCGCGCGCACGGTAGAAGTCCACCCGAGCCGGTTCGTCGTGGGCCAGCGAGTGGAAGCAGGCTCCCTTCGCGAAGGCGTCCTGTCCCGAGTCGTAGCCGTGCCGGCGCAGGGCCTCGAACAGGGGGTGGCCCGGCGTCACCCACTCCAGGTTGTTTGCCTCCGCCGTCTTGCGGTCGGTGGACAGCCGGGGATACCGGACGGCGAGTTCGGCGAGCCCCCAGTCCTCGTCGCGCTCGTATCGCTTCAGCCCGATGGGCGTCCTCCCCGGTTGGAAGGTGTGGGGGAGCCTCCGCACCGGCTTGAGGGCAAGGGCCGCATCCTTGGCCGCCTCGCCCATGAACCGCGAAATCGTCTCCGGGACAACCCGACGCTCCTTCGCGCGGGCGCGGCGCTCGACGAGCAGGTCGAGGTTCAGCTTCTTGGCCGCCAGCCCCTCAAGCGCCGTCTGGCAGATCGCCCGGAAGTGGCCCTCGTCCACGTCCCTGAGGATCCGCTCCTCAAGATCGGACTCGCCGAGCCGTCCAGCGTAGTAGTCCCGGAGCACCCGTTCGACCCGCGCGGAGGGAAGAACCTCTCCCACCACGTTGAACACGGCGTCGTCGTCGAGCGCGTCGCGGATCTCTTGGAGCTTGTCCAACAACCGTTGCAGCACCCGGCCCTCGATCGTGTTCGTCGCCACGAAGTTGAAGATCAGGCAGTCGCGCTGCTGGCCATAGCGATGGATGCGCCCCATCCGCTGCTCCAAGCGGTTGGGGTTCCACGGTATGTCGTAGTTGAAGAGGATGTGGCAGCACTGGAGGTTGATCCCCTCGCCCGCCGCCTCGGTCGCCACCAAAACCTGAATCCCGCCCTCGCGGAACTGCTGCTCGGCGTGTAGCCGGGTGCCGGGCTCGTCTCTGGAACCAGGCTTCATCCCGCCGTGGATGCAGCCCACGCGGAAGCCCCAATCCGCCAGCCGCTCCATCAGGTAGTCGAGCGTGTCCTTGAACTCAGTGAACAGGAGCAGCCGCTGATCCGGTCGGTCGAAGAACCCCTCGGCCTCCATGATCCGCCGCAGCCGGTTGAGCTTTGCCTCGGTACCCGAGCGCTCGACGGCCTTGGCCTGCTCGGCGAATTGCCGCAGTTCGGCGATTTCCTCGCGCACGTGCTCGGCGTTGCCCGCCAGCGTCACCGCCTCCAGCATACGCTCCAGACGCTCGCGCTCGGCGTCCTCGAACTCGTCGAGTTCGTCCCAGTCGGGCAGATCGGGCGGGATCGTCCGTACAAGCGCTTGGGCCTGCTTCAGGCCCTCCTCAAGCCGCTTGCCCCGGTTCTCCAGTGACCGCCTCATGGCATGGGTGCTCGAAGCGAGCCGCCGCTGGTACAGGGACATCAGGAACCCGACCGCCCGCGCGCGCGGATTGTCGCTCTCATCGGCGGCGCGTTGGCTCTGCCGCTTCACGAACCGCGTGATCTCCCGGTAAAGCTCGAACTCCGCGCCGTCGATGGCGAACTCGGCCGTCTGCGCGATGCGCTTCGTGAAGACAGGCTGCGCGGTCCAAGTGCCGTCCGCGTCCCGCTTGGGGAAGTAGACCATCGCCTCCTTGGTGCGCCTCAGGTAGAACGGAGCACGCTGTTGATCCATCGCCTCCCGTATCGACTTCACGTCGCCGTAGGCGTCAGGGTCGAGCAGCTGAAGGAAGAGCGTGAAGTTGTGAGGATCGCCCTTGTGCGGGGTGGCCGTGAGGAGGAGCATGTGGTCCGAAGTGTCCCGGAGCAGTTCCCCGAGCCGGTAGCGCTGGCTCTTGTGGCTCTCGTCCCGCGCTGACATCCGGTGCGCCTCGTCCACGACGACCAGATCCCAATGCGCCTGACGCAAGCCCGGCAGGATCTCCTCGCGCTTTGCGAGGTCGAGCGACGTGATGACCCGCTTCCGCTCCATCCACTGGTTGAGGCCGAACTGGTCGCGGATGTCGCCACCCTTGAGGACCAGAAACCGCTCGTGGAACTTCTCCCTCAGTTCCCGCTGCCACTGGAACGACAGGTTCGCGGGGCAGACCACGAGAATCCGCTCGACCAATCCACGGAGCTTCAGTTCGCGGATCAGCAGCCCCGCCATGATCGTCTTTCCCGCGCCGGCATCGTCGGCGAGCAGGAAGCGCACGCTCGGGAGCTTGAGCAGGTGGTCGTATACGGCCTCAAGCTGGTGGGGCAGCGGATCCACCCGCGAGATCGAGAGCCCGAAGTAGGGATCGAACTCGTACGCGATGCCTAGCGCGTAGGCCTGCAAGGCCAAGCGCAGGCGTCGCCCGTCTCCCGAATACGAGAGCATCGAGTCGGCGATCTTCAGCGCCGCGATGTCGTCAGCCGTCAACGTCACCCGGCGGAACCGCTCGGAACGCTGGCCGACCATGCCGACCGCCCAGACGCCACTCCCGTTCTCCCGGACCGTCTCCACCAGCATCGGCTCGCTGAACGAGGGACCGGTCAGGACTTGGCCTTCGCGGAGTTGAGTATCGTCTGCCACCAGAGGCTCTCCCGATTGCTGACCGGAGGTTTGGGTTCATCCATGACTTCGAGGGCGCGCCGGTAACCACACGTGCCCGGATTCAACGTAGTCTAACGTCGCGCGCCTGACACGGATCGCCGGTTGGTCGGTCGAGGCCGAGTCGAGCGGGTTGGGGACGAACGATGCCGATTCGTCACGCTCGGGGTGGCGCAATCCCCTCATCGGCTAGTTGGAATCGGGGTCCAGGTTCGTCGGAAGGGTGCGCTCTCGGATGGCCAAGTGCAGCCATGCCTGTATCAATCCGCCCCTGGGCTGCTACGTTTTGGAGTGAAGCAGAACGGGCACCGCGCTCAGGCGCGGCTGTCGCAAGGACCGCCGAATGATCGGGAGGCACACGGTATGAAGCACAACGTCGGACGGGTCTGGATGTCCCTCTGCGGTTTGGCGCTGGCCGTCGTCGTCGTCCTCCTCCGGGATTCCCTGACACCGGTCGAGGCAACTGGTGATGATCTGTTCCTGAGGGCACTGGGCCAGTTGGGCATCCTCTACATCATCGCCCTGTTCGTGGAGCGTTCGCTTGAGGTTCTCATCAAGGCGTGGCGGCAAGGCGGGAAATCGCTCATCGAGGAGAAAGCGCGAACGGCGGCAGAGAGTGACAGGGCGGCGGTCGAGAGCGAGTTGCAGGAATACAAGGCAGGCACCCAGAAGCGTGCACTCCTCCTCGGTTTGACGCTCGGGATCATGGTATCTCTGTCTGGAGTGCGGCTTCTTGGAGTGCTCTTCGATTCCGGCGGTGCCACCGCGTCGTTCCAGCAAGCCGTGTTCCACTTCACCGATGTCGTGTTGACGGCGGGGCTGATCGGTGGCGGATCTGCGACGATCCACGAGTTGATGGCGCTCATTGACGATTTCCTGAAGGCCAGCCGAAGAAGCGCAAAGGGGTCGTGAACGATGGGTACAGCTTACGTCCATTGGGCCTCCTCTGGTGCCCGAAACGGTCTCGCGCAATCCTAGGGATTCCCGCCATTCGATTCGGGCTTACCCGCCAACGCGGCCTGATAGAACCTGCTTCCTCGCAACGGCAAGAATGGCGGATCGTGCAGTCCCAGTTTGACTTACGTGGTTTCTTGCCGTGATTCGAGGCTTTGGCGGTCTGCGCTATCAGAGGGCCGACGAAGGACAGCTTAGGAAGGCTCTGGAAGACCGCCGCCGGGCTCGCGCCTGACTTTCGGGAGTGGCGGGAGTCGATCAGCGGGAAACCGGGCTGACCAAAACGTAACTACAGTGGCCACAACAAGATGCCAACCCGAACGTATATGCCAGCCCGGCGCCTCGCCGCCCTCGGTGCAACGCGGGAATCACGCACGGACTGCCAGCCCTGCTTGCCCCGCTGGCGCTCCTGGTCACTTCCCCCGTCGCCCCCGCCCAGCAAGTCACCACCCTCATGGAAGACCTCTGCACAACCTGCTCGATCGAACTCACCCCCGATGCCGTGCTCGGCACCGACGGCGAATCGGTGATCGGGATCGCCCTGGACATCCAGCGCCTCTCCGATGGCCGTTTCGTGATGGCGTTCGACTACCCGGTGCCGTATGAATTCACCGTCTTCCCGGCGGACGGCTCGGAGTTCCGGCGCGTGGGCCGGGCGGGCGAGGGACCCGGCGAATACGCGCATGTATGGCTGGTGCGCGAGCACGGCGATGAGTTGCACGTCTTCGACAGACGAAGAAGGCGCATGACCGTGCTGGACCGTGACTTCGAAGTGATCCGCACCCTGCCGACAGGGTGCAGCACCACCTGCGACGGGCGGGACATGGTCGTGCTCCCGGACGGCTCGCTCGCGATGGATTTCGCCGTTCCCAGGGGCGGCTATTCGCAGTACCGGACCATCGAGGAACTCAGAGCCGCGGACAGCTGGTTCGTCGTCCACATCCTGGGAGAGGACGGACGGATTCGGCACTCGATGGACGAGACCCGGGGGATCGGCGCCGCGACTCCCTTCCGTCAACTCGAGATCGCGCCCGACGGCTCCCTGCTCTCGGCCCGTCAGCTGGAATACCGCGTCGACCGCTGGGACCCGGCGACGGGCGAGCTCCTCGAGACGTTCGTGCGTGACGCCGACTGGTGGCCAGAAGACAATGAGCTGCGGATTGCCGGGCCCGACATGCCGCCCATGACGTCAGTGAGTGACATGCAGGTGGACGAAGCCGGGCGGATGTGGCTGTACATCAACCGGCCCGCATCCGACTGGCGCGACCACCTGGAGAGAACCGCGCCCAACCCGGAATGGCCGGCAGGGGGATACCGGTACGGGCCCGGTGCGTCGGAGTCGGTTATTGAAGTCGTGGACATCGAATCGGGGCGAGTGTTGGTGTCGCAGGCGGTGGACGTGGCCCCGGCGCCACGGACGCGATTCTTCGCCCCCGGCTGGCTGGCCGTCTATGACGAGGAAGAGATCGTACCGCTCTACCGGATGTACCGTGTAGGTCTGGTGGGGTTGAATTGAACCGCTGGCACGAACCACAGACCGCCGGAATCGGAGAAACCATGAAAGAACCACACGTCGCGCGTGCTCTCGCGGCAGTGGCCATTCTCGCCGCCCACGCCCTCCTCGCCGCGCCCGGTGCCGCCAGCGCCCAGCAAGTCACCACCCTCGTGGAAGACCTCTGCACAACCTGCTCGATCGAACTCACCCTCGACGCCGTGCTGGGCACCGACGGCGAATCCGTGATCGCGTACACGCGGGACTTCCATCGGCTCGCCGATGGCCGCTTCGTGATGACCTTCGACTACACGCCCGGCGAATTCACCGTCTTCGCGGCCGACGGCTCGTCGTTCCGCCGGATCGGGCGGCAGGGAGAGGGGCCGGGCGAGTACCAGCGTGCATACCGGGTGAGGGATCACGGCAGCCGATTCTACGTTTTCGACCAGGTCAGGCGAATCACCGTGCTCGACGCCGACTTCACCGTCGTTCGCACGGCCAGGGTGCCGTGCCTGGAGTGCACCGGCCTGGACATGGAGATCCTGCGGGACGGATCGGTCGTATTGAATTCCCTGGATGCCCGGAAGGGGGAGCCATGGATGACCGCCCGGGACTGGTTCGCCATCCAGGTCGTGGGCCAGGACGGCGAGTTCCTTCAACAACTCGACGAAGTGACCGTTGTGGATCTTGCCCCGGTCGAGGAGTTTCGGCGTCACCTCGAGGTCGCGCCGGACGGTTCCGTCCTGTCGGCCCACCAGAGGAGATACCGAATCGATCGCTGGGATCCGGAAACGGGGGAGCTGCTCTCCGCTCATGCCCGCGCCGTCGACTGGTTCCCCGCTCCGCACCCGGACCCGATGCGCGGCCCGCCCGACGATCCTCCGCTGCCCGCAGTGACGGGGATGCAGCTTGACGCGGAAGGCAGGCTCTGGCTCAGCCTCGACCGGCCGGCACCGGACTGGCGGGACCGGCTGGAAAGGTCCTCCGCGAATCCGGAGGGCGGCGGCTGGCAATACGGCCCCGGCTCGTGGCAGGACGTCATCGAGGTGCTCGACCTCGAATCGGGGCGCGTGCTCTTCTCCGAGGTCGTGGAGGTGCCGGAGGTGCGGGACGCAACGTTGCGCCTCATCGCCCCCGGTTGGCTTGCCCGCGTGGACGAGGAAGGGGTCGTGCCGGTCTACCGGATGTACCGCGTGCAACTGGTGGGGTTGGAGTAGAGCCCGGTCCTTGACTACACCCCCCCCCGCACCGCACCATAGCCTGTCCAGGGGTGCCCGAACGGGGCGCACAAGGGTCCGAAGCCGCAAGGAGCCGTCATGAGCAAGCGCATCGTTTCCCGAATCCGGACGCCGGCGCTGTTGGCCGGCCTGCTGTGGGCCGCGGGATGTGCACAGGAGGCCGCGAACGAGTCCGCCGACGAGATGGACGCGACCCCCATCGATCCGGCGATGATCGAGGATCCGGCCGCAGCCGGACTGCCGAACCCGAATCCGACAGTGATGGCCGACTGGGTCGACCTCCCCGACGGGCGCGAGTGGGGCTCCACCGCGGGCGTCGACATCGACCCGATCGACGGGCACATCTGGGCCTACGACCGCTGCGGCGGTGTGGGGCTGGCCGGCGGATGCGCGGAAACCCTGGTCGACCCGATCCTCAAGTTCCACCGTGAGACCGGCGAGGTCCTCGCCAGCTTCGGTGCGGGACTCTTCGTCCTGCCGCACGGGATCCACGTGGACGCGGACGGCAACGTCTGGGTCACCGACTCGATGGGCACGGTGGACAAGGGCCACCAGGTCTTCAAGTTCAGCCCCGAGGGCGAGGTGCTGTTGACCCTGGGCCAGCCGGGGAGGCGGGGCATCGAACCCGGCCTGCTCAACGAGCCCTGCGACGTGATCACCGCGCCGAACGGCGACATCTTCGTCTCGGACGGGCACAGCGGACAGAACGCGCGCATTCCCGAGGGCTCCACCGGCCGCATCATCAAGTTTTCGCCCGAGGGCGAGTACATCATGGAGTGGGGCGTGATCGGCGACGGGCCGGGCGAGTTCCGCACGCCTCACGGGATGGCCTTCGATTCGCAGGGCCGCCTCTTCGTCGCGGACCGCGGCAACCACCGCATCCAGATCTTCGACCAGGACGGCAACCTGCTCGACACGTACCACCAGTTCAGCCGCATCAGCGGCCTCTTCATCGACCGCGACGACAACCTCTACGCCATCGACTCCGAGTCGAACGACGGCAACCACGCAGGCTGGATGACGGGCATCCGCGTCGGGCACGCTTCGGAGGACAGGGTGACGGGGTTCATCCCCCCACACGATGTCTCCGAGGAGCGGCCGTTCGGCTTCGCCGGCGAGGGCGTGGCGGTGGACTGGGAGGGCAACGTCTACGCCGCGGAAGGGCCCATCTCGCTGCGCGCCGCCGGTGGCGGGCTGACGAAGTACGTGCGCTCGGGGAACTGACCGAGCCGACGGCGCCCGGGGTCGCGGCCTGCGCTCGGAGACTCGGACGACCGTAGCACACGGGCCATAGCCTGCGCCCGGAGATTTCGACGACTTTACCACGCGGGTCGTGGCCTGCGCCCGGAGATTTCGACGACTGTACCACGCGGGTCGTGGCCTGCGCGCGGAGACCTGGACGACTGTACCACGCGGGTCGTGGCCTGCGCGCGGAGACCTGGACGACCGCAGCACGCGGGCCATAGCCTGCGCCCGGGGGAACCGAGGCGACCGCGCCGGGGCCGATGGCATCCGCCCCGGGAGTTGGTGCGTCCTGAATCCGCCGCCGCATCCGTCTCCCGTCCTGCCTGACTGTCTTGGGGATGTGGAACCCCGGGAACCGGTTCTTTCCCCTCGTGTAGCACGCAACATACCGCCGAGGGAATGGAAAGCACGTTCCAAAATCGACTTTTTATTGCATAATGAACGATTTTAAACTAATCTGGGATGAGTTATCTCTCATCAGTCGTTCATCCGTGGCTACGGAGGCGGATTTGGTCGGCCTGGCCAGCGAACATTCCGAGACCCTGACCACAGGGGACGTGGCCGAACTCATCGGCATTCACCCCTCCACCGTGAAGCGCTGGTTCCGGGGCGCGGCCGCTTCCGCTTCGGTCGGAGGTGCGCGGGCGGTCGCCTCCGACGAGCCGGCTGGGCCGGGCACCGGACTCCGTGTTTCCAAGACTGCCGGGGGGCATCGGCGCATCTCGCTCACACTCGCGCTGCGGGTGGCCAGGGAGCGCGGGCACGAAGTCTATCTTCACGGTTTCGGCGCGGACGCGGGGCCGGTCTGGCGTGCCGTCCAGGCGCTCGACAGCGGCGATCCGGAGCCGGCCCAGCAGCTGCTGATCGACTGGCTGAAGGCGGGCCGCACCCGGCCGATCGGGCGGTTTCTGCGGCATGTGACGGGGCTGGGCGGGCCCGGGGAGGCGCCGCGCGCGGGGGAGGTGGCGGTCAGTGCGCGACGGGCCATCGATGCCCGCATCCTCGATGGGGTGTTCGGGGGCTTCATGCAGCGGGTGGGAGATGGATGGGCCCGGGGGGACCTGCCGATCCGGGCCGAGCGTGCCGCCAGCCGGGAGGTCTCCGAGACCATCCATGCGTTGCTCGACCGGGCGAGGCACGAAGAGCGTCGAGTTGTGGCGGCGCGCCTCGATGACTCCGGCCACACCCATGCTCACGCGCGCCCCACGGCCGTTGTCGCCACGGTCGAGCCCGAACAACACCTGCTCGGATCGCTCCTTGTGCGCCTGATGCTGGTTCAGCGGGGCTGGCGAGTGGAGCACCTCGGCACGGGTCTGCCGGTGGCCGAGATCGTCGCGACGCAGCAGGCGACCGAGGCCTCGCTGGTGTGCGTGTCGTTCACCCCGCCCCGCGGGACCGCGGATGTTCGCCGATTCGTCGATGTTGCGGGCCGGCTCGCCGACCGGTGCAGTCCGTATTCGCTGGTGCTCGGCGGAGGCGGTGCGCGGGGCGTGGACCTCTGCGGGTGCCAATGGCCCTTCGGCAGTCCCGAGGTTCTGTCCACACTGGCCGGTTTCGGTCAATGGCTGGATGGGCCCGATGCGTGATTCCGGCCGCGCCCTCCGCCGGCTCGACGCCTGGGGCCTGATCGTTCTGGGGCTATTCACGGCGACCGCGCTCGCGGGCTTCGCTTCCTTCGGCAGACACCCCGAGCTGCTCGCGCGGTTCCCGTCGTCGCGGGGCTTCTATGCGCCGGCCTTCGAGATCTTCGCGCGCGGGCACATCATCATCGCATTCGTCGTGCTCGCGGTGTCGCTGACCGCCCGGGTGGGCATGCGCTGGATTCCGGGGCTCCTCGTGGCGGGCGCCCTGTCGCTGGGGATGGAACTGCTTGGGACGGCCACCGGGTTCCCCTTCAGCGGCTACCGCTACACCGAAATGCTCGGGATCCAGGTGGCCGGGCTGGTGCCGGTGCTGATTCCGTTCAGCTGGTTCATGATGGCCTTCCCGTCGTATGTGCTGGCTCGCAGGATGGTGGGCGGACGGATGGCCAGATGGGCACTGGCGGCGCTCCTGCTTACGACCTGGGACCTGACTCTCGACCCCGCAATGAGCGAGCTCTCCCCGTACTGGGTGTGGGAATCCGAGGGCATCTACTACGGGATGCCGCTGGTCAACCTGGCGGGGTGGTTCGGGACCAGCGTGCTGATCATGGCCGTGTTCGACGCGGTGAAGGCCGGGCGGGTGGCGGACCGCGTGCCCGGGCGGCTGATGGAGGTCTACTACGCGACCGTGCTCGCGCTGTCGCTGGCGATGACGATGGTCGCCGGGTACTGGCTGGCGGTGGTGCTGACGCTGGGGGTGCTCGGGATCGTGAAGTGGAGGTGGGGCCGTGGGTAGCGGAGTGGGGATGGATCGCGGGCCGGGGATGGATGGCGGGCCGGGGATGGATGGCGGCGCCGGGTTGGGTGGCGGAGCGGGTGTGGTCGGACCGGTGGCGGGCGGGCCGGTGGCGGCCGGGCCGGTGGCGGCCGGATCGGTGGCGGGCGGGCCGGTGGCGGACGGGCCGGTGGCGGGCGGGCCGGTGGCGGACGGACCGCTGGCGGGCGGACCGCTGGGCGGCCGACAGGCGGAGGGCGACAACACTGGATCCGTGCTGAAAGCGGGGCTGGAATGCGCGGCGCGGCTGGCCCGGCGGAGCGGGATCGAGACGGCGCCGCTGCGGGGCAAGCTGCTGCGCCCCTTCGCCGCCTTCTCCCTCGTGCCGGCGGCCCGGCGCGGCCTGCTGGACGAGCGCTTCTGGCTCGGCTGCCTCGCGGTGCAGATGGTGCACGAGGCATCGCTGCACCACGACGACGTGCTCGACGGCGGCTTCGGACGGCGCAACGGGGCCACCCTCCTGGCCCGCAAGGGTCCCGGCGCGGCGCTGCTGGCGGGCGACATCTACCTGACGGGCTCCTACCGGGTCGCGCTCATGACGGGATGGGACGACTTCGTGGCCGAGTTCGTCGCCGCGGTGGCGGCCACCGTGCGCGGCGAGAAGCTGCAGGGCGAGCTCGCCGCCGCGCCCGACCCGGCGGCCCGCTACGAGGAGGTGGTCCGCGCGAAGAGCGGCGCCCTCTTCGGGGCGGCGGCTTCGCTGGCCGGCTGCGTGGGGAGGAAGCCGGGTGAGGGGGTGCTCACGCTCTCACCGCAGCTGCTGCGCGAACTCGGCGTCGAGCTCGGCGCCTTCTACCAGCTCGTCGACGACTTCCTCGACTACTGTCCCGCGGAGAACACCGGCAAGCCGAAGTTGCAGGACTTCACCAACCGCACCTGGACCTTCGTTCTGGGCACGCGCGGCCGCGAGTGGTTCGAGCGCGCCCCGGCGGAAGCGGCCCGCGAGTTCTTCCGCCCGGGCAGCGCGGGCACGGACTGCATAACGGACGGACGGGCGTACGGGGGCGGCGGCATGTCCCCACGGGTCGGCGCTTCCCAATCCGCGGGCGGGTCAATGGCCGAATGGGCCGTGGCGCGACTCGCACAACGCGCATCGGCGCTGGTCGACCGCCTGAAAGCCCTGCGCACCGGTCCCGAGATCGTGGGACTGGTCGATGGCTGGACCGGCCGCTGCCTGAAGGCCGCGCGCGAGGGAGCGTCGGCCGCGATCGCCGTCCCCCCGGCGCCGGCCGGCAGACGGCGGATGTCGGAAGCCACGACCGCCGCGAACATCGCCGCCCGCGCCCTCGCGCTGGGACCGCGCTCCCAGTGGGGCCGCTACTTCTCCCGCAACAGCCGCACCTTCTCCTTCGCGTCGCTCCTCTTCCCGGCCGCCGAGCGCAGACGCGTCCGCGAGATCTACGCTTTCTGCCGCTTCACCGACGACCTGGTGGACGACGCTGACGGCCTGGCCGGCCGGTCCGGCGGCCTGGCGGGCGGATCCGTCGACTCGATGGGCACGTCCAGCGACCCGGCGGTCGGGTCCGCAGACGCGGTGGCGCGGCTTCACGAAACCCTCGATGTCTGGGCCGAGATCTGCGGCCTGGCGTATGAGGGCCACAGCACGGGAATCCCGCTGGCGGATGTGGTGATGGGGAGTATGGCCGAAGAGCGGATTCCCTTCGATCTGGCTTCCGAGCTGATCGAAGGCGTGCGGATGGACGTGGAGCCGCGCCTCTACCCCACCATGGACGAGCTGCGCCGCTACACCTACCGCGTGGCTTCAGTCGTGGGCGCGTGGCTCACCCAGGCATTCGGGGTGCGGGGCGCCTGGGTGCTCGAACGGGCACACGGGCTGGGGCACGGGATGCAGCTGACCAACATCGTGCGCGACGTGGGCGAGGATCTGGCGATGGGCCGCATCTACCTGCCCGCGGACCGCATGGCGGCACACGATGTGACCCCCGAATCGCTCGCCGCGATGAAGGCGCGCACCCGGGCCGGCAGCGCCGTGGAAGAGTGCTACATCGAGCTGCTGGAGGAGATGATGACCGTGGCGGATTCGTCGTACGCCGCCGCCTACGAGGGGATGCCGTACCTGCCGCCCTTCTTCCGGCGGCCGGTCGCGGTGGCGGCCCAGGTCTACCGGGGCATCCAGGACAAGGTCCGCGCGAACGGCTACGACAACCTCAACCGACGGGCGTACACCACGCTCCGGGAGAAGATGATGCTGGCGAACCAGGGGCTCGGGCGGCTGCGGGGGAACCCTCCGCAGCCGAACTTCGCCGATGCCCGGTAGCGCCGCGGAGGTCACGAGACGGCCAGGGCGCCCTTCACACGGCGCAGTCCGACCCGGCGACGGACCGCTTCGGCACACGGCCGCACAAAGCGCCCCGGACGGATCGAGCGCCGTCGTCATCGGCAGCGGCTTCGGCGGGCTGGCGGCCGCGGTTCGCCTGCAGGCCGCGGGCATCTCCACGACGCTGATCGAACAGCGGGACCAGCTGGGCGGGCGCGCGGGCCAGATCCGGGAGGCCGGATACACCTTCGACACCGGCCCCAGCCTCATCACCGCCCCGGCGATCCTGGACGATGTCTTCCGGGCCGCGGGACGCCGGCTGAGCGACTACGTCACCCTCGTCCCCCTCGATCCCTTCTATCGGGTCTGGTTCCACGACGGCACGCACCTCGACTACACCTCCGATGTCGGACGCATGCAGGCTTCGATGGCGAAGTTCGACGCCCGCGACGCCGCTCGCCTGCCGCGGTTCTTCAGCCGGCTCCGCCCCATCCACGACGCGGTCATCGACGAGGGTCTCGGCGCGCGGCCCTTCGATTCCCTGGGGAAGATGGCGGCATTCGCGCCCCGGGTGGTGCGTCTGGGCGCATGGAAACCCGTCGCCCGCTTCGTCGGCCGCTACTTTCGCGACCCTCGTCATCGCTTCCTCTATTCCTTCCACCCCCTCTTTCTGGGCGGCAGCCCCTTCCGCGCCCCGTCGATCTTCCTGATGATCCCGTACCTGGAGAAGGAGGGCGGCGTCTGGTACGCGAAGGGCGGGATGCACAGCCTTGTGCAGGGGTTCGCGGCGCTCTTCCGTGACATCGGCGGGCGAGTGCGGACGGGGACGGCGGCACGGCGGATCGAGGTGCGCGGGGGACGGGTGCAGGGGGTGCGGGTGGCGACGCGCGGCGGGAGGACCGCGGACACACCGGAGCCAGTGGAGACCGGCACTCCGCCACCGGGCGGGCCAACCGGGCCGGCGGATGATGCGGCGCGCGGCCGCTCGTTTCTCCCCGCCGACATCGTGGTCAGCAACGCGGACGTGGGGCACACTTACGGTTCACTTCTGGGCCATGTACGGCGGCGGCGCTGGAACGCGCGGCGGCTGGAGCGGATCAAGCACTCGATGAGTTGCTTCCTGCTCTACCTGGGTGTGCGCCGCCGGTATCCGCGCCTGTCCCATCACACGATCATCCTGGGACCCCGCTACCGGGGCCTGGTGCGCGACATCTTCGACCGCAAGGTCCTCGCGGACGACTTCAGCATGTACCTGCACGCGCCGAGCCGGACCGATCCAGCCATGGCGCCGCCCGGTTGCGAGAGCCTGTATGTGCTGGTGCCGGTGCCCAACGCGGCGTCGGGAATCGACTGGGCCCACGAGTCCGAACCGATGACCCGCCGCGTGATCGCCGCGCTCGAGTCATGGGGGCTCGACGGGCTGGGCGATGCGATCGAAGTGCAGCACGTCTTCACCCCGGACGACTTCTCGACCGAGTACAACGCTACGCTCGGCAACGCCTTCGGGATCGAGCCCCGGCTGACCCAGACTGCCTGGTTCCGGCCCCACAACCGCAGCGAGGAGGCGCGGGGACTGTACCTGGTCGGAGCGGGAACGCACCCGGGCGCGGGGGTGCCGGGGGTGGTGCTGTCGGCGGCCGCGACGTTCCACGCGGTCGCGGAGGATCTGTGGGGTGGCCGGCAGGGCCGTGCAGCAAGTCTCCGCCCCGTTCGGCCGGGCGGCGCAGCGTTGTCGTTCGGGCCGGGGCCACCGTAGGTTCCAGGTTGGATTGATTGGCCCCGACCCAAGGAGAGTGCAACATGTACCGCAGACTGGTCGCCATCGGCGCGTTTGCAACACTGACTTCCGGTTGTTCCATGGTGCTCGTTGACGGACCGCCGGGTTACATACCAGCGAACGACCCGGTGCCTCCCGGGGCATGCACCACCGGGAGACTCATTCCCCTGATCGACGCGGTTGGCGCCGTAGCCGGCGCCGCCACCGCTCTTACGAGTTCCGATGGTGACGCCGTCAGATTCGGGGCCGTACTCGGCGGAGGGCTGGCATTGTCCTCCTACACGGGATTCCGCAGGGTCGGGGAGTGCCGTAGGCGGACGGGCCCTGCCCCTCAGGGCCTGGTGCTTGCCGTGCCGACCAGCACGGTCCCGGGGGGGGCAGTCCTGCATTCCCGGCCGGACCCCGGTGTGCTGCCTGGTGGGCCGGTCACTGCACAGCCGCTGCTCTGGCCAGTCCCGGCGACCCCGCTCTTTCGCCCGGATCCGGGGTTTCTGACCATGCCGCGGCCGCGGCTTCAGCCTCTCGGCAAGACCTCCGCGCCCGTCAAGCCCAGGTGGTGATCGGTGGGCCACACGGTGTCGATGTCGAGCCGCTCGATGAACGCCAGGCTGGAGGCGTCCGCGTAGGTCAGGCGGGCGCCGCGCAATCCGCAGCTCCCAAGGCTGGCCCAGCCGCTCAGCCAGGCCGGATCACCTGGTAGCGAACCACACCTGCGAGACCGAGTGCGTCACTTTCCGTAACCCACAGGTGCGTCAGGCCGGCCTGCCGGATGCGTGACCGCGGAGGCAGGAGCAGGGAACCAATCCGGTCCCCCGCCTCGCTGATCACGTGCACGGGGGTTCCACGATCGGTGGGGCGCAGCTCCACCCAGATCGTCCCGTCGAGGCCGAGCGTGACATAGGCCGGCGGGTAGACCACGGGCGCCCGTGCGCGCGCGCCGGCCCGAAAGCGACGGGCAAGGTTGTTTTCCGGCACCATACCGGCGATGCCGCGTTCCATGGCCGAATCGGGGATCGGCTCCCCGGGGTAGGCGTAGGACCGTGAAAACACCGTGTCGTTGGTCGGGCGGACCAGCGTCAGGTTGTAGGTGGGGTCGAGGGTCGATTGATCGGCTGTCATGAACAGAAACCCGCTTCCGTCCGGTGCGATTTCAGATCGTGGCCGGAAAGCGAAGGGAACCGGGTTGGTGAGGCCGGATATGGTGACGCTCCAACGTTCATCCTCGTACTGCGGAGGAGATGCGACAACGCCCGGCGTACCGTCACGCGGCACCCGCAGAACCACGAGTTCCGCTGACTCCCGCAAACGGAGATAGGCCGCCCCGAGCATCGCACCCTCGTCATCGATGGCCTGCGGGACGAAAGCGAAGAAGGTGCTGTCCGGTCTTTCGGCATCGAATCTCGGGTTCCAGAATCGAAAAGCCTCTGTGCGGGCCACCGTCCCGTCCGCCAGGAAGTACGTCGTGCGCGCCAAGCTCCCATCCCCCACAACCAGCGTGTCCGCAGCCCAGTAGACGGGGCCAACGTGTTGGAATTCTCCAGGTCCCTCCCCGCTCCTCCCGATCATTGTCACCAGCGTTCCCGCCGAGTCGTAGACGCGCATCCGGGAGTCCTGCAGCTCCGGCACGACAATCTCACGCTGCGGTCCGACGTAGAGCCGCCCGATCAGTGAAAAGTCCTCAGCTTCCGCGTCGAGCCGCAGATCCTCGACGATCTCCCACTCTGCATCCCCCGAAGCCCCCGATCGGGGGGGATCGTCTCCCGTGCCCGCGCAGGCAAGGCAGAGGGTCGCGCCAACGTTCAGGACGACGGGGAGGACGCGTCGAGGGTCGGTCTTCGACCGCGGCGTGCGGGTCAACCGGTACATGTTATCACCTCCCGTGATCACGATAACCCCGCACGTGGCGGGCCTGCGAACGCGATGGGGCTCGCGACCGCAACGGGTTCACGAAACGCGACGGACCCGCCTGCCCCGCAGGGCTTGTCAATGCGACGACCTGGCGCGTGGGGCCGTTGCCCTTCGCTGGCCCGCCCGGTGTGGGCACGATACAATTCCCGCTTCCCCATCTCAGTCCTCAACACAATCGGCAAGCCCATGTTCGACTACCGCCGCTTCCTGCTCGCCGGCACCCTCATCGCCCTCGTGCTCTCGGCGCCCGGCACCCGACTCACCGCCCAGGACACCCGCCACTTCGACCTCATCGTGCGCGGCGGGCGCATTCTCGACGGCACCGGAAACCCCTGGTTCCGCGCCGACATCGGGGTCGTGGACGGGCGTATCGTCGCGCTTGGCAACCTCGCCGGGGCGACGGCCGACCGCGAGATCGACGCGACCGGCCGCTACGTGTCGCCCGGGTTCATCGACATCCACTCCCACGCCGACAACAGCGACGCGGAGGGCAGGGGCCGGACCATCCGCAACGACTCCACCCACCGCAAGACGGCGCCCAACGTCGTGTCGCAGGGGGTGACCACGATCGTGGTGAACCAGGACGGGCGCTCGCCGTGGCCGATCGCCAACCAGCGCCAGGTGCTGGAACGGCAGGGGGTGGGGCCCAACGTGATGATGATGGTGGGCCACGGGACCGTGCGGCGGATGGTCATGCAGGACGACTTCCAGCGGCCCGCGACACCGGCGGAGACCCGGCGCATGGCGGCGCTGGTGCGGCAGGGACTGGAGGAAGGCGCGGTGGGGCTGACGGCGGGGCTGGAGTACTCGCCGGCGCGGTGGAGCACGACCGACGAGCTGGTCGAGCTGGCGACGGAGCTTGCGCCGTACGACGGTGTCTACATCTCGCACGAGCGGGCCGAGGGGCCGGATCCGATGTGGTACCTGCCCAGTCAGCACGAAGGGCGTCCGCCGACGCTCCAGGACGCGGTCATGGAGACGATCGAGATCGGCCGGCAGACCGGAGTGCGGGTGGTGGCGACGCATATCAAGGCGAAAGGGGTTTCGTACTGGGGGTCGAGCGGGTCGGCGATCCAGCTCATCCAGCGGGCACGGGACGAAGGCGTGCGCGTGTGGGCCGACCAGTACCCCTATTCCACGAGCGGCAGCGACGGCAGCACGGTCCTGGTCCCCCGCTGGGCACTGGCCGACCCGGAGGCGGAGAACCCGCGCGAGGCCCGGCCGCCCGCCGACATGCTGGAGATGCGGCTGCGGGACCCGGAGACGGCGGCGCGGATCCGCATGGACATCTGGCACGAGATCGGGCGCCGCGGCGGCCCCGAACGGGTCGTTATCTTCGACTATCCGGACCCGGACTACGTGGAAATGAACCTCCGCGACGTGGCGGCGATGCGGGACGAGCATCCGGTGCAGACGGCGATTGCGCTGCAGCTGGAGGGTGACCGGGACCGCCCGGGCGGCGGGCGCGTCCGCGGATTCTCGATGTCGGAGGCCGACGTGGAGAACTACGCCGCCCAGCCCTGGGTCGCGACCGCGTCGGACGGCGGGATCGCATGGCCCGGCGACGGTCCCGTCCATCCCCGCTTCTACGGCACCTTCCCGCGCAAGATCCGCCACTACGCGCTGACCGCCGGGGCGCTCTCGGTCGAGTCGGCGATCCGGGCGCAGACCTCGCTCCCGGCCCGCATCATGGGCCTCGCCGACCGGGGCGAGATCCGCGAGGGCTACTGGGCCGATCTGGTCGTCTTCGACCTGGAGACGATCACCGACCGGGCCACCTTCGTGGAACCGCACCAGCACTCCGAAGGAATCGACCATGTGCTGGTGAATGGGGAGTTCGTGGTGCGGGACGGGGTGATTCAGATGGCGGTGCCGGGGAAGGTGCTGGTGTCGAGGAAGGGGGGGCGGCCGGCGGCGTGACGGGGCCCGGTGGCGTTGGGGGTAGAACCCGGTCGCTTCCGCCAGTCCGCAGAATCCTCGGTCGCGGTCCGCGGCTGCGTGCGGTGATGTTGCAGTCCGCGCTGGCGCGGTAATCTTGCTCGGACATCCATCCGAAAGTACTTTGTAATTACAAATTCTCCTCAAAGCCCGAGTCAAACACGATGCGAACTCGACTCATCAGGATCGGTAACTCACGCGGCATTCGCATACCGAAGGCGCTGGTCGAGGCGGCCAGGCTTGACGTGCCCCTGCGGATGCGGGTCGTGGACGAGGGCCTCTTGCTCGAGCGTGTGGCGGAGCCGAGGGCCGGATGGGCCGAGGCAGCCAGGGAGCTGGAGGAACGGGGAGAGGGTGGCCTGCTGGACGATCCCGTCCCAACCGTCTTCGAAGATTCGGAGTGGGAATGGGAGTAGGCCCTCCCCGCCGAGGGGATGTCTACCTGGTATCACTGGATCCGACGCGCGGCTCCGAGATCAGGAAGACGCGGCCATGTGTCGTCGTGTCGCCGGACGAACTCAACGATCACCTTGGCACCTTTCTCGTGGCTCCAATGACCACCGGGGGTCACCCCTACCCCTTCCGGATCGCTTGCCGGTTCGGCGGCAAGGTCGGGTACGTGGTCGCGGACCAGTTGCGGACGGTGGACGAGGTGCGGATGGTGCGCCGTCTGGGGGAATTGGAGACCGGGACCATGGGAGAGGTGCTGGGAGTCTTGCAGCGGATGTTTGCGGTTTGAGTCCGGGCGGGGTCAGGGTTCCGTCCCGAATCGCTTACCCGCGCACGTGGCGCCCCAGGTCGGTGAGGCGGTACTGCTGATTCGCCGCGCTGGGGGCGTCGGGGCGGGTCATCTCGACGAGGCCGTCCTGCAAGGCCGGCAGCAGATAGCGTTGCCGCAGCGACTTGCGGTCCCGCAGGCCGAGCGCGGCCTGGATCTGCCGTCGTGACATCGAGCCCTGGAGGACCGACAGTAGGCGGCCGACCTGGGGGGTGACCTGGGGGGTAACCTGGGGGGTCCGCAACGCCGCCAGGATGGCGTCCAGCATGAATTCGATGAAGCGGGTGCTCTCGCCTTCGGCCGAACTCTCCCTGATCGCGCGATAGTAGTCGCTCTGTCTGGCGTAAATGAGGCCTTCCACGGGGACGAGCGCAAAGATGGGGTTCCAGCGGGTCAGAATCAGCGTCTGCCACAGCCGTCCCAGTCGCCCGTTTCCATCTTCGAAGGGGTGGATGAACTCGAACTCGTAGTGGAAGACCGAGCTCGAAACGAGGGGATGCTCTTCGGTGTTCCCCAGCCACTCGAGCAGAGTGGCCATGAGACCGGGAACCCGTTTCGCCGGGGAACCGATGTGCTGCACCTCGTCGGAGTCCATCACCACGACCGGCGACGTCCGGTAGCGTCCGGGGGCGTCGAGGAGTGCCCGCATGAGGATCTCGTGGGCTCGCAGCAAGTCCGATTCGTTCGTGGGGTCCCACTCCTGGTACCGGTCGTAGGCCTCGATGGCGTTCCGCGCCTCCTGGATGTCGCGAAGCGGCCCAACCACGGGCCTGCCGTCCAGGATCGTGCTGATCTGCTCCTCCGACAGGCGGTTGCCCTCGATGGCGAGCGATCCGCGAATCGTGCGGATCCGGTTGACGCGCCTCAGTCGCAGGTCCTGCCCGACCTCGGCGGCCTCGGCCCGGCCGATGGCTTCGCCGATCTCCTCGGCCCTCGCGAGGATGGTCGACGTGATCGAGAACGGTGGAGTCTGCAAGGTCATGTCCAACGGTGCGGAAGGGGCGGAGGGTCGTCAAGTTGGCCGGTGACTGTAATGTTTACATTACCAAAAGTAAAGTCCGGCTTACATTGACGATCGCGGTTTACCACAATGTCCTTGTCACCGTCCCCACCGGTATCGGCTACATCGATGTCGAGGATGATGCCACATCCCGCAACCTCGGGAAGGACCGTGCGTCTGGAGGTACTGTACAGGCCCGTACTGTCTCCCCAGATGACTTGCAGGGCGGGTGAGGGCGATCTGCTGGACGATCCGGGAGCACGGTCTCACAATTGTCCCCGGGGTCGGATTCCAATCTGGAGGACGCCTCGTTCCGGGTCTCCTCGCTACATTCAGTCGAGCGCTACCCCCAATCCTCATTCCCCGGAGCCGCCCTGCCCCCCTCCCCCCTCACCCGCGCCCGCGACCTCATCGCCGAGGCCGACCGCGTTGTCGCGCTCACCGGCGCCGGCATCTCCGCCGAGTCCGGCGTGCCGACCTTCCGCGACGCCGGCGGCCTCTGGCGCAACTACCGGCCAGAGGAGCTCGCCACGATCGGGGCGTTCGAGCGCGACCCCCGCACGGTGTGGGAGTGGTACGAGTGGCGCCGCGGCTTCCTGTCCACCTGCGAGCCCAACGAGGGGCACCGCGCGCTGGCCCGGTTCTTCCACGGGCGAGGCGCGGAGGGCATCGTGACCCAGAACGTCGACGGGCTCCACACCCGGGCCGCGATCGAGGAGGCGGGGGATGGGCCACCCGACGCCGCGCTGCCGATCGAGATTCACGGCGCGATCGCACGCGACCGGTGCAACGATTGCGGGCTCCGCGCCGAGGCCGAGCCGCTGGGCGACGGCGATGCTCTGCCCTGCTGTGCGGAGTGCGGCGGGATGCGCCGCCCCGATGTGGTGCTCTTCGGCGAGATGCTCGACAGCGCTCTGCTCGAACGCGCCCACGAGATGGCGGCGCGCGCGGATCTCTGCCTGGTGATCGGGACCAGCGCGGTGGTCTATCCGGCCGCGGGGATCCCCCTGGCCACGCTGCACGCGGGCGGTCGCATCATCGAGGTCAACCCGCAGGATACCGATCTGACCCGCGCGGCCGAGGTGGCCGTGCGGGGGGCGGCGGGGGAGGTCCTGCCGGAGTTGCTGGCGTGACGGCGGCGACACGCGTCTCCCGGTGCCGGGGCGGATTCGTCCACGCGCTGCTCGTCGTCCTGACCGCGGCAGCCCTTGCGTGCGCCCACGGCTCCGCCTCCACCACCCAGCCGCGCGTCCTCTTCATCTCCGGTGGCGCCGATGCCAGAGGCACCCCCCACCTCGATCCCGCCTTCGTGCTCGACGCACCCCCCTCGCTCCCCACCGCCGAGGGCCGGCACCGAATCACCGGCCGCGGCACCGAAGGCGCCGAACTGTTCTCGCTGAGCTTCGAAATGCCCGTGATCGCCGACGGTGACGGGAGCGGGTCGTTCCTGTTCGCCGTGCCGGTTCAGGAAGGGTGGGCGGAACGGCTGGCAAGCATCATCCTGGAGGGGCCAGGCGGGTCGTCCACCCTGGACAGGAGCACCGACCGGCCGATGGCGATCCTCCGCGACCCCGCAAGCGGCCAGGTACGGCAAATCACCCGCGACCTGCCGCCCGGGCCCGCGGGACGCGAGGCGGCCGAGGCACTGGCGGCAGAAACCGGCTTCGAACTGATCTTCAGCCGCGGAATCCCGGAGTCGGCCGACTGGCGGCGCTGACGAACACCGAAATGACAAGCGCAGTTGTCATTATGGAACGTTAAGTTGACATTCTGCCGACCCGCGCCCGACCACCAGACCCCGGGTCGCGTCGAGCTCAGCCACCACCTCGCGCCCGAACTCCGTGAGTCCGCCGTTCTCCGGGCATCATCAAGCCGTGCCCGGGCCACCACCCGGGCCATGCACATCACCGGAACATCCGGTAGCTTACCCGGTAGGGAAGGTCCGGGAATCCATCCGGAAGTCCCCCGCCCACCCACCGGAAACACGAAGATGAACCGCATCCGGAAACGGCCGCCGACCAGCCCATGCCGGCCATTGCTCCCATTGTCCGTCGCCCTGGTTCAGCCGCTTCGCCTCGCCGCCCTCCTGCTGGCGGGCGCGGTCCTGCCGCCAACCGCGACCGTTGCTCAGGCGGTGCCCGAAATCCCCCCTCCGAGCGACATCGTATATGAGATCGGTCTCGCCGACGGTTCCCAGGTCTTTGGGCGCATCTCCGAGGTCGATCCGCAACGAGTCGTGATCACGACCGTGGGCGGGGGTACGCTGGAGATCGCGCGCACCCAGGTCCGGGCCATTCGTGTGGCTGGCGGACAGCTCGTTCGAGGGGAGTATTGGCGAGAGGATCCGGCAGACACCCGGCTGTATTTCACCGCGACCGGCCGCACCCTGGAGGACGGCGAGGCGTACGTCGGCACCTATCTGATCGTCCTGCCGTTCGCTGCGGTCGGGCTTACCGACCGCCTCATGATCTATGGAGGGGCACCGCTCTTCTTCGGGGAGGTCCAGCCGTACTATGTCGGTGGCAAGTTGCAGTTCGTCCGTACCGCCACGGTGCAGGCCTCGGTGGGAACGCTCGCATTCGGGGTCGATGACGAAGTTGTGGGGATCGCCTACGGCGTGGGTACGTTCGGCAATGATCTCCGGGCGTTCTCAGCCGGCATCGGCTTCTTCTACACGGGAAACGAAGTCGCGAATGAGCCGGCCTTCATGGTCGGCGCCGAAACCCGCGTCGCCCGCCGGATCAAGCTGATCACCGAGAACTACATCCTTCCGGACGCCATCGGCGCCATCTTCTCCGGGGGATTGCGTTTCATCGGCAATCGCTTCTCTGCCGAGGTCGGACTCTTCGGCGGGGCAGCGGAAGGAGATGTCGGATGCTGCTTCCCGCTCATCAACTTCAACTACACGTTCGGGAGATAGGGGACGCCGGGGAGATGGGACACCCTCCTGAATCGGCACTCCGGCAAGTGGGCGACCTTCGGCAAGCGCGCGACGCTACCCCACCCCCGCGTACCTCACCCCGGTCAGATCCGCGGTCTCCCGCTTCCAGGCGGTGAGGTCCCGGGGGCTGAAGCCGTTCAGGTGAGCGTGGCCGCAGGCGCGCGCGAGGATCTTCATCAGCTCCACCGTGGCGTTGAGGTAGTTGGCGAGCTGCCGCGCCGACGCGTACACCTGCAGCCGGGCCCGGAGCTCCTCCTTCTGCGTGGCGATCCCGACGGGGCAGTTGTTCGTGTGACAGGCGCGCATGCCGAGGCAGCCGATCGCCTGGATGGCGGAGTTCGCGATGGCCACGCCGTCCGCGCCGAGCGCCATCGCCTTGACGAAGTCGGATTCGGTGCGCAGCCCGCCGGTGATGATGAGGGTGACGTCGCGTCCCACCCCGCGCGCATCCAGGTGGCGGCGAGCGCGGGCCAGGGCGGCCATGGTCGGAACGGAGATGTTGTTCTTGAAGATCTCGGGGGCCGCGCCGGTCGCCCCGCCGCGCCCGTCCAGGATGACGTAGTCGACGCCGACACTGAGCGCGAAGTCGAGGTCGGCCTCGATGTGCTGGGCCGACATCTTGAAGCCGATGGGGATGCCGCCGGTCTCCGCGCGCACCTCGTCGGCGAAGGCGCGGAAATCTCCGGCAGCCACCAGATCCGGGAACCGTGAAGGACTGATCGCGGGTGTGCCGGGCTCAAGACCGCGCACCTGGGCGATCTTCCCCGTCACCTTGGTTCCGGGAAGGTGTCCCCCCGTCCCGGTCTTCGCCCCCTGTCCCCCCTTGAAGTGGAGGGCCTGCGAGAGGCGCGCCTTTTCCATCGACCACCCGAACTTCGCGGACGCCAGCTCATAGAGGTAGCGCGAGTTGCTCTGCTGTTCCTCCGGCAGCATGCCGCCTTCGCCGGAGCAGATGCCGGTGCCGGCCATCTCCGCCCCCCTTGCGAGCGCCAGTTTGGCCTCTTCGCTCAGGGCTCCGAAGCTCATGTCGCTCACGAAGACGGGGATTTCGAGGCGCAGTGGCCGCTTCGCCCGCGGACCGATGACCAGCTCCGTGCCCACCGGGTCGTCGTCCGCGAGGGGGCGCGTGGCGAGCTGCGCGGTCAGGATCTGCAGGTCGCTCCACCCGGGGAGTTCGGTGAGCGGCACCCCCATCGCCGACACCACCCCGTGATGTCCGACCTTCTCCAGCCCATTCCGCGCGAGCTCCTGGATGTAGTGGTTGAACGGCTCCTCCGGGGTCCCGTGCATGTCGGCGTAGAGTCCCAGGTACTCGTCCCGGTCGTAGGCCTGCGGGAACCTGTCGTGCCACGCCGCGACCTCGGCCTCGTCCACGAAGACGGCATCGGCGTCGTTGTCGATCCACGCGCCGAACTTGTGGAGCGCCTCCTCCGGGTTGTAGGAGCTGACGCCGGTGTCGTAGCGGTAGTCCCAGTTGTGGACCCCGCAGATCAGGTCGTCGCCGCGGATGTGGCCATCGGAGAGCAGGGCACCCCGGTGGAGGCAGCGGCCGAAGAGGACGGAGACCTGATCGTCGTAGCGGATGACGACGAGGTCCACGTTGGCGACGAGGGCGTAGGCCGGGCGGCGGTCTTCCAGCTGGCTCCAGGTGGCGACTTTGGTGGCGGTCGTGGCGGCGGATTGCATGATCATGGGAGCGTGCGGGGGTTCGAGGGCCTTGTTACCCTGGTGGTAGTACCGGGGTGAGCGATCGTTCCCGGGTTCCGGCCCGAGCCAGGTGCGGGGGCAGGGAGAATCCGGCTCCGGGCAGCCCGTTGATCGCGCCGATCGCGGCGCGCGCGGGTGGGATCGCGGCGAAATCCCCATGATGATAGGTTGCGTGTTGCATTCCACCAACCCCGACGGAGGTCTTCCCATTCCCTATCCGGCAGCCGAAGCGGTGGTGACCGCGCTGGTCATCTACGGCGCGGTCGGCGCGGTCTTCGCCGTTCCGTTCGCGCTCCGGGGTGCGGGCGCCATCGATCCCGCCGCGAAGGGGGGAACCTGGGGCTTTCGCGTCCTGACCTTCCCGGGAGTGGTGGCGCTGTGGCCCCTCATGCTCGTGAAGTGGCGGCGCGCCGGGGCGAAGGAGCGGTCATGAGGAGCGGCCACCGTTCGGCCCACCTGTGGGTGGTGCTCGCGAGCGCGATTCTCGCCGCCTGCGTCCTCCTCTACGGGTGGCTGGCCTTCTCGGGGCGCCCGGAGCCCGAGCCGCTGGCGCCGGCGGGCGCGGAACCGGAACCGTTGGCGGCGGCAGGCCCGGAGACCGCCGAAACCGGATGGACCCGCGAGCCGGCGGCGGGGGCGGAGGCCATCCCGGGAGACCGGCCGTGAGCCAGGTCTACCGGGGCGTGGGCTGGTCCCCGCAGAAGAGGAAGTACGACCTGCTCATCGCGCTCTGCATGGTGATGTACCTGGGTGCCTTCACGGCGATCACCCTGGCCACCCAGCCGCACATCACCTTCGAGACGCTGCTGCTCAGGGCGACCGGCAGCCTCGGCTTCGTCATGCTCTCGTTCATCCTGCTGATCGGCCCTCTGGCGCGCATGTCGCCGCGCTTCCTTCCGGTCCTCTACAACCGCCGCCACCTGGGCGTGGCCACCTTTCTGGTCGCGTTCGTGCACGGTGCCTTCGCTACCGTACAGTTTCACGCACTGGGCGAGGTCAACCCGCTCGCGAGCGTCCTCTCCAGCGACGGGAGCTTCACCGATGACGGCGCGTTCCCCTTCCAGCCGCTGGGCGCGATCGTCCTCGGCGTGCTCTTCCTGATGGCGGCGACCAGCCACGACTTCTGGCTCGCCAACCTGACGCCCCGGGTCTGGAAGGGGCTCCACATGGCGGTGTACGGGGCGTACGCGGTCCTCCTGGGACATGTGGCGCTGGGTGCGCTGCAGGGCGAAGGAAAGGAATACCTGTGGCCGGTGACCGGAGCCGTGGCCGCAACCGTCTTCGCGCTCCATCTGTACACCGGGCTCGCGGAGCGACGCCGCGACCGGGCCGACGCGGAGCGAGCGGGGGGCCTCGGCGCCCCTGTGGACCCGGCGGCCACGCCCTCGGCCGAAGCGACCCCCGCAGCCCCCGCAGCCTCCCCCAGCTACGTCCGCAGCGACGTCCGCGCAGCCGATATCCCCGACGGCGAGGGCCGCGTAGTCCCGCTCGGCGGCGAGCGCGTCGCCGTCTTCCGCAACGGCACCGAAATCTCCTGCATCTCCAACGTCTGCCGCCACCAGATGGGCCCGCTCGGCGAAGGCCGGATCATCGACGGCTGCGTCACCTGCCCCTGGCACGGCTTCCAGTACGATCCCGTGACCGGCTGCGCCCCCCCGCCCTTCGACGACCGGATCGAGACCTACGACGTTGCCATCCACGACGGCTTCGTGTGGGTGAACCCGGTCGCGAACCCCCTCGGCACGGCCTCCCGCACCGCGCAACTCCCGGTCGCGGGCGCGGCCAAACCCCCACCCGGGAAGACCTCATGACGGACTTCTACGTCGGCTACACGGATCCCCCGCCCCCCCGCATCCGCCGCTCCCTGCGCCGCATCGCCCTCCTCACCCTGGGCGCGGCCGCCCTCGCCGCCGCCCTCGCCGCCCTCGGCCAGCGCACCCTTCCCGCCGCCCACTTCGAATTCGGCCACGTCCGCACCTTCGAGGGCTTCGTCGTGGCGGACCCCTACCCCTCCCTCATCGTCCCCGGCGACACCGACTTCTCCCGCTACCTGCTGACCGCGCCCGGCAAGTTCGGCGCGGACGAGCTGGTGGCTTCCGTCGTGGGGCGCGCGGCCTCGCTGAATGGGACGCTCGCATACCGGGAAGGGCAGGCCATGATCCAGGTCGAGCCCGGCACGGTGTCGCTCCGCGAGACGGCCGAACCCGCCCCCGAGGTGCCGGAGGTCGACCTGGGCGACCGCTACGTGGAGGGCGAGATCGTGGGGTCGAAGTGCTACCTGGGCGTCATGAACCCCGGGTCGGGCATCACCCACCGGGCCTGCGCCGCGGTCTGCATCAAGGGAGGGGTTCCGCCGCTGCTGGAGGTGCGCCGGGAGGACGGGCGCCGCGAGGGGATCGTCCTGGCGGGAAGCGGCGGCGAACCCATCGGGGACTCGCTGGAGGGGCTGATCGCCACGCCGGTGGGGATGACCGGCCGTCTCGTGCAACGGGGCGGCACCACCTTCCTGCATGTGGATCCCGCGGGGATACGGAGGCTGAGGTGACCCGTCCCGGCCGAGGCTCGGGTTCCCCGGGGGACCCCGCCGCGGCCGCGACCCGCCGCCAGGCCGCCGCCTTCCCCATCGCCGAGCCGGAGCTTCCGCGCGACGCCGTCGAGTCGGGCCCCTACCGCCTCACCTTCGCCCGCACCGTCGAAGAGCTGCGCGCACTCCAGCGTCTGCGCTTCGCCGTATTCAACCTCGAGCTGGGGGAAGGTCTGGCATCCTCCCTCGAATCCGGACTCGACCGGGACGACCTCGACGAGGTCATGCACCACATCCTGATCACCGACCGGCGGACCGGCGACGTGGTGGGAACCTACCGCATGCAGACCGCGGCGATGGCGGCCGCCAACAGCGGCTTCTACACCGCGCGCGAGTTCGACTTCTCGCAGTTCCCCATGGAGATCATCGACGACGCGGTCGAGGTGGGACGGGCCTGCATCGCGAAGGACCACCGCAGCCGCCGCGTGCTGCACCTGCTCTGGCGGGGACTGGCGGCCTACCTGACCCACACGGGGAAGCACCACCTATTCGGATGCTGCTCGCTGACCACCCAGGACGGACGCGTCGGCAACGCCGCCCACGCCTTCCTGGTCAAGGGCGGCCACCGCCACCCGCACGCGCGGGTCTGGCCGCTGCCCGGCTTCGAGTGCGGACTGCACCACCACGGAGACGCCCCGGAGGAACCGGTCGACATTCCGCCGCTGTTCCAGAGCTATCTGAACCTTGGCGCCAGGATCTGCGGCCCCCCGGCGATCGACCGGGCGTTCCGGACCATCGATTTCCTGGTCGTGCTCGACGTGCGCCAACTCGAGCGCCATGTCTTCCGCAACTTCTTCCGTTAAGAGCGAGCCGGCCGCCGGCAGCGAGCCGCGGGCCGGCAATGAGCCGCCCTCTGGCAACGAGCCGGATCCCGCGCCGCCCACGGTTCCGCCGGGCCGGTGGCCGGTGGTCGCGGCCAGGGGCCTGGCGATCCTGTTCTGGACGACCGCGATGGCCACGCTTCTCCTCGTCTCCTGGCTGCCGACGGTCTTCCGGCCCCGCTCGGGCGCGCGTCTGCGTGCCGGGACCCGCCGGCGCTTGAAGCGGATCTGGGCGCGCGGCCTGATGCGCGTCGCGGGGGTCCGGGTCGCAACCGCGGGGCAGCCCCCGCCGACGGGAGCGCTCGTCGTCTCCAACCATCTGAGCTACCTCGACATCCCGGTGCTCGATTCGGTGATGCCGATGGTGTTCGTCGCCAGGGCCGACCTGCGCCGCTGGCCGTTCTGGGGCCCCCTGGCCACCCTCGGCGGCACCATCTACGTGGATCGCGCCACCAAGCGCGACGTGCTGCGGGTGCGGCGGGAGATGGGCGAAGCCATGTCGCGCGGGGACACCGTCATCGTCTTCCCCGAGGCCACCACCTCCGGAGGCGACACGATGCTGCCCTTCAAGCCCGCCCTCCTGGCCGACGCCGCCGAGGCCAACGCCCCCGTCTACTGGCTCACCTTGAGCTACCGGACACCACCGGACGGCCCTGCCGCCCGCGACCAGGTGTGCTGGTGGGGAGACACGGGCTTCCTGCCCCACGTCCTGGGACTGTTCGCGCTCAGACGCGTGGAGTGCACGGTGCGCTTCGGCAACGCACCGCAGCGGGCGGGCGACCGAGAGGGGCGGGCAGGCGACCGAAAAGCGAGCACGAGCGACCGCAAGGCGCTGACAACCGACCGCAAGGGGCGCGGAGGCGACCGCAAGGCCCTGGCTGCCGATCTGCGGCGCGCGATGCTGGGCGACTTCGAGCCGGTCGCGGGGCGGAGGGCGCCGCCGGACTCCGGGGAATGAGACGCGGGCGGCAGTGGCTGCGGGTCCGCAAGCGGCTGCGGGTCCCCAAATGGCTGCGGTTCCGCAAGCGGGCGGTCCTGCTGGTCTACGTCGTCCTGCTGGCCGTCTCGCATGCTGTGCGCGCGGGGCGTCCCGAGCCCGCTCCGCCGCCGGGGCTGTCACTGCAGCAGGTAGAGGGATCGCCGCCGCCGAAGCATGGCCCGGTCACGATCGCCTACCGGGAATGGGGGTCAGATTCTACCCACAATCTGTCACAGCTCGCTCAATCCCACCCGCAAGACGGGTCCCCATTCCGCACTTGGACAGATTCTACCCACAATCTGTCACGGAATCTGTCCGAAGCGTCGGAGCGCGGTCCCCCGGAGCCTCCGGAATCTGGCGGCTACCCCGTCCTGCTACTCCACGGGAGCCCCGGTTCGGGAGGGGCGTTCCGCCGACTCGGGCCCGCACTGGCGGCCGAACGCCGCACCATCGCCCCCGATCTGCCCGGGTTCGGCGGATCCACAACCCGGGTCCCCGACTACTCGATCCGGGCCCACGCCGCGATGACGCTTCAGCTGATGGACTCGCTGGCGATCGAGCGCGCGCACGTGGTGGGCTTCTCGCTCGGTGGCGGAGTCGCGCTGGAGATGTTCCGGGCCGACTCGGCGCGCATCGCGTCTCTCACGCTGCTCTCCTCCATCGGCGCGCAGGAATACGAGCTGCTGGGCGAGTACTACCTGAACCACGCCATCCACGGCCTTCAGCTCTTCGCCATCCGGGGGCTGCGCGAACTCGTCCCCCACTTCGGGTACGCCGACGACGCCTTCCTCGGCTACGCCTTCCTCGGCTACGCCTACGCGCGGAATTTCTACGACACCGACCAGCGCCCCCTCCGCGGGATCCTGAGCGGCTACCCCGGCCCGATGCTCATCGTGCACGGCACCGACGACCCCCTCGTTCCCGCCGCCGCGGCCGAGGAGCACCACCGCATCGTGCCCCAGTCCGAGATGGTCATGCTGGATGGCAACCACTTCATGACCTTTCTGGAGCCGAACCGGATCGCGCCGCCCATCGGAGACTTCCTGGACCGCGTCGAGGACGGGACGGCCACCCTGCGCGCCAACGCCGACCCCGCGCGCGCCGCTGCCGCCGCCATCCCCTTCGACCCCTCCAGCGTACCGCCGGTCACGGGGTTCGCCCTCTTCGTGACGCTGCTGCTGATCGTCGCCGCCACCTTCGTGAGCGAGGACCTGACGTGCATCGGAACGGGCCTGCTGGTCGCGCGGGGGACGCTGCCGTGGGCGGCGGGGGTGGGCGCCTGCCTGATGGGCCTCGTGGTGGGCGACCTGCTGCTCTACGCGGGCGGGCGGCTGATCGGGCGGCCCGTGACGCGGATCGCCCCGCTCAGGTGGATGATCCGCCGGGAGGAGCTCGAGCGCGCCTGCCGATGGTTCACCGAGCGGAGCGCGGCGCTGCTGATCGGCGGCCGCTTCGTACCCGGGACGCGCCTGCCCACCTACGTGGCCGCGGGGGTGGTGCGGATGCCGCTGATCCCGTTCAGCCTGTGGATCCTGGTGGCCGCCGTGCTCTGGACGCCGCTCCTGGTCGGGGGCACCGCGCTCTTCGGGGCCGCCGCGGCCGAGCGCATCGGGGCATTTCAGGATCGGACGCTGCCATGGCTGATCGCGACGGCCCTGGGGACGCTGATCGCGCTCCGGGTCGGAGTGCCGCTCTTCAGCGCAGCGGGAAGGAGGCGTTTCCTGGCCCGCTGGGCGCGCTTGCGGAGGTGGGAGTTCTGGCCGCCGTGGCTCTTCTACCTGCCGGTCCTGGCGTGGGGGGCGTGGCTGGCCGTGAAGTACCGGTCGCTCACCGTCTTCACCGCCGCCAACCCGGCGTTTCCCGACGGTGGGCTGGTGGGGGAGTCCAAATCGGCGATCCTGGGCGCGATCGGGGACCGGGCGCGGGTGGCGCGGACGGTGGTGGCGGGGGATGGGGGGCCGGGGGATGGGGGGCCGGGGGATGGGGGACCGCCGGACCGAGGGGTGGTCCCGGACGGGGGGCCGCTGGACTGGATGCAGCGCGACGGGGCGGCGGGCGATGGGGCGGTGCCGGACCGGGGAGCGCGCGACCTGGTCGCAGCGGTGGGGGGCCTGCCGGTCGCGGTCAAGCCGGACGTGGGGGAGCGGGGGGCGGGGGTGGCGATCGCGAGGAGCACGGAGGCGTTGCGCGCGCGACTGGCCGCGCCGGAACCCAGGCTGATCGTGCAGGAATACGTGCCGGGTAAGGAGCTGGGCGTCTTCTACTACCGGTTCCCTGGCGAGGAGCGCGGACAGATCTTCGGGATCACCGAAAAGCGGCAGCCGGTGGTGGCGGGGGACGGTCGGCGGTCGCTGGGCGACCTGGTCCTCGACGACCGGAGGCTGCGCTGCCAGCACCGGGTCTTCGCGCGCACCCTGGGGGCCGGCCTGGACCGTGTTCCCGCCCAGGGAGAGGAGGTCGTCCTCGAAGAGCGGGGCAACCACTGCTTCGGATGCGAATTCCGCGACGGGGCGCATCTGGAGACCCCGGCGCTCGCCGCGGCGATCGACGATGTGAGCCGCAGCATCGACGGGTTCTTCTTCGGACGATACGACATTCGGGGCGAAACCATGGCGGAAATCCAGGCCGGACGGTTCAAGGTGATCGAACTCAACGGCGTGTCCTCCGAGGCGACGAACATCTACGACCCGCGCGGCACCCTGTGGGCCGCCTACGGGACACTCTTCCGCCAATGGGAGCTGGCGTTCCGGATCGGGTCGGCGAACCGGGCCCTCGGGGCGCCAGCGACACCGGCGCTGCCGCTGGTCGGTCGCCTGTTCCGGCACTTCCGGCCCTCGGGGGCCCGGTGGGCGCGCCCGGCGGCGCTATCGGCGGGCCGCCTACCGGATGCCGACTAGGCTCGGTCCTTTCCTCCAGGCACCTCGCTACTCATCATCGGGCCACTCTCTTCGCGGCGACCTCACCACCCCCGGTTCTCCCTGGCCCGGTGTTCCCGGCATCGGGTATCCTCCCATCTCCCGACCCCCCTTTACCGCCGCCAACACATTCCTGCCTGCCGCGGTAGTGCGATACCTCTGACTCCTGCTGGCAGGCTTGTCGGGGATGGTCATCTCAATCCATCCGGCATGCAGCAACGGCCTGAGAACCTGGTCCCTGAACCTGGTGCGGTTCGTCCTTCCCAGCACCACCATGAGTTCGGTCATTGGGCGTTCCGACAATGCCTTACGGAGAATCCCGACTTGGTCCCGACTTGGTCCCGACCTGGTCCCGACCTGGTCCCGGCCCGAACCCCGGGAGGTCTCGTCCATACGGTCCCCTCCCAACGGGAGACGCCGAAAGGTCACGGTCAGCCAGTGTTCCGGCACATCGAACAACGGGGCAGGCACCCCCCACTCACGGCAGAGATCGTGAATTCGCCGAATGCCGGAGCCGATGTGCTCCACCGCTTCCATGCGGTGCAACATTCCGAAAAGCAGAGGATTGCGGTTGCTATCGACGCCCCACCCCGCCCGTAATAGCTTCGGACTGGCCCGGTGGCCGGTCTCGGTCACATCGCAGTCTCGCCACCCCACCCGGAGACACCTCACACATGGCACCACCCCGTCGCCGCCGCGGCCTCGCCCGCCATCGCGTCCCGGCACGTTCACTCGCCCGCACTCCCCTTTCCGCGCGGCGTCGCCCCCGCCCCACCCCACCCCCCCACCCCACCCCCGCGCTGACCACCATGCGGGCGCGGCTCCTCCCCCTGCTCCCCCTCCCCATCCTCCTCCTCGCCTGCGGCGACGACTCCACCACCACCCCCGGCCCCGTCGCGGCCACCATCGAGATCCTCTCCGGCGACGCCCAGCGCGCCGTCCAGGGCCTCCCCCTCGAGGAACGCGTCGCAGTCCGGGTCCTCGACGACGCCAACCGCCCCGTCCCGGGCGCCGCCATCGCCTTCGCCCCCTCCTCCGGCGGCCACACCGATTCTGCCTCCGTCGCCACCGACGACGGCGGCCGCGCATCCGTGATCTGGGTCCTCGGCCCCGATCCCGGCGAGCAGTCGCTCACCGTCTCATCCGGAAATGCCAGCGCCCGCGCCACCGCCGAGTCACTGGACCTCGAGGCCGAACTCGAACTCCTCTTCATGCCGGCCACCCAGGCCGAGATGGACGTGGTGCTCGCCGACTGGGCGAGTCGCAGCGCCCCGGCCGAAGGCGTGCGCGTCGAGCTCTCCGAGGATTTCTCGCTGGGGGGATCGGAGGCCAACCTGCGCATCGTCTCGCACCTGGTCGGGGGATACCGCCACTACGGCGCGATCGTCACGCCCGCCGGGGCCGAGGACGAAAGCCTGCCGATGCTGGTGTACCTGCACGGCGGCGAGAACGGCGTATCGGTGGCCGATGTGCAGATCGCCGCGCTGGGCCTGGGTGACGATCTCCTCCACCGCTTCGTCTACGTGCTCCCGTCCTTCCGCGCCGAGCCGCTCCGCCATGGCGAGATGCAGTGGGTTTCGGAGGGAACCTCGAGCCACTGGGACTACGACGTCGACGACGTGATCGCGCTCGTCAACGTCGCCTTCGAGACGACGCCGGAGGCGAAGCCGGGCGGCTACAACCTGCTCGGGGGCAGCCGGGGCGGCGGCGTGGCGCTCCTGACCGGGATCCGCGACGAGCGGGTGGAGCGCATCGTCAGCTTCTTCGGCCCCACCGACTTCTTCGACGAATGGGTGCGCGACATCGTGCGCGAGGCCGCGCTGCGGATGCCCCGCGACCTGACCGGGGTCACGCATCTGGACTCGACCGTCGTGCAGCCGTACATCCGCGGCGACATGCCGCGCTCCGAGGCGCGGCTCGAACTCGTTCGACGCTCAGCCGTCCTCTTCGCGGCCGACATTCCCCCGCTTCAGGTGCACCACGGCACCATCGACTTCGTCGTCTCCGTTTCGCAGGCCGAGTCGCTGATCCGCACGATGGAGGCGCTGGGGCGCGGGCCGCCCGACTTCGAGGCCTTCATCTACGAGTCGGGCGGGCACGACTTCCTGTCGCTCAGCGAAGCGATTCCGCGTGCGGTCGCGTTCATTTCCCGGGCGCTGGGGTAGCGGCCCGCGCGAACCTTCCGCGGCATTTCCAGCGGGTTCATCCACGGTCTCGACAGGGGATCACGCAGCAGCCCGTCCGGAGACCCCCGTCGCCCGGTGGCCGCCCGGATCCCGGTGCCGGAGCACCTCCCGGCGCGCCGCCCCCGCGATTCCCTTCAGCATCCCGCGGAAGATCAGCCAGTGGACGGGATACAGGCCGTACCAGTAGACCAGGCCCCACAATCCCAGTGGATCGAAGACTGCCGTCTGGGTGATCCGGCTCCCCCTCTTCGTGGGCCGCACCTCGAACTGCAGCCAGGCCCGGCCCGGCACCTTCATCTCGGCCCGCAGACGGAGGAGCCGACCGGCTTCGAAGGCTTCGACACGCCAGAAGTCCAGCGGATCGCCCGGCCGGAGATGCACCGGGTGGCGGCGGCCCCTCCGCATCCCGACACCGCCCAGCGCGAGGTCCAACAGCCCCCGCAACAGCCAGAGCCAGTTGCCGAAGTACCAGCCGCGCCTTCCGCCGATGCGCTGGATGGGGCCGAAGGCGCGGGCGGGCGTGGCGGCCGGCACCACGGCCTGCTGCCGGTCGACCAGTCTCGAGCCGGGGCGCCGGCCACCCCGGCGCGAACCGTCACCCCCCGCGTGCGGCCACCCGACCCCGGATGACACGGCGTCACTCCAACGGGTGCGCGCCATCTCCCGGTCCTCCTCGCGGAGCGCCTCGGCAATCGCCTCTCCGACCCCCACCGGGCGCACCGGGAACCGTGCCAGAGCCGCCGGATCCCGCACGACCGACTCGTTGCGCATGCTGTCGATCAGCTTCCTGCCCACGCGCGCGTACAGCGGAGTCACGAGTCCCAGCCACAGGCTCGAGAGCCGCGGGCTGAGGAAGGGCACCGGGACCATGACCCGCCGCACGCCGATCCGGCGGGCATACTCCTGCATGAGTTCGCCGTAGGTCACCCGCCGGGGACCCCCGATCTCGAAGACGACGTGCCGGTCGGCTTGCACGCTCAACGCCTGCACGAGGTAGGCGACGACATCGCCGATCGCGATCGGCTGGGCCGAGGTCCGCACCCAGCGCGGAGTGACCATCAGCGGAAGCCGGTTGACCAGCCCGCGGATCAGTTCGAAGGAGAGCGAACCCGAGCCGATGATGATCGAGGCGCGGAACTCGATGACCGGGAGCCCGTCGCGGGCCAGGATGTCGCCGACTTCTTGGCGGCTGGCCATGTGGGGCGAGAGCTCGTGGCGGCGGCGAGCGCCCGCCGAACCGGCCAGTCCCCCCAGGTAGATGACGCGCCGCACCCCGTGCCGCCGCGCCGCGCGTGCGAAATTGTGCGCGCAGACGCGGTCCCGCTCCCGGAAGTCGCCGCGCGACGCCATGGAGTGAACCAGGTAGTAGGCGGTGTGGACCCCCTGCAGGGCGGCGTGGAGGGAGGGCGGATCGAGTACGTCGCCACGGACGATCCCGGTGGCGGGCGAGAAGCGGCCCTTCAGGTACTCGGGGGTGCGGACCAGGCAGCGCACGCGCTCGCCCATCGCCTCCAGCGCGGGAACGAGGCGTCCGCCGACGTATCCGCTCGCGCCGGTGACGAGGACCGGCCGCGCACGTCCTTGATGATGAGTATCCATGTGGCTGGATACGCCGGACCGGAAATCGGGTTCCCGGGTTCCAGCTGTGCGCTTCCCGGCTTCGCGTCTCACCGCCTGCCGGGCACCGGCGGACGAGAGCCGCCGACGGGGCCCGGGCAAAGGCCGCCCACCCGACTCGGAAGCAGGACTCGGAAGCAGCCTCTTCCGAGTTGACTTCCGAGTTCTTCTACTTCGCCCGCTCCACCCTTACCGTCACCAGGTCGTTCAGGTGGTAGTGCCGGTGGCGGACCGACGACGCGTAGTGCTTGAGCAGCCGCAGCGACAGCTCCTGCTCGACCGGGACCGCGTGCTGTTCGAGGAGCTTGAGCTGTTCCTCGAAGTTCGTGCCCTGGGGCGCGGCGAGGAATTCCATCACCGCGGCACCCTTCTCCTGGCGGACGGATACCCGAAGGCGCCGCATTCCCGCAGCGTCTTCATCGTACCCGGCCAGGGACATCAACACCTCTTCGCCCGTGGCGCGCAGCTTCTCGGTCGACGCGTCGTCCCACCCGAGGCGGCGCGCGAACTCGTTCAGGTAGCCATCGAGGAGGTGGCGCACGCCCGCGTCCAGCGACATGTCGATGTTGCGCCGCCCGCGCAGCCACTCCCCCCATCCGAAGAAGACGCTCACGAGTACGAAGAGCAGCGCGAGAACCACGACGACGGCGATCGCGATCCAGACCAGGTAGGATTCCATTGTTCAGCATCCGGTTGTCGGCTCGTCCCGCCGGCCGGTTTCCCGCCTGCGGCGCCCGTCTCTCCCCGCCCTGGTGTGTTCTCCCGACCGGCGTGGGGCCCGCCCGTCCCGGCGGCCCGGCCCGCGGCCCCGGCCCGTCAGCCGTCCGTCAGCTGATCGGCCGGCTCCTCGGCACCAGCCTCGCCGACCACAGTCCCGAATTCGTGTCCGAGAAGAAGATGCGGCCCTTGAAGGGCATCGCGCTCCACGCCATCGGTGAATTGGGAACATAACCAATCGGATCGTAGGCCTTGAAGACCGCGATCTCTCGTCCCTGCGTGTAGAGGTTACCCATCAGCTCGCCGGAAACGTCGACCATGCGCACGCCGCCTTCATAGTAAGCCTGATAGAGGACGTCGTCCTCCACCCAGATGTTGTGGGTTCCGTATTCGGGCACCTCGTAGCGCGCAACCATCTCCGGGGACTCCGGATCCGAGAAGTCGATGATCTGGATATACCCCTGGGTCGCCAGCGGGATGCCGTTCATCCCGGTCTCGGGGTCGTAGGGGAGCTGGTAGGACCCCCTGCCCTGGCCGGGCCCCTCCCACGCCAGCCCGCGCCGGCTCATGATCTCGTCGCCGACGAAGACGTAGTGCTTCCCCGTGGACTGCGAGATGTAGGGGAAGACGGCGTGCGTGCCGCCCGTCGGGACCGGGAGGCTGCTCACGAAGACGGGGTTCTCGGGCGATCCGCCCCAGCGCCCGTCGCCCACGTCCACCACGACCAGCCCGTTCTGCCACTCGGCCGAGTAGGCGAGCCCGTCGAGGACCCACACGTCGTGGAGGCGGCTGTCCGGGTGGTTGTACTCGCCCACGTAGCGCGGGTTGTAGATGTCGCTGACGTCCAGGATCACGTACTTGTCGCCCCCGGCCAGCGCGAAGACGTGCTCGTCGGTGGGAAACGCGTTGTGGACGCCGCCGGTGAGCCCGTAGTCGGTGACTTCCGACGCGATCTTCGGGTGCGCGGGGTCGGCGAGGTCGAGGATGACGACGCCGTTGCGGCGGTCCGAAGCGCCCTCGCGGGTCATGGTGGCGTAGCGCGCGTCCGGCGACACCTTCATGTCGTTGACGGAGCGGGCGTCGACCTGGATCGAATCGGTCTTGACGATGTTGCCGGGCTCGGTGACGTCCCAGACGAAGCCGTAGCCGTCGGAGCGCTTGGCGCCGGTGAGCGCGTAGTCGCGGCCGTCCACGCCCTCGAAGACCCAGAAGTCGGTGGTGCGGACGCGCTGCTCGCGGCCGTGGCCGTGGATCTCGATCTGCTGGATGACGTCGCGCTGGACGACGCGGAAGGAGGTGCGCGCCGTGAGCGGCCCCGCGTCGGCGATCACGGTGTAGATGCCCGGCACGTCGGCGACGAAGCGGCCGCCCTGCATCTGCGCGGGCGCGGACGGCGCGAGGATTCCCTCCGGCTCCTCCCAGCCGTGGGACCACTCGACGGGGACGCCGCCGACGGGCTCGCCGTCGGGGCCGCGCACCTCCGCGCCGAATTCGATGACGTCGCCGGTGCGGGCGCGGGAGACGCCGCCGGTGATGGCGAGCGTGGAGCCGGTGAAGGGGTCGGCGGTGAGGGTGAGGGTGCCGTCCACGCCGTCGACGGTGGCGGTGATGGTGGCCGTGCCGGGGGCGTGGGCCGTGACGCGCCCGAAGCGGTCGACGGTGGCGACGTCCGGGGAGCCGCTGCGCCACGCCGGCTCGAGGTCGGGCCGGGCGGAGCCGTCGGCGTGCTCGGCGCGGGCGCGCAGCCGGATGGTGGTGCCCGCCAGGAGGCGGTGGCCGGTGACGGGAGAGACCGCGACCCGCGCGATGGGGGGCCAGCCGATCGATACCGGGACGCGGAGCGTGACGGGATCGGAGCCGGGCGGGGGGTCCTGCCGGATGAGGGTCGCGATGAGCGCGAACTCGCCGGCCGCGAGGGCGGTTACGGTGCCGTCGAGGACGCGCAGGCCGTCGCGGGGACCGACAAGCCGTATGGGGGGGGCCTCGACGCGCGAGCCGGAGCGCGTGATCCCGGTCACCGTGACCTGCACGTCGTCGCCGACCCGCATGGCGATTTCGGGGGGCGCGGCTTCGAGCCGTACGATGGGGTCGGGGGGCTGGGGGGTGGCGGTGCCCCCGGGCAGTGCGGCTGCGAAAAGAATCAGCGCGCACCGCGCGGCGTGTCTGGTCATCGTCGTCCTTCCATCCGGGAGTCGGCGCAGGCGGAATGGTGGGTAAGCCGCCTGCGCTCACCAGCGATAATGCGCGAGAACGCCGGCCCCGGCAACAGTCGGGCGGCGGCCCCGCCCGCAACCGGCTCCCTTTTAGCGCCGGATGCGTCCGGCTTCCCTCAGGACCCGTTGGGGGGGACGGTTCACTACGTCCCCTCCGTGATGATCTCTATGGGTACCTTCAGCTCGTGCCCGCACATCGTCCCGTTCATGGACGTTATGGGTTCCATCCCGTTAATCCCGTCCAGCAGCAGTACCATGTTGACCCTGCACTCGCCCATCCGCTCACCGAGCGACCAGCGTACCGCACCGTTCGCGAAGCCCTCGACATCCATCGCGAAGACCTGTTCGGAAGCGACCGCGATCAGAGTGGTTGTGATCGAGATATCCGGCTCGCCGGAGACCACATATGCATGACCATTGACCTCCGGGAGCTGACAGCCGTCATGGGTCATCTTCGCCCGTATGCTCAGCCGGGTCGTATCGCCCTGCTGAATCTCCCCTGCCGATAGAGTTGCGACGACCGTGCCACCGCCATTGCAGTGGGCCGTAATCATCGTATCGCCGACGGATTCGATCACCGTAAAGTGTGGCGGGTCCGCCTCCAGATTGAGCAGCTCCTGAATCCCGAGATAGAGCGCCCGCGCCTCCTCGGTGGTGAGCGCCTCTTCCGATGGGTCGGGTTCAACCGGATCACCGCCGCAGGCGAGCATGCCCACTGCGGATACCGCGCCGAATGCGGCCCACAGACGGCCCCTGCCTGCGCCGAAGCGGGAAAGGGGGCTGCTTGCAGCAGTTGGGCATTCGGTCTCGGGCCATCCTGCGGCCCTCCGTGGCCTGGATTCCGATTTGCTTCGCAATCTCCGTCTCCTCTCCTGTTGCCTGTGCCTGAAGGTAAGCCCCGGTCACCGGCAGGGGAACCCGACCGGCAGTCCACCGTTACCCATCCCCGCACTGGACACCGGAACCCGTCGGGACCACACTAACGGGCAGCGGCGGCGCGATGGCCACACCTGCGTCCGCCACACCCATCACCGACCACCCACCACCCACCCACCGCCATGCCCGCATCCGACCGCATTCACGACCTCCTCGGCGCCGAGGCCGAAGACCTTCTCACCTACCGCGCGCGGGGCTTCCCCAGGGACCGGCTCCACCTCCCCGGACCCGATTTCGTTGACCGGGTGGTCGCCGGCACCGACCGGAATCCCCAGGTCCTGCGCAGCATGCAGTCGATCCTCGGGCACGGGCGGCTCTCCGGCACGGGCTACGTGTCGATCCTCCCGGTGGATCAGGGGATCGAGCACTCCGCAGGCGCGTCCTTCGCCCCCAACCCCGTCTACTTCGATCCCGGCAACATCGTCGAACTGGCGCTGGAGGGCGGGTGCAACGCGGTCGCCTCCACGCTCGGCGTGCTGGGCTCGATCTCGCGCCGCTACGCCCACCGAATCCCCTTCCTCGTCAAGCTGAACCACAACGAGCTGCTCACCTATCCCAACCGATACGACCAGGTGATGTTCGCGAGCGTGCAGCAGGCGTGGGAGCTGGGCGCGGCGGCGGTCGGCGCGACGGTCTACTTCGGATCCGACCAGGGGATGCGCCAGCTGCAGGAGACTTCGGAAGCGTTCCAGATGGCGCACGAGCTCGGCATGGTGACCGTGCTGTGGTGCTATCTGCGGCAGTCCGCCTTCAACACCGGCGGGAAGAACTACCACGCGGCCGCCGACCTGACGGGCCAGGCCAATCACCTCGGGGTCACCATCGAGGCCGACATCATCAAGCAGAAGCAGGCCGAGCTGGACGGGGGCTACCGGGCTGTCGGCTTCGGGCGTACTCACGACAAGGTCTACTCGGAGCTGGTGCCGGACGCGCACCCGATCGAGATGACGCGCTACCAGGTGGCCAACTGCTACATGGGGCGCGCCGGGCTGATCAACTCGGGCGGATCCAGCGGCGACAACGACTTCGCGCAGGCGGCGCGGACGGCGGTGATCAACAAGCGCGCCGGGGGGATGGGGCTGATTTCGGGGCGCAAGGCGTTCCAGCGTCCGATGGCGGAGGGGGTCAAGCTCCTGAACCTGATCCAGGACGTGTTCCTGGATGAGGGGATCGAGGTGGCGTAGGGGGAAACGCCGTTCTGGCAAAACCGAGGTCCACCGCGCGAACCGAGGCCCCCACCGGGCGAGGCAAGGCCGTCAACCCGGGCCGTCAGTCCACTCCCACCACCCGGCTTCTGCGCTCCATCAACACCACGTCGCGCCAGCGCCCGTCATGGAAGCGGCCGAGGCGCCTGTGGGTCCCCAGGATTTCGAAGCCGGCCTTCTCGAAGATGCGGATCGAACTCGTGTTCTCCGGGAAGATGCCGGCCTGCAGCGTCCAGATGCCGTGCGCTTCGCTCTCTGCAACGAGCCTGCCGAGGAGCGTTCCGCCTACGCCCTGCCCGCGTGCCCGCTCGGCAATGTAGATCATCGCCTCGTGGACCCCGCCGTAGACGCACCGCCCCGAAACCGGGCTGAGCGCCGCGAATCCGATCACATCGCCGCCGGCCTCCGCGACGATCCGGCAATCCGGGCTCCGTGCGGCGTTCCAGCTCTCCCAGTCGGGGACTTCAGTCTCGAAGGTGGCGTTGCCGGACTCGATCCCCTGCCGGTAGATCTCGGCCACCGCCGGCCAATCCTGGCGGGTCAGAGGGCGGATTTGTATGGAGAACATGACATTTTGTAATGTTTGGTTTACGTTTTGGCTGCGAATTGCCGTCAGCCGCTCATCGACCGGGCTGCTGCCCAGTATCGCCGGCCATTCATCGCCGCGGTCGCGTCACCGCCGGGCGCCGATCAACCGCCGGCCACCCGGCATCGCCGGCCGCTCATTCGCCGCAGGTCGCCATCAACGCCGGTCGCCCCTCAACCGCCGGGCGGCTGCAGCTTCACCACCTCGCCGGGCGCCTCGCCGGTCACCTCGCCGTCGCGCAGCACCGGAACGCCGTTGACGAGGACGTGGATCACGCCCTCCGCGAAGCGCTGCGGATGGTCCCAGTCGGAACGGTCGATGATCGTCGCCGGGTCGAAGACGGCGATGTCGGCGCGCATGCCGGGCGCGAGGCGGCCGCGATCCGCGATGCCGTGGAAGTCGGCCGGCAGCGAGGTGATCTTGCGCACGGCCTCCTCCAGCGTGAGGACGCCCTCGTCCCGGACGTAGTGGCCGAGCAGGCGGGGGAAGGTGCCCGCGCTGCGGGGGTGCCCGGTGGGCGCGTCCGATCCGTCGGCGTAGCCCCCGTCGCTGGCGATCATGTTCCAGGGCTGGACCATGAGGCGCCGCACATCGTGTTCCTTGATCGCGCCGAGGGTGACGTTGACGGGGCGGGACGAGCCGATGATCAGATCGGCCACCACGTCGAAGGGATCCTGGCCGCGCGCCTCGGCGATCTCCGACAGGTAGGCGCCGACCAGCTCGGGGTAGTCCTGCGAGCTGGTGATCCGCATGCTCGTGTACCCCGTCGCCTTCAGCCAGGCGAACCCGCCGCCGACCCCGTTCTCGCTGGCATCCTTCAGGCGGGCGCGCGACTCCGCATCGGCGAGCGCCGCCTTCAGCTGCGCCATCCCCTCGTCGGTTCGCCCCTGCCGCCGCATGCTGCGGAAGGCATCGAGTCCTTCCAGCCCCTGAGGCGCGACGATGACGCCTGTGAGGCTCGCGGTGGCGGCCCCGTCGTAGGGGTACTGATCCGACACGATCCGGGTGCCCTGGGCGCGGGCCGCCTCGACGAGCGCGATGATTTCCTCGATCGCCCCCTCGTTGTGGAGCCCCACCGCCTTCAGGTGCCCGATCTTGCCGGGGAGCCGCGCGATCTGCGCGATCCGCACCACCTCCCGGTCCGACTCGACGAAGGCGTGCACCGGGTTGCGGACGTGGGAATCGTAGACCCCGCCGTAGGCCGCGGCCTCGAGCGCGAGCGCGATCACCTCCTCCGTGTCGGCGAACATCCCGGGCTCGTACATCAGGCCGGTCGAGAGGCCGAAGGCGCCCAGCTCCATCCCCTCCCGCACGAGCGCCCGCATCACTTCGAGTTCGTCTTCGGTCGGGGGGCGCCGCTGGTCGAACCCCATCACCTCGCGCCGGATCCCGTTGTGGCCGACGTAGAAGGCGACGTTGGTGCCGGTTCCCTGGTAGTGGTACGCCTCCATGAGGGCGAGGATCTGCGCCGGAGCGAAGGCGCCGTCGGGGCCGCCGAAGACCGTCGTGACCCCCTGCCGCACCACCCCCTCGTTGAGGCGCAGCGGCTCGCTCGCGATCGCCGGCGGCGTGTGACTGTGCACATCGATGAAGCCCGGCGCCACGACCAGCCCGGTGGCGTCGATCGTGTCGAGGGCGGCGCGCCCCCCCTCCCCCACCGACACGATCGCGTCCCCGGCGATCACCACCGTCCCGGCCCGCGGCGGTCCCCCATCCCCATCCACGATCATGCCCCCCGCAATCACGAGGCTGGCCGGTTCCTCCGCCCGGCAACCGAGCGCCCCGGCGAGCATGACCCCGGCGCAGACCAGCCACCCCGCGCGATGCACCATGTCGCCTCCTTCGCCTTCCTTCAGCCCGCCATCGACGGCTCGGCGGACGCGGCATCTCCGCCCGCCTGCTTCGCCGCGACATCCGCCGCCGTCTGGTGAACCGCGAACGCGATCCCCTGCGGGTCCATCGACTGCGCGATGTAGTCGTTGCCCGGAACCTCCATCGGACCGTTGAGAAGCTTGCCGCCCAGCTCCTTCACCGTCTCCGCCGCCCGGTGCACGTCGGGGACGCGCACGTACAGCAGCCACCCGACCGCACGCATCTCCGGCGGCCCGTTGAAGATGCCGCCCAGCGGCCGGCCGCCCCGTCCGAAGACCTGGTAGTGCCCCATCTCGCCCATGTCCATGCGGCCCGCGTCCTCCCAGCCGAAGACCTCCGCATAAAACGCCCAGGCGGCGTCGGCGTCGGTCGTCGCCAGCTCGCGCCAGGAGAACTCGCCCAGCTCCGGCGGGCCGTCGTGGCTCGGCGTTTCGCCCTCGGGTTCGAGCACCGCGATCACACCCCCCTGCGGATCCGCGATCACCGCGAACCGGCCCACCTGCGGTACCGCCAGCTGGTTCAGCACGGTCCCGCCGTTGGCCTTCACCTTCGCAAGCGTGGCGTCCAGGTCGGGGGTTGAGAGGTAGGTCAACCAGCACGGCGGGACTTCGGGGGACGGGAGATCCATCAGTCCGCCCACCGGCATTTCGCCGTTCATCCACATTTCGTAGGGCTTTTCGCCCCCGTCCCAGATGCCCGTGCCCCAGCCGGTGACCTTCGCGTAGAAGTCGCGGGCCGTGGCGGAGTCGGTGGTCATCAGTTCATTCCAGCAGAAACGGCCCAGGGGTGTGTCGGACATTCGTGTTTGTCTCCAGGTGTGTTATTGTGGCTCTTGTCGGATGGCGGCCGGTTCCTCCGCCGCCCATGAATAATGGCAAAAGGTCAACCGCCCGGTACGGGGAGAAACCGATGAAATGTCGCCTGGCCGTCCTCGCCGCGCTCGCATGCGCCACCCCGCTCACCGCCCAGACAACCATCGGTGGCCGGGCCGGCATGACGCTCAGCCAAATGGCCACGGCCGATGAGGAGATCGAACCCTCCGCCATCGCCGGGATCCACGTCGGCGTCACCGCGTCGCGCATGCGGGGCGGGATCGGGCTCGCGCTGTCCGCGTCGTACACGGAGCGGGGCACGGGGTTCACCGCCGACGAACTGCCCGAGGACTTCGACTTCAACTTCAGGCTGGCGTACCTCGAGGTCGCGACGCTCGGCAAGGTGGCGCTGGGGACCGGACCCTACCTGCTCGCCGGGCCGACGCTGGGGCTCAGGGTGTCGTGCTCGGCATCGGTGTCCGCGATGGGGAGGTCGCAGCGTACCGGCTGCGGCGAAAACACGGAAGATCCCTTCAAGATCTACGACTTCGGGGTCACGGGCGGTGCCGGTATGTCCTTCGACGTGGTCGACTTCCACATGGTCGTGGAGGCGCTGTACGGCTTCGGCATCCTCAACATCTCGGATGTCGCCGACGACTCCGCCAGGAACCGGGGGCTGGTCATCCGCGTCGGGGCGGACTGGGTGCTGTAGCCTCCGCTCCGGCGAGTAGCCTCCGCCCGCGAGCCTCCGTCCGCGAGTCGGCCGCGCCCGGCCGGGTCACCGGGCAACGCGGGGATTATCCACGGACCGCCAGGCGCGTCAGCCCACCGGCAGTCCCGACAACAGCTCCCGCGCCGCGCGGCCGAGGTTCGTGCGGCCGCGGTTGTAGTTGCGCAGCAGCACCACGGTGAGGCCGGTGGCCGGTTCGAAGAGCAGGTGCGCCGTGTACCCCGATACGGACCCGCCGTGGCCAGCGAAGACGCGGCCGTCCACGGTGGCGATCGAGAAGCCGAGGCCGTAGCCCGATTCGGGATTCTCCGGAGTCTGGACGCCCAGCACCTCCCCGCGCATCTCGTCGGTGAGGAGGGATACGCCGCCCCGTCCCATCACCCCCGCGGCGAAGGCGGCAAGGTCGTCCACCGTCGAGTAGACGCCGCCGTTCGGCACCTTGTACCCGCGCCCACTGTGCTCCTGGGCGGGCCGCTCCGTGTTCACGTCGCCGTCGGCGTTGTTCGCGTGCCCCCGCGAGAGCATCGGCAGAAGCGCGTCCCCCACGATGAAGGTGCTGCTCTCCATCCCCAGCGGCTCGAAGATCCGCGCCTCGACCTGGTCCATGAACGGCTCCCCCGCCGCCCGCTCCATCGCGAATCCCAGGATGCCGAAGCCGATGTTCGAATACGAATACTCCGTGCCCGGAGGCGTGAGGTAGCGAGTGGTGGGGATCGATTCCAGGATGCGCTCCGTCCATGTTCCGATGGGTCCGGTCGCGGCACCGCGGAGCCCGGGTTCCCGCCCGAATCCGGCGGTGTGGCTCGCGACCTGGCGCAGCACGGGATTCGCCTCCGCCGGCCGCTCCTGCAGTTCGGAGATCTCGGGCACCAGCGACTCCAGCGGCTGCTCCAGCGATACCACCCCGTCGTCCACGAGGATCGCCATCAGCACGGCGGTGAACGACTTGGAGATCGACCCGGTCCGGTAGATCGTCTCGCGCGCAGCCGGGATTCCGGCCTCCGGATCGGCCCAGCCGTAGGCCTCCGCCCACAGGACCTCCCCGTCGCGCGCCAGAGCCACGGTCACGCCGCCCACGCTGTCGTTCTCCACATCGGCGGCCACCGTCTCCGCGAAGGTCGAGAGCGCCGGATGCCACTCGGCCGGCAACTGCGCGGTCTCGGGGACATCGCATGCCCAGACCGCCGCCGACAACGCCACCGCAAGCAGGCCGGCCAGGGGCGTGCGTCCTGGCGTTCCCGCCAGCTGCGGTCGGCGGCGGGGTGTCTCCGGCCGGCGTTGGACCTCCGGCGAGAGGTGGGCCGCCGTCAGCCGGTCGTGGGCGGGATGCGGCGCAGCATGTGCTCCTCGCACCGAGCGGGTCGTACCGATCATGGTCCGTTTCTCCTGTTGCTGATTGCAATCTCCCCTGGCGGTCCGTGAATCAGTCCCCGCCGTATTCGGGCGGCGATGCACTCCGCGCTGGCAGCGGTGCTCACGCACTCGAGGCGCTAACCTGTTCGTCTGTAATGAGAACATTACAAAATGTAACGTACTCTTTACCTCAGGGCTGTCCAGAGCGCCGCCGTCGCTGCGACGCGGGAATTATCCAGGGACTGCTGGATCCCCAACCTGCCTTTGCACTGCTTCCAGAGCAACCGAACACTGTCCGACGTGCAATCACCGTCGCGGACGTGTTAACATTGCGGGCTCCGAGTCGCGTTTGCCGCCGGCAAGCGGTCAACCGCCGACACGGAACGGGTTCGCGCGCACGCCCGCGCGTTCCCCACAAGATACAACGGACCACCAACCGAGAGACACACGCATGCGGCGGCTGATGCTCGCGAGACACGCCAAGTCGAGCTGGGGCGACATGACCCTCAGCGACCACGACCGGCCGCTCAAGAAGCGCGGTCGGCGGGCGGCGGCGCTGGTCGGCGCGGAGCTCGCCGCACTCGGTTGCATCCCCGATGTCGTCTACTGCAGCACCGCCGCGAGGACACGCGAGACGTGGAGCCGGATGGAGCCGTGTTTCGACGGACACCCCCGGGTGGAATTCCTCCGGGACCTGTACCTGGCGTCGCCGCGGATCGTGCTGGCCACGGTCGCGGCCACGCCCCGAAGCGCGCAGACCGTCATGGTGCTGGGGCACAACCCTTCCAGCCACGCCCTGGCGGCCTACCTGTCGCGCACCGGTGACCAGAGCGAGATCGACCGCGTGCGAGCCGGGTTCCCCACCGGCGCCGTGGCGGTCGTCGGCCTGGCCTCGGACGACTGGAAGAGGGCGGACGAGGGCGGTGAACTGCTCCACCTGATCCTCCCGCGGCGACTCGAGGGCAGGGGGGACCGATGACCGTCCACAGGGGGCCGCGATGAGCGAAGAACAGGTGCGCGAGCGCGACGCACCGGCAGGCGACGTCATCAGACGCGTCTTCCGGGAGGGCGTCTACCCGTACGAGACCAGGATGAAGCGCAAGGAGTACGAGCGGGAGAAGGCGGGTCTGCAGGTCGAGCTGCTCAAGGTGCAGCGCTGGGTGAAGGACTCCGGAGCCAGGATCGTCATCCTCTTCGAGGGGCGCGACGCGGCCGGCAAGGGCGGCACCATCAAGCGTTTCATGGAACACCTCAACCCCCGTGGCGCGCGGGTCGTGGCGCTGGAAAAGCCCAGCGACGTGGAACGGGGCCAGTGGTACTTCCAGCGCTACGTCCGCCACCTGCCCACCGCCGGCGAGATGGTCTTCTTCGACCGGTCGTGGTACAACCGGGCGGGAGTCGAGCGCGTGATGGGCTTCTGCACCGGGCAGGAGTATCTCGAGTTTCTGCGCCAGTGCCCCGAGCTGGAACGCATGCTGGTCAACAGCGGCATCCTGCTCTTCAAGTTCTGGTTCTCGGTCTCGCAGGAGGAACAGAAGCACCGTTTCGACAGCCGCAAGACGGACCCGCTCAAGCAGTGGAAGGTGTCCCCGATCGACATCGCCTCGCTCGACAAATGGCCCGAATACACGCACGCCAAGGAAGCGATGTTCTTCTACACCGACACCGCGGACGCCCCCTGGACCGTCATCAAGTCGGATGACAAGAAGCGGGCTCGGATCGCGGCCATGCAGTTCTTCCTCCACCGGCTTGCGTACCCGGACAAGGACGGGGCCGTGGTCACGGGGGCCGACCCGCTGATCGCCGGGTCCGCCACGCGAGTCGTGAGCCGCGACGAGCCCGCGACGGCCGCCCCCGACGCTCCGTGAATCCACCTCCTCGCGGCTCTTGCAACATACGGGGGTCCAGTGGTGTCTTATGATTGAGCCCCGCCGTGCGCCCGTGCCTGCCCTGCCGGTTGCGGAATCCGGGCGCCCAGAGTGAGTATTGTGCGCTGACTTTACCCGGTCCTTCGGAAGACATGACGAAAATGGCCGACCCGCCGGTCAGGCTCTCCTCCTCACAGGTTACGCTCATTCTGCAGCGCGCGGCCGAAATCGACGCACGCGGCGACACCCTGACCGTCGAGGAGTTGCGCCGCATCGCCAACGAGGCGGGGATCGATCCGATCGCCACGAGTACGGCGATACAGGAGGTGCTGGCGGATTCGGACGCCGCTCCGCCGGAAGAGGCGCCGGCGCCGGAAGCCCCCTCGGGCACTTCGCCCGTGGCCTCGCAGATGTGGATCGTGAGCGGGGGCGCGGTCGGCGTGGCCCTGGGATTTCTCACCGCGATGGGCGAGCCCACCCGGCCGCTCGCGATCGGAGGCGCGCTCGTCTACCTGGTGCTTCGGGCCGTCCACGGGATGAAGCTGGGCAAGCAGCTCGAATTCCAGCTCCAGAACTTCGTGCTGTGGCTGGGTGCCGCCGTCGGCAGCCTGGCCTCCGAGATGTTCTACTCCTGGGAAGTCCTCCTGGCCACCTTCACTGCCTGGTTCGTGACTTCGGTTCTCGGCGGCCTCCTGATCCAGTTCGGACCGCGGGAGGAGGAGGAAGAGCAGGCCGCGCCGGCGGAGCCGGGACCCGCGCAGATCGGGTCGGCGCAGGAAGAGCCTGCCCAGGTGGGGACCGCTCGTATCACTCCGACGGCGATCGCCCCACCTGGAGTTGAGCCGCCGCCGGAACGCAGCTGAGGCCAGGCCGGGGGGACCGCTCCCCGGGACCGCAAGGATCGCGAGGGCAAGCCTGGGCGGGCGACCGTTGCGAGTCGGCCGGCCCACTCGTACTCTGGACCGGTATTCGATCGGCACCCGCACCACGGAGACTCGTAGAATGACCTGGTCACGGCGCGACTTCCTGCGCACCGGCTCGGCCTTCGCGGCGGCTGGCGTCATCGGCCTCGACGGGCGTTTCCTCAAGGATCCCTACGCCGCCGCGCGCGCCTACCGCCCCTTCCGCCCCCTCCTCCAGGACCCCGACGTCCGCGCGCTCGCCATGACCGCGCTCCAGGCGGCCCGGGACGTGGGCACGAGCTACGCCGACGTGCGCGTAACGAGCGGGATCGCCCGCGCAACCGGCGCCGGGGACAGGCGGGTCGGGCTGCGCCGGATTTCCGGATCGCTCAACTTCGGCGTGCGAGTCCTGATGGGCGGGGCGTGGGGCTTCGCCTCGTCGACGATCGTCACGGAGGAGGAGGCGGCGCGAATCGCACGTCTCGCCGCGCGACAGGCGTCGCTGAACCCGTGGAGCCAGACCGACAACATCGAGATGGCCCCGGCCCCGGTGGTCGCCGACGGCCAGTGGGAGACGCCGATCGACCTGGATCCCTGGAACTACACGATCCAGGACCAGCTGGAGCTGCAGCTGGAGGCGAACGAGCTGGTGGTGAAGATCGCCGAGGCCGGCAGGCCGGGCCTCCGGGTCTCCTCCAGCTTCAGCTTCTCCAGGTCCGATGTCGTCTTCGCATCCAGCGAGGGGTCGTACATCGAGCAGCGCTTCAACAACTTCGGAGGCAGTTACGTCGCCCAGGTGATCTCGGAAGACCGCATGGAATTCGGGTTGGCCAGCCCGGAGTCGTTCAGAACCGGGGGGTACGGCTGGGAGGCGATCGAGGGGATCCCGTGGGCCGACGACATCGAGCAGGCGGTCGAAGAGGCGTACATGATGCTTGGCGCGCGCGACCCGGACGTGGGGCGCTACGACGTGGTCCTCGGTTCGGGCGCGGTGTCTTCGATCCTCAACAGCACGATCGTGCGGGCGCTGGAGTACGACCGGGTCCTGGGCTACGAGATGCACGCGGGCGGGACGAGCTACCTCGGGCCGGCCGAAGAGGCGCTCGGGCAGTTCTCCTTCAACAACCCGATGCTGAACGTGCGGGCGACGGGGTCGGTGCCCCGGGCCGCGGGCGTGTACAGGTGGGACGCGGAGGGGGTCGCTCCGCAGGACTACCAGCTCATCCGGGAGGGTGTGCTGGTCGACTACTTCACGTCGCGGGAATTCGCGCCGCAGCTGGACTGGTGGTACAGGCGAAACGGGATCGAGACGGGGTCGCGGGGCACGGCGGGTTCGGCGGGATCGACGCTCACCCAGGTCGTGGCGCCGAGCATCGCGATCATGGATCCGGGCGAGGAGAACGTCTCCGAAGAGGACATGATCGCGGCCACCGAGGACGGCATCTACTTCCCGGGGGGCGGTTTCGCCTCGGTCGATCCGCCGATGCTGAACATGCAGGGCGGGGGGGGCGGCCTGATCTACGAGATCCGCGACGGAAAGCTCGGCGACATCCTGAGGAGGCCGTCGTACCTGGCCAACACCATCGATTTCTGGCGGTCGATGGACATGATCGGGGGACCGGATACCTTCGCCTACGGCGGTGGCGGCACCTTCAAGGGCGACCCGTCCCAGCTGATCGGCCGCACCGTGGGGGCGCCGGCGGCGCGGTTCAGGAACCTCAACGTGTTCACGTACGGGAGGCGATGATGAGCAGGGATTCGAGTGCCGCGGCGGCGGGCAGCACGGAGACGGGGGCGAAGCGCACGGGCATCGCTGCCACCGGGGAAATCCTGACCAGGGAGGAGGCCGAGGCGATCGCGAAGAAGGCGCTCTCCTTCGCGGATCCGAATGCGGAGACGATCGTCAACGTGTCGCTGGCCAACTCGCAGAACACCCGCATCGGCATCAACCGGATCACGACGCAGCGCGACGCGTCGCTGGGCGGGGTGGCCGTGACCACGCGGCTCAACGGCCGGATCGCGCAGGGCACGACGCAGCGCTTCGACGACGAGGGGCTGATGCAGGCCGTGAAGTGGGCCGAGGACTCCGCGCGGGAGGGGCCGGGGGGGCGGCAGGAGATGGGGCGCCTCATCCAGCCGCGCGACTATCCGGTGCCGCCGGGGCTCTGGTCCGAGGCGAGCCGCGAGGTGGACATTCCCGACCGGATCCGCAAGGCGGTCGAGGCGATCGAGCGGGCGGACGGATACGTGGCGGCGGGCACCCTCGACCTGGGCATCAACTCGATGCTGGTGGCCAACTCGGCCGGGCTGGTCGCCTACTGCCGCAGCACGACCGGCACCATGGAGCTGGGCGCCCGCACCGACGACAACACCGGATCCGGTTGGGCCGGCAAGGCGATCTACGACTTCAACGACATGGACACGGTCGCGGTGGCGGCGAAGGCGACGGACAAGGCGGAGCGGTCCCGCAACCCGTCGGCGGTGGAACCCGCGCGCTACACGGTGATCCTGGAGCCCGACGCCTACGCCTCGATGATCGCTTTCATGATGCAGTACCACATGGACCTGCCCAGCGCGCAACGGGGCTCCAGCGTCTTCGCCGACCCCAACGGGGGCACGAAGATCGGCCAGCAGGTCTTCGACGAGCGGCTGTCGTTCGTCTCCGACCCGATGGATCCCGACGCGCCTTTCTGCCCCTTCAGCGGAACCGGCGTCCCCTTCGACCGCACCTACTGGGTACAGGACGGGATCCTCAGGAACCTGAGCTTCGGCGACGCCACCGCGATCGAGCGCGGCCTGGAGTATCCGCTGGCGAACCCGGTTTCGGTGCGGCTCCAGCCGAAGGAGGGCACGGAACTGCTCACGCTCGACGAGATGGTCGAAACGTGCGAGCGGGGAATCTACGTGACCCGCCTGACGATGGGAGTCGCCGACTTCCGGCGGCTGGTCTTCACCGGGGTCACCCGCGACGGCACCTGGCTGGTCGAGCGCGGCAGGATCACCCGTCCGATCAAGAACATGCGCTACGTGGACTCGCACATGTACTTCCTGAACAACCTGGAGGCGGTCGGCGAGCCGGTGCTGGCGGCGACCGGCGGCTTCATGCTTCCGCCGGTCCGGTCGCGCGACTTCAACTTTACCGCGATCGCGGATGCGGTGTAGCAGTGGAAATGTAAAGCCGAGTTTACAAAATGTCATGTAGACATGACGAAAGGGAGATGAAATGACCTGGTCACGCAGGGATTTTCTGCGTACGGGATCCGCCTTCGCGGCGGCCGGACTGGTCGGCTTCGACGCGGCTTTTCTGCACGATCCCTACGAGGCCGCGCGCCGCTACCGCCCCTTCCGGCCGCTCCTCCAGGACCCGGATGTGCGCGCGGTCGCGATGGCCGCTCTCGATGCCGCAAAGGCCGCGGGCGCCCGCTACGCCGATGTGCGCATCGCCAGCGGAATCACCCGCAGGACCATCGTCCTCGACCGCCAGGTCTCCACGCAGGCGGTCATGGGACAGCTCAACTTCGGGGTGCGCGTGCTCGTGGACGGGGCGTGGGGGTTCGCATCGTCGACTATCGTCACGGAGGAGGAAGCCGCGCGGGTGGCCCAGCTCGCGGTGCGCCAGTCGTCGCTAAACCCGTGGGGGGAGACGCGCACGCTGGAGCTCGCCCCGGCCCCCGTCGTGCCCGACGGCCAGTGGGAGACCCCGATCGACCTCGACCCCTGGAACTACACCATCCAGGACCAGCTGGAGCTCCAGCTCGAGGCCAACGAGGCGATCATGCGGGTCGGCGAGACGAAGGGGATTGCCGGCGTCCGGGCGTACTCGTGGTTCGAGTTCGGCAAGGCCGATGTGGTCTTCGCGTCGAGTGAGGGCTCCTACATCGCACAGCGTTTCCACAGCTTTGGCAACACGTACGCCGCCGACACCATCTCGGAAGACCGCATGCGCTTCGGCTCCAGCAGCCCGGAGTCGTTCAGGACGGGCGGCTACGGGTGGGAGGCGATCGACGGGGTCCCGTTCACGGCGGACGCGGAGCAGGCGGTCGACGACGCCATCATGATGATGAACGCGAAGGATCTCGACGTGGGGCGCTACGACCTGGTCCTCGATTCGTCGGCGGTGTCGGCGGCATTCAACGCCTCGATCGTGCGGGCGCTCGAGTTCGACCGGGTGCTCGGCTACGAGATGTACGCGGGCGGGACCAGCTACCTCGCCCCGCCGGAGGAAGTGCTGGGGCAGTTCTCCTACAACAACCCCAGGCTCAACGTGCGGGCGACGGGGTCGGCGCCTCGGGCCGGCGGCATGTACAGGTGGGACGTGGAGGGGGTGGCGCCCGCCGACTACCAGCTCATCCGCGAAGGCGTCGTGATGGACTACTTCACGACCCGCGAGTTTGCGCCGCAACTGGAGTGGTGGTACCGGCGCAACGGCATGCCGGTGGAGTCGCGGGGCACCGCCGGGTCGCAGGGATCCGTGCTCATTCAGGTCGTGGCGCCGAGCATCGCGATCATGGACCCCGGCGAGGAGGACGTCTCGGTCGAGGAGATGATCTCGGAGACGGAGGACGGGATCTACATCCACCGGGGCGGATTCGCGTCGGTGGACCCCCCCATGCTGAACATGCAGTTCAGCGGGAGCGGGATGGCCCACGAGATCCGGGACGGCAAGCTCGGCGAGCCCGTCAGCCGGCCGGTGTTCCTGGCCAGCACCCCGGACTTCTGGCGCTCGATGGATATGATCGGGGGCGCGGACACCTTCGCGTACAACGGCGGCGGAACGGGCAAGGGCGATCCGTTCCAGCAGATCGGACGCACCGTGGGCGCGCCGGCGGCGAGGTTCCGGGAGATCAACGTCTTCACCTACTCGAGGCGTTAGTGACTGAGCGACAGGGACGGCTCCCCACCTTCGATGTTGCCGCACCCTGGGTGATCACATACTGTGGGACGGCTTCAGAGGCACCCCCCACGGGAGGATTGTGACATGACCTGGTCCCGCCGGGACTTCGTTCGCACGGGCTCGGCCTTCGCGGCGGCCGGATTCCTCGGCTTCGATTCCACGCTGCTGACCGACCCCCATGAGGCCGCGCGCCGCTACAGGCCGTTCCGACCGCTCCTGCAGGACCCCGACGTGCGCGCGATCGCGATGGCCGCGCTCGACGCCGCCCGGGCCTCGGGTGCGCGCTACGCGGACGTGCGCGTGGCCAGCGGGGCGAGCCGCCGGACCATCGTGCAGAATCGCCAGGTATTCACGCAGCTGATCTCCGGATCGCTCAACTTCGGGGTCCGCGTGCTCGTGGACGGGGCGTGGGGCTTCGCGTCGTCGACGATCGTCACGGAAGCAGAGGCTGCCCGGGTCGCGCAGGTCGCGGTGCGGCAGTCGACGCTGAACCCGTGGGGCAAGACGCGCACCCTGGAACTCGCGCCGGCCCCCGTCGTCGCCGACGGCGAGTGGGAGACCCCGATCGACCTCGACCCCTGGAACTACACGATCCAGGACCAGCTCGAGCTTCAGATCCAGGCGAACGAAGCGGTCATGAACGCCGGCGAGGCGATGGGTGTCCCCGGAGTCACCGGTTTCTCCGACTTCCTGTTCGGCAAGACCGATGTCGTCTTCGCGTCGACCGAGGGATCCTACATCGCCCAGCGCTTCCATGGCTTCGGCAACCAGTACGGCGCCCAGGTGATCTCGGAAGACCGCATGAATTTCGGCTCCAGCAGCCCGGAATCGTTCAGGACGGGCGGCTACGGGTGGGAGGCGATCGACGGGATCCCCTTCGCGGCGGACGCCGAACAGGCGGTCGAGGACGCCGTCATGATGATGAACGCGAGGGAACCCGACGTGGGGCGCTACGACGTGGTCCTCGATTCGTCCGCGGTGTCGTCGGCCTTCAACGCCTCGATCGTGCGGGCGCTGGAGTTCGACCGCGTCCTCGGCTACGAGATGCACGCCGGCGGGACGAGCTACCTGAGCCCGCCCGAGGAGGTCCTGGGACAGTTCTCCTTCAACAACCCGAAGCTCAATGTGCGCGCGACCGGGTCGGCACCCCGCGCCGGCGGCATGTACAGATGGGACGTCGAAGGCGTCGCTCCCGCGGACTACCCGCTCATCCGCGAGGGTGTGGTGATGGACTACTTCACCACCCGCGAGTTCGCGCCGCAACTTGACTGGTGGTACCGGCGCAACGGGATGCCGCCGGGCTCGCGCGGCGCGGCGGGGTCGCAGGGATCGGTGCTGGTCCAGGTCGTGGCGCCGAGCATCGCGATCATGGACCCCGGCGAGGAGGACGTCTCCATCGACGAGATGATCGCCGAGACGGAGGACGGCATCTACATCCACCGCGGCGGGTTCGGCTACGTCGATCCGCCGATGCTGAACCTGCAGTTCTCGGCATCCGGGATGGCCCACGAAATCCGGGACGGCAAGCTCGGCGATCCGATCAGCCAGCCCAACTTCCTGGCCCGCACCCCCGACTTCTGGCGCTCCATGGACATGATCGGGGGTGCCGGCACCTTCGGCTATCACGGCGGCGGGACCGGCAAGGGCGATCCCTTCCAGAACATCGGACGCACGGTGGGCGCGCCGGCCGCCCGGTTCAGACAGGTCAACGTATTCACCTACGGGAGGCGCTAGATGAGCAAGCGGAAGGCCACCGGCCAGATCCTGACCAGGGAGGAGGCCGAGGCGATCGCGCAAAAGGTCCTTTCCTTCGCCGATCCGAGCGCGGACACGATTGTCACCGTGCAGCTCAGCAACGCGCAGAACAGCCGTTTTTCGCGAAACGAGATCACGACGCAGCTCGACGCCTCGCTGGGTCAGGTGACGGTCACGTCGATGATGAACGGCAAGACGGCGGCCGGAGTCACGCAGCGCTTCGACGACGAAGGGCTCATGGAAGCCGTGCGCTGGGCGGAGGAAGCCACGGGCGACGGTCCCGGCGAGCACGGGACGAGCCGTCTCATCCAGCCGCGGAACTATCCGACGCCGCCGGGCCTCTGGTCCGAGGCGACCCGGGCGGTGGACATCGAGGACCGGATCGAGCGCGCGGTCAGCGCCATCGAACGGACGGACGGTTTCGTCTCCGCGGGGACCGTCGACCTGAGCGTGGCCTCGATGCTGGTGGCGAACTCGGCGGGCCTGGTGGGGTACTGCCGCAGCACGAACGGCTCGCTGTCGCTCTCGGCCCGGACGAACGACAACACCGGATCGGGTTGGGCCGGCAAGTACGTCTACAACTTCGACGACATGGACGGCGCCGCCGTGGCGGACCGGGCGACCGACAAGGCGGAACGCTCCCGCGGGCCGCAGGCCATCGAACCCGGGCGCTACACCGTCATCCTGGAGCCGGACGCCTACGCGCAGATGATCTTCAACATGATGCGGTATCACATGGATCTCTCGGGCGCGGAGTCGGGGTTCAACGTCTGGGCGGCCCCCGGCGGCGGCACCAAGATCGGCCAGCAGGTCTTCGACGACCGGCTCTCGTTCGTCTCCGATCCGATGGACCCGGACGGACCCTTCTGCCCCTTCAACGGGGTGGGCGTCCCCTTCGACCGCACCTACTGGGTCCAGGACGGCATCCTCAGGAACCTGAGTTTCGGTGACGACACCGCCGTGGAGCGCGGCCGGGACTATCCCCTGGCGAATCCCGTCTCGGTCCGTCTCCAGCCGAAGGAGGGCACGCAGCTCATGACGCTGGACGAGATGATCGCGACCTGCGAGCGGGGGGTCTACGTGACCCGGCTGACCACGCTCTTCGCGGACTTCCGGCGGCTCGTCTTCACCGGCGTGACCCGTGACGGAACCTGGCTTGTGGAAAGGGGCCGGATCACCCGTCCGATCGCGAACATGCGCTATGTTGATTCGCACATGTACTTCCTCAACAACCTCGAAGCGATCGGCGAGCCCATGATGACCGCGGGCGGCAGTTTCGTACTCCCGCCAGTCCGGTCACGCGACTTCAACTTCACGGCGATCGCAGATGCAGTCTGAGGCAGCGACAATCACGGGACCCGACGCGCCGGTGGACGCGCTGGGCGACGGCGCGCCGCCCGTCGCCGCCACCGTTTCCCGAAACGAACTCCTCGAAGGTGTCACGCGGCTCAAGAGCGAGGTGGCCAAGGTCATCATCGGCCAGGAGCAGGTGATCGAGGAAGTGCTGCTGGCGATCCTCTCCGGGGGCCACGCGCTCCTCGTCGGCGTTCCGGGTCTGGCCAAGACCCTGCTCATCCAGACGATCGCGCAGGCGATGTCGCTCGAGTTCCGGCGAATTCAGTTCACCCCCGATCTGGTCCCCAGCGACATCACCGGGACGGAGGTCATGGAGGAGGACAGCGCCACCGGGCACCGCGCCTTCCGCTTCGTGCCCGGCCCGATCTTCGCCAACATCATCCTCGCGGACGAGATCAACCGCGCGCCCCCCCGCACGCAGGCCGCGATGCTCGAGGCGATGCAGGAACGGCACGTCTCGGCCGGCGGCGAGACGATGCCCCTGCCCCGCCCCTTCTTCGTGCTCGCGACGCAGAACCCGATCGAACAGGAGGGGACCTATCCGCTGCCGGAAGCGCAGCTGGACCGCTTCCTCTTCGACATCCGGGTGCAGTATCCCTCGCAGGGCGAAGAGGTGGGAATCCTGCGCACGACGACCGCGGTGAGCGGGGTGGAGATCCGGCCCGTTCTGGACGGGCCCGGTCTCCTCGCCCTCAACCACATGATCCGGGAGATCGCCGCTCCGGAACCCGCGCTCGAGTACGCGGCCGCGCTCGCCCGTGCCACGCGGCCCACCGAGCCGGGTGTCTCCGAGATGGTGAAGCAGTACGTGCGCTGGGGGGCCGGGCCGCGCGCGGGCCAGGCGCTGATCATGGGGGCCAAGGCGCACGCGCTCCTGCACGGCCGGCTCAACGTCTCTCCGGGGGATATCCAGAGGGTGATCCATCCCGCCATGCGCCACCGGGTGCTTCCCAACTTCGCGGCCGAAGCCGAGGGGATCACGATCGAGCGGATCATCGAGCACCTCCTCGAAGTGGTGCCTCCGCCGAAGAGCGACATCCCGCTTTAGGGGAGGCCGTGGTGAACCCCCGGGCCGCACGGGGAGCGGCCAGTCGCCGATGAACGCCGCCGACGGAGCGCTCCTTGACGCCGTGCGCTCGCTGCGCTGGCCCGCGCGCCGGAAGGCACCGGCCGGGTTGGCGGGGGACCACCGCTCGTGGATGCGGGGGATCTCGGCGGAGTTCGAGGACTACCGCGCCTACAGGCAGGGTGACGAGGTCAGCAAGATCGACTGGAAGCTGCTCGCGCGCAGGGATCGCGCCTACATCCGCCTTTCCACCGAGCAGACGGTTCTGCCGACCATGCTCGTCGTGGACGCGTCGGGCTCGATGGCGTACCCCTCCGGTACGCTGGAGAAGTGGCACCACGCACGCCACATCGCGATCGGGCTCGCGTCCGCCGCCCATAACGGGCGTGACCCGGTCGGTGTCGCGGTCGCCTCCGGGAACGGGGCCGCGCACTATCTCCCGGCACGGAACCGGCGCGGCATCGTGCACCGGATCCTCGCGCTGCTCTCCACGGTGGAGCCGGGAGGGAGCCCGCTGCTGGCCCCCGTTTTCGACACCGTGGCTCGCCGGCATCCGCGGGCGCGGATCGCGGTTGTGAGCGACTTTCTGGGCGACGCGGAGGACCTCTTGCAGATCGCCACCGAGCGTTCGGCGGCGGGGCGGGAGATGCACGCCATCCACATCATCCACTCCACGGAGATGTCACCGTCCCAACGTCCCTCGCTGGTCGTCGATCCGGAAGAAGTACGGCTGAAGCGCCCCATTACCGACTATTCCAGACTCCGCTACCTCGAGAACTTCGGCGCCTGGCGCGACCGGCTGGCGCGGGACTGGCGGATGGCCGGGGCCAGTTACACACAGGTCGTGACCAACCAGCGAGCACCCCAGGCGGTGCGCAGAATCGTGCTGCCGCCGGAGACCGGGAGCCGCGCGTGACCTTCCTGGCTCCGGTGTTCCTGGTCGCCGCGGGAATCGCCGCGGCCGGGGTCGTGGCACTGCATTTCCTCTCTACCAGGGAGCCCGACACCGAACTGCTTCCCACGGTCCGTTTCGTCCCGAAGGTTCCCGTGCAGGCGACGACCATCACCCTTCGCTTCAGCGACCCCTGGCTCATGGCGCTGCGGGTCCTGCTGATCCTCCTGCTCGGCACCGCCGCGGCCCGCCCCCTCATCCATCCCTTTGCCGAGCCGGTGCCACGCATCGCGGTCGTGGACGTCTCCCGGGCCGTCGGCAGTCCGGCTGAGCTCGCGGACAGCGCGCGGGGCTACGTCGAAGGGGCGGCCGCGGTCGTCTTCTTCAACGACGAGGCGCGGGAGATGGAGGAGGGCGCGGCCGATTCGCTCGATGTGTTCGGCGGCCGGGCACGGTGGGACCGAACCGCACGGGGCTCCCTCTCCACCGCGCTGATCACGGCGATGAGAATCGCCTCGGGGCTTCGCGACGGAGCTGACTCGCTGCAGTTGGTCGTCATCTCCCCGTTCGTGCAGGAGGAGCGTGACGCGGCCACGGCAGAGATCCGCGCACTCTGGCCGGGCCGTATCGATGTGGTGCGGGTCGCGGGCACGATGCCGGCGGCCAGCGAGACGACCGCCACAACGGACTCCGATCCGGGCGCGGCAGCGCCCTCTACTTCGCAGACACGTCAGGGACGCACCGTCGAGCGCGTGGAGTGGGCAGACTCCGGCGCCACCGAACTATGGGCGGAGCGCGAGACACCGGACACGATCGGGGCGGTGCGGGCCAACGACGCGGTCATGATCTATCCCTTCGTGCGCCGATGGCAACCGGCCTCCGGGGTCGGCGAGACGGCCACCGACGCCGAACCGAAGGGTACCGGCACGGAGACGCGGGTCTACGCCCGCTGGATGGACGGCGAGCCGGCGGCCTTCGAGCAGGCCACCGACGAGGGCTGCGTGCGATCCGTCGCAGTCCCGCTGCCGACCGAGGGCGACGCGATCCTTCGTCCCGACTTCCAGCGCTTCCTCGCCGAGCTGGAGGATCCGTGCGGCGAACCCGCCGAGATGCTCCCTCTGTCGGAGGCGTTCATGGCCGAGTTCCAGGGGGACGGACCCCTCGCCCCGGCTTCGCAGGTCGCCCGCCAGGTGAGGCGTGTGACCCCCGCCGTCCCCTGGCTCCTGGGAATTGCCATGGCGGTCGCGCTCGCAGAACTTTGGCTCCGCAGACGGTTGGCGTCCGCGGAGGGTGCCGGCCAGGCGGATGAACGCCGGCGCAGGAACAGAGCAGCATGACGGCGATCGAACAGGTACGGCGAACCAGGCGGGGTCTCGGGCTCCTGGCCGGGGTCACCGCCCTGCTGTGGGGAGCGGGCGTGACCTTCGGCACCCTTGTCGCCGCGATGCTCATCTCCCTGCTCTTCCCCTTCACCCCCGGGTTCCAGGCCACCGTCCTGCCCGCGGCCATCGTCCTCGGGGCAGCCACGGCGTCGCTCGTGCTGTGGCGCCGCCGCTTCGTGTGGTCGGTCCCCAGGGTCGCGCTGTGGGTCGAGGAGCGCGCCCCGGAGCTGCGCTATGCCCTGATGACCGCCATCGACCCGCGTTACACGGTCCAGCTGGGCGAACGGCTCGCCCCGATCGTCGCGAAGGCCAATCCCGGATCGTTCGTGAAGCGCGCCGCGTGGAGATCCCTCCTGCCTGCGGGCGCTGTCCTCCTGCTGACGGGCGCCACCTTTGCGGCGATGCCCGCGGATTGGCGCGCGGCCGCGGTCGGCGCGGGAGCGGGAACCGCCATGGCCCCGGGCGAAGAGGAAATGCCCAACCGGCTGGAGGTGCTGCGCGGCACCGTCACCCCGCCTGCCTACGCCCGGAGGAGCGGGCTTCAGATCGAGGAATTCGACGATCCGACGGCGATCGCGGGCCTCGCGGGCAGCCAGGTCGAACTTCACGGGCTCGGCATCCCGGACGGGATCGAGATCACACTCGGCGAAGCGCCCCTCGAGCCCGCGCCGGACGGCGGCGACGGCTGGCAATCGCAGTTCGTAATGCCGGACTCGGCGGTGGCGCTGGAGCTGCGGGACCGCGAATACCGCCGCCTGGTGGTGATCGCGCCACAGACGGATGAGGCGCCCTCCGTCGAACTCCTGCTTCCCCTGCGGGACACCACCGTCCGCGTCGTCCGCGGCGACATCTCCCTGCAGGCCCGGATGAGCGACGACCTCGGGCTTGGCGGAGCCTTCTTCGAATCGATCGTGACGATGGGCCAGGAAGAGGGACACATCACCTTCCGCCGCGACACCCTCGAACGGCGCAGCTTCTCCGGGGCCCGGAGCGGTGAGTTCTCGACGACGGTGCCGCTCGCCGACTTCCGGCTCCAGGAGGGTGACATGCTCTCGCTGCGGGCCGTCACCTTCGACAACAACACGCTCTCGGGGCCAGGCTACACCACCTCGGAGACGCGGGTCCTGCGCGTCGCGACCGCGTCCGAGTACGACTCGCTCGCGATCGAGGGCGCCCCGCCACCGAACGACACCCTGTTCCTGACGCTGCGGTTCATCATCCAGCTCACCGAAGAGATCCATGCCGAGAAGGACCGGATGGACCGCGACCTCTTCGTGGATTCGGCACAGACCATCGGGCTGCAGCTCCGCCGGGTGATCCGGACCGTCGAACAGATGCAGGTGGAGTGGACGATGGAGGGCGTGTTCGAACCCAACCCCCTCCTCGCGGAGGCGCACGCGGCACTGTGGGAGGGTGCCCGCGCGCTTTACATCGCGGAGACGGGGGAGGCGCTGCCACCGCTATGGGCCGCCCTCAGGCTGCTCGAAGAGTTCGCGCTGGCGGAACGATACTACTTCAGGGGCCAGCCCCCCGAACTGCTTGTCAACCTGGGACGGGTGCGACTACAGGGACACGACACGGGGTACGCCACACCCCGGGTTCCAAGACCGGTTTCCGGCGAACTGCGACGGGAAATGTTGCAGCAGTACACCCGGTCCATGCAGTTCCTCGAGGCCCTCCCCGACAGCGCGTTGAACACGCTCATGCTCATGCAGGTAGACGCGCTGCGGGGATACCCCGACCTCGCAACGCGCCTCGGAGAAGCGATCGACGCGATTCGGGACGGCGAAGACGCATCCGCCCCGCTGGCGGATGTGCGCCGCTACCTGGAGGGAGAGACGATCGTCAGACGAACCCTCACATCCTGGAGTGCCATGTGGCTGAGACGCTGAATCCGCGCAACCGCGCGGGGAGGATTCCGCCTGTCGGCCCCCCTCCCGACGCCTGGACGGCGAACGAGCTGGCCGGAGTGACCCACCCGTGGGCCGGAAAGGGCGACGCCGCCCGCACGCCCGACCTCTCGCTCCCGGCCCAGGAGTTCCGCTGGACTTCGGTGCAGTACGAGGTGGGCGACTGGGAGAGCGGACTCGGCATGGTGGCCAACCTGATCGACACGATCGCGCGCTACACCATGCTGCCGGTGGCGCCGCGGGGCAGCATCGTCCGGCTCGGCAGCCGCCAGATCTTCGAGCACCCCTTCCTATGGTTTACGGGCCACTTCCCCCTGGCCTTCACCCGGCAGGAGCGGACGAACCTGCGCGACTACGTCGACCGCGGCGGATTCATCGTCGTGGACGACCACAACCACGATATCGACGGGGAGTTCCACAAGACGGCCCACGAGGAGATCGCCGCGGTCTTCGGCCCGGATGCGCTCGAGGAGATACCCAACGATCACGAACTCTATACAAAGTTCTTCGAATTCGAACGCGGCCCGCCAGCGACCTCTCACGAGTTGAACGGCTGGGGCGACAACCTCCTGCACCGCCACCTCTACGGCGTCCTGCGCGACGACCGCATCGGGCTCCTCTACAGCAGCAAGGACTACACCTCGGAGTGGTCCTTCGGCCCCGACACGAAACGTTTCATCGCCGTCGACCCGACCCGGTTCGGCGTGAACCTGGTGGTCTATGCGCTCACCACCTGACCACCCGGCTGACGGGACCGGCGTCCCACCACGCGGCCGCACCAATCACGCGCGCGCCGAGGCCGCCATCCCCCGGCGTCGCCGCTTCCGCGTCCTGCTGGAACACATCGCGCGCGCGGGCGCCCTGGCGCTTATCGCCCTCCTGATCGGTCACGCTCTCTACGCACTTCGCGCCCGCCCCTCCCTGCGCGCCGAGGGCCCCGAAGTGGGCGAAGCGCTCGCCCGGTGGAGCACCAACGTCAGCCCGCGGCGCATCCACGTTGCCATCGATTCGGTCCCGGCACCGGGTGTGCGGGACTGGATCGCGGCCTTCCCCGGGGCGGGCACGGAGGCGGGCTGGGACGGCAACATCCCGGCGCCCAGCGCGGTCAGCGTGGAGCCGGTCGCGGATCCGCAGAAGCCCTCCCGGGTCTGGGTTGCGACCCCTCACGACGCGCGGGTCGTGCTTAGCGACGAACTCGGCACCGTCGACAGCGCCTCGGTGGGTGGCCATGGCGCGGTTTTCGTCCTCCCACGGCTGGAGGGCCGGATCCGCGCGACGCTCAATGGCCAGGGAATCGCCAGCAACGACCTGCGGGACTCCGTCTCCATCAAGTCGGCACTGGTCGTGGGAGTGGCCAGCTGGGAAGGCAAGTTCATCGCCGCGGCGCTGGAGGAGCGCGGCTGGGAGGTCGATGCACGCTTCGCCGTGGCTCCCAGCGGGGACGTGGAGCAGGGCCCCGGACAGATCCGCCTCGACACGGCCCGCTACTCCTTCGTGGTGGCGATGGACTCGGTGGTCAGGCGCTACGCCGACGAGCTGCCCCGCTACGTGAGGCAGGGCGGCGGGCTCATCGTCGTGGGAGAAGCGTCGTCCGTTCCCGGACTCGCATCGCTGCTGCCCGCGCGCTGGGGAATCCCCTCCCGTCCCGTCGATTTCCGTCCCGAGACCGCCGACGATCCCCGCAGGTCCCTCGCCTTCGGCGACCTCTACAACCTCAAGCGCGGCGCCATGGCGCTGGAGATGCGCGACGACGATGTCGCCATCGCCGGCTGGCGGGTCGGGGACGGCCGCGTCATTCAGATCGGCTACCTCGACACCTGGCGCTGGCGGATGGCCGGCCTGGACGACGACGCAGTGGAGAGCTACCGCCTGTGGTGGGCCGCTCTGGCCAGCGGAGTGGCCTACGCGCCCCGCTTCGATCGCGCAGTGACCGACGAGGTGGAGCCCACACCGCGCGCCACGCTGATCGAGGCAATCGGCGCGCCGGCACCCGCCGAACTCGAACTCGCGAGCATCCTGGACGACCCCCGGCTGCTCCCGCTCCTCTTCGGCCTTCTGGTCGGCCTGCTCTTCCTGGAGTGGATGTCGAGGAGGCTGCGGGGGGCCGGGTAGCGGCTCATCGCGCCCCGGGCTCCCGGCCGTGGAAACACTTTTGCCCGATGGAGACGTCCCCGTTAAGTTCCGGGCCTCGCCGCTACGGCAGGTTACCTCTTCTGGCGTGCGTTGCAGAGCATGAAGCGCGGTTCCCAGCTCGATTTCCAGATGCAGAACCTTGCGGTCTGGTTCGGAGCCGCTTTGGGCGTCACGATCAGCGTCCCGATTCTGGCCGACGACGCCATCGGTATGTCCCTGTTCATTTGGCTACTTGCCGCAGTCGTGGGCGGACTTATCATCAAGTTCGGGCGACGAGACGAAGAGCCGGAGCACAAATAGCGAGCCCTGAAGGAAGCCGTCTTCACTTCGCTCCCGATGGGACCGACATACCCACCGGTCGCCGCTATTCCGCCAGTTCACCCACGCTCCCGGCACCTCCCCGGCCGATCAGCCGCTCGGTGAAGTCCTGCCTCTCCTCGATGAGTGACAGCCGCTCGTTTATCGTGTCCAGCGACTGTTGAAGGCGGCGCAGATCATCGGACGGCGGCCGCATCTTCTCCTTGGCCATCAGCTCGAGGAGCAACCCGAGACGCTTGGCGATGGGACGCAGCACCAGCACGCCTCCGGTCGTGAGGATGATGGTCATCGGGACCAGCAGGCCTGCGAGTTCTCCCATTCCGCTTCTCCTGATGGTGTGGGGGAGCTACCCCGGACTCTACGAGCAACTGCTAAAGAGGGTTCCAGCTCCGTCCGTCGGGCGCCCCGGAGCAGACCTCAGCGGCCGCAATACTGCAGCCAAAGCCGTCCCCGTGAGGCGTTTCAGGAGCAGACCGGCTTCCGCTCCTGCAAAACCGGCTCGGTGTCGGAATCCGCTTCCAACCATCCATCCGGCACGGTCCCCACGAACACCATGCATGGCGCGAGCAGACGCGCGTCTCCGTCCTTGGTGGCACCCACCCGAGCGGCCCAGCCGTCCCCGGTCAGGTGAAGCTCAAGCGCAAAGTAGGTGGGCAGCCCGTGCTCGGTCACGCCGGCAAATCCCGCGAGTTCCTCGACGCCGGGTGCATACCTTCCGTGTGCGTCACGGTACCGGTCCTGCGCTGCGACAATCGTTTCGAGCGCGGCGATCTGACCGCTCTCATGCTGCCTGACGCCCTCCTCGGTCAGCACGTAGATGGCTCCGGCGCTCACCTCGACGCCATAGTGCTCTTCGACCCATCTCCAGCACACGATCTCGAAGAACTCCAGGGAGCTCTCGCCGAAGTCGTCGATATCGAATTCTTCCGGGTCCATCTCAATCACTTCGTCGTCGAGGATCACGACCCATTCCCGCATGTCGGGACCACCTCCCCGCCAGGTGCATTTCAATTCGTCGGCGGAGGGTGCGGGACCAACCGTGGGCAGCGCGGCGGAGGCAGCAAGCAACAGGGCGGCGGCGGAAAAGAACATCGAAATCCTCCCGGTCTTCTCAAGGGGCAGACGGACGTGCCCGCGCGGCGGACGCCGCCTTGGCGACGTGGGGTCGCTACAGTCGAGAATAGGGGTCGGCGTCCACGGCTGTCAATCAGGGCTACCCGGCCAACAGGCGACGAAGAGTGGGGCTTGAGGGCTCGAATTGTAAGGAAAACACGACAATTCGTAAAGTAAAGATTACATCTTGGCCGGGTGGGCGAAGCGGTCCCGACTGCAGGTTGGCATCGCCGCTCGAATGCCGACGAGGTGTTGTCCGCCAGCCGCTAACCCCGCCGGATCGGCAGCGTCATGCATGTCGGTCCGCCCTCACAGGGGATGCACAGCGCATCCGCCTCGAAGCGGGTGACTTCGCAGTCGGCGTCCTCCATGAGCCGCAGCGTCTTCGGGAATCCTCCCACCGCGATGCACCGGCGGGGGGCGGTCGCGAGCACGTTCAGATTCATCCCGCCCGAGGCCGCGAACTCGTCGTCGTCCGCTTCCAGGCACCGGATCCCCATCCCCTGCATCAGGTTCAACAGGGCGACCGGGAGGAGCCGTGGGTAGACCAGCGCCAGATCGTGATCCAGTGGACTGACGACCGACAGCAGGTGCAGGCAGGCGGCGCTCCCCTTCCACACGGGCAGGTCGAACGCGTGCACCCGGACGCCCAGGGGGGACAGCAGTTGGCCGATCTGGTCGATTCCCGACTGGTTGGTGCGGAAGGTCCGGCCCGCCGCCAGCGTGCCCTCGTCCAGCCAGAGCAGGTCCCCGCCCTCGGCGACGCCGGGCGGCTCGATGGCGCCCAGCACCGGCACGCCCAGCCGCGGGTAGAGCTCCTCGTGCAGCGCGACCTCCGGGCGGCGCAGCGCCTTGCCCGGGCGGAGCAGGATCGCGCCGCGCGGCGTCATGAAGGAGGGATCGAAGACGAAGATCGAGTCGGCGAGGCCATCGTCCCGCTCGGGGATCCAGTCGACCCGGGCACCGGATTCGGCCACGCATTCGGCAAACCGGTCGTACTGGCGCTTCAGCCGCCCGGCGTCGAGCGGCCCCGCATAGTGCCACACCCCCGGATCGGCCTCGCAGATCGCCCGACCGGGGCGCCGCATCGCGACCCGCCGGAGCGGAGCCACCATGCTCGCCACCCCGAAACAGGCTTCCTGCCCGCCTTCGCCACCGGGCGCGACCGTGGCCCTACCGCTCACGGCGTGCCGCGATCAGTGACTTCCCGCCCCGCACTCCGCTCCGCGCTCCCCGGGACGGGCCGGTCTTCCGGCCACATGGTCTTCCCCTGGCAAATGCTGTCCTTCCCCGGCACCTGGCGCCCGGTCGGGCCGTTCGGGCGGTTGCGGCCCGTCCGTCCGATGCAATCTACGGCGAAGTTCCGTGTTCCGTTACCATTAGACGGAAGTCCGTGGACAAACCCCCGCGAGCGCAGAGAGTGGCCGGGCGCCGCGTCGGCGAGGCAGCGCCGGGCCCGTCCAGCGTCTGCGACCGAGTCCCATGCCCTTTTCCCCATCCTTCTCCTCCGACCGCGAACGGCGCCTCTGGATCTGGGCGGCGGTCGTCGTGGCGGCGATCTACTCGACCCTCGGGCTGGCGCGAACGCTGGCGGACTTCCTGGGAAGCGACTTCTTCGGGGTGTGGCTCTTTCTGCTGGGGTGCATCCTGGTCCTGCTCACCGTGGTGACCCAGGGGTTGCGGGTCCGGCCCAGCGGCGCCGAGATCGCGGTGGCGCTGGGGATCGCCGCGGCCTATCTGCTGGTGTTCGTGCGGATGGCGATCCCGACCGAGCGCAGCCACCTGGTCGAGTATGGAGTGGTCGCGGTTCTGGCGTATGAAGCGCTCGCGGAGCGGGCCGGCCAGGGGCGCCGCGTCCCCGTCCCCGCACTGCTCGCGATACTGCTGACTTCGTTGATCGGCACGCTCGACGAAGGGATTCAGTGGCTTCTGCCCAACCGCACCTTCGACCCCGTGGACATCCTCTTCAATGTCCTGGCGGCAGCGATGGCCGTCACCGCGTCCGCCGCCCTCGGCGGGGCGAGACGGTGGTCCTCGGCTCTGCGTCGCCGTCCTGGCACAGCGGACACGCGCCCTCGTCCTCGGCGGCCACGATCCTCGTGACTTCGCGGTGCCAGTCGTCACCGTACTGGTCGGCGATCCGGGCCCGGGCGCGCGCGCTTCCCCGGTGGCGCAGCCGCGTGATCTCGTCGTGCGAGCGCTCTTCTTCGGACACCAGCTGCGGACCCTCGGCCGTCACCCGGAACCTGCGGAAGGTCACGGGCCCGTTGTAGAAGGCCAGCCGGGAGAGCGGCATGCTGTACCGGTAGACGACGACCTCCTCCCGGTCCGATGTCTCACCGGTAATGACGTCCATCGTCAGACGGGTGGGATCCGCCGGCGGCGGCACGTACTCGTCGAGGGAGCCCGCTTCGGCGCCGATCAGCCGTGCCAGCGTGTGCACCTGCTCGGTGCTGCCCATCATGCTTCCGCCAAACGCAATCAGCATCGTAGGCTCCTTTCGGTAACCAACCATCAAAGCTTCCTTCACCTTCGTTATCGGTTCACTCGGGCAGGAACGCCCGGCGCTTGCCCCGCGCACCCGTCCGCATGTATGGGTGATAACCCGGCGCTGCCGCCGTGTTCCCCCGGGTTTCCCGGGTAGCCGGCGGGACCATGCGGCAGCGGCGGACAAGCGGAGGATCGACAGCCACGAACCGCACCAGGAACACGAGAATGCACTTCCCCCAAGGACCACCGAATCCCTGTCCCGCCACGGCCGCGATGCTGTCCGCCCTGCTGCTCATTCCCGTCGCCGCCTGCGGGACGCCCGCCGATTCGGCCCGCTCGGCTGACGACGCGGCAGGATCAGCCGGCACCGTCTTCCCCCCGACCAACCGCCCGGAGGTGCGCGGGGTCTCGGGCGCGGTCTCCGCCGGCCACCCGCTCGCGGCCGCCGCGGGGCACGAGGTGCTGCGACGGGGGGGCAACGCGATGGATGCGGCGATCGCCATGGCCGGGGTGCTCGCCGTCGTGCGCCCGCACATGAACGGCGTCGGAGGAGACGCCTTCGCCCTCTACTACGACGCCGCCACCGGCCAGGTCCACGCGATGAACGGCAGCGGGCGGGCCGGGGCGCTGGCCACCCCCGAGCTCTTCGCGGAGCGCGAAATCGACCGCATGCCCGGCAACGGCCCCCTTTCGGTGTCGGTGCCCGGGGCCGTCGCAGCCTGGGTGGACGCCCACGACCGCTTCGGCACCCTGCCGCGCGAGGAGCTGCTCAGCCCCGCGATCCGATACGCGCGCGACGGCTTCCCGGTCTCCACCCGGCTCGCCAGCGACATCGCAGCCTCCGCCGGCGCCCTGAACGAGCATGCCCGCGCCCTGTACCTGCCCGGCGGCGAGCCCCCACCCACCGGCAGCCTGCTCCGCAACCCGGCGCTCGCTGCCACCCTCGAGCGGATCGCCCGCGATGGCAAGTCCGGCTTCTACCAGGGCGCCGTGGCCGACCGCCTGGCCGCCTTCCTCGAGGCCGAGGGCGGCTACCTGCGCGCCCCCGACCTGGCCGCGCACACCACCACCTGGGTGGAACCGCTCCGCGGCGGTTACGAGGGCTACACGATGCTCGTGCTCCCGCCCAACACCCAGGGAATCGCGCAGCTGCAGCTCTTCGAGATGGCCCGGGCCTTCGACCTGAAGGCGATGGGAGCGGGGAGCGCGGCCTACCTCCACACCCTCATCGAGATGAAGAAGCTCGCCTTCGCGGACCGCGACCAGTGGGCGGCGGACCCGGAATTCACCTACATCCCCCTCGACGCCCTGCTCGACCCCGCGTACCTGGCCCGGCGGGCGGCGATGGTGGATCCGGATGCCGCCGCCGAGTCACGGGAATCCGGGGTGTGGTCGTCCGCTTCCGCCGTTGTCCGGACGCCCGGGGTCCCGACGCGCGTTTCCGACGCCACTGCCGGTGACCCTCCCGACGACACCGGCGACACCGTCTACCTCACCGCAGTGGACCGTTGGGGGAACGCCGTCAGCTGGATTCAGAGCCTCTTCGCGGGCTTCGGCTCCGGTCTGCTGGAGCCCGAAACGGGTGTCGTGCTACATAACCGGGGCGCCCTCTTCAACCTGGAACCGGGTCATCCGAATATCGTCGCACCCGGGAAGCGGCCCTATCACACGCTGACCCCGATGATGGCGCTGAACGCCGACGGGGGCTTCGCCTTCACACTTGGTACGCCCGGGGGGGACAGCCAGCCCCAGAGCCTGCTGCAAATCGTCAACAACCTCGTGCACTTCGGCATGACGCCCCAAGCCGCCATTGAAGCGCCCCGTTTTCGCAGCTACAACGGGCTGCGGGTCGCCTTCGAGGACCGCTTCCCGGCGTCCGTCCTCGGCGAACTCGTGAAGCTCGGACACGATGTGGACGTAATACATGGATGGACGGCAACCTTCGGCGGAGCGCAGATGATCCTCCGCGACCGCGACGGCACGCTCGCCGCCGCCTCGGATCCGCGGCGCGAGGCCTACGGGATCGCGTGGTGAGGGCGACCCGCCGGACTTCGCCGGAAAACCTTCCGGGCCCCATTCTCGTCAGATCTGTTGGACGGGTGATGCCAGTACCCCATTGACGCAAAGGCCGATCAAGATGAACAAGCGGATGCTCCCGCAGTGGCTCTCGTTCCTCTCCATCCTCTCCATATGCGCCGTGGCCGCCTGCGGCTTCGACGTTTCCCAGCTTCTCGATGGGGTTGGGTCACCCACGGCGAGCGCCGAGTTCCGCGACATCGTCGCTGGACATCCCAGGGGGGCTCCACTCGAAGACGCCCAGGTGGAACAGCTGGTCACGCGGCTCGAATCGCTGCTGCATGCCCCCGGCGCCGAACCGCTCGCCGAGAGCGAGGCCACCCGCTACATGCGCGGCCTGCGCTGGGCGCTCGGGCGGGGACAGGTGACGGAAAAGCAGATCGCGACCGTTTCCGCGTACCTCGACGAATGGAAAAGCGAGCGCCCCGGGTCAGCAGAGATGATCGACCGGGAGAAGGGCCTGCTGACCCTCACCCCGGGCGCGGTCGCGCAGAACATCGTCGGCACGGACACCGAGGGCGTCGAGTTCGAACTCGAGGACTACCGCGGCAACATCGTCGTGCTGGTCTTCTCCGGCGAGTGGTGCGGGCCCTGCCGCGGCGAGTACCCCTACCAGCACGAGCTCATGGAGACGTACCAGGACGACCCGGTCGTCCTCCTCGGCGTCAACAGCGACCGCGACATCGAGACGATCAGGAAGGCGAAGGCCAGTGGGGATGCGCCGCCCTACCGCGTGTGGTGGGACGGCTCCACCCGCGGACCCATCTCGAAGGCGTGGGACGTCTGGGCCTGGCCGAGCACCTTCATCCTGGACGCGGACGGCGTCGTCCGCTTCGTGGGCAAGCGCAAGGACAGGATGATCGATGCGGTGGCGGAGCTGCTGGAAGAGCAGCGGACGACGGATTAGGACGGGCTCCTCGACGAACGAAGGACGCTGCCCGGCCCGCGGAACCGTTTTCGCTGGCGAATCCCCTGCTGTCGCGCCATGTTCAATTGGCGCGCCATGAATCGAGCAGCGGCGCCACAAGCGAGCACAACATGCACCCCCAGGATGCGGAAAACGTCCGCCTTCTCAGGGAGGGCCTCCAGATGCAAAAGCCCATTGCCGCGGGAGCGGCGCTAATCGTGACCTTTGCCGGCGGGTTTGTGGTGTCGCGAGCCGTGGACGGTCCCGGACCGGCGGTCGACGCGGAGGGGAGTATCAGCATCCCCGCAACGGCCCTGAAGACGTGGTACCCGCCCGTCCAGGAATTCGAGAACGAAGGCGAGCCGCTGGACGACGAACGATTCGACGGGCTCATGGCGAGGCTCGACGAGGCGATGACCGCCGAGGAGTCCCTGGCGGACATCGAACGCAGCATCGAACCGAACGTGCAGGGATTCTTCCGCCGGATCGCGATTCCGGAACTCTCGGAAGAGCAGACGCAGAGGGCGTCCGACTACCTGACGGGGCTCGCCGAGCAGTATCCGGAACACGAGAGCCTGATCCAGAGGCAAGTCTCGATGCTCGGCGTCTACGCCCCGGCCTATCCGGTGGTCCCTTCCTTCACGCCCTCCGTCCGGTCCGCCGCCTACCCCGACGGCCTGTATCCGGAGGACGGCATCTTCGAAGACGCGCACGTCGATCGAATGCTGGCCGGTCTGGACGCCATGCTGGAGCTCCCGGAAACGGTAAACGACTTCGAGCGGGAGGCCGAGACCATCCTCAGGGGCTTCGCCCAGCGCTTGCAGTTTGGACGGATCAGCGACGGGCAGACCGAGCGGATCCTTGCCCACTTCGATGCCTTCAAGGCCGAACATCCGGAGCTGGCCGAGGTGATCGATGAGCGGCACCGCTACATCGAGTACCTGCTCCCGGGCCGCGTGGCCCAGAGCATCGTCGGGAAGGACCTCGACGGGGTCGAGTTCTCGCTGGAGGAGTACCGGGGCAACGTCGTGGTTCTGGTCTTCTCGGGGGAGTGGTGCGGACCCTGCCGCGGCGAATACCCGTACCACCGGTTCGCCATGGAGCAGTACAGGGACGACCCGGTCGTGTTTCTGGGCATCAACAGCGACGCCGACCCCGAGGTGATCCTGGCGTCGAAGGCACGGGGCGAAGCGCCCGATTACCGCACCTGGTGGGACGGCCACAGCCAGCCGGACGCCGAGATCACGGCAACGGAAGGGCCGATCGCCACCGCCTGGGAGGTGTTCGGCTGGCCATCGATCTACGTTCTCGACCAGGAGGGGGTGATCCGCCATGTCAATCCGCGCGGCGGCGAGCTGCTCGCCACGCTCGACGACATGCTGATCGACATTCGCCGAGCCAGGTTCGAGGCGGAACAGGCCGCTTCGGCGGCCGCCGAAGCCGAGACGGAGACCGACAGCGACACCAACGACTAGTGTCAGGAGTGCAACCAATGCGCAAACCACTGGCGATTGCCGGCGCAATCATCGTTTCATTCGCCCTCGGGCTCGTCATCTCGCTCAGCGGATCAGGGGCGGGCGACTCGCGCCCCGGCTCCCCGATCGACCTGCCCGCTGCGGCGACACAGACGTGGTTCCCGCCGCTCGGCGACTACGACACCGGCGGCGAGCCCCTCGACGACGAACGCTTCGACGCGCTGATTGCCGCGCTCGACGAGGCGATGACGGCGGACGAGACCCTCGCCGACATCGAGCGCGAAGCCAACGTCCACCTGTGGAACTTCTTCCGCCGGCTCGCGGTCCCCACGGCCACCGAAGAACAGACGGATCGGGTCTACGCCTACCTTGTGGGACTCGGGGAGCGCCATCCGGACCACGCCGAGGCGATCACGGACAACGTGGCGATACACATCGACAGGTACGCGGTGCCCTCAACGAATCCGCCTCCGATGTCATCCGTGCTCGTGAACTACACCTACCGGGATTGGTTCAACTCCGGCGGCAAGCCGTTCTCCGACGCCCAGGTGGATGGACTTTTGGGCGCCCTCGCAGCTGCAGTCGAGATCCCGGAAGCGGCAAGCGACTTCGCACGCGAATCCCGTACTCACTTCTCCCTCTTCGCCAATCGGTTGCAGGGCGGCCTGGTCAGCGATGAGCAGCACGCGCGCATCGTCGACTACTTCGAGGAGCTGAAGACGCGCCACCCCGACGCCGCCGATGCGATCGGAGAGGCGCTGCTCAGGGTGGAGAGCTTCACCCCCGGGCGCGTGGCCCCCAACATCGTCGGGAAGGATACCGAGGGTGTCGAGTTCGCGCTTGAGGATTACCGGGGCAACATCGTCGTCCTGGTCTTCTCCGGGGAGTGGTGCGGGCCGTGCATAGGCGAGTACCCGTACCATCACTTCATTCTGGAGCAGTACGAGGACGACCCGCTCGTGCTCCTGGGAGTGAACAGCGACGGCGACGTCGAGACGATCCGCGAAGCGAAGGCCAGTGGGAAGGCGCCGGCGTACCGCACCTGGTGGGACGGTCACGCGGAGGTGTCGACGAGCGGGCCCATCGCGACCGAATGGGGTGTGACGGGTTGGCCCGCGATCTACGTCATTGACGAGGAGGGCGTGATCCGAAACGTCAGGAACACGCGGGGCGGCAACCTGATCGCAACGGTGGACAGGATGCTCATGGACCTGCGCATGCGGCAGTACGAGGGCCCGGCCGGGCCGGCTCCGATGACCCGGGCGGCCCCGGCATCTGCGAACCCGGACGCCGAGACCGAGGAACGCGATAGCAACGGGTAGCGGCAAGGGTGCCCGGCTCGCGCGACCACGGCCGGAAACCGCCTTCTACTTCAACTCGACCAGTTGCTCGGGGTCCACGCGCACGACGATGTATGTGATCGTCTCGGTGATTTCGCTGAATCCGTGCGGAGAATTCGCGGGGATGATCAGCATGTCGCCCGGCCCGATTTCGCGGCTCTCGCCCCCCTCGATCCCGCCCACCGAGCTCGGCCCGGTCAGGGTGCGCACCGTCGCTCCGTCGGCGGGAAGAGCCCGGCCGTTCGTGAGCTCGCCGCCCGTCACCAGCGTCCCCCGCCCCGAGACCACGTAGTACACCTCGGTCTGATTGTGGTGCTGGATCGCGCCGAGGGTCGTGCTGGGCGGCCGCTGCACGACACCGACGCCCACGTTGTGTCCTCCCGCGTCGATGTGCCGGATCTGCTGGTCGCTCACCCGACCGGCCGGGGCGTTGTCGATCGTGGCCAGGATGTCGGCGGCGGACATGTAGGTGGCCGGGGGGTCCTGGGCGGTCGTGGCGCCGATGACCCACCCGCTCGAAAACAGGGCGGCGGCGAGGCCGATTATCAGCAGTCTACGCATTTCCAGGCTCCTTCGTGACGGATTCCAGGATGGGCGGACCGGGGTTTCGTCACGGGCACCCCCGCTCCATCTTGAACCAAACTGGGGACATCCCGACGACCCGCACCAGACCGGCAACCCGAGGACGAGAACGAATGAACGACCTGCGCACATGCATCGCCCTGCTCTTCATCGCGCTGATCGCGGCCTGCGGCGGGCGCGCGGCCAACAACGCCCCGGCCGCTCCCGGTGCCCCGGCAGGAGGTGCCGCGGGCCCCGGCGAACGCGCACGCCCGGACGGGAATAGCGACGAGGAGGAAACCAGCTACGCCGACTTCATCGAGGGGGCCGAGTCCGACGACGGGGTCTTCACCGTCCACCACAGGGACGAAGAGTACTTCTTCGAGATCCCCGACTCGCTTCTGGGCCGCGACATGCTGCTGATCAGCCGCATCGCCGGGAAGATGGACGGGCTGGGCGGATTCGCGCCCGCCGGGGTGGCCGCCAACCGCCAGATGATCCGCTTCGAGCGGCGCGGGGACCAGATCCTGCTGCGCAAGCACTCCGGGGTGGCCGTGGCGGACGACACCCTGGCCATCGCGGCTTCGGTGGAGGCGAACTACTTCGCACCGATCCTCGCAGCCTGGGACATCGAGGCGCGTGGCGCGGACTCCGCCAGCTTCGTGATCGACGTCACCGACTTCTTCGGGGGCGACACCCCGCACATCTCGGGGCTCAGCCCGGCGCAGCGGCGCACCTACGGTGTCCGCCGGCTCGACGCGAACCGCAGCTTCATCAGCCGCGTGCGCAGCTACCCGCTGAACGTGAACGTCCGCCACACCCTCACCTACGACGCTTCGTCCCCGCCCACCGACGAGCGGGCCAACACCGTGACGCTGGAGATGAACCAGTCGCTGGTGCTCCTGCCCGCCGAGCCGATGCGCCCGCGCTACTCCGACCCCCGGGTCGGCTACTTCAGCGTCAGCCGCATCAACTACGGCCTCGACGAGCAGAAAGCCGCCACCGAGACCTTCATCCGCCGCTGGCGCCTGGAACCTTCCGACCCCGAGGCGTACGCGCGCGGCGAGGTTGTCGACCCCGTCAAGCCCATCACCTACTACGTGGACCCGGCGACCCCCGAGCGCTACGTGGACGCGGTCAGGCGCGGGATCGAGAACTGGCAGGCCGCCTTCGAGACCGCGGGCTTCAGCAACGCGATCATCGCGCTCGAGGCCCCGTCGAAGGAGGAGGACCCCGACTGGGACCCCGAGGACGTGCGCTACTCGGTCGCGCGCTGGTCGGCGAGCGAGGTCCGCAACGCGCAGGGGCCGAGCACCTCGGATCCACGCACCGGCGAGATCATCGAGTCGGACATCGTCTGGTACCACAACCACATGCGTTCCTACCGGAACTGGATGATGGTGCAGACCGGCGCCGCCAACCCGGATGCCCGGCAGCTGCCGCTGACCGACGAGTTGATGGAAGAGGCGATGGAGCAGGTCATCACCCACGAGATCGGGCACGCGATCGGTCTGCCGCACAACATGGTGGCGAGTTCGTCGTACCCGGTGGACTCGCTGCGTTCCCGTAGCTTCGCGAGCAGGATGGGGGTTGCGCCGACCATCATGGACTACGCGCGCCAGAACTACATCGCGCAGCCCGAGGACGGGCTCGAGCCGAAGGACTTCCTGCGGCGGATCGGAGTCTACGACCACTACTCGGTCAACTGGGGATACCGGGTGCTGCCCGACGCGGAGACTCCCGAAGACGAGATCCCCACCCTCAATCGCTGGATCGTGGAGAAGGCGCACGACCGCATGTACAAGTACCTGCCGCAGGGCGGGCTCGGCGTCTCGGACCCGCGCTCGCAGACCGAGGACATGGGCGACGACATGGTGCGCGCCAACCAGTACGGGATGGCGAATCTGCGCCGCATCGTGCCCAACCTGGTGGAGTGGACGACCCGGCCCGGCGAGGACTACTCCGACCTGGCCGAGATCTACGGGGAGGCGGTCAGCCAGTGGTCGCGTTACGTGCGCCACGTGGTGACGATCGTCGGGGGCGTGCACGTCGACCTCAAGACCGCCGACCAGGACGGGGCGGTATTCGACGGCGTGCCGCGCAGCGAGCAGAAGCGGGCGATGGCCTGGCTCGCGAGGGAGGCCTTCACGGCGCCGACATGGCTGAACGATCCCGAGATCCTGAAGTTGATCGGTCCAACCGGGGCCAGCGTGGCGAACATTTCGAACCTGCAGCGTTCCGTCCTGAACCAGCTGCTCTCGACCAGCCGCATGTCGGCGCTGGCGGAGCTGGAGGTCACCGAGCCGGAGGACGCCTACCCCCTGGCGGAGTTTCTGGACGACGTGCGCGCCGCGGTCTGGGAGGATCTCGCGCGCGTCAGCGAGGTCGGCCCCTACCGGCGCGCCCTCCAGCGGGCGTACCTGGAGCGCATGGGGTCGCTGATGGCGGACCAGCCGGCGGCGCCCAGCCCCTTCCAGCCCGCCGGGCAAAGCGTGACCACTTCCGACATCCGCCCGCTGGTGCGCGAACAGTTGCGCACCCTCCGGGACGATGTAGTGCGGCGGCTGAACCGGGGGATGTCCCACCGTGTGAGCGAGGCGCACCTCTCGGACGTGCGGGTCCGCATCGACGCGATCCTGGAGCCGGGTCCGGGATAAGAGCAGCCCCTGCCCTGCCAGGTATGCCGGGCGCTTGGGGGTTGCGCTCGGGTCGTGTGCCTCGGGCATTTGCCGCGGGCGGTTGCGCTCGGGCGTTCGGGTGGTTGTTGCTTCGCCGCATGAAAACGCGCTATTGTGTTGGCAAAACACGCCGGGCCTGCGCGTGTCCGCTGGGCATGTTCCGGCCGGCCACCAGGTGCCCACACGGCGCATCATGAAGACCCGCGCGGCACCCGTGCGATGGAGCAGTCGACATGTCCGAATCCGCCCGCAAAACGAACCGAAGCATGATTCCGGCTCTGGCTCTGGCGGCCGTCACGCTTGCCCTGGGACTTGGCTACGCCGGCGACAACCCCATGTCCGGCAGCGGCGAGCCGGGCGATCCGCTCATCGACTCGCGAGCGATCACGGTCCTCGAGGCCAGCGACGCGGCCTTCGCCGAGAGCCGGTCACTCCATGCCACCTCCGAGATGAAGTCGTCTTCCGACGTTGTCGACCGGACGGAGCTTACCGAGTTGCGGCTCGCTCGCCCCAATCTCTTCCGGATCACCAGCAGCAGTTCCTTCTCCTACGAGGGACCGACCAGCCAGGACGACCCGACGCCCATCCGCAGGCGCTCCGATAGCAAGCAGGTCATCGCGTCGGACGGCGAGACGAAATGGAGCATCAGGTACGGAAACGAATCGCCCACCTACTGTACTACCGCCCGAATGGAAGACGGATTCACGCGGAAGGTTCCCGATGATTCGGGAGGAGTTGAAGAGGTTCGGAATTGAGTAGTGGCCGGCGTCAGTCATATACAATAGTATATTTTCGCAACCCGAAAATATCGAATACAACATAACCGGGAGATGAATATGTCGAAAAGAATATCAACGATGATGCTTGCGCTGGTGGTCGCGGGTTCTGCGGCGCTGGTCGCGGGAACGCTTGCCTGCGGGTCGCCCGACTCGGAGGCTGCCGCGGGTTCCCTCTCGTCGCAATCCGCGTCGGAGTCGTCCGCGTCGGGGGCGTCCGCTTCGGGATCCCCGAGCCGCGCAGCACCCGGCCCCGGCGGCATGTCCCAGGATCCGGTCCACTGGACGGCGGAGATCGACGAGGAGAGCCTCGTGGCGGGGGGGAAAGTCACCGTGGGCGTGAGGGCGACGATCGATCCCGGGTGGTACATCTACTCGATCACGCAGGGCGAGGGCGGCCCGGTGCCGAGCAGGATCTCGCTCGCCGCCGACCAGCCGTTCACACAGGCCGGCGACGTCAAGGGCACGAAGCCGACGGTCAAGTTCGACCAGAACTTCTCGATGGAGGTCGAGATGCACGAGGGCAGCGTCGCCTACGAGCTCCCGGTGCAGGTGGCGGCCGACGCCGGTTCCGACGTCAAGGAGATCCACGTCCGCGCGCGGTACCAGGCCTGCACGAACCAGGTCTGCCTGCCGGCGCAGACCGAGAGGATCGCACTCCCCGTGACGATCACCCCGGCGACGGAAGGCTGACGCGATGATCGACGGCGCCTTCTTCTGGCTCGCCATCTCCGCCGGGGCGTTCGCGCTCATCACGCCCTGCGTCTTCCCGATGATCCCCATCACGGCTTCCTACTTCGCGAAACACGGGGGCGGAGGCCGCAGGGCCGCGCTCAAGAATGCGCTGCTCTTCGGTGGCGGGATCATCGGCACCTTCACGCTGGTGGGGCTTGCCACCTCGGTGCTGGTCGGCGCCGCCGGGATGAGTCGCTTTGCGGCCAGTCCCTGGGTGAACCTCGCGATCGCGGCGATGTTCGTCGCCTTCGCGCTCAACTTCTTCGGCCTCTACGAGATCCGGATCCCGTCGGGGATCCTCACGCGCCTGGACGGCGCCACCCGTGACCGCGCTTCGACCGGCGCGGTGGGATCGGTGCTCATGGGCGCCACCTTCGCGGTCACCACCTTCACCTGCACGGCCCCCTTCGTCGGCACGCTCCTCGTCCTCGCTTCGCAGGGACAGTGGCAGCAGCCCGTCGTGGGCCTCCTGCTCTTCTCGACGACCTTCGCGGTGCCGTTCTTCTTCCTGGCCCTCGCGCCCACCGTCCTGGCGAAGCTGCCGCGCTCCGGGGGCTGGCTGAAGTCGGTCAAGATCGTGATCGGCCTGATCGAACTCGGCGCGGCGCTCAAGTTCGTCTCGAACGCGGACCTGGTGATGGGCTGGGGCATCTTCTCCCGGCAGGTGGTCCTCGCCTCCTGGGCGGTCATCTGCGGGGTGATCGCGCTCTACCTCCTCGGCAGACACCTGCCCCTCGGGTCCGCGCGCACCGGCGCGTCGGCCGACGCCACCCCCGCGCCCACCGGAGCGGCCCCCGCCCGCGCGTCGATTCTCGCGTGGCTTCCCCACCCCGTCGGCGCCACCCTCGCGGTCGGGTTCGCCGTCTTCGGCACCTGGCTCGGCCTCGGCCTCGACGGCCGCCCGCTCGGCGAAGTCGAGCCCTTCCTGCCGCCCCGCTTCGAGGACACCCCGGCCGGGGCCCTGGCGATGGCGCAGCGCGGCGAGGAACACGAAGGCTTCCGCTGGTACACCAACGATCTCGACGGGGCGCTCGCAGCCGCGCGCGAAGGCGGCAACCGCGTCTTCATCGACTTCACCGGCTACACCTGCACCAACTGCCGCTGGATGGAGTCGAACATGTTCACGGTCCCCGAAGTGGCCGAGCAGCTTGAGCGTTTCGTGCTTGCCCGCCTCTTCACCGACGGCGAAGGCGAGGTCTACGAAGACCAGATGGACTACCAGCGGGAGACGTTCGGCACCATCGCGCTTCCCCTCTACGCCGTCCTGGACGGCGAAGGCAACACGATATCGACGTTCCTGGGCCTCACGCGCGACCGCGAGGAATTCCTGGAATTTCTGAAGGCGGCGCTGTAGGAGGCCCCGGAGTGCAGTCCCCGCGCCGGGTCGATGATGCCCGCCGGGTCAACGGAAAGAGAGTTCGATGAAAAAGTCAGCAGTGGCAGTCACCGGCGCGATCGTCGTGGCATTCCTGGTCGGGATTGTCGCCCCCGGCGTCTTCGGCTGGTCGGGCGCGGGAGATGTGGCAACGGCAGATCCGCCCTGGGCGCTCCCCGTCGCCGCCCAGAAGGCGTGGTTCCCGCCGGTCAGCGACTATGAAACCGACGGCGAGACGCTGCCGGACGAGAAGTTCGAGGCGCTGATGACCGCGCTCGACGAGGCGATGGCCGCCGAGGAGACGCTGATCGACTTCGACCGCGAGGCCGAGGTCCACCTCTGGAACTTCCTTCGCCGCCTGGCCCCTTCCCAGGTCAGCGACGAGCAGAAGGAACGGATCCAGGCGCGCTTCACGGCGCTCGCCGAGGCGCATCCCGGTCACAGCCGGATCATCGAGCAGCGAGGCCGACTGATCGACGGCTACTCGAACCCGATGCAGTCGCTGCCGTCGCTCTCCAACTCGCTGCTGATCTTCGGCGACGCCGACCAGTACGACACGGGAGGAGACTTCTTCCGGGACGCGCAGATCGACGACATGCTGGCCCGCATCGGCGCGGCCGTGAACATCCCGGAGACGCTGGCCAACTTCGAGAGCGAGGCGGGCACGCACTTCTGGCGCTTCGGCAACCGGCTGCAGCAGGGACGGCTAACGCCGGAGCAGGTCGAGCGGGTGGGGGCCTTCTACGAGGGTCTCAAGGCCGAGCACCCCGACGCCGCGGAGATGATCGACCAGCACATGTTCGTCGCCACGAACCTGATCCCCGGCAACGTCGCGCCCAACATCACCGGCAAGGACACCGACGGCGTCGAGTTCTCGCTGGAGGAATACCGCGGCAACATCGTGGCGCTGATCTTCACCGGACAGTGGTGCGGGCCGTGCCGGGCCGAGTACCCGTACCACCGGTTCGTGCTCGAGAACTACGGCGACCGGCCGATCGTCCTGCTCGGGATCAACAGCGACGCGGAGCTCGAAACGGCCCGCCAGGCCAAGATCGACGAGAACCTGCCCTACCGCACCTGGTGGGACGGTCACAGCCAGCCCGACGCCGACGTGGTAGCCGCCGAGGGACCGATCGCCACGGCATGGAACGTGACCGGCTGGCCGACGATCTACATCCTCGACGACGAGGGCGTGATCCGCTACGTGAGCAGGCGCGGAGGCAGCTTCATCGCCGCGCTCGACGAGCTCCACACCGAGATGCGCATGCGCAACTTCGACAGCACCCCCCGGGGAATCGTGATACCCGCGAGCCGACCCCAACCGGCCAGGAAGACAAGCTGAGGGAAGAACAGGAAGAATGACCCGGGCGGCGACGGTGACGGCGCCGCGACAGGATAACGGGCAGCACATCAAGGAGGCAGAAATGCGCAAGCCACTGGCAATCGTGGGCGCCATCGTCGTTTCATTCGGACTGGGAGTGGTTCTCGCCGGGAGCATCGGGGCTCCGGGCGACGAGGCCCCGGCGTGGGAGCCCGACATCCCGGCGGCGGCGGCGAAGCTCTGGTTCCCGCCGGCGGAGCAGTACGACAACGAGGGCGAACCGCTCTCCGACAAGAACTTCGATGAGCTCATGCTCGCGCTCGAAGAGGCGATGACGGCCGAAGAGACCCTGGCGGACTTCGATGCCGAGGCGGACCTCCATCTCTGGAACTTCGTCCGCCGACTCGCCGTGCCGGAGGTGAGCGAAGAACAGAAGCTGCACGCCGAGGCCTACCTGGACGGGCTGGCCGAGAAGCACCCGGACAACAGGCAGGTCATCGACAGGAACAAGAGCCTGCTCGGCAGCTACGCCGATCCGATGCCGCGCATGCCGGGCTTCGGCGGCAACCTGACGATCTTCCCCGACATGGAGAACATGCCGAGCGAGGGCGAGCCCTTCGAGGACTACCAGGTCGACCAGCTGCTCACCGCGCTCGATGCCCTCGTGAACCTCCCCGAAGCGGCCGGCAGACTCGAGGACGAGACCTCGATCGCCTTCTGGCGTTTCGGCAACCGCCTGCAGATGGGCAGCACGACCGAGGAGCAGACAGGGCGCATCACGGCCTACCTGGACGAACTGGAGGCGGAGAACCCCGACGCCGGCGAATTCCTCGCCCAGCAGCGCTTCCTGATCGAGAACCTCACGCTGGGGAAGGTGGCGCCCAACATCGTGGGCACCGACACCGAGGGGGTCGAGTTCGCGCTCGAGGACTACCGGGGCAAGATCGTCGCGCTGGTCTTCTCCGGGCAGTGGTGCGGGCCCTGCCGGGGGGAGTACCCCTACCAGCGCGGAATGCTGGAGATCTTCGACGAGGAGGACGTCGTGCTCCTGGGCGTCAACAGCGACGCGGAACTGCAGACGATCGTCGACGCGAAGGAGGAGGAGCGGCTGCACTACCGTACCTGGTGGGACGGCCACAGCCAGCCGGACGCCGACGTGGTCGCCGCGGAAGGACCGATCGCCACCGAGTGGAACGTGTCGGGTTGGCCCACGATCTACGTGATCGACGGTGAGGGCGTGATCCGTCACGTGAACAAGCGCGGAGGCGAGCTGATCGCGGCCGTGGACCAGCTGGTCATGGACAAGCGGATGCAGGAGTACCGGGAACAGGCCGAGGCGACCGAGGCAGAGGCAGCCGATGCGGAGGCGGCAGAGGCTGACGAAGCTGAGACCGGCGACGCCGAGGGCGGTGAGACCGAGGGTGACGAACCGGAGGGCGGCGGTGGCGAGGACGCAAAGACGAAGTCGAAGGAGTAACGGCCCCCAGGGAGCCAGACACCAGCGAGCAAAGGAGCATCAGATGCGGCAGGCATTGGCGGTGGCAGGAGCAATCGTGGTCGGAGTCGGAATCGGCTTCGTCCTTTCGGGCAGCGTGGGAGGATCGGGCGCGGACGGGGCGGCGCCGGGCGCCGATTTCCCGATGGCCATCCAGAAGGCCTGGTTTCCGCCCGTAAGCGACTTCGAGACCGGTGGCGGGCCACTCGACGACGAGCGCTTCGACGGGCTCATGTCCGCACTGGACGACGCGCTCACCGCCCCGGAGACGCTCGCCGACTTCGACCGGGAGGCGGATATCCACCTCTGGAGCTTCACGCGCCGTCTGGCGTTGGCAGACGTTACCGCCGGGCAGATGGAGCGCATCGAGTCGTACCTGGGCGACGTGGCCGAAAAGCACCCCGACCACCACGAGACGATCGAATACAGGAGGAATTTCCTCCCGTCCTACGCCGCGTCCAGGCCCGAAGCCCCGCCGCTGACCCTCGATCTGCAACTGTTCGGCGACGCCGACCGGTACCCCAACAACGGTGGGCCGTTTTCGGACGCCCAGGTGGACGAACTGCTGGGCACCCTCGACGCCATCCTCAACCTCCCGGAGATCGCGCGCGACATCGAGGGAGAAGGCACACCCGAGCTCAGGCGCTTCGCCGGCCGCCTGCAGCGGGGGCAGGTCGACGAGGACCAGGCCGCGCGCATCGACGCCTACTTCGACGAGTTGGAGGCCGAGCACCCGGATGCCGCCGCATCCCTCGCACGGCACCGCTTCACGATCGAGAACCTCACCCCGGGCAGGGTCGCGCCCAACATCGTGGGCACGGACACCGAGGGCGTCGAGTTCGCGCTGGAGGATTACCGCGGCAAGGTCGTCGCCCTGATCTTCTCAGGTCAGTGGTGCGGCCCCTGCCGTGGGGAATACCCCTACCAGCGCGCCATGCTCGACATCTTCGACGAAGACGATGTCGCCCTGCTCGGCGTCAACAGCGACGCCAAACTGGAGACAATCGTGCAGGCCAAGGTGGACGAAGGGCTCGCCTACCGGACCTGGTGGGACGGCCACAGCCAGCCGGACGCCGATATGGTGGCGGCCGAGGGTCCGATCGCGACCGAGTGGGGCGTGCAGGGATGGCCGACGATCTACGTGATCGACGACGAGGGCGTGATCCGTTTCGTGAACAAGCGCGGCGGCGCGCTGATCGACGCGGTCGACCAGCTGCTGCGGGACCAGCGCATGCGCGAGTACCAGGAGCGGACGGGGACTACCTCGGCCACGCGTCCCGTGCGGATGCTCATCACTCCGGCGCGGCCGGCCCAGCCGGTGTCCGAGGAGGGCAAGGAGGGGGACGGCAAGTCCTGACGGTGCTTACAGGTGCGTCTCCGACGGCATTCCGAAGATGTTGTCGATGAGTTCGCTCGCCTGAGGGGGGACTCCCTTCAGCGACGAGGGGATGCCCATCGACCGGATCTCCTCGACGACGCGTTTCAGGACCAGGGCGCCGGTGAGGTCGATGCGCCCGAGCCCTTCAAGGTGGATGATGACCTCGGACACACCGCTGGCGTCGGTTAGGCGGCTCATCAGCGACTCTTCAAGCCTTGGCGCCGACGCGAACCAGAGCGTTCCCTTGACCTCCAGGTGCAGGACGTTGCCCTCCATCCGGCTGTCGAAGCCGGCTCGGCGCTCCCTCCACACATGAATGGCCAGGGAGACCAGGATCCCCAGCAGCAGAGCCTGCTCGATCCTTGGAGCCAGCAGCAGACAGAGCGCCAGGGTCAGCCAGACCACCAGCGCCTGGATCCTGGAGAGCGTCCAGACGCTCAGCAGAAGCCGCGGGCGCACCAGTCCGCCCACCGCGGCGATCACCACCCCCGCGAGCACCGCCTTGGGCAACGCCGAAAGTACGCCGGCAAAGGGTAGGAAGATCAGGACGGCGACGCCGGTGATGGCGCCGGACCAGCCCGTACCCGCCCCCGAAAGGTGGTTGAGGCTGCTCCGGGACAGCGATCCGTCGACCGGCATGCCGCCGCAGACTCCCGAGGCCAGGTTCGCAGCCCCCTGGGCCAGGAACTCGCGGTCCGGGCTCCATTTCGCCCGGTCCTGCGTCGCGAAGCTGCGGGCGATGGCGGTGGTTTCGGCGAAGCCCACCAGTGCGATCACCACGCCGGGCACGACCAGCGTGGGCAAAAGCGACCATGGCAGCGCCAGGCTGATGGGGGGCAGCGAACCGGGTATGTCTCCTACGATCGGGCCCCGGTAGTCGGCGAATAGAGAGAAGAGCACGCCTCCCAGCACGGCGAACAGCGCCCCCGGGAAGAGTGGGTGGACCCGGCGCGCCTGCAAGGTGATCACGACGGTGAGGACGGTCAGCGCGAGGGCGGCCAGGTTCCAGGAACCCGGGCTGGAGAGGGCGCGGATCGTGTTGCCGACCAGGCCGGTCTCCCCGGCGGCGGTTAGTCCGAGGGTGGAGGGGAACTGCGACAGCAGGATCAGGATGGCCGCGCCGGAGGTGAAGCCCCGCACCACGGGCTGCGACATCAGGTAGGTCACCTTGCCCGCGTGCACCAGCGAGATCGCCAGCCGGGTGACGCCCACGACGAGGGCCAGGAGCGCCGCCGCGCCCACATACTCGCCGCTGCCGGGCGTTTCAATGGTGACGAGGGCGCCGTGGGTCAGCAGCGCGGTGAGGGCGACCGGGCCGGTCTGCAGGTAGGGGCAGGACGCAAAGAATCCGGCCGCGAGGAGCGGGAGCGCCGAGGCGTAGAGCCCGTGTACGCTCGGCAGGCCGGCCAGTTCGGCGTAGGCCATGCTCTGGGGGATGATGAGCAGGGTGACGCTGAGCCCCGCCATGATGTCCCGGGAGGTCGCGCGGCGACCGCTCCACGCGGCAGCCCCGATGACCGGACGATCCGGAGGGGCGGCGGGTGCGCTCACCATGCGGCTCCTTCGGGGGACGCCGGGCTCCCCGTGGAACCCGCCACCGCCTCTTCCGAGAGATCTCCGAGGAGGCGGGCGGTCTCTCCCGCCCGCCCTGCCCACCACCGCGCGATCGGCGGCGACCCCCGCCCGGCAACTTTCTGCCCCCACTCCCGCGCATGGCGCGACAGCCACGCCAGCGCCGCCCCCGGATCCTGCGCGAGGAACGCCCTCAGCACATAGCGGCGTTCGCCCGCACGGCACACCATCCCGGTGTCGTCCCCGAGCCGCACGAGGTTGTCGCGCAGCAGAATCACGCCCGACCGAACCGGCGCCAGCAGCGCCGCGATGAACGCCTCGCCACCCTCCTCGCGCGGGTCGGCGAGCCCGGGGGCGTCCCGGAGAGCCCGGGGGAGGTGGTCCGGGAGCGCCATCCCGGCCGCGACCTCGTCCAGAGCCTCGCCGAGCAGGGATGCCCACGCCTCGTAGTAGGGTGCGCCGCACCGCTCGAAGGTCGCCAGGTACGGGCCCGCCCAGGACGCCACGTGTTCCCAGAACAGCGTGACCCGCGCCTCTTCCAGGAGGGCGGTGCGGGCCGCGTGGGGCTCTTCGGCGCGCCAGAGGTCCAGCGCCGCCAGGAGGGCCAGCAGCGCCGCGAGGTGGTCGGGGGCGGTGGGGCGGGAGGGGGCCGCGTCGCCCGCGGTCGCGTCGTCGTGGCCAGCCCCGCCACCCCCGTCCCCCACCCCCAGCGCACGCCGAAATCCCGCGATCCGGTCGCGCGCATCGCCCCCCATCATCCCCTCGGGACCCAGGTATACCGATGCGTAGGGATAGCGCTGGAACTCCACCACCCTGCTGTGGTTCCCCGCCCCCGGGACATCCGGCAACCCCAGCGCTGCCGCGATTCGCGCGTGTTGTGGGGCCGGTACCTCGATCAGCGATCCAAGGGCGCGAAGAACCTCCATTCAGTGACCGCCCGGCGGAGTGCCCCCTTCGGCCGCGCCGCCGGCTCGGCGACCGGCCCCGCGTTCGGTCGCGTGCCCGTTCACGGGACCCCGGTCCCGTCCGCGGCTCCGTTCCCGCCCGGCCGCGGCAGTTCGTACGCCGACCGCTCCGGCCGCACGGGACGCAGCAGCCACCATGGCCTCCGGGTCCCGTCGGGCGAGTGCGCCTCCGCCGAGCGCGTTAGCGACAGCCACTGCCGGAACGCCTCGCGCGACTTCGCGGTGTCGACCGAGATATCGCCGTAGCGGTCGCCTCGCCCGGCCTTCCTGACCCGCACGGCCTGGTGCCAGCAGTGCGAGCCCGAGATGGGGTCCGGCTGCACGGGGAAGGTCATGTTCTGGTGCACGCCCACGTCCGTCCACCAGATCCGCGCGGTGTCGGGATCGTCCGAACGAAACGGCCCCGTGCCGCGCTTCCGGCTCATCCCCCACCCGCTTCCTTCGTGGTGCAGCGCGACCGTGGCCATGTTCTGGCGGGGCCCGTCCCCCGTCTTCCACCGCCCCATGTGGTGCGAACACGCCACCACCCCGGGATGGATGCCCTCCGTCACCCACGCCTTGACCACGAAGTGCCCGATCTGCGTCTCCACTCTGACCAGGTCCCCCGTCCCCACCCCCATCCGCGCGGCGTCCTTCGGGTGCACCCACAGCGGGTTTGTGTGTGCGATCTCGTTCAGCCACTTCGCGTTCGCGCTGCGGGTGTGGATCTGCACCGGCAGCCGGAAGGTCGAGATCAGGCACATCCCGTCGGCACCCAGCTTCGACCTGTGCACATGGCTCCGCACGTAGCCCGGCACGGCCAGCTCCGGCCATCCCCACGCGGCCAGCGTCCCCGACCAGAATTCGAGCCGTCCCGACGGCGTCGGAAAGCCCCGCCGCACCACCCCCCCCACCTCCACCCCCACCCGCCGCCGCCCCTCCCCGTCCCCCTCGAGCGGCGGCATCGGCACCACATTCGGCGACGCCGGCGGTCCCGTCCGCGTATACGCCCGCCCGGCCCCGTCGATGCTCACATCGGCCATCTCCCCTTCCGGCACGCGCTCCTCGTAGAGCGGCCCCACCGTTCGCCCGATCTCGAAGGCCCCGTAGCGGCGCATGTACTCGAGCGGCGAGCGTCCCTCGCCGGCGGCCTTCTCCGGCAGCCCCGGCACGGAGTTCTCGAAGATCCACCCGTAGTATTCGTCCACCGTCATCTTCTCGCCCGGCCGCTCCCGCGATTCGAAGAACTGCCGGATCCCGCGGCTCCCATCCGGATCGATCCGCCAGGTCAACTCGATCCAGAACTCGTTCTCCTCCCACACCTCGCCCGGCGTCACGTCACGGGTGCTCGCCACCGACTCGCCCAGCCGCTCGCGCGCCGCCCGCAGCACCGGCTGCCGGAAACCGATCCAGAGCCCGTCGTACTGCTCGTAGCTGGTCAGGTCGTGGCGCTCCGAGGAGTGGCCCATCGGCAGCACGTAGTCCGCGAAGAAGGCGGTCTCGTTCCAGGTCGGCGTGAGCGCGACGTGCAGCCCGATCCGCTCGGGGTCCGTCAGCATCTCGATCCAGGAGAAGCCGTCGGGGTTGGTCCAGACGGGATTGTACACCCGGGTGAAATAGACGCTGAGGCGCCCCTCCCGCTCGCGCGTCAGGTGCGGCAGCAGGAACGACATCTCCATCAGGCTGAGCGGATACTCGCCCGGCCAGGTGAGCTCGTTCCAGTGCTTCGGATGCCTCGGCGGCATGCGAATCGGCCGTGGACCAAATTTGTTCCACGCGTTGGGATAGGTCCCGCCGGGCACCGCAATCGCCCCCAGTAGCGCATTCAGCAGGAAGAGCGTCCGCGCGACCTGCCACCCGCCCAGATTTCCCGCCGCCGCGCTCCGCCAGTTGTGGGTCGACAGCCGGGTGCCGGCGCCCGCGACCACCTCCGCCACCTCCGCGAGCGTTTCCGCTGAAACGCCGCTCTCCGCCGCCGCGAACTCGAATGTGTACTCCGCGTAAAGCGAGCCGAGCACTCGCTGGAACGCCTCGAAGGTAACCGGCTCGTCCGGGTGGTTCTCCTCCAGGTACTCGCGCCAGTTCCACCACCGCTCCACGAAGGCGGCGTTGTAGCTGCCGGTCCGGATCAGGTGGTTCGCGATCGCCAGCAGCACCGCGGCTTCGGAGCCCGGGTAGGTCGACAGCCAGTGGTCCGCGTGGGTGGCCGTGTTGGAGAGCCGCGTGTCGAAGACGATGAGCTTCGCGCCCCGCTTCTTGCCCTCCATGACCCGCTGCGCGTGCGGGTTGAAGTAGTGGCCCGCCTCCAGGTGGCTGCTCACCAGGAGGATGACCTGCGCGTTCTCGTGATCGGGGCTCGGCCGGTCCATCCCCATCCAGAGGTGATAGCCCGCGCGCGCGCCCGAGGAACAGATGTTCGTATGCGAATTGTGGCCGTCCACGCCCCAGGCGGCGAGGGTCCGCTCGGTGAAGCCGTCTTCGCCGGGGCGGCCGACGTGATACATGATCTCGCGGTGCCGGTCCTCGTCGATGGCGGCACGGATCCGCCCGGCGATGTCGTCCAGCGCCTCGTCCCAATCCACCGGCTCCCACTTCCCTTCCCCCCGCTCCCCCACCCGCTTCAACGGCGTCAGGATCCGGTCCGGGTCGGTGAGCTGGGTGACGGTGGCGGGCCCCTTGGCGCAGTTCCGCCCGCGCGAGCCCGGGTGCTCCGGGTTGCCCTCGAACTTGCGCACCTCGAGAGTCTCCCTGTCCACATACGCCAGCAGCCCGCACGCCGACTCGCAGTTGAAGCAGGTCGTGGGGACGAGCATGTAGCGGCGCTCGACGCGCTCCGGCCACGCGCGCGAATCCAGCTCCACCCAGTCGCTCCAGCGCTCCTTCGGGGGGAATGCGGCGAGGTGAACGCGGCTCGCACCCGGGTAGAAGGTCTCGCCGCGGGCTTCGACTTCCGCGCGGGCGGCGGAGACACGCTCGTTGAGTTCGGCGATGGAATTGGTCGGCCCACCGTCCACGCTTCGGCCTCCGTTCACGCTTCGGCCTCCGTCCACCCTTCGGCCTCCCTCCAGGCTCATGGCTCCGCTCCCGCCGGTTTCAGCGCCGGAGGCCGGGCTGCCTGCGCCCGCGCGCCCGCCCCTGCCGCTGCCCGCCCGCTCATGCGATCGGCACCGACTGGCCGGCCTGCACGTAGGCATGCTCATATGCCAGCAGCGCGACGAGCCCCAGCACGACGGCAGCCCAGCCGAGCCCCGGCACGACCGCCGCCAGCCAGGGCGCCGCCGCACCCGCCAGCCCACCGAGCAGGCCCACCCGGAACCACCAGCGGAAGCGGCCGTGGGTCATTTCGCGCTCGGCCAGGCGGGCGTGCGCGGTGGGAGGCGGCATGAACACCTCGCCCGCGATCATGAGGAGGTGGGCGCCGCTCGCCACCGCGAAAACCCTCAGCGCGGCAGCCACGGTCGTCGTGTCCACCTCCATCAGCGGCCCTGCGATGGCGTCACCGGCCATGGCCACCGCCGCCAGCACCATCACCCCGCCCCCCGCGACGAACGCCTGCACCAGGAAGTGCACCGGCAGCAACGGGTTCTGCCACATGTCGCGCGCCTTCGCCTGGCCGAAAAGAAAGGCCGTGTAGACGGCCGTCAGGACCGCAAGCCCGCCGCCCAGCCAGCCGAGCCAGGGCGGTGGAGGCACGCCGCCGAACTCCGCGATCGCAAAGTGGGCGGCCAGCGCGGCGCTGTACCCGCCGATGATGAACCCGCCCCGCACCAGCCAGCTTCGCCACTGCGGGCGCCGGAAGATCAGGAGGAAGCGCGCCGGGTGTTCCAGGTCCCAGATCAGCACCAGGCCGGTCAGCGCCAGGAAGAACCCCGCGACAACCGGCGCGGCCAACGTCCAGAGCAGGCTGGTGGGGCTGAGCGCACCGGTCATGAGGAGGAGGAGCGGCGCCAGGTACGCCCCCGCCGCAATCGACTTGGTCCAGGTGTAGAGCGAGACGCGGAAGTCCCAGGGCGCGCGGTGCGGAATGTCGTAGCTGAGCACCGCGGCCGCCGACGAGTTCCACGGCCCCGGATGCCCCGACGGCACCCCGTGGTCCACATCGCCCTGCTCGCTCCACATGAAGAGCCCGCCTTCCGGGCGCTGCGCGGCCAGCGGGTCGAGCGTCACCTGGTCCCCGCCCTTGTAGTACAGCTTCGGCTTCGTCTCCTTCTCCGGCCGCCGCACCGACACCGGGTCGCGGTTGATGATCCGCGCCACCTCCGACGACGGGTCGTTCATGTCGCCCACGAGCAGCGCCTCGGTGGGACAGACCACCACGCAGGCCGGCTCCAGCCCGATGTCGAGCCGGTGCGCGCAGAAGTTGCACTTTTCGGCGGAATGATCGTCCGGATTGATGAAGATCGCGTCGTACGGACAGGCCGCGATGCACGCCTTGCACCCGATGCAGATGCTCTTGTCGAAGTCGACGATCCCATCGGCACGCTTGAACATCGCCGCGGTCGGGCAGGCGGCCACGCAGGGCGGCGACTCGCACTGGTTGCAGCGCGTGACCTGGAAGGAGCGACGCGCCTGCGGAAAGGCGCCGGTATCGACGTACTTTACATAAGTCCGTGTGACGGACAACGGGACTTCATTCTCGGACTTGCACGCGGTGGTGCAGGCGTGACAGCCGATGCAGCGGGTCTGATCGACCACCTTGGCCCAGGAGGGCCGTGCGGGACTTGGGACCGGGTCGGATTCGACGGACACGTGGGGGCAGGTCGCGGCTCGGTTGGTCGGTAGAAGGCGGACGGGCTACTCTTCACAATAGGTGGACCCGCAGGCTGTGAACAGGTGTCCGCCCGGAAGATGTCCAGGAAATGAATGGTCCGCGCGCAGTCCGTGGCCAAACAGCGGTGCCACGAAGACGTGAAATGTAAAGCATACATGACATTATGTAAAGCAAACACTACAGTGCGGCCGAGCGGGCGAAGCGGTCCAACGAAAACGCACCGCCCCTCGATTACCGTGGGCGTACTGCCCACGGGCTGCCGATGAAAGCTTGCCTCTTCGCCGGCGATCGGCTCGTGCTTACCGACGGCGCCTGTGCGCTCCCGGACCTCGCCGAGGCCCGGGGATGGGGTGCGGGGGAAGCCGAGTGGTTTCCGGCCACCGCATCCCGGCCCGCGGCCACGGATATCGCTCCCACCGCCGCAGGACGGGGCGCCCACGCTCCCGAAGCTCCCTGTTCCCGCGCCGGAACCGCGGCCGCCATTCCTGCGCCAGCCCCGACGACGCCCGGCGTCTCAGCCCTGGCGGCCCAGGCCGCACCAGGCTGGACGCCTCCCGAGGGTGTTGCCGCCATCGGGCTGCGCCGAGCCCTCGTCCTTCTCCAGGAACCTGACCTGACGGTCGCCCTCACCGCAGCGCATCTGGCCCGCTGGCGGCGCACTTCCCGCTTCTGCGGCGTGTGCGGGGCCGCGACGGAACCGTCTCCCCGCCACCAGGCGATGGCCTGCCCGGCGTGCGGCCATCTCTCCTTCCCGAAGGTCTCTCCGGCGGTGATCGTCCAGGTGACTCGGGGCTCGAGGATTCTGCTTGGCCGCTCGCGGCGTCATCCCCACGGTGCGTTCTCCGTGCTGGCGGGGTTCGTGGATCCGGGTGAGAGCCTGGAGGACACCGTGCGGCGCGAGGTCGAGGAAGAGTCCGGCATCCGGGTTCGCCGGATCCGCTATTTCGGCAGCCAGCCGTGGCCGTTCCCCGATTCCCTGATGGTCGGCTTCGCCGCCGTGTACGGGAGCGGCACCGCCGTCAGCCGTGACGACGAACTGGAGGACGTCGGATGGTTTGCCGCGGACGCACTGCCCCCCGTGCCGCCCGCGTACAGCATCGCGCGGGCGCTCATCGATGACTTTGCGCGGCGCAACGGCGTGGATCCGGCGCGGATACCGACGTGGAAGCGGCGGTGAAGGACGGTGGGCACTTCCCGTCCCCGCCTCTCTCTATCCCTCCGCTCCGTTTCGCGCGGGGATGTGGAACCGCAACACCGGCCATCACGTACTGGACCTCCCGTGGGAGGCTGCTCGCGGGCGCTGCCCCCGGTCGCCGGGCGCGGCTCAGCCCCGCGCATCATACCTTGTGTCATGCCCGATCCATCACCATGACCCCAGTTGGAGAACTCATGAGCAGACGACTTCTGACCGGACTCCTCGCGGCTGCCGCCCTGTCGGCCTGCGCCACCGCTCCGCCCGGACCACCCCCCTTCGACCCGGTGGGGAGCTACACCTACGCGGCCGACGTGAACGGTCAGATCCTCCCCGGGACGATGACCATCGAGCGCGGCGGCGAGGGCTACACCGGGTCGATCATGAGCGACGCGTTCCCGCCCCTCAACGTCCTGTCGGTGGAGGTCGAGGACCAGGTCGTCACGATCCAGGTGGCCGGACCGGAGGGTCCGCTGACGATCGCGGGCACGGTCTCCGGCGATACGATCGAGGGCACCTGGGCGATGGGCGAAGGGACCGGCACCTTCACCGCGACGAAGTCGGGCTGACGCGGGACGGAAGTTGGCACCGGGACTGAGTCAGCCCCCGGACGAAGCCGGCCCCGGCGCGGAGTCAGCCCCGGGGGACGCCGTTCTCCACCGGTGACAGGAAGCGCAGGACGGAGAGGGCGACCGCGCGCGCCGCGTCCACCAGCTCGCTCACCGCGATCGACTCGTTCGGCCGGTGGGCGCCGGAGACGTTTCCAGGGCCGAAGAGGACGCCCGGGGTCGAGCCCGCGTTGACGAGGTGGCGCAGGTCGGAGCCGTAGGGCACGCCGACGACGTCTCCGCCGCCCAGGTCCAGGTCGTGGGCCGCGCTCCGCACTGCCCGCACGATGGTTGCGTCTTCCGGTGTCTCGCAGGGGGCGAACTGGCCCCCCCACCACTCCACCCGCGCCGCATGGTCGCGCAGGAACGTATCCCGCGCACAGAACGACGCCACCCGCGCCTCCAGCGCCTCCCGCGCGGCCCCCACCTCTTCGCGCACCCCCACCCCGAACCGCCCCTCCGCGCGGACCGTCTCCGGCACGGACGACGCCCACTCCCCACCCTGCACCGTCCCCACGCAGATCGGGTACGGCACCGCGAAGGCCGCGAGGCGCGGCTCGCCCACCGCCGCGTTTCGCTCCCGTTCGAAGTCCATCAGGTCCTCGTACACGCGCATGAAGTTCTCGATCGCGCTCACGCCCTCGTGGCGCAGCGCCCCGTGCGCCGCCCGCCCCGGCACGGTCAGCCGAAAGTTGAGCGCGCCCGCTTGCGCCGTCGCCACCGCCAGGCGGGTCGGCTCCAGCACCACAGCCCCGTCCCCCACATGACCTCGCAGCACCGACGCCAGCGTGCCGAGTCCCCCGTCCTCCTCTCCGATCACGGACTGGACCAGGACCGAACCGCAAGGAAGCGGCGCATCGGACACCGGCCATTCGCCATGAGCCGACCCATCCGACACCGGCCATTCACCAACGGGATCACCGCGCCGAACACGCCTGGCACCGGCCCGTCCCAACCCATCCAGCACCGCCTTCACCCCCGCCAGCCCCGCCACCAGCGGCCCCTTCATGTCCAGCACCCCACGCCCGTACACCCGTCCATCCCTAACCACCATCTCGAACGGCGGCGTCTCCCACCGTCCCGGGTCCCCCGGCGGCACCACGTCCACGTGGCCGTTCAGGACGAGCGTGCGCGGCTCGCGGCGGCCGCCACCACCGTCCGGCCCGCCGCCCCGACCACCCGTCCCCCACCCCACCCTCCCCACCACCCCAAGCGGATCCTCGCGCTCGATCTCGGTGGCGTAGTCCGGGTGGCGCCTCAGTTCGGCCTCGTCGATCTCCCAGACATCGAGGTCCATGCCCAACCCGGACATTACCGCGGCCATGTACTCCTGGGCGGGGCGCTCCCTGCCCTGCCAGCTCGGGACTGCGACCAGGCCCGCCAGCGTCTCAAGCAGCCAGGATTCGTCGACAGCGGCCACCACGGCGGCCTCGCCCCGACTCAGGCTCCCTTCACGGCGCGCCCCGATCGGAGGCTCTTGATTACGGTCCTGAGTAATTTTACTCAAGAGCGTAATCGCCTCGCCGCCCCCGGTGCTACGCGGGGATGATCCACGGACTCCCGGGATGCGGCGTCACGACTCTCCCGCAAACCTCATCGCCCACAGCCCCGAGTTGATGTCGGCGAACCAGACCAGCCCCTTGTGCGGCATGACGCTCCACGCGCCCGGCGAGTTCGGGACGAAGCCCACCGGGTCGAAGGCCTTGTACACCGAGATCTCCCGGCCCTGGGTGTAGAGATTGCCCATCAGCTCGCCCGACACGTCGACCAGCCGCATTCCGCCCTCGTAGTAGGCCTGGAAGAGGATGTCGTCCTCGACCCAGATGTTGTGCGTCCCGAACTCGGAGACCTCGTAGCGCGCGACCATCCGCGGGTCGGCGGGGTCGTCGAAGTCGATCACCTGGATGTAGCCCCAGCTGGCGCGCGGGTAGCCGCCGCGGCCGGTTTCGGGGTCGTACTTCTGGCGGTAGTCGGGTCCGATCCCCTCCCAGGCCATCCCCCGCCGGGTCAGGATCTCGTCACCGATGAAGACGTAGAACTTGCCCGCCGACTCGGAGTAGTACGGGAAGGCGGCGTGCGTGGCCCCGGTCGGCACGGAGTAGCTGGAGACGAAGACGGGGTTCTCGATCGTGCCGCCCCAGCGCCCGTTGCCCACGTCGACCACGACCAGCCCCGTGCCCCACTCGGCCGAATACGCGATCCCGTCGTGCACCCACACGTCGTGGACGCGGCTGTCCGGGTGGTCGTACTCGGAGACGTACTTCGGATTGTAGATGTCGCGCACGTCCAGGATCACGTACTTGTCGCCGTTGGCGAGCGCGAAGAGATGGTCGTTGGTGGGGAAGGCGTTGTGGACGCCCCCGGTCAGCCCTTCGGTGTACTCCGCGGCGATGACCGGGTGCGCGGGATCGGCGAGGTCGAGGATGACGACACCGTTGCGGCGGTTGGACGCGCCCTCGCGGGTGAGCGAGGCGTAGCGCCCGTCCGGCGAGACCTTGATGTCGTTGACCGAGCGGGCGTCGACCTGGACCGAATCGGTCTTGATGACGTTGTCGGGGTCGGTGATGTCGAAGACGAAGCCGTGCCCGTCGGACTGCTTGGAGCCGACCAGCGCGTAGTCGCGGCCGTCGACGCCCTCGAAGACCCAGAAGTCGGTGCTGTAGACGCGCTGCAGCTGGCCCCGCCCCATGATCTCGACCGAACGCACGACCTCCCTCGGCACGGCTTCGAAGCCATGCGTGGCGCGGAGACGGCCCGACCGCGCCACCACCGTGAACTCGCCCGGCACGTCGGCCACGATCTTCCCCGCCGCCATCTGTCCCGGCGCGGCCGGCGCGATCACGCCCGGCGCAGGCACGTACGAATGGCTCCACTCGACCGGCGCGTCCGTGATGACCGCGCCCCCAGCGTCCCGCACGACTGCGGTGAAGGTCTGCACATCGCCGGTGCGGACGGCCCCGGCCCCCGCACCACCCACGATCTCCAGCGAAGTGCCGGCAAACTCGCGCACCGCGCCATCGAGCGCCCCGGTCACGCCTTCGAAGGTGGCCTCGACCCGGACCGCGCCCGGCGCGAGGCCGCTCACGTGCCCGAATTCGTCCACCTCGGCCCGCGCCGCGTCGCTCGTCCGCCAGATGAACTCGGCGCCCGGCCGGTGCGTCCCGTCGGCGTGCAGCGCGGTCGCGCGGTGGGTGATCGTGCCGCCCTCGAAGACGGGGCCGTCCGCCTCGACCTCGATGCGCACCACCGGCGGCCATTCGACCACCACCGGCACCGTGAGCTGGAGTGGCCGACCGCCGGGCCCGGGCCTCACCGTCGTGACGATGATCTCCCACTCGCCGACCTCCAGCGCGGTGACGGTGGTTTCGGTACGGCCAGAGGTCTCGGGCGTGCCAGCTCCAGCCGCACCGGGAGCTCCTCTCGCGCCCGCGGCTCCCGCGCGGACGAGCGCACCGGGCCCGGCAGCCGCGTCACCCTCCAGCAACAGCGCCCGCCGCGCGCCGGCAATCCGCACCGCTTCGTTGACGAGGCGGCCCTCGGCGTCCAGCACCCGCACGACCAGGGTGGCGGCCGCACCGCGCTGGAGCACCAGGCTGGGCGGGTCGGCTTCGAGCCGGGCCGCGGTCTGGGCGGTGAGGGGGGTGGTGGGGGCGAGCAGCGTGGCGATCGTGAGCAGGGCGCACTGCCCGAGGGCCACAGGGTGCGAGCGCGCAGACGCTTTGCGGGAGCGGGCAGCGGCTGGACGGGAGCGCGCAGCGGCTGGACGGGAGAGTACCGCGGCAGGGCGGAATCGCGCAGCGACGACGGCAGCGGCGAGAGCGGGCTTGGCTTGCATGGCGGTCTGGTCCTCCTGGGTGTGCCCGGCTGTGGTGGCGCTCATCCTGCGGCGCTCGGGGGCGTGGCGTGCAAGGTGCAATATGGGGCATGGCGCGACTTCCCGAAACAAATCGGAGCGATATATCGTAGTGTATCGGTAACTGTCGGCGGCCCCCGGCCCGAAATCCCTTCAGGCTCGGCCCCGCCCAACCCATCACGGAGGATACCGATCATGCGGTTCGACGATTATTTCGATTTCGATTCACTCCCCTGGCCCTTCAACCCCTCGGGCCGGCGGCGCCCACGTCCCCGGAGACCGCGCAGGCGCTGGCGCTGGCTGGAGCGGGGCGATCTCAAGTTCGCCATCCTCGCCCTGATCCGGGACAGGCCCATGCACGGATACGAGGTCATGCAGGTCCTGGAAGAGGAGTCCGCGGGCAGCTACAAGGCGAGCCCGGGATCCGTCTACCCCACCCTGCAGCTCCTGGAAGACCTCGGCTATCTCGACGCCCGCAGCCGCAGCGGACGCAAGGTCTATTCGATCACCGACGCCGGCCGCGCCTACCTCGACGCCAACAAGGACAAGGTCAGGGGCATCTTCGAGCGCGTCACCGAGCTCAGCAACCGGTTCATCACGCGGGACGTGTCCGCGCTCACCCGGAGGATCTCCCGGCTCACCCGCGCCACATTCCAGGGCGCCGTCGGCTGGATCGAGGACGAGCAGCTATTCAGCGACATGAAGGGTGTGCTGGACCGCGCGGTCAAGGACATGGAGGCGGCGTGGGACAGCGCCCGGGAACGCCGCCGGGCCGCGAAGGCGGCGCGCGAGGAGGGGGAGGCGAAGCCGGAAGGGGAGGAGGAAAAAGCGGGGTAGGATCGAGCCGGGCCTGTCTCCTCCGGCCTAACCAAAACCCGTTTTTGGTGGCGCGACTGAAGCGGAACGGACACGAGCGCGACAACTCGTTGGTGCATTTTGCATCACCGTGTGTCGCGCTATGCCTCACAGCGGACACCGCTCGTTTCGGCCCGGCCAACGCCTTTCTGGTTTATAAGCCGTTATTTTGTAGCGCCTTACGTCCTATTGGCCGAGACTTGAAGGGCGCGGGCACGATAACCAGCCTCACCCGGGTACGACATGGGTTGAACGCCACTCACCCCCCCGCCCCCCACAGCCGCCGCATGTAGCGCTCCGGCGCGGCCAGCACATCCCTGAACAGCACCACACCGTCGAGCGCATCGTACGCCACCTCGCGCACGGGAGAGCCATCAAAACTGTAGATCGTCGCCCCCGGCACGGCCATGAGCAGCGGCGAGTGCGTGGCGATGATGAACTGGCCGCCCTGCTCCACCATCTCGCTCATCATCGCGATGAGCCCGAGCTGGCTCTGGGGCGACAGCGCCGCCTCCGGCTCGTCGAGGAGGTACAGCCCGTCCGGCACGAAGCGCGCCCGGAAGAGGCGCAGGAAGCTCTCGCCGTGGGAATTCGCGTCGAGGTCCTTGCCGTAGCTGGCCTCCATCGCGCCCAGCGAGGCGGCGGCCGGCCCCATCGCCAGCCGTTTCGCGAGTTCGGAACGGCCCTCGTACTCCCGCTCCACCTGCTCGATCCGGGCCTCCATCTCCGCCCGGTCCCGCTGCAGGCGCTGCACGAAGCCGAAGAAGTCCTCCGCGCGCAGGAAGAAGCCGCGATGGGCCCGCCGGCGCCACACGCCCTTCAGCGCTTTGGCGAGCCTGCGCTGGTTCGCGAGCGAGTCGTCCGCCGCAGCGTCGACCCGGCCCACCGCCGGCAGCTCATTGGCGATCGCGAGCGCCTCCAGCAGCGTGGACTTCCCCGACCCGTTCTCGCCGGCGAAGAAGGTGACCCGCGACGGGAAGCGCATCTCACTCAAACCCTGCAGCGCGGGGATGTTGAAGGGAAAGCGGTCCCGCTCGCGGCCCGGAGGGGTGCGCAGGCGGACGGCCGTGAGGCGCGGGGAGTCGGGGGTCATCGACGTTGCGGGCGGAACCGCTCGGCGCCGTCACGAATGTAATGTTTACTTGACATAATGTAATGCCTGGATGACTTTCTGACGGCCTGGGACGCCATCCGCGCGCAATCTCGGATCCACCTTGCTGCCCCTCCCCGACCCGCTAGCTTACCCACCATGCGAATCGCCACCTGGAACGTCAACTCCGTCAAGGCGCGGGAGGCCCGCGTCGTCGGATGGCTGCGCCAGCACCGGCCCGACGCCCTCTGCCTCCAGGAGCTGAAGACGACCGACGAGGCCTACCCCACCGAGGCGGTTCGTGCGGAAGGGTACGAGTCGGCCGTCTACGGACAGAAGGCCTTCAACGGGGTCGCGCTCCTCAGCCCGCACTCCATCGCGGACGTCCGCCGCGGGCTGGAGGACGACGATCCGCAGGCGAGGCTGATCGCCGGCGTTGTTCGGGGGGTGACGGTGTATTCCGCATACTTCCCCAACGGGCGGACGGTGGGGTCGGAGGCGTACGACTACAAGCTGGCGTGGATGGGACGGCTGCTCGACCTGCTGGACGCTCGCCACGATCCCGAAGACCCGGTCGTCCTGACGGGAGACTTCAACGTGGCGCCGGACGATCTGGACGCCGATGATCCCGAACGGTGGGCGGCGAGCGTTCTCTGTCATTCGGCCGCGCGCGAGGCGCTGGAGCGGATCCGCGGCTGGGGGTTCGTCGACGTGGTGCGCAAGCACAACCCGGAGGGCCGGCTCTACAGCTGGTGGGACTACCGGCGGCTGGCCTTCCCCCGCAACGACGGACTGCGGATCGATCACATCTTCGCGACGAAGCCCGTTGCGGAGGCGTCGGCGGGCGCCTGGGTGGACCGGAACCAGCGCAAGGGCAGGAAGACCGACATCCCGTCCGATCACGCGCCGGTGGTGGCCGACTTCGACCTCTAAACCGCTCCCCCCGACCCGCGGTCCGTCCGACTCCGACTGCGCGGCCCGCATTGGCGCGCGGCCCAGTGACTACGGGGAACCTGACTACGGGGGAACCTTGCGCGCACCGCTGCTGTATGAATATTAGTCAGTAGTGGGTGAAGTCGGCAGAATCCGGGGGGACGCGATGAATCCGAGACAGGACGCGATGAATCCGAGGACGGCGAGGATCCGGGCGAACAGGAGGATCCTCATCGCCGGACTTGCCCTCTCAGTGGGCCTGCACGGCTGGGCCTTCGCGGCCCTGACCCTCTCTCCCGCGGACCTGTCCCGACCGGCCACCGCGCCGGAACGCGTACCCATGCCGTCCGAGTACGAGCTTTCCGCCATCGAAGTGGTCGAGGTCATCGAAGTGCGGGAAGAGGTCGAACCGCTGCCCCTCCCCACCGATGACCGCCCGGTTCTCGCCGCGGCGGCGCCGGAGCGTATGCAGGAGCTGGAAGCGGCGAGCGCCGAGATCGGTTCGCAATCCGCGGCCGAGACCGCCGGTGTGGGATCGAGGTCGGCAGCCGAAGTCGCCGGGATGGCGTCGCAGGCCGCTGCTGCGGACGGCGGTGCGGGCGGAGCCCCGGCCAGTCCGTCGGTCCAGTCGCCGGACGAGGGCGCGGCGGCCGCCGAGAACGCCCCGGCCCCCACATTCGCCGAACTCCTCGAATCCGCCATGGGGAATCGTCCGGTGGTCCCGGTGCAAGGCATGTTGGCGGCCCAGCGTCCGCTGGAGGGCGAGGCGCCAATCGAGGCCGTGGTCGCGGATCCCGATGTCGGCCGCGACGATGCCGGGGTGGAGGAGGGCTCGATGTGGGGCACCGTTTGGCGGCGGATGGGGAAGACCTTCGGGTTCGGCGGGGACAAGCTCTGCATCCCGATTCCCAAGGCCGGCGCGGGAAGCGGCTAGCCTTACCGGCGCTCCTGCTTCAACGACTCCAGATCCTCTCGCGGGGAAGTCGTCGCCCGCTTCCTCGATCAGGCGGGCGGACCACTCGCGGAGGGACATCTGTGTGGCCGCGTGGAGGCGGTCGATCTCCTCGCCGGTCAGGCGCGAGGTGAGCTGCACGGGCGACAGCCGGGCCCGCAGCAGAATCTCGTCAGAGTGGGCGTTGCCGATCCCGGAGAGGATGCGGGGGTCGGTGAGGGCGCGTTTCAGGGTGCGGTTTCCGCGCCGGCGTGCGGCGGCGAACTCGCGGGCGGTCGCGTCGAGGGGCTCGATCCCACCGGGGTCGAGGTCGCGCAGTGCGCGGGAGCCCAGGCCCGCTCGGCCTCGCAGACGACCCGGAGGCCGTACGGTTCGAAGGCGTCGGATTCGTCCATCTCTTCTCCTCTGCGGTTGATCAGAGCGACACCTCCACCGATCATACACGATCCCGCCAACGGTTGCCCAACCCTTCGACCCATTCGGCCACCCATGATCATTCGCCCCCGAGTACGCGGATTCGTCTGCGTCACCACCCATCCCACCGGGTGCGCACGCAACGTGCAGGCCCTGATCGACCACGCCGCAGCCCGCCCGCTGGCCAATCCGCCACGCTGCGCTCTCGTGCTCGGCTCGTCGACGAGCTACGGGCTGGGATCGCGGATCGCGCTGGCCTTCGGAGGGCGCGCGGCGACCTTCGGCGTCTTCTTCGACCGGCCGCCCCGCGGGAAGCGGACCGGCACGGCGGGATGGTACAACACGGCAGCCTTTGAAGCCGCCGCCGCGGGGGCCGGCCTTCAGTCCGCCTGCTACAACGGCGACGCCTTCTCCCACGAGGCGAAGGAGCGCGTGGTCGAGGTGCTCGGGCGGGACTTTCCCCCGGTGGACTGCGTGGTGAACTCTCTGGCGGCTCCGCGGAGGACCCATCCGGAAACGGGCGAGACCTTCACCTCGGTGCTGAAGCCCATCGGTGTGCCTTACCGCTCGAAGACGCTCAACACCGACCGCGCACAGGTGACCGACATCGAGCTGGAGCCGGCCACGCAGGAGGAGGTCGACGCCACGGTGGCGGTCATGGGCGGCGAGGACTGGCGGCTGTGGATGGAAGCGCTCCGGCGCGGGGGCGTGCTGGCGCCGGGGTGCCGCACCTTCGCCTACAGCTACATCGGCCCGGAGCTGACCTGGCCGATCTACCGGGACGGCGCCATCGGGCGGGCCAAGGCCGACCTGCACCGCACCGCGCGGCAGCTCGATGCCGAACTCTCCCGGTCCGGCGGCGGCGCCCACATCGCCATCCTGAAGGCGGTGGTGACGCAGGCCAGCGCGGCGATCCCCGTCGTCCCCCTCTACATGTCGATCCTCTTCCGGATCATGAAGGAGAAGGGGGACCACGAGGGGCCGATGGAGCAGACGCAGCGGCTCTATGGGACGAAGGTGTACGGGGACGCGGGCGTGGTGCCCGACGCGGACGGCTTCATCCGCATGGACGACCTGGAGATGAAGCCGGAGACGCAGGCGGCGGTGATGCGTGCCTGGGAGTCCGTCTCGACGGAGACGCTGGGCGACCTCGCCGACTTCGAGGGGTACCGCACGGAGTTCCTTCGCCTGTTCGGATTCGAGGTGCCGGGTGTGGACTACGGCGCCGATGTCGATCCGATGGTGGAGATTCCGACGCTGGTGGGTGGCTGAAGGCGCGGTGCCCGCCGTGAAGCCGACCCCCGCCCAACTCGCCGACCTCGCCCGCCGCGACCCCATCCTCGGCGAGGCGATGGCCCGCGTGGCTCCCTACCCGGGTTTCCCGGCCGGCCCGCTCACGCGCGGATCGCACTTCCAGGCGATCGCCCGCTCGATCACCTTCCAGCAACTGGCCGGCGCCGCGGCCCGGACCATCTACGGGCGTGTGTGCGAACTCACTCCCGGGCCCGGCTTCCCCACCGTGCAGGAGTGCCTGGAGATTCCCGACGAGGACTTCCGCGGCGCGGGGCTCTCCGCCGCGAAGACCCGCGCGATCAGGGACCTGGCGGGGCGTTGCACGGACGGTTCGGTGCGGCTGCGTGCCGTATCCCGCATGAGCGACGCGGAGGTGGTGGAGATGCTCTCCGCCGTGTGGGGGATCGGGGAGTGGACCGCGCAGATGTTCCTGATGTTTCGGCTCGGCCGCCTCGACGTGATGCCCGCGGGGGACCTGGGCGTGCGCGAGGGCGTGCGCCTGCTGGACGGGCTTGCCGAGCGGCCCACGTCCCGGGAGGTCCTGGCGCGTGCCGAGCCGTGGCGGCCGCTCCGTTCGGTGGGGACGTGGGTGATGTACCGGCTGTGCGACGAAGCCCGGGACGGTCAGGTAAAGAAAACATGACATTTTGTAATGTTGTTCTTACATTTCGAATACGCGAGGGCCGCAAACCAGCGCGAACGCATCGTCGCCCGAGTGCAGCGGGGGCCTACTACGTTGGCCGCTAGGATCAGCACCACGCGCCTGCAGACGCCGCTGGGCGAGATGGTGGCGGGGGCAACGGACGCCGGTGTGTGCCTCCTGGAGTTCGCCGGGCGCAAGACGCTTCCACGGCAGCTCGAACGGCTGCAGGAGATGAAAGGCCCCATGGCACCGGGTCCGCACCCGCACACCCGCGCCCTGGAGCAGGAGTTGGGCGAGTACTTCGCGGGCGAGCGCAGGGGATTCTCCGTTCCGGTGGTGTTGGCCGGAACCGGCTTTCAGGAACGGGTATGGCGCGCGCTGCTTGAAATCCCCTACGGGACCACGATCAGCTACGCCGAGCTCGCCCGGCGTGTCGGCTCCGGGGGAGCAGTGCGCGCGGTGGGTCGCGCCAACGGCGACAACCGAATCGCGATCGTCGTTCCCTGTCACCGAGTCATCCGGACCGGCGGCGATCTGGGCGGATACGGCGGCGGCCTGGCGCGCAAGCGGCGTCTCCTCGATCTGGAGGCCGGGGCGCTGCAGCAGACGCTCTGGCGGGACGACGCGGGATAGACCCGCCCCCCGGTCGACAGGCCATCCCGGTGGAACGACACTCCGACCGGCCAACGACTATCCCTCCATCACCTCCCGCGGATCCGCCGAAGCCGCCAGTCTCGCGGCGGGGAGCGCGACCACGACCGCAGTGCCGATGAACAGCACCGCCACCCCCACGAACAGCGGCGGGCTGAAGATGGCCACGGCATTCGGGCTCATGAAGGCGATCAGGAACGTAGCCACCCAAAGACCCAGGCCAGTGCCGGTGGCGGCGAGTCGAAGCGCTTCCCGCAGCACCATCCTGCGCAGCGTCCGCGGGGGGGCGCCGAGGGCAGCGCGGACGCCCATCTCCCGGAGGCGGGAACGGATGTGGGCGCGCAGCGTGCTCGTCACCCCCGCCAGCGCCACGAGGCCGGCCAGCACTCCGGCCAAGCGCATGCCCCCGCCCAGCCAGCCGGCCGTGCCGTAGACCCTTTCCAGCTCGTCGTCGGCTCGCCTGAAATCGCTGATGACGAGTTCGCCCCCGGGAGCGGCATCCAGCGCCTGGCGGACGACCCGCAGCGAGTCGTCCAGCCCTGCGGCGGGCGGTACATCCACTGTCGCGACGAGCTCGATCTCGGCGGGGGGGTGCACCAGCGCGGAGTAGTACACCGCGTACGCCGAACCCGAGTTCCCCAAGCCACCCCGGGGGACGTCGCTGACAACACCGATCACGTCGTACCAGATCTCCTCCCCGCCCTCTCCCCGCAATGCGACGGACCTTTCCAACGGATTGACGAAGTGGGCGAGGGCGTAGGCCTCGTTGATGACCACGGACCCCCGGACGGGGACCGGACTCTCGCGCGTCTCGGTTTCCGGACGGCCAAGCGTCTCGGTATCCGGACCTTCGCGGGTCCCGGTATCCGGACCTTCGCGCAGCCCGGCGACCGCACCGCCACCCGTCTCGGCGTCCGAACCCCCGTTGTCTCCGGCAAATCCACCGCCTGCCAGGAAACGCATGCCCCGCTGCGCGAAGAATCCCGGCATCACCGCATGCACCTGGACTCGCGCCCGGTGGATCGGATGCGGCATCCCGCCGGCATAGCAGGGGCCGCACTCGTTCACCGCCACGATCTCCGGGCCGCGGCCCATCCAGGCACCGGGGGTGGCGAGGCTCTCGGCGGCGAGACCGGGTGCGTCCCGCAGCGCGTCCAGCGCCGACTCGTAGATCCCGGCCCGCGCCTCGTCCGCCGCGGCACCATCCGCCTGTGACGCGAGCGTGCCGACCACGGTCTGGCCCGAACCCGCGTTTCCTTCCCGCGTGCCATCCCCGGTCCGGGCGCCACCTCCAGCCACCCCGGGCAGGCCCGGCCGACTCGCGCTGGAGAGCAGCAGAAGCCCCGAACTGGCCACGATCGCGACCGCGATCGCGAGCTGCACCATGATGATGAGGATCCGGTTGAACCGCTGCGGGCGCGGATCGGTGTGCTGTCGCTGCTCAGCTTCCTCGGAGAGCGGCCTGCCCCGCGCGTACAGCCGCCACACGGGCACAACACCGGCAGCAAGCACCAACAGGGCGATGAAGAGCGGCACCGCGGCGGGGAGCCACAGGGTGGGCGCGGCGAGGCCCGTTCCCGGTGGCGCCACGCCAACCAGCCAGGCGGCCGCGGCGGCGCAGAGCCCCCCGCCCAGCGCTCCCGCGATGATCAGGCGGCGGCGCCAGAGCCGCGCGGCCCCGCCCACCAGCCACCGTGGCGGCGCGCCCAGCATGACCTCGATCACCCGGCGGCCCTTGCGCGCAAGATTCTCGGCGCCGATCACGCCAAGCAGGGTCACCAGTACCGTCAACGCACCCAGCAGCAGCAGGATCAGCGCCGTCGTGGCAAGCTGGCCCAGGTCGGCGCGTTCGGCCCTCGCGGCCGGGATGGACGGCGCGGGGAGACCCGCCACCTCCACGGTCGGCGTCGCCGCAGTCTCGATGACGTGGAAGGGACCGGTGCCGTCCCCGCCGCGGACCAGCAGCGCCGCCGCGACCATCAGGGCAACGAGCACGGCGCAGCTCAAGATCGCGATGCGGTGCAATGCCATGGCGGCTCCGGTCGGTTTAGCTTAGGGGCATGATGAAGGTACCCCTGCTCGATCTCACCGCACAGTACGCAGCCATCCGGGAGGAGCTCGACGACGCCGTGGCCCGGGTCGTGCGCTCGCAGCGCTTCGTCCTGGGCCCGGTCGTGGAGGCCTGCGAGGCAGCCATGGCAGGGTACGTGGGCGCCCGCCACGGAATCGGCGTCTCGTCGGGAACCGACGCCCTCCTGCTCGCGCTGATGGCGGAGGGGATCGGGCCGGGGGACGAAGTCGTCACCACACCCTTCTCCTTCTTCGCGACCGCCGGCGTCATCGCCCGGGTCGGCGCCACGCCGGTCTTTGCGGATGTCGACCCGGTTACGCTCAACATCGACCCGGCCGGGGTGGCCGAGCGGATCACGGAGCGGACCCGCGCGATCATCCCCGTCCACCTCTTCGGACAGATGGCCGAGATGGCCCCGATCCTGGACGTCGCCCGGGAGCAAGGCATCGCGGTCATCGAGGACGCCGCGCAGGCGATCGGCGCCCGGCACGACGGCCACCGCGCCGGCTCGCTGGGCGACTACGGCTGCTTCTCCTTCTTCCCCACCAAGAACCTGGGCGGCTGGGGCGACGGCGGCCTCGTCGTCACCAGCGACCACGCCCGCGCCGACCGGCTACGGGCCCTGCGCGTTCACGGCGAGACCTCCCGCTACCATCACCGCTTCGTCGGCGGCAACTTCCGCCTCGACGCGCTTCAGGCCGCGGTGCTCCATGCAAAACTGCCCCATCTGGACCGCTGGACCGCCGCCCGCATCGGCAACGCCGCTCTCTACACCCGCCTCCTCGGTCCGGCCGCACACCGGTCCGGCGACCGCCTGCGACTCCCCCGCGTCGTCACCGGCCACCACGTCTTCAACCAGTACGTCGTCCGCGTCGCCGGCCGCGACCGGGTTCAGGCGGAGCTGGCGGCGGCCGGAGTCGGCACGGCGATCTACTACCCCATCCCCCTCCACCTGCAGGAGTGCTTTGCGGACCTCGGCTACCGTCCCGGCGACCTCCCCGTGAGCGAGCGCGCCGCTGGCTGCGTCCTTGCGCTCCCGGTCTTCCCGGAGCTGACCGAGTCGCAGATCCGGCACGTCGCCCGGACTCTCGGCGAGGCGGTCGAAACGGGCGGCGGAGCGGAGGCGGCGCACGATCCTCCATCCGGTCCGGCCCCGCCGTCCCGGACGCACGTCAGCGCCGACCAGCCAGCCGCACCCACGGGTTGACTTTGCCGTCCGCGTGCCGCACATCATCAGGGGCGGACAGCCGGTCGCGAGCGGCGAGCGTGCAGCGTGGTTTCGTCGCCCGGGGCCCGGGTCCGCGCAAGCGCCAGACCGACACTCACGGAGCGAAAGTGGAAGGCAAGCACCGCAAGCAGCTGATCGTCGTCGGGGACCGCGTCCTCATCGAGCCCGAGGAGGGTGAGGGGCGGAGCAAGGTAGGCCTGTACCTGCCCGCGTCCGCAGTCGACAAGCAGTCCGTCCAGGGCGGACGGGTGATCGCGACCGGCCCCGGCACGCCGATAGGCGCGCCCACGGAACTCAATGAGGAACCCTGGAAGATCGGCTCGGGGGAGGCCCGCTACCTGCCGGTGCAGGCCCACGTCGGAGACTTCGCGATCTTCTTCCGCAAGGCGGCGGTGGAGATCAGCTTCGAGGGCAAGGAATACCTGGTTGTTCCGCAGGCGGCCATCCTGACGCTGGTGCGGGAGACCGACCCGACTGCGGGACCGCTTTTCCAGTAGTCGGTGGAGAGTCCCCGCGTGGCACCGACGGCGACGAGGCCCGGGGCTGGAAGCGCGTGGCGAGCCGCCAGGCTGGAAACGCGTGACATCGACGGCAAGCCGCCGGGCCGCAAGCGCGTGACATCGACGCCGAGCCGCAAGGCCGGAAGCGCGTGACATCGACGGCAAGTCGCCGGGCCGCAAGCGCGTGAGCACCGAAGGAGGCGCGGGGCCGCCGACTCCGGCCAGGCGCGAGCGCTGGAGCAGCCGGACCGGTTTCATCCTTACCACGGCGGGGTTCTCGGTCGGCCTCGGGAACATCTGGCGTTTCCCCTACCTCGCCGGGGAGAACGGCGGCGGCGCGTTCCTCCTGGTCTACGTGGCCATCGCGATCTTCATCGGCATCCCCCTGATGACCGCCGAGCTGAGCCTGGGGCGCAAGTCCGGACGCACCCCGATCGCCGGAATGCGGCAGCTCACCGGCTCCCGCACGAGTCCGTGGAACCTGATCGGGTGGCTCGGCGTGGCCGCGGCGGTGCTCATCACCAGCTACTACGTGATGCTGATCGCCTGGCTGGCGGCGTACTTCGTGATGTTCGTCGGCGGGGGCGGCGGCCCTGGACAGACCCCTGCCGAGACCCGGGCGGCCTTTGACGCCTTCACCGCCACGCCGGGACCGGTGGTCGGCTACGCCGGCGTGATCGTTCTACTCATGGCCCTGGTCGTAAGCCGCGGCGTGGCCAGGGGGATCGAGCGGTATGCCAAGGTGCTCATGCCGCTGCTGGTCGTGCTCCTCGCCGCGCTGGCGGTTCGGGCGATCACGCTGCCGGGGGCCGCCGCCGGCCTGGCCTGGTACCTGACGCCTGATCTGTCCGCTCTGACGGGATCGGCGGTGCTGGCGGCGCTCGGTCAGGCGTTCTTCTCGATCGGGATCGGGATGGCGACGGCCTTCGGCCTCGGCAGCTACCTGGACGCCCGCAACAGCGACGTGCCGGGCAACGCGGCGCTGGTCGTGGCCTTCGACACGGGCGTCGCGGTGATGGCCGGGTTCGTCCTGTTCCCCGCCCTCTTCGCCTTCGGGATGGACCCGGACCAGGGCGCGGGGCTGCTCTTCGTCACGATGACCTCGCTCTTCCAGCAGATGCCGGGCGGCGCGGTGTTCGGCGCCGCGTTCTTCTTCCTGCTGCTGGTCGCGGGGTTCACCTCCCAGGTGGCGGTCTTCGAAATCCTGGTCGCGTCGGCCGGCGACTCGCTGGGGATGGCGCGGCAACGCGCGGTGGCACTCTGCGGGGTGCTTTCCTTCCTCATCTGCATCCCCGTGATCCTGTCTGAAGGAATCTGGGCCCACATACGTATTTGGGGGATGGACCTGTTCGATTTCGCGAACCGGGTCTCGGGGGACTACATGATCGGCGCGGCCGGGTTGCTGATCTCACTGTACGTAGTCTCCACCTGGGGGTGGCGGCGCTTCCAGGAGGACACAAACCGGGGCGCCGGCCGGATGCGCGTGGGCGCCGCGTGGCGTCCCTTCGTGCGCTTCATCATCCCGGTTGCCGTGGCCCTCGTTCTGCTTGGCGGCTTCGGTGTGGGCGCGGGTGACCCGGTCCTCTTCCTGGGCTGTGCGGGCGCGGTGGTGGTGCTGTATGCCTTGTTCCTTCGGCGGTTCCCGGCGTAGCGGACTGTGGACGACCCCGTGGCCGCACCTGCAACACGGCAGTCCGTGGGGGATGCCGGTGTCGCTGCGAGGCCGGCGAGGCACCGTGCTGACCGGGCGCTGAACGGGACCGGCTGCCTCCTCCTCGACGGAGGCCTGGCCAGCGAACTCGAGCGAGCCGGACACGACCTGAACGACCCGCTCTGGTCCGCCAGGGTCCTGCTGGAGGACCCCGGCGCGATAGAGGCGGTGCACCACGCCTTCCTCGAGGCCGGCGCCGACTGCATCACGACCGCCACCTACCAGGCCACCTTCCCGGGCCTGGCGGCGCGCGGTCTGTCCGCCACCGAGGCCGAGCGGGTTCTCCTCGGCGCGGTCGAGCTCGCGGTGCGCGTTCGCGATCGCTTCCGGGCGGGGCGTGACCTGTCCCGGGTGGAGCGCGAACCCCGCCGCGCGGTGAACGACCGCCTTGCCGCGGAACACGACCCCGCCCGCGCCCCCCGCCCCCACCCCCTCGTCGCGGCAAGCATCGGGCCCTACGGCGCGTTCCTGGCCGACGGCTCCGAGTATCGCGGCGATTACGGGATCGGTCGCGCCGCCCTCGTTGACTTCCACCGCCGGCGCTGGGAGCTGCTGGCGCAAAGCGGCGCGGACGTGCTGCTCTGCGAGACCATCCCCACCCTCGTCGAGGCGCGGGCGCTCGCGGACCTGGCCCGGGAGGGAGCGGGCGCGGCCCGGGAGGGCGGGACACCGGCCCGAGACGGCGGGACACCGGCCCGAGAGGGCGCCGCTCCGGTTCGGGCGGACGCCGCGCCCGCCACGGCGGCCACCCCGGTTCGGACGCCCGCCTGGTTCAGCTTCAGTTGCCGCGACGAGGGCCACCTCAGCGACGGCACGCCCATCGCCGAGGTGGCCGCCTGGGCCGAGGGGTGCGAGGTGGTGGGGGCGGTTGGGGTGAACTGCACGGCGCCCCGGTTTCTCCCCGGGCTGGTCGCGGCGCTGGCGGCGGGGACCGCCAAGCCGATCCTCGCCTACCCGAACGCCGGGGGCGAGTGGGACGCCGCGCGCAAGCGGTGGGGGCGCGCCGAGGGGGAAGCCGAGTGGGGGGAAGCGTGCCGCGCGTGGATCGCGGCAGGGGCGGCGGGGGTGGGGGGGTGCTGCAGGGTGGGTCCGGAGGACATTCGGGAGATGCGGGCGGCGATCCCGGCCGGTCAGCCTGCCGGGCTGCCACTCTCCCGCCTTCCACTGGAACCCGCGAAGCCTTAGCTTCCTCGTCCACGGGACGTGGCGCAGTCCGGTAGCGCACCTGAATGGGGTTCAGGGGGTCGCCGGTTCGAATCCGGCCGTCCCGACTGTGGGGTCTTGTCCAAGGGGTGCTTCTAGCGCGGCAGCCCCTCGCTGACCAGGATCTCGGCGTCGCCCGGGGCAAGACGCAACCCGCGCAACTCCCTGCCGGTCCAGCCGCGCACGATTGCGCGCACCCGCCCGCTACTCCGCTCGGTGACGATCGCCATCGGCGCGGATCCAAAAGCCTCCAGCGTCACCCGCCCTTCCGGCCCGGACAGCTCGATCCGGCCCAGTTCGCCGTCCAACGCGGGATCGTACGGCACCGCAAAGAGGAACGTCCCCCCTCCCGTGGCTACCGGAAGGGGTTCGAAGCCGAAGCCGAAGCGGCGATCGCCCGCCGGACCGAATCCCTCCAGCCGGTAGGGTCCCTCGACGGCAGGCAGCCTAATCGGCAGATCCACCATGAACGCGGGGTCCAGTGCGAGCTGCCCCGGACCCGTCGTGCCCCACAGCAGCAGGGTGCCGGAACCGGTGTCGCCCCTGCTGGCCAGCGAGCCCGCGACGACCGCCGGAGCCACTTCGGCAGCCGACTCCGGTCCGAGTTCCCGACCTGATGCCGGCACGGAACCCGAGACAAGCGCCGACTCCTCGTTGAGCCGGAACTCCAAAGCCTTGATAAAGTGGTAGTCACTGACCCAGCTGGGGCTGCAATACCCCATGATGTCCCGGTACAGGGACGCGCTCACCAGTCGTTCGCCGTGGAAGTCGTAGCCCCACACTCCGATCGAGCCGCCCGTGTAGGGGAACCTCATGTCGGGCGCGATCGCCCCCCCGCAAGGAGCATGGTGCAGCCCCATATTGTGTCCGACCTCGTGAGCCAGTATCTCGGGGTCGGCCCTTCCCACGGCGACGGGGTGGCCGATAAAGCCGAGTCCCCGCGACGTCGAACTCTCGTCCAGGCTCACGGCCCCATAGTAGTAGCCGCGTTCCCCCTCGCCAACGCGCAGGAAGGTCACTTCGCCGAGCAGCTTGGCCCAGCCCGCGGTCGTCGTCAGGTCCACGGAGGTCATGAATCCGTCGTGGACGGTCACGGTCATGTCGCTGATCGGGAGGACCGCGCGCGCGTGGCGCAGTTGTTCGCCCTCGGGCGTCATCCCGTCGGTCCAGTCGTGCACCGCCGGACCGTTGGGCGACGCCGTCACCACGGGCACGACCGTCAGGTCGAAGCGCGGCACCTCCTGCACCTCCACGGGAAGCCAGCCCTTTTCGGGGACCCGCGGCCGGTCCTCCCCCGATTCCACCGGCACGGTCCCCTCCGTGTCCACCTCGATGGCCATCTCGGTCCCCGGCTGCATCAGCGAGGCCGGCACCACCGCGTCATAGGACCAGTCCAGCCTGCCCTCATCCACCTCCGAAGGCAGGACATCCGTTTCCGGGGTCATCACGAAGGTGCGCACCAGTGTGCTGTTACGGTAGAACGATGCTTCCACGACCGGCTGATAGTAGCTGTCGCGGTCCCCGGTCACGAAGACCCGCAGCAGCGACGGGCGCCCCGCGATGAGCGGCACGTCGCTCGAACTGTTCTGGACGCCCTGGGTGAAGTAGTAGCCCTCCACGGCAAGATCGACCCTCGCCGGATTGGCCCGCACCCTGGCTTGCGCCTTCAGTCCGGCGTAGGTCACCGACAGCGTGGTCTCTCCGAAGCGGACGCCTTCCGCGGTCCCGTCGGGTGACATGTACACAGTCCCCGGATTCTCGCTGCTCCACACCGGTTTCGCCCATGACGGAGGCATCTCCATCAGCCGGTAGTTCTGGTCCACCACCGAGACGGAAAATCGGGCCTCTTCGCCGATCGTGATCATCGTGTCCGCCGGAAACACCTTCAGTCCGGACGGCACGGAACTGGCTTCTATCAGCAGATCGTCGCATCCGGTCAGCAGGGCCGGGAGCAGCAGGAGGAGGCCGTACGCGGCGCGGGGCCTCACCACCGTAGTCCTATCCACCGGTCAACCGGACCCCGAAGCCCATGTGCAGCGTCAGCGCATGGGCGTGGGCCGAATCCGAGGCCGTGTTCGCGCTGAGCCGCCGGTACGAAAACCCGGGCAGCAGCAGCAGCCGGCCGAACGACACGATCCCACCCGCGCCAAGGTCGATCCCGGGCCCGAACTGTGGCGCGTCACCCCCGGTTCCCGCCTCCGTGAAGCCGAAGAGCAGGCCGGCGCGTACCCAGGGATGCCCCGCCAGCCACGTCAACTCCGGGGTCCACTCCGCACCGAGCACTCCGTGATTCCCCACGACCGACAGGTCCAGGCCGGTGCAGAACCCTTCTTCACAGCCGAAGGCGGTCCGGTAGTAGCCGCCGTACGCCGACCACGAGGGATGGACCCGCCGCTTGAGGACCACATCCATCGAGATCTTCGGAACGATGTCCAGCGCCGCCGCTGAAGCCGAATGGCTCCCGACGCTGACGCCCGCGTGCAACTCGGCCTGGGTGTCCTCCAGCCACTCCGTCCACTGCCCTGCCGCAGGTCGCGGGACGAGCGCAACGCAGGCGAGGAGCCCGCAGACGAGGCCGCAGCAACTGAAGTGGCGTTGCGCGCCCCTGACTCCCGGGTGCATCGACCGCGCGCCTCCGGCCACGTCGCCGTTCAATCCCCGCGCGGGCTCGCCGGACGGGCCCCGGGCCGTTACCGGGCGCCCCACGGCAGCCCGTCGCTGAACATGATCTCCGTGTCGCCCGCCGCTAGCGCCAGCGAGCCGTTCCAGTCCCGCAGGATCGCCCGCACCTGCCCCGAAGTGCGGTTGATGATGATCGCCATCGGGCTCGTACTCGACGGGCCCAGTTCGAACTCGCCTTCCGGCCCCGACAGGACCACCCGGTCCAGCCGTCCGTCCCGGTCCGGGTCGTACGGGACGTTGAAGTGGAAGTGCTGGCCCCCAAACTCCACGGGTTGAGGCGTGAAGTTGAACCCGAACCGGAGTTCGCCACCGGGACCGAATCCCTCCAGCCGGTAGGGACCGCCTGCCGCGGGCACGCTGGACCTTGCCTCGACGAGGAATGCCGGCTCCATGAGCATTCTGCCCTCGCCGACACTTCCCCACAGCATGATCGCGGGCTCTTCGGGGATCGCCTCCCAGGCCGCGCGGGCCGCCGCAGACTCCACCTGCAGCCTCCGGTTCATGGCGATGCGGTAGCTGTAGTCACTGATCCAGGCCGGGTCGCAGTAGCTCATCAGGTCGACGTACTGTCCGGGATGGACGACCCCGCCGGCCTCCACGTCGAAGCCGTAGATGCCGATGCTGTTGGGGTTATGCGGGTAGTTGAGGTCCGGACCGCCCGGACCTCCCGCGGGGCAGTTGACATGCCGAAGGCTCATGTTGTGGCCGATCTCATGGGTGTATGTCTGGGTGCGATTCACCCCGACGCTCACCGGGATGAAAAAGTAGCCCAGACCGCCAATACGCGAGCGGGGTGGTAACGGCGTGGCGCCGTAGTAGTAACCCTGCCGCCCTTCCAACTCCCAGATCGTCTCGACGTCCCGGAGAAAGCGGTTCCATCCCACATCAGTGGTCAGATCCAACGAGGTGTAGACCGGCTCATGGATGGTGACCTTCATTTCGCCGATCGGCATGACCTTGCGAGCGAAGCGGAAGAAGGGATCGTCCTCCGTCTTGCCCTCGGCCCACCTTACGACGCTTTCGCTGGCGGAATAGAGGGTCTGCACCATCGGTACGATCGTCTGATGGTAGACGGGCATTTCAATCACGTCCAGGCTCATCCTGCCCTCGGCCGGGATCCTCAGCCGGCTCCCGGGAGCATGCGGCACGATCCCGTCCGGATCCAGCTCCACCACCACTTCGACGCCCGGCTGGATGGCGGATCCGGGAATCCTGCCGTTGTTCGACGACAGCGTATTCCCTTCCTTCACCTCCGTGAGGATCTTCTGGCTCACCGGCTTCAGCGAAGCAGTGTGGATGATCTCGCCGCCCAGGTAGAACGTTGCGCGGGCGCGGGGTTCGAAGAAGCCGACCTCGTCACCCACCGGAAAGGCCCGCAGTGCGGCGTCCCGTCCCGCGATCAGCGGAATGTCCCCGCCCAGATTCTGGACACCCTGGGTCAGGTACGCGACACCCGACAGCTCCAGGTCGAGCGGATTGGTGCGCACGAAGGTCTGGCCGGTCAGCCCGGCCACCTCGGCCGACACGCGCACCTCGGCCCCGCCCAGTGCGGTGAAGGTGCCGTCGCGCTCGAGGTCGATGGCCCCGCGGGGCGCGACCACCCATGTGAGCGGCGTCCAGTTCGGCGGCCCCGGAATGACGTTCCCGTTCTCATCCAGTACCGTCACCGTGAGCTTGGCCTGGTCGCCCTCGGTAACCAGCGTGTCGACCGGCGTCACCACCAGCGAGTGTGGCAAGACTCCGATCGTGGAAAGGTCGCTGCACCCTCCCAGAGCCAGTGCGGCTCCGCAAGCTGCCGCTTTTCCGATTCTCCCTGACAGTCTCAACATCTCCTCCTGCCTTTCCAGCTATCTCCTTCACCTTGCCTCCAATGCGCCACGATTCAGCCTCCCCCCAACTCTATCGCGATGCCCAGATGGGCCGACAACGCGACTGCGTACGCCGAACTCGAGGGCGTATTCGCCATCAGATAGCGGTACGACACGCCCGGAAGGAAGGACATGCGGCCGAAGTCCGCCAACAGGCCCCCGCCGAACTCAACCCCGAAACCGATGTCGGGAGAGTCCCCCTCGGTACCCGCCCGGGTCGCGCCGACGAGGAGCCCGGTGCGGAGCCACGGCCCCATGGCCAGTTGCGGCAGGTCGGGCACCCACTGCGCACCCAGCGCACCGTGGTTCCCCACGATGGTTATTTCGCGACCGGTGCAGAATCCCTCCTCGCACCCGAAGGTGGTCCGATAGTATCCGCCGAAGACCGACAACGTGGGGACAATCTCCCTCTTCAGCACCAGATCGAAGGACGGTTCAGGGGCGAAGTCCAGCTTGGCAGACGACTCCGAATGGTTGCCGATGCTCACGCCCCCGCGCACCTCGACCCCGGCCCGGCTCAGCCAGTCGGGCATCTGGGCCGCTGCCGAACCCGGCGCCAGCGCGAAACCGACGACCGACAACCACAGCGCCCGTGCAATCATCGCTCCCTCCCCAGCTGGCCGCGCCCACCCGAAATCAGCAATTTCCCGCAACGCCTGTTCATCGTCCAGATCGCCTCCCGTCAAGGCCCGTTGCCGATGGCTACAGCTCCCGAATCCTGATGTTCCGGAACCACACCGGGTCTCCGTGGTCCTGGAGCCCGATGTGTCCGGCGCGGGCAGTTCCGTAACCCGGCCATTCGCCAAATTTACTGCTCTGCACCAGAGCCCGCCAATCATCGCTCCACAGCTCGTAGGCCACGATCCTGACACCGTTCATCCAGTGTTCTACCTGCGCGCCCCGCACAATGATCCGCACCTGGTTCCACTCTCCGACCGGCCTGGTAACGTCTTCGGCGGGCGCGTGAAGCGCGTAGTTGGACCCCGCCGAGGTCTCCGGCGTGCGGCCGTCGCGGTGGCCGGCGTTGTCGAGCAACTGCATTTCCGGGCCCGTCCAGTAGGGCTGCACCTCGTCCTCCGTGGCCCGGTAGAAGATGCCGCTGTTGCCTCCTTCCGAGACCCTCCACTCCAGCGCCAGCTCGAAGTCGGCGTACTGGTCGACGGTGATGATCGTGCCGCCGCGATTCCCCGGCGTGAACACCAGCGCGCCGTCCCGCGCCTGCCATCCGGCCGGGACATCGTCACGCCGGTAGCCCCGCCAGCCGTCGAGCGTGCCGTCGAAGAGCAGCTTCCAGCCGGCCTCCTCCTGTTCAGGGGTCAGGCGGTTCGGCGGCTCCTGATACACCGCCGCGGCCAGGATCACCATGAGTGCCGCAAACAACGCAATCGAGCGCATCCAGTCTCCTCCGTTTTCCAGCGCCTCATTCGTCGCGACCGGCGAAGGCCGCGTCGAAGGCCGTGTCCGACGGCGAAAACGCGAGCCTGCGCACGAACGCGCAAGCCTCCGCCGCCCCATGTTCCCGATCCATTCCCGCATCCTCCCACTCGACCGACAGCGGACCGCGGTAGCCCGCCCGGTTCAGGGCCCGAATCACCGCTTCGAAGTCCACCCGGCCCCGTCCGAGCGACCGGAAGTCCCAGTAGCGCCGCGGATCTCCGAAGTCGGCATGGCCACCGAAGACGCCCGCCTCGGCCGGCCGCCCGGACCACCACACGTCCTTCATGTGGACATGATGGATGCGGTCTGCGAATCGTCGTATGAAATCGACGTAGTCGACCCCCTGGTACGCAAGGTGGCTGGGGTCGTAGTTGAACCCGAAGGCGGGGTGCCCATCCAGCCATTGCAGCGCCCGATCGGTCGTGACGATGTCGAAGGCGATCTCCGTGGGATGGACCTCGAGGGCGAAACGCACCCCCTCGGCCGAGAAGACATCCAGGATCGGACGCCAGCGGGCCGCAAAGTCGCGAAACCCGTCGTCGATCCACTCGCCGGGGACGGGCGGAAAGGAGTAGAGGAGGTGCCAGATGGGACTGCCGGTGAAACCGTTCACCACCTCCACGCCGAGCCGGGCAGCCGCCCGCGCCGTGTCTTCCATCTCGCGGGCCGCGCGCTGGCGGACGCCTTCCGGGTCGCCATCGCCCCACACCCGTGCCGGGAGGATGGACTGGTGGCGCGCGTCGACGCGGTCGCAAACCGCCTGGCCGACGAGGTGGTTGCTGATCGCGTGGACGGCAAGGCCGTGCCGGGCAAGCAGCTCGTGGCGGCCCCGGCAGTACGCGGGGTCGGCGAGCGCGCGCTGAACGTCGAAGTGGTCGCCCCAGCAGGCGAGCTCGAGGCCGTCGTAGCCCCAGGCGGCGGCCTTGCCGGCCAGGACCTCCAGCGGCAGGTCGGCCCACTGGCCGGTGAAGAGGGTGACGGGACGGTTCACGGGCGCGCTCCGGTGTCGGCGAGGCTCCTGGCGGTATCCGCAGCGGGCGCGGGCGTGGCCGAGGCGCCAGCCGCCGCCGGGTGCGCCAGCGCCGTCCAGCGCCCCCGGCCCGCCGCGTCGAGCACACCAGCGATGAAGCGGACGCCGCGAAGACCGTCGTTATGGTCGGGGAAATCACGGTCCAGCGGATCCGGCTCCTCGCCCGCCATCCCGGCCCCGATCACCCGCCCCGCGGACCGGTAGATGTTGGCGAATGCCTCGATGAACCCCTCGGGGTGCCCCGGCGGCAAGCGGGTCGCGTGCTGCGCCGAAGGGCACAGGTAACCGCTCCCGCGGGTCCGCCGCTGCCTGGGCGCTTCGGGGAAGAGCAGGTCGAGGACGTTCGGGTCCTCCTGCCGCCAGACCAGCCCGGCCCGCTCGCCATAGATACGCAGCGCCAGCCCGTTCTCTTCGCCGGCGGACACCTGACTGGCGTAGTAGACGCCCCGGACGCCGCCCGCGAAGCGCACCAGGATGCCCGCGTCGTCCTCCATCGTCCGGGCCGGCACCAGGCTCGCCAACTCCGCGAATACCTCCTCGATCTCCAGCCCGGTGACGTAGCGCACGAGGTTGTGGAGGTGCGAGCCGATGTCGCCCAGCGCCGACGAGGGCCCGGCCTGCGCCGGATCCTGCCGCCAGCCGGCCTGTTTGTGGCCGGTGTCTTCGAGCCGGGTGGAGAGCCACCCCTGCGGGTACTCCGCCACGACCTTGCGCACCGTCCCCAGCCGACCGGACTGCACCAGATGGCGAGCCTCCTTCACCATCGGATAACCCGTGTAGTTGTGCGTCAATGCGAAGGTAAGCCCGGTGCGCTCCACCTCGCGGCAGAGCGCCTCCGCGCCGGCCACGCTTCTCGTCATCGGCTTGTCGCAGACGACGTGGATGCCGCGCTCCAGGAAGGCGAGCGCGACCGGGCGGTGCAGGTGGTTGGGGGTGACGACGGTCACTGCGTCGATGCGCCGATCCTCGCCCAGCGCGGCCTCCGCCTCCGCCATCTCCTGGAAGGCGCCGTACACGCGCCCCGCGTCCAGCCCCAGCGCCCGCCCCTGTTCACGGGAACGATCCGGGTGCGACGCGAAGGCGCCCGCGACGAGTTCCCACTCCCCGTCCAGCGCGGCGGCCATCCGGTGCACCGCGCCGATGAAGGCGCCGGGGCCGCCGCCCACCATGCCGTACCGGAGTTTCCGGCCGAGATGAGGGTTCAGGACAGCCGCTCCGCCCGGTACCCGCCCGAGCGCCGCTCTTTCAGATACAGCATTCCGAAGACCAGCACCAGGAACCCGCTCAGGGGAACCACGTAGCGGAAGGAAATCAGTCCCCCTCGATTCTCCGCGGGCCCCAGAATCCCCTGCGCCCGCTCCACCGCTGGCGAGGTGGACCCCGACGCGATGATGCCCCGCAGCGCGTTGGCGGTCTCCACCGGAGGGAGGGCCTGCTCGGCCTCGTAACTCTCCAGCACGCCGGTGACCAGCCCCAGCGCCGACCGCAGATCGTCCCCCGCGGGTCCGGGAGTCCGGAGCGACTGGGATTCGAGTGCGCCACCCGCTTCCGCGAGCACCATGACCACCTGGTCCTCGTCAAGGTCCGCGTGCGCGGCCCGGTCCGCGATCTCTCCCATCAGCGGCGAGGTGACGAGGCCGACAACCGCCATTCCCACCGTCCCCATCAGCCCGAGCCCCAGCGCGCCGCTCCTGGGGATCCGTTCGGAGACGAAGCCGAGCATCGTGGGCCAGAAGTAGCACACGCCGACCGCGAAGACCGTGGCCGCCGCAACGACCGACGCAACCGATCCCCCGTAGCTGAGCCAGAGCAGCCCCGCACCGGAGAGCACCGCCGAGGTCAGCAGGATTCCGGTGGGCGACAGACGGTGGACGACCGGGCCGGCCCAGAAGCGCATCACCGCCATGATCCCGTTGATGTAGACCAGCACCAGGATGCCCTGCATTCCACCGGCCTCCAGCACCGCCGGAACCCAGCGGTTGGGTCCCAGTTCGAGTGAGGCCGTCATCGCCATGCACAGGAGCATGAGCAGCATCAGCGGCGTCATCAGCGTGGCGCTGAACATCTGCCCCATCGATACGCCGGAACGGACCCCTTCGGTGACGGGAAAGCGTTGCCCCAGCAGCAGCAGACCGTACGCGATCGTCGGAATCACGATGAGGGCGACCTTGATCTGCCAGGACGTGATTCCGACCTGGTCCAGCCCCCAGGCCGCCAGCCCCCCGAGCACGATCCCGCCCGGGAACCAGACGTGGAACTGGTTCAGCTTGACCGTCTTGTTCTCCGGGTACAGCGCCGCCACCAGGGGATTGCACGCCGCCTCGACCAGTCCGTTGGCCATGGCGATGATGAGCGCACCTGCAAAGAGCGTCCAGAAACCGGTGGCAAGTATCAGCATCAGCGCACCCGCCAGGTGGCCGACGAAGGCCATCCGCACCAGGAAGCGCATCCCCAGGGTGTCGCAGAAGGGCGCAAAGAAGACCTGCGACACTGCGAATCCCCAGATCGCCGCGCCGCCGATCCACCCGACCTGCGCGTTGTTGAGTACGAACTCTCCCTTGAGGCCGAACATGATCGCGCCGACCGTCGCGAAGGCCACCGAGGTGGCGATCAGCGCCACGCAACTGCCGAGGAAGAGTCGGCCCGCGTGCACTCCGCCGTTCCCGCCGGATCCGCCATTCATCGATTCGCACTCCTTGTGTTCATGCGGTGACAGTCGACTGCCCGCGACCGAAAAACGGCGAGATGCCCCGCCTCAGGTCCCGGACAGATAACGGTAGCTGGCCTCGATCGATGCCCGCGGATCGCCGGGGCGGTCGTGTTCGACGAAGTAGTGCCGAAGGCCGGCGGTATCGGAAAGGGCGAAGAGCTCGGCCCAGTCGATCTCGCCCGCGCCCACGTCGGCCATCTCCCCGTCCGTGGACAGGTCCTTGACATGACAGAGGGGGAAACGGCCGGGATTGTCCCGCAGCAGCGCGACCGAGTCCGCACCGCCCACCGCCGACCAGTGGAAGTCGATCTCGATGTCCACCAGGGAAGGATCGAGGTGCTGAAGGAGCAGCGAAAAGCCCGTGACGCCGCCGGCCTCCACCTCCTCGAACTCGAAGGCGTGGTTGTGGTAGCCGACTCGCAGGCCGGCCTCGGCAGCGGTCGCGCCGGCGGTATTGAGGATCTCGGCCGCCTGGCGGTATCCGTCGGCGGTCTGCATGTCGCCTGGAAGGGAGGGCAGGACGAGCCACCGGTGCCCCAGGATGTGCGCGGATTCGATCGTCGCCTCCAGGCCCTCACCCGTAAGCTCCGGGATGCCGAAGTGGGCTGCGGGGGCAACCAGCCCGGCGGCATCCAGCCACTGCCTCACCTCCGCGGGCGAATTGCCGAAGTACCCGGCGAACTCCACCTCGCGGTACCCGATGGCGGCCACGGCGTCCAGCGTCCCGGCCACGTCCTCACTCATCAGCGAGCGCACCGTGTACAGCTGCACCCCGATCACGTCCAGCGGCGGCTCGAGCCCCGCCCGGCCACCATCCTCGGCCGCTGGCACCTGCTCCCGTGCACACCCGGCAAGCACGCCCAGCCCGGCCACGCGCAGGAAGTCCTTCCTGTCCATTGTCCCTCCCGGTGAGATCATCCGGCTACCTCCAGGCTGCCATGTTAGGCGCTCGGCCCGGCGCCCGCCACTTGCCGGCGCGGCCCCGGCCCCCGCGCCCATCCAGCCATTGCCTCGCCCACGGACTCCCCAACACGGCGCCCATCCACCCATCCCCCCGCCCCCCCCGTCACCGCACGGTGAAGCCCCCGCGCAGCGGGTCCCCCTCCTCCCCCCGGAACCGCGCCTCGCCCGTGTAGTGAGCCTCGCCCCCCACCAGCACCGTCACGGCCTCGTGCTCCCCCACCATCGTCTCCCCGATGATGCACCCCGTGAACACCGAGCCGGTCACGCTCGAAAACCGCCGCTCGTCCCCCACCCCGGCGAGCCCCCGCGCCTTCTGGATCGCCATCCGGGCCGTGACCCCGCTCCCCGTCGGGCTGCGGTCCACCTGCCGGTCCGCGAAGACGCAGGCGTTCGCGCTGGGGCGGTCGTCGCCGATGCCCCCGTCGGTGAGGATCGTCCCGTAGAGGAAGGCCAGATCGGGGTGTTCGGGATGGTCCAGCTCCAGCTGCGACTTGGCCGCGCAGGTGACCGCCCACGCGCCGTCGACCAGCGCCCGCGCCGGAGACGTTCGCACGTCCAGCCCGAACCGCGCGGCCGGCGCGAAGGCGTAGAAGGCGCCCCCGTACCCGATGTCGACCTCGACCCTCCCCGCGCCCTCCACCTCGACCACGGCGTCCAGGAGCGGGGCGAAGGCGCCCACGCTCTCGAAGTGGACCATCCCGGCGCGTCCGTCCCGGCACTGCACGTGAGCGGTGACGAGCCCGCACGGACACTGGATCCGCACGGTCGCGCGCGGCTCCCGCGCCGCCACCACCCCCGAATCCACCGCCCATCTGGCCATTGCAATGGTCGCGTGCCCGCACATCGTCGAGTAGCCCTCGTTGTGGCAGAAGAGCACCGCCAGATCCGCCTCCGGGTGGTCCGGCTCCACCGGGATCACGCCGTACATGTCGTTGTGGCCGCGCGGCTCGTGCATCAGGAAGCGGCGCAGATGGTCAAGGCGCTCGCGCGCGTACCGCCGCTTGTCCAGGATGGTGGCGCCCGGGATCGGCGGGTAGCCGGCGGTCACAATCCGCACGGGTTCACCGCCGGTGTGCATCTCGCAGGTGCGGATCTCGGAGGGGAAACGGCGCTTCATGGGTTCAGAACTGTCGTGTTTGCATCATTCATTGTCGTGTTTACTTTACATTCAGTCGTGTAAACATTACATTCTGGTTCACGCCCTGCCCGCTCGCCGCCCCACCAGCTGCCGCCCGGCAAACGATACCCCGTACGCCACCCCCGCCGCCAGCAGTCCCCACGCCGACGGAACCATCCAGCCGGCACCGTCCCAGGCCGAGCGGGCCAGCAGCAGCACCGCGACCCCGGCCGCCGCCGCCGCGAGCGCCTCCGCCGCCGCGGGCCTGCGCGAATACAGCCCGGCCACCACCGGCACGAAGAGGCTGACCCCGAGCAGCGAGTAGAAGATCCGCAGGTTGTCGACGACGCTGGGCAGCAGCACGGCCAGCACCACGCCCCCGCATCCTCCCGCCACCGCCGCAACCCGGGCCACCCGCAGCACCTGCCGGTCGGACGCCGCCGGATTGACGAAGCGCTTGTAGAGATCCTTCGAGAGCGAGGTGGCGAGCATGAAGAGGATCGCGTCCGCGGAACTGATCTCGGCCGAGAGCACCGCCGCCAGCCCCAGCAGTCCGACCCACGCGGGAACCCCCTCCGTCAGGATCACCGGCAGCGCGGTCTCCGGGTTCTCCAGCCCGGGGGCCACCATCCGCGCCGCCATCCCCAGCGCGGGCGGCATCAGCGCGAACAGCATCAGCGCGGCCGCGCATACCCCCAATCCCAGGCGCACCGACCGCACGTCGCGAGCCCCGAACACCTTCTGCAGAATCCCGGGGGACACGATGAACGCGGGGGCGAGCAGCATCAGGTACATCCACCCCGAATCGCCGTTGCTCATGAAGTCGAGGTGGCCGGGAACCGTGCGCGCCGCGTCCAGCACCGCCGGAAGGCCCCCCGCCCCGTGGATCGCGAGCGGCACCGCGACCAGGAACCCGAACACCAGCACCACCAGCTGCACGAGGTTGACCCAGGCCGAACTCAGCAGGCCTCCCGCGACGAAGTAGATCATCATCACCGCGCCGCCGGCGACCGCGCCCAGCCAGGGCGGCGCCCCCGCCACCACCTCCAGGATCCACGCCATCGCGATCAGCTGCGCAGCGAGGATGGCCAGCGTGCCGAGCCAGAGGAGGATCGCGATCGCCGCCCGCACCGACGGCCCGTAGCGGTACTCGAGGTAGTCGCCGACGGTCAGGAGCGAATTGTCGCGCGCGACCCGCCAGATGCGCGGTCCGAGCCAAAGCGCCAACACCAGGGTGCCAAGGCCGGCCGAACCCACCCACCACCACGCCGCGAGCCCGTTCCGGTAGCCGAGACCCGCCGCGCCCACGGTCGACCCGGCGCCGATGTTCGCCGCCAGCAGCGTCGCGAAGAGCAGCACCGGGCCCAGCGCCCGCCCGGCGACGAAAAAGTCGCCCGTGCCGCTGACGCGACGCCCGATGGCCAGCCCGACCACCGTGATGAGCGCCACATAGAGGAGGAGTCCCGCCAGCAGGGGTGCGTTCAATTCGCCGGCCCCGCCGGTCCCGGCTCTGACTCCGGCCCCCGCTCCGGCCCCCGCCCCCTCTCCACCCCACCGGGCAGATCCCGCGCGGCCGGGATGGACGGCAGGCTGCGCGCCGCCCGCACCGCGCGCACGATCGCCTCGGCCATGACCTCGGCCGCCAGCGCGCCGACCCGGCCCGCATCGCTGCCGCCTTCGAGGGCGCCGGTGGCAAGCGCGAAGACCACGTCGCCGTCCGAGGGGGTGTGGACCGGCACGATGGCGCGGGCCAGCCCGTCGTGCGCCATCTGCGCGACCTTCGTGGCCTCGGCCTTGGTGAGGCGGGCGTTGGTCGCGACGGCCCCGATGGTGGTGTTCTCGAAGGGCGACGGGGGCGGCGCTTCTCCGCGGAGGAGACGCCGCGCGTCGAGGAGCTCGCCGCCGGGGCCGCGGACGCCGGCGATCACGGCGCCCGTAGCCGGGTCGATGACATCGCCGACGGCGTTGACCACGACGATCGCGCCGACCACGAGGCCGCTTTCCAGCGTGATCGAGGCCGTGCCGACCCCGCCCTTCATCGCCGAAGCCATCCCGCGCAGCTTCCCCACCGTGGCGCCGGCGCCCGCACCCACATTCCCCTCCGCGACCGCCCCGGTGGAGGCGCCGGAGGCGGCCTCGTAGCCGCAATCGGGGCCGGGCCGAACACCGCCCGCAACGCGCAGGTCGAAGATGATCGCACCCGGCACGATCGGGACGACGAGGCCGCCCCCGACGGGGTAGCCCTCGCCGCGCTCTTCCAGGTAGCGCATGACACCGTCCCGTGCCGCGAGGCCGAAGGCGGAGCCGCCGGAGAGCAGGATCGCGTTGACGGTCCGGACCGTGTTCACGGGGTCGAGGAGGTCGGTCTCCACCGTGCCGGGGGCGCCGCCGCGCACGTCCACACCCCCCACGGCGCCACCGTCCGCAATCACAACGGTGCATCCGGTTGCCGCGCCGTCGTAGGTGTAGTGGCCGACCCGGATCCCGGGCACATCGGTGATGGCGCTGGTTTGCCACCCGGTCACGACCACGGCAGCGGGTCCGATCCCGGTCAAGCCGACCGCGGGCGCCGCAGCAGCAACCGGACGCGGAGATTCCAGCGGCGGTGCGGACAGCACCCTCCCAGCGACGAGCGCGGCCGCAACGGCGCCCCCCGCAGCGACCAGCGACTTGAACGCCATGATACCTCCCATGAGGACTGCAGGGGCCGGTTTCGCCCCGGTTGCCGCACCGGAGCCACCCCAAGATAACGACCGTGAAGCAAGTCGGGCCGAACTCCCGTATTGACAGCGGACGGCACCGACCGGGTGCAGGGCAACCTTGCAGGGAATCAGACCATCAAAGAGAGCAAGCAGACGGTCGTGGACGGATGCTGAACGAGGTCCCGGCAGAGGCCCAACGGGGGCCGTGACCACCGAGGATCCGACGGCGAGCTGCGAGGAGGCCCGCGCCAACAGGCCCGGTGCCGCTGGAAAGATGGCACAGAAATTGCTGTACGGTGTATGCAGTGAGTAACCGAGGGGTACTCAGCAACCGCGGGAGGGAAGAATGACGAAGCTACACTTGAAAGGACGGTCGAGCCGGCGAACCTCGGCACTGGGGTTGATCCTGTCCCTGGCGCTGATCTTCAGCGCGAGCGGGATCATCGGCGTCAACGCAGCCGAGCCGAAGTCCCCGTGTCCGCAGGTCGGGGAAGCCATCGGATCCGAGACAAGCCGGAAGCACGTGGACTCCTACACGGTGTCACCCGCTGTCCGTAGTCAGGGACACCCGGAGGTCCAGCACAACCTGTAGGGGCGGCCTGCCCGCAGCGTCCCCATGGCGAGATCCGCCCCGCAGCGCCGTGATCCCTCATGGCGCAACCTGCCCCAACGCGCCATAATCCTCCGCGCCGCCACCGTTTGAACCCGCATCACCAACCCGTCGAAAACTCCCCCTCCCTGCCCCGGAACGGGCACCTCCGAGCACGGCATGCAATCCCTCTTGAAGCGCTTCCCCGGCCGCTACGCGCTCACCCTCCTCCTCGTCGTCCTGGAATCCGCCGGCTGGGTCTTCTTCCCCCTCTTCATCGGCCGCGCGATCAACAGCGTCCTGGCCGACTCGGTTCGCGGCCTGTACGAACTCGCCGCGCTCGGGATCGTGACGATGGGGATCGCCGTGGTCCGCCGCCTGGTCGACAGCCGCGCCTACGGCGGGATCTACACCACCCTGGGCGAGGAAATGGTCGCCAGGGACACGGAGAGCAGCACCTCCACCCGCACGGCCCGGCTCGGGATGCTGCGGGAAATCGTCGAGTTCTTCGAAAACTCGCTCCCCGAGCTGATCGTCAGCATGGTGGGACTCGCCGGCACCGTGCTGATCCTGTCTGCGCTGAACTTCCCGATCTTCATCGGGTGCCTGATCGTCACGGCGGCCACGGTCACGCTCTACGCGCTGACGGGCAAGCGAATCACCCGCTACAACGAGGGCCTCAACGACGAGCACGAGCGCCGCGTCGATATCGTGCACTCCGGCAATCCCGCCCGAGTGGCCAGGCACCTTCGCCGCATGATGCGCTGGAACATCCGGCTCTCGGACCTCGAGGCCGCCACCTTCGGCGTCAACTGGCTCTTCATGATCGCGCTGATGGTGTACTCGGTCAGCGCGGCCGCCGAGCGGACCGTCGACTACGGCACCGTCTTCGCCGTGGTCATGTACGTGTTCGAGTTCATGGAGTCGATGATGATGCTCCCCTTCCACTACCAGGAGTGGCTGCGCCTCCGCGAGATCTCCGGGAGGCTGGAGGCGGCCGGGGGCGACGGGTAGTCCGGCGGCCGGATTGCGGTTTCGTCGAGTACCTCTCCATCAAGCCGTTCATCCCCGGCTGAAGGTGACCGGCATCCCGATTCATATCCCGACCGCCCGGCCCTCGCACCTGGCGGGCTGAAAGCGCCCCCGGCCGATCACGCGCACCGCTGCCCGGTCCCAGAAGTCCAGCCCGGAACTGGAGGCCGCACCACTTCTTCGGCGGCTCATCCTGCTTGCAGCCTTCATCGCTTCACCCGCTGGCACACCGGAAATGCTGTGTTTCCGGCGCCATCTTGACAGATTGCTCGCTACAGTCGGGTATACTCCGTCCTGAAGCAACCCGGGAACCCGCACCGCGAACCCCCAACGACACCCTCGCAGGAATGAACCCCATGCTCTTCGCACGAAGCCGACTCGCCCTCGTGGCCGCCGCTCCCGCTCTGGCCCTCGCCGCCCTTCCAGCCATTGCACGGCACTCGCTCGCGGTACCGGTCACGCTTGCCGCCCATTCAGCCATTGCACCGCCCGCCCTCGCGGTGCAGCCGGCCACCGCGCAGCAACTCGATACCCTCGCCTTCAAGGACCTGCGCTACCGGATGGCGGGGCCCTTCCGGGGCGGCCGCTCCACCGCCGTCGCCGGGTTCGTGAACGACCCCGACCGCTGGCTGATGGGGACGACCGGCGGCGGCGTCTGGGAGTCGGACGACAACGGCGTCACCTGGAGCAACATCTCCGACGGGTACTTCGGGGGGTCGATCGGGGCGGTCGCGGTGGCGGGTTCGGACCCGAACGTGATCTACGTGGGGGAGGGTTCGATGGATATTCGCGGCAACACTTCCGCGGGGCGCGGCGCCTGGAAGTCGATGGACGGCGGGCGGACCTGGACCTTCATCGGGCTGCCGGAGGCCGGGCAGATCGGGCGGATCGAGGTGCACCCGCGCGACCACGACCTGGTCTACGCCGCGGCGCTGGGCCATCCGTTCGGGAAGAACCCGGAGCGGGGCATCTTCCGCTCAAGCGACGGCGGGGAGACGTGGGAGCACGTGCTGGCGCTGAACGACTCGACCGGTGCGTCCGATCTGGCCATGGACATGACCAACCCGCGCATCCTGTATGCGGGAATGTGGCGTGGGGAGCGGAAGCCGTGGGCGCTGATCTCGGGCGCCGAGGAGGGTGGCGTCTACAAGACCACCGACGGTGGCGACACCTGGACGAAGCTGGGCGGCGGCCTGCCCGAGGGGATCGTGGGGAAGGTGGGCGTAACAGTCTCCCCGGCCGACCCGGACCGCGTGTGGGCGATCATCGAGGCCGAGCCGGACGGGGGCGTCTACCGGTCGGATGACGCGGGCGCCACCTGGGAGCGCACCAACTCGGACAACAACCTGCGCCAGCGCGCCTGGTACTACACGCACGTTCAGGCCGATCCGGTCGACCCCAACACGGTCTACGCCCTCAACACCAGCCTGTACCGCTCAGTGGACGGCGGGACGACCTTCGAGGTCATCCCGGTCCCTCACGGCGACGTCCACGACCTCTGGATCCATCCCGACAGCCCGCGGCGCATGGTCGTCGCCAACGATGGCGGCGCGCAGGTGACTGTGAACGCCGGCGAGACCTGGTCCACCTACTACAACCAGCCCACCGCCGAGTTCTACGACGTGATCGTCGACAACGGCTTCCCCTACCGGCTCTACGGCGCGCAGCAGGACAACACCACGATCTCCGTGCCCGCCTGGTCGGACGTCAACACCCTCTACCCCAAGCAGCACTGGCTCAACGTCGGCGGCTGCGAGACCGGGCCCATCGCGCTCGACCCCGACCGGCCGCACATCAACTACGCGGGGTGCTACGGAGGCGTGATGGACCGCTACGACCTGCATTCCGGACAGCGACGCAACATCATGCTCTACCCGCAGCTGCAGCTCGGCATGGCGGCCAGCGACCTCCGGCACCGGTTCCAGTGGGTGTCGCCCATGCTGGTGAGCGCGCACGACAACCGCGTCCTCTACCACGGGTCCCAGTTCGTTAACCGTTCGCAGGACGAGGGCGCGACCTGGGAGACGATCAGCCCCGACCTCACCACCAACAACCCGGAGCACCAGGTGCAGTCCGGCGGGCCGATCAACGCCGACGTCACCGGCGTGGAGATCTTCAACGTCGTTTTCTCGATCGCGGAATCGCCTGTGGACATGGACGAGATCTGGGCGGGAACGGACGACGGACGGGTCCACGTGACCCTGAACCGGGGCGGCAGCTGGCGGGAGGTGACGCCCCCGGGGATGCCGGAGTTGGGGACGGTGGACGAGATCGAGGTGTCGCTCCACCAGGCCGGCCGGGCGTACATCGCGGTGCAGCGCTACCGTATGGACGACTTCAGCCCCTACATCTTCCGCACCGACGACTTCGGCGCGTCCTGGACCCGCATCACCGCCGGCATCCCGGACGACCACCCCGTGCGGACCGTGCGGGAGGACCCCGTGCGCCCCGGCCTCCTCTTCGCGGGAACCGAGTACGGCGTGTTCGTCTCCCTCGACGCGGGCGATTCCTGGCAGAGCCTGCAGCGCAACCTCCCCATCACCCCCGTCACCGGAATGCGCGTCGCGCACGACGACCTGATCATCTCGACGCAGGGCCGCTCGTTCTGGATCCTGGACGACATCAGCCCGTTGCGTGAAATCGAGAAGGCGCTGGCCGCCGGCACGTACCTGTTCACCCCCCAGGACGCAGCCCGCCTCAGCAACGTGGGCGTTGCCGGGCTCTCCGAGCTCAACCCCGACCCGGCGCCCGCCGGCGCCCAGATCCACTACTACCTGGCCGAGGAACCCGAGGCCGACCTCCGCATCGAGATCGTGGACGGTCGCGGCGAGGTTGTGCGGGTCTTCGCGTCGGACTCGGCAGCCGCGGCGGAGGCCGATGGGGAGCGGATCACGAAAGCGGCCGGGCTCAACCGGATCGCGTGGACGCTTTCCTACGGGGGCCCGGAGCTGCCGGAGGGATCGATCGTATGGGGGTACACGGGCGGGGTAAAGGCGCCTCCTGGCCGGTATTCCGTGCGTCTGGCGGTGGGTGACACCGCGCTCGAACGGGATTTCGAGCTGTTTCCCGACCCGCGCATCCCCGAAGTCACCACCGCGAGCTACGACGAGCAGTTCCGCGTGGCGATCCAGGCCCGCGATTCGATCACCTCGATCACGCGCGCCATCGAGGACCTCGCCGCGATCCGCGAACAGGTCGAGACCGTGATGGAGCGCGCCCGCGCGGCCGAGCAGGAGGCCGAACTGCAGGCCCTCGCCGACACCCTGGCCGACAAGTCCATGGGCGTCACCGAAGACCTGATGCAGACCCGCAACCGCTCCAACCAGGATCCGATCCGCTTCCCGCCCCGTCTCGACAACCAGTGGATGGAACTCTACGGCCGCATCACCGGCACCGACGGCTACATTTCGGGCGGTGCCGAGGGCGCGCCCCACCCGGGCACCCTGGAGCGCCTGGAGGACCTGCTCACCGACTGGGAAGCAGTGCGGATCCGCTACATCGACCTGCTCGAAAACGAACTCGTGCGCTTCAACGAGGCGGTCGAGCGGCTCGGCCTACCGGCGGTAGTGCTTCCCCGGCGGGGGCGGATCGTGAGCTGAGCCCCGGTGGCCCGCTGGCGGCCTAGCCCGACGGCAGCGCGTCCACGTACTCGACCATCCGCTGCTGCTCCTCATCGTTCGGCATGCGCCCCAGTCCGGCACCCAGATTGTCGATCATGTGCTCGGGGTTGCTGGTGGCGGGCGTCACGCAGGTCACGGCCGGGTGGGCCGCCGCGAACTTGATGAAGAACTGCGCCCAGCTGTTGGCGCCGAACTCGCGGGCCCAGTCCGGCACCTCGCGGTCGCCGACGCGGGACCAGAGACGCGTGCGGCCGAAGGGCACGTAGACCAGCACCCCGATCCCACGCTCCTGGGCGAGCGGCAGTACCTCGTCTGCGGCGTCGGTATTGTCCACCGCGTAGTCGACACCGATGAAGTCGAGCGGGTAGTCGCGCATCGCCTGCATCAACCCCTGGTACTGGGGCCCCCGCGGCGTGAGGGTGGTCCCGATGTATCGTATGCGGCCCTCTGCCTTCAACTCCTCGATGATCGGCATCTGGGTGGGCATGTCGCCCAGGTTGTGGACCTGCATCAGCTCCATCTCGTCCACGCCGAAGTACTCGAAGGAACGCTCGATCTGCGCGCGCGCCTCCGCCGCGTCCGCACCTCCGCCCCGCCGGGCCACGTTGACCTTGGTCGCCCAGAAGATGCGGTCCGTGAGGCCCAGCTCGTTCGCGAGGCGCCCGGCGACCTCTTCGGATGACCCGTAGCTGGGCGCCGTGTCGAAGATGGTGCCGCCATTCTCGACGAGAGCGGTCAGTACGTTCCCGAGCTGGGTGACATCGTCGCCGCGAGCAACCCGGGAGAAGGTGGCGGAGCTGCCCAGTCCCACGATCGGCACCTGCTCCCCCGTGGACGGGATCGCCCGGGTCATCATCTCCTGCCGTTCGAGTGCCCGCAGGATGTCGGGGCTCAGCGTAACGGCCGCTCCGGCAGCCGCGGTGGTACGAAGCCAGTCACGTCTCGTCAGCATCGGGATTCCTCCTTACACAGGGTGTGCGCCGGATCCTCTCCTCCGGCAGGGTTTCAAGGTCGATGGCGCTCGGGCGCCCCGCCACCCCAAGGACAGCGCAGGGGGCGTTTGTGTTGGGCCGAAGCATCGCAAGACGGGCCGAATCGCCGGCGCCGAGGGTTATCTTTCAGACAGGGTGCGGGATCGCCCGATTCGGGCAACCCCGGGCGGTCGGGCAACCTTGAGCGCCTGGGGCAACCTCGAGCGCCTCGAGGATCTTCTCATGGAATGAGGGGTCGTGCAGCCGCGTCGCATCGACCGGCGGACGCTGCATCGACTGGCGGAAACAACCGGTGCCGCTGAAACGTAGTAACGGTATCGATCCGGCTGGGCGGCCCGAAAACAGACCTGTACGGAGTGTCAGGATGAGCATCAAGGAACGCTTCAGGAAGTACATCCCCGATCAGGACAGGCGTTGCGCCACAATCATCCACGGGGCGTCGGCCGCGGCGGGGGCAGCAGCGGCGGGAGCGATCGTTCCCGGGTCCGACGCGGCCGCGATCATGCCGGTGCAGGTCGGAATGATCACCGCGCTGGCGGACGAGTTCGGCGTCCCGGTGACCGATGCCGCGCTGAAGTCGACGCTCTACGCGACGCTCGGCACGATCGTCGGCAAGGGGGGCGCCAACCTCGTGCTCAGGTGGGTCCCCGTTTACGGCAGCATCATCAGGGGGGTGGTCGCGGCCAGCGTGACGGAGGCGATGGGGTGGGCCGTGGTGCAGAAGCTGCGCACGGACGGCAAGCTGACCTGAGCGGGCCGGAGTCGACGCGGGGACCGTTGCCGCCCGCCCCGAGTGCACGCCGTCCCGCTACCAGGCCACCGCCGCGCTGTTGTTGCGGTTGTGTGAGGCGGCCCGCAGTTCACCCGTGCGCGGATCCCGGCTGATCGCAACCCACAACCCTTCGCCCGACCCTCCGCGCGGTCCGGCTGCTCCGCTCCGTGGCCCCCTTCACGACGCCGGCCGCCGCCCCAGCCACTGTTCCCACCACCCCAGCTGCACCCAGGTGCGGTGTACGGTGCGCCAGGGCGTCCACCCGCCGTGATACGAATCCGGGTACCGCACGAACCGCGCGGGCACCTGTTGCTTGCGCAGCGCGACGTACATCTGCTCCGCCTCCTCGATGGGCACCCGGTGGTCGGACTCGCCGTGCACGAACATCGTCGGGGTGGAAACGCCCTTGGCGTGGATGATGGGGGACGAACGCATCAGGTTCTCCAGCCCGCGCTCCTCCCAGGGAGGACCGAAGAACTCGCTCTCCTTGGTGCGGGGGATGTCCGCAACCCCGTAGTCGCTGACCCAGTTTGAAATGGAAGCGCCCGCGATCGCCGCCGCGAAACGGTCGGTCTTCGTGATGACGACGTTGGTCATGTAGCCGCCGTACGAATACCCGGTCACCCCCATCCGCGACGTGTCGATGTCGTAGTTGGCGATGGCGTGGTCCACCCCGGCCATGACGTCCTCGTAGTCCTTGAAGCCCCAGCCGCCCCACGTGCCCCAGCGGAAGTCCTCGCCGTAGCCGGTCGAGGCACGCGGGTTGGTGTACAGGACCATGTAGCCGTGCGCGGCCAGGAGCTGTCGGTCGAAGGAGAAGTCGTTGCCGTATGAGCCGTGGGGACCGCCGTGGATGACGAGGATGAGGGGATGGCCGGTGCCGTCCGCCGCGCCGCCGTAGCCCCGAGCGGGCAGGATCCATCCTTCGATTCCGGTGCCGTCCGGGCTGTTGAAGAGGAGCTGGTCGGGCGCGGAGAGCTCCAGTTCGGCCAGCAGGGCCGCGTTCGCGTCGCTCAGCTGCCTCTCCGAGGTGCCGTCCGTGCCGGCGGTCCAGATGTCTCCCGGCCGGACGGGATCGGTGGCCCGGAAGGCCATCCGCGAAAAGTCGGACGAGAAGGAGAAGCTGCCCAGGCGCCGGTCGCCCGTGGTGACCTGTTCGACCATCCCACCGCCCGCCGGCACGCGGAAGAGGTGGGTGTTTCCGCCGGTACCGGTCGAGAAGTAGACGTGGCCGCCATCCGGGGACCAGGTCGGGGAGCCGGCGATCAGGTCGAAGTCCGCAGTCAGCGTCCGCAGGCGCGAGCCGTCGACCGCGTCGAAGACGAACAGCTCCGTCGAGGCGCCCCGGTCGCGGGCTTCACGGATAATCACGTCCAGCCCCTCGTTGCCGCGCACCGCGATTTCGCGGCCGTCGGGCGACCAGGCCGGGCTGGAGTAGCTGTACTCGTCGTCGGTGAGACGGGTGACGGTCCCTGCCAGGTCGACCACCCACAGGTCGGAGCGCTCGTAGCTGTGCTCGTCGCGCTGGTGGGCGTCCGCGGTGAAGGCGAGCTGGCTGCCGTCGGGGCTCCAGGCGACGCCGGAAGCGTTCACGCCGAGGTCGGTGAGGCGCCGGGGCTCGCCGCCAGCCGCGGGGATGATGTGGATCTCGCGCGGGGGGGTGGCGCGGGGATCCCGGGGGTCGGGCAGGTATCCCCGGCGGTCGAACCGGTAGTTCATCCAGTCGTAGTCGCGCCCGTCGAACCGCTCGACCACCCGCCGTTCGAAGTCGGAATCGTAGACGCGTTCGGGGGCCGGTGGCGGACGGACCGCCATCGTGAACGCGATCCACTCGCCGTCGGGACTGAAGATGGGCGACCCGCGCAGTCCCTCGATCTGGAAGGCTTCCCCGGAGGGACGGTCCATGCGCAGGAACCACGATCCCCCGCCACCGCCTCCGGCCGGTCCCGGCCGGCTGGAGCTGAAGACCAGCAGCGTCCCGTCCGGACTCCAGCGGGGCCCCGAGGCGCTGTAGCTGGGACTCGTAACGCGGAAGGGCTCGCCGGAGCCGTCGGCGTTGGCCAGCCAGATCTCGCTGTGGCGCCGGTTGTCGTCCTCCAGCACGGTGGTCACCACGTAGGCGACCCGCGCTCCGTCCGGCGAGATGGCGGGGCTGCCGACGCTCTTCAGCCGGTAGTAGTCCTCCAGTTCAAGGGCGCGCTGTTCACCGGCCCCGGCACCGGGCGCCTGTGCGGCAAGGCGTGCGGGGAGCGCCAACCAGCCGACGGAAAGCGCAAACAGGCCGGCGACAGCCAACTCGGTGGCAGTCCCGTGCCTGCCCCGGGGCCGGGCCAGACGTCGCGTCTGCCGTATCGGGGAACCGGGGGCTGGAGGGATGACTTGGGCGAACTTGGCTCTCTGACAGGTCATGGCTCGTCTGCTCGGTCGGGGACGCAGTCCGTGGATGCCCAGCTGTGACATCGAGTCCAAACTGGGGCCGAATCCGGCGCCACGCCAACGAGTCCCCAACGCGTTTCCCCCGCGATCGGCCGCACTGTAATGCCGACATTACATAATGTCGTGTATGCTTTACACTGCGAACCCTCCGGACCGGAACCTACCCGATCCCCACCTCGATCCGACGCCAGTGTCCCTGCCGGAAGCGCCCGAGGCTCAGGGCCGCACGCGTGACATGCCCCAGCAGAATCGCCAGCCAGATGTGGTAGGCCTCGAGGCCGGTCGTCGCCTGGAGCACCCAGCATATCGTCAGCGGCAGCGCCAGCTGGGAGATCAGCGAGATGTACAGGGGGCCGCGCGTGTCTCCAGTCCCCTGCAGGGCGCCCGTATAGGCCAATGCGACGGACACGAACACCCCCGAGACGCTCAGGAAGGCGAGCAGCTGGCTGCCCAGCGCGGCCACGAGCGGGTCATCCAGCCCGAAGGCCTCGAGGAGCGTCTCCGGCACCGTCAGGAAGACGGCGCCGATCACCGCCGCGACCGCAATCCCGATCCACGACGCCACCCGCGCCCCCTGCACCGACCGTTCCGGCCTTCCGGCCCCCAGATTCTGCCCCGCCACCGCCGCCGTCGCGCCCATGATCCCCACCGAAGTCCAGGTCACGAGCGAGAACAGCTGCGTGTAGCCGACCGAATACGCCGCCTGCGCCTCCGCGCTCGCCTGCATCGACCCGATGAAGCGCAGCAGGATCACGCCGCCGATGTTCATGGCCACGCCCTGAATACCCGTCGGCAGGCCAAACCGGAAGAGCTGCCGGACGATCGCCGGATCCGGACCCCACGGGCCGCCGCGCTGCGCCTGGATCACCCACCGACCGCGCACCAGCGAATGGACGGCCGCCAGGGTCACGATACCGGCGGCGATGACGGTCCCCATGGCCGCCCCCAGCGTCCCGAAGGCCGGAATCGGACCGAGACCCCGGATCAGGATCACGTTCAGGACCAGGTTGAGCACCGTGAGCCAGATCCCGAGCCGCAGCGGCGTGCGGGCGTCCCCCGCGGAGCGCAGCGCCCCGCCGAGCATGAAGAAGACCATCATGCCGAAGCTGAAGACGAAGAGCGTGCGGATGTACGGCAGCGCCTCGGCCTGCACCGCCGGGGCGGCGTTCACCAGGTCCAGGAGCGACGGCGCGAGGAAGTACCCGATCGGCGCGAGGACCCCGATGGACAGGATCGCCGCGGTCAGGAACGCCTGGTAGACGACGCGGTTGACCACCCCGGGCTCGTTCCGCCCGGCGAAGCGCGCCACCAGCACGCCCATCCCGGTGAAGAGCGACCCGATGAACACATGCACCACCAGGAAGATCTGCCAGGAGACGCCGATCGCGGCGTTGCCGGCGAAGCCGACGTAGTGCCCCACCATCGCATGATCGACGAGGCCCTGCAGACCGCCGATGACGTTCTGCAGCATGGTGGGCCACGCGAGCTTCCAGACCGCGCGGCCGATGGGTCCTTCGACGATCGAGCGGTCGAAGGCTTTTACCGATGAAGAGCGCGGCGTGTCAGTCGCCCTTCACGAGCCGGGCCCCGAGGAACACGCCCACGGCCCCCAGGAAGGGGTTCAGCCACTGCAGCCACGCGGGCTCTTCGGCGGTCTCCGCGGCGGACTCCATCATTTCGGCCAGCGCGGGATCCAAACCCTCCGTCACCACTTCCACGGGCGCGTCGGGCCGCAACGCCATCACGACCCCGACCACCACCACCGCGGCGATCAGGATCCAGGCGCCGCGAGCGTCCGCGGCCACCTTGGCGCAGACGATGCCGCCGAGGAGCGCCGCCACGAGGCTTATCACGATCGAAGCGACAACGAACCCGCCTGAATCGGCCATGACCATAACCAGTCCGACGACGAGAAAGAGGACGAAGACGAGAATGCTCATCACCACGTAGCCCAGGACGGCCGCTCCGAAGTTCCGCAAGTGTGTCATGGCTTCTTTCCTTTCCCTTCCAGGGTTGATTCAGCCCGCACCAGCAACTCAGTCCTTCTCCGCAATCCGCGCTCCGAAGAACGCGCTGACCGCGGCCAGGGGCATGTTCAGCCAGCCCATCCAGGCGGGACTTCGGGCGGAACCCATGGCCTCGAACATTGCGACGTCCGCAGGGCGCACACCTTCGCCCGCCGGGACGTAGTAGAGCGCCGTGAGCGTCGCGGACACCACCATCACGCCAATCAGGATCCACACGCCGCGCTTGTCCGCGGCCACCTTCGAGCAGACGAATCCGGCTGCCACCGCGCCCGCCACGGCCACGATGATCCACCCCGCGTTCCACACCGTCGATGTTTCCCAGCTATCCGGCTGGAACGAGCCGTCGGCCCCCAGTACCATCCACATGATCATCGGCAGTACGAAGGACACGATGGCAAGCGCGACGTAGCCCAACACGACCGCCCCGAGATTCCGCAGGAACGTCTTCATCGCTTCCCCTTCCCGGCCGATGACCTGGAAACCCGTGGACAAGGCCCGCGCAACACTCGACTGGCGATGCATCCACGGACCAACGCTCGATTTTCCGGTTTCCGCGCAGACAGCGTAAGCGGTCGGGCGAGCGGCGGCAACCGGATCACCCGCGCCGGATCACCCAGGGGTGGTTCCGGTACCGCGGCCGGGCACGGTATCTTGGTCGGGCAGAAGCAGAATTGACGGGGGAGCCCTTCGAGGGACCCCGAACCCGGGAGACGGACAGGGATGAAGAGCAGCGAGGATCAGGCAGGGGCCCAGGCGGTCGAGCTCTCCGCCCCGATCGCGGCAAGCGTGGACGCCGTGTGGGGAATCCTCACCTCCGCAACGGGATTCTCCGAATGGATGGAGGGCAAGGTCACCTTCGAGCCGAGGGCGGGGAGCCCGTTCCGGGCCGAATTCCCCGCCTACGGGATCGTGCTGGGCGGCAAGATCGTGGAGGTGGACCCTGGCGCACGGCGCCTCGTCCTGACCTGGGGCATCGTGTCGGGTCCGGATGCGGACGTGTTCCCGGCCGGGTCGTCGCTCGTGCAGCTCCAGGTGCACCCCGACGGGCCGGCGTCCCGCATCGAGCTGCGCCACACCGGCCTTCGCTCCGCGGAGGCGGCCGCGCAGCAGGAAGGCGGCTGGCGCTTCCAACTCAGCAAGCTCGACCTCAAGGCGAACCGCGCCGATCTGGCCGCCGGCCTGGACCGCACCCTGCCCGAGTGGATCGCCGCGTGGAACGAGCGCGACCCGGAAGCGCGCAAGGCCGCGCTGGCACGCTGCTGCCACGACGACATCGTCTTCCGCGACGAATGGACATCCCTCTCCGGCACCGCCCTGCTCGGCATGCACATCGGCAACTGCCACCACTACATGCCCGGCTACACCCTCGAGCACACCGGCGACATCCGGATCTGCCGCGGCGAAGCGCTGGTCGGCTGGCGCGCCATCGGCCCGGGAGGCCAGCCCACGGAGGGGTTCAACCACATCCAGGCGGACCCGGACGGGAAGATCCGCCGGGTTACGGGGTTTCAGGCGGCATAGCGGGACGACGGTGGGCCGGACAAGCCCGCCGTCCTCGACAAGCCGCCGTCCTCGACGGGCCGCTGCCCGCTCCGTCCGCCCCCCTGCCCCCGCTCCGCCCTCGCCCTACCCCCTCCGCCGCGGCGCCGGCGGCAGCGCCTCCACGACCTCGACCATGCGCGCCTGCTCGTCCTCGTCGGGGAGCCGCCCCATCGCGGCGCCGATATTGTCGAGCATGTGCTCCGGGTTGCTGGTCGCCGGGGTCACGCAGGTCACCGCGGGGTGCGCCGCCGCGAACTTCAGGAAGAACTGGGCCCAGGTGGTGGCTCCGAGGCCGGACGCCCACTCCGGCAGCTCCTGGCCCGAGGCGCGAGTGAAGAGGTTCCGCCCGAACGGCACATACACGAGGATCCCGATCCCCCGGTCCATGGCGATCGGGAAGATCTCGTCCGCGGCGCTCGTATTGTTGGCCGCGTAGTCGATGCCGATGAAGTCCAGCGGGTAGTCCTGCATCGCCTGGGCGAGCGCGGGGTACTGCTGCTTTCTCGTACTGGTGATCCCCAGGTAGCGGATCCGCCCTTCCTGTTTCAGCTCCTGAAGGATCCCGACCTGCGTGGGCGGGTCGCCCAGGTTGTGCACCTGGATCAGGTCGATGGTGTCGACCCCGAAATAGCCGAAGGAGCGCTCGATCTGGTCACGGGCGGCGGCCGGATCGGCCGATCCGCCTCTGGCCACATTGACCTTCGTCGCCCAGAAGATCCGCTCGCTGAACCCCATCTGCGCGGCGAGCTCCCCGGCCACCTCTTCGGAGTCGCCGTAGCTGGGAGCGGTGTCGAACACGCGGGCGCCCTTGTCGACGAAGGTCCGCAGGACCTCGCCCAGCGGTTCCACCTCACCGCTGCCCGCGACCCGGCGGAAGGTCGCCGAACTGCCGAGTCCGATGATCGGCACCTGTTCCCCCGAGGATGGGATCGCCCGCGAGATCAGATCCTGGCCCTTCCAGGCACGGCCCTCCCACGCACCGAGGACCCGCGGATTGAGCGAGAGCGCCGCACCGGTGGCGGCAGCGGTTCGGAACCAGTCACGTCGAGTCAGCATTTCCATCGTCCTCCGTCTGAGCGATCGGGCCGGCCAACCCCACCGGGACCGGCAGTCATGTCAAGGTGCACGGCCCAGGAACGTCACGCCAGTACGTGCCAGTACGGGGGACTCGAGGGGTCGGCGGCGCGGCTAACCCGACCCGGGGACCAGCAGTCAGCCGCCAAGCGCGCTCATGGGTTCTGCCCTACCCCGGAAACAGACTCCGGTCGATAGCGGGGACGAGCTTCAGCGCGTTCTCGTAGTAGATCTTCCGCAGGACCTCGTCGGGCAGGTCCAGGCCGTACATCTGCCAGAACGCGTGGTAGTTGCGGTAGTAGTCGAAGTAGTCGTCGGCCGTTTCGAAGACTCGGAAGTAGGTGTGGAACTCCTCCTGGTTGTAGGAGTCCTTCCCCATCAGCACTCGGTCCCCGTATTCGGTCAGCCACTGGCGCGCGAAGCGGGGCTGCCGCCCGAGTTCGTAGATGACCGCGCCGAGTCCGACGTACATGTTGGGGATCTCGTCGAGGAGCTGGCCGAGGCGCCCGAGGTCGTGGCCGAGCCAGCCGAGGTGGGCGGCGATGAAGTTGGTGTTCGGATGGTTGCGGAAGAGGTTGTGCTGCTCGCCGATGATCTGCTCGAAGGAGGGGAAGCGGTCGGGCGGGCGGATCCGCCGGGGGCGCAGCTGCAGCTCCAGCCACCGCTCGTTGAAGCGGTCGTGGGGCTGCCAGAATTCGGCGGGATCGGCGGAGTGGATCAGGACCGGGATGCCGAGTTCGCCGGCCTTGTCCCACACCGGCGCCAGGCGCGGGTCGTCGACCGGGATGCGGTTGCCGTCGGTGTCCCGATCCGACATGCCGAGGCCCTTGAAGATCTTGAGGCCCGCGGCACCGTTCCTCACGTCCTCTTCCAGCTGCGCGGCGGCGGCCTCACCCCAGCCGGGCTCGCCGACGCCGAAGAAGTTGATGTTGGCGAAGAAGACGAAGCGCGACGGATGCCGCCCCACCATGTTCGCGAGCCCATCCGCAAGCGAGATGCCGCTGCCACCCGAGAGGTTCACCATCACCGCCATGTTGAGTTCGTCCATCTCGGCGACCAGGCGATCCACATCCGCGGCGGACATGCGCGTGGCCCGCTGGTGGCCGTGGATGTCCACGAACGGGAAGCGCGCGCGGGTGACCGGGTTCTCGGGGACAACCAGGGTGTTGCGCGGCTCGTACTCGACGACCGTGACTTCCTGGGCGGCGAGCGGGGAGGTGGCCGGGAGGGCGGCGAGGGTGGCCAGCCCGGCCACGGCGAGCAGGGCGGCGGCGAACAGGGCAGCGGGCAGCGGGCCACGGGCGTCCGGCGCGGTGGCGCGGCCTGCGCGGGCAACGCCAGACCGGGGTGCAGTGAAGCCACGCGTGGCGTTTGGTCGGGGCGTTCCCGCGAGCGCTAGCGCAGGCGCACCTGCATGGGGTGCCAGCCGGAGGCGGGGACGGGTTCCAGTGCCTGGGGACATCGCTCTCTCTTCCTTCCTTCAACTCCGGCGGATGGTCATGAGGATATAGCGCTTGCGCGCGGCAAAGGCGACCGGATCGATCACGGCGGTGCTCTTGCGGGCGGCGGCGCGGATCCGCTCGGTGACGTTCTCGACAACGTAATGCACCGCGGGGGTCTTCGCCCGCAGCTTGTCCGCGGCGAAGTCGAGCGCGGGCAGTCCGATGCGGTTGGCCAGGAGGTGGGCGAAGCCGAGGGTGGGCAGCACGTTGGCGGTGATGTCGGTCTCGTCGGTGATCTTGAAGCCGTTTTCGGCGAGCTGGCGGCGGAAGGGGTCGAGGCGCCAGCCGGAGCGGTCGCGGGTGGCCGGGGAGGTTCCCTTGGCGACGGGCTGGCCGGTGTCCGTCCGGCCGCCCCGAAAGTAGTCGGCCACGATCCAGGTTCCGTCGGCCGCCAGGATCTCGCGCATCACGGCGAAGACGCCGCGGGGCTGCATGTACTGGATCGATTCCGAGTGGATGACGGTGCCGAAGTGCCCGCGGAACCGGCGCGAGGCATCGTCCGCGAGCATGTCCTCGAAGCGGCAGTGCAGGACGGGGATGCCGGGTTGGTTGCGGGCGATGTGCGCCACCTGGAAGCGGTCCGGGGTGAGTCCGGTGACTTCGTGGCCGGCCGATCGGAGGAGGCCCAGCATGCCGCCCATCCCCGAGCCGACGTCGAGCACGGGCCGGCCGGGGCGGTCGATCCGCTCCAGCAGCTTTTCGGCGTAGTGGAGTTGGGCGCGGTGGATGGCGTCGAAGCTGATGGCCTCGGGCGGGGTCTCGGGGTCGTCGAAGTAGCCGTAGTGGAGGAAATCGCCCGGAAGCATGCGGTTGTAGAGGAGCAGCTGGGCGTTCGCATGCACCGTGGGGACGCGCCGGTGGGTCCTGCGGCGGCGGATCCAGCGGACGACGTGGTGCGGCAGCAGGGCGCGCCCGAGGATCTGCCTCAGGATCCATCCGCCCCGCAGCCGGATTGGCGCGTCGCGGCGGGCTGCGGACCGATCCATGGCGGAACCGGTCAGTGGACGGCCAGGAAGCGGAACAGGGCACGCTGAACCGCCTGGCGGTCGGTGTCGGTCAAGGTGCCGAGCGTGCGCACGATCGACTCGTCGTCCAGAGTGAACAGCTTGAACCGGACCTTGCAGGGCACCGGGAGGCCGGCCTTGCGCCAGCCCGTCAGGACCACGTCGCCGGGCCACTCGCTCCTGGTGGAAGTGATCATCGCCAGGATCGAATGTCCGTGGCGCCGGTTGAAACCGTCCGATGAGACCAGGAGCGCCGGACGCCGGCTGGAAGCGTGGCGGTCGCCGAGGGGATAAGGGACCACGACGACGCTGAAGGGATCAGAGGTCACGCCAGGCTTCCTCATCCTCGGGCGAGGACCATTCGCTCATCGACTCCGAGACGCCCTTCAGGTACCGGTCGGGTCCGAACTCGACCTTGCGCAGGACGAGGTGATCGCCGCGGAGATCGAATGCGATCAGGTCGCCCTCCCGCAGGTTCGCAGCCTCGCGGATGCTCTTCGGTATGGTCGTCTGACCGCGCGCGGTGATCCTGGAGAAGTCCATTTGTCCGATTTTCTGATTAGTATGATATTCTGTATTTCTGACAATACGGAATGGGGCGATGTGGCGCAACCCTGCTTCCCGTCACGGCGCCCCGCGCTTACAATTCTCCCGACACCGTCCCCACCTCACATCCGGAGACCCCGATGAAGATCGCCCGTCCCCTCGGATTCCTTGCCCTGGCGCCCGCGCTCGCCCTGGCCGCCGCCACCACCCTCGACGCCCAGGAGCGGATCCCGAGCCCCCGCGGCGAAGCCGCAACCCAGTTCGGTGGCACCTACGAAGGCCGCAGTTACACGGGCGGGTCGTGGATCGTCGTCGACTACGGCCGCCCGATCCTCCGGGGCCGCGACATGTTCGGTTCGGGCAGCGAGTACGGCCAGCGCATGCTCGCAGGCGCACCCGTCTGGCGGCTGGGCGCCGACAAGTCGACCCGCTTGATGACCGAGGCGGACCTGATGTTCGGGGGCCAGCGGCTGCCGGCAGGCGAATACAGCCTGTTCGCCGACCTGAGCGAAGACGAGTGGACGCTGATCATCTCGAACTGGGGCGCGTCGGACGGCTTTCCGCCGGATGATCCGGACACGCTTTGGGGCGCGTACAACTACACCCCCGACCGGGATGTCCTGCGAACCGCCATGAGTGTGCAAACGGTCGAGATGACTTCCGACCAGCTGGTCATCTTCTTCACCGACATGACGGCGGACGGGGGCACGTTCGCGGTCTGGTGGGGCGACCAGGTGGCGATGACGCCGTTCTCGCTGGCGAGGTAGGGAGAAACGAACACAGTCGGCGGCCCCGCCGGAGGGAGCCGGCCGACCCCGCCGCAGGGATCCGGCCACGCACCACAGGGCTCCGGCGCGCGAACGCTCCGGCTGCTACCGCCTCCCCCCGATCAACAGCGGCCGCACCGGTACGTACCGCGTGAGCCGCATCCGGTTGATCTCGCCGGCGTAGATGTTGCCGTCGAGGTCGACGCCGAGGAACTCGATCCCCGGGCCCACGTCCTCGTCGTGCTGGGGGATGAAGTAGGTGACCCAGGCCTGTTCGTTCTTCAGGTCGCCGATGCGGATGCCCTTCTCCCAGCCGAAGTTGCTGCGCCACGGGTCGGGGGGGCCGGTGCGCAGGTCGCCCGAGAGGCCGTCGCCGGCGTAGAGGATGTCGTCGGGATCGATGAAGAGGCCGCTGGGCTTGCCGTACTGGGTCCAGATGTAGAGGAGGTCTCCCTCGGGGTCGAAGACCTGGATGCGGCTGTTGCCCCGGTCGGCGACGTAGACGCGGCCGCGGGAGTCGATCTTGATGTCGTGGGGATCGCTGAAGCGGCCGGGCTGGCGGCTCTCCGAACCGACGCCGCCACCGACCGCGCGGATGAAGGTGCCGTCGCTGGCCAGCCGGACGATGCGGTTGTTGCCGCCGCGGTGGCCGTCGGCGATCCAGATGTCCCCGTTCGGGGCGATCGCCACGCCGGAGGGGCCGTTGAAGTGGGATTCGTCGTCGCCGTACACCCCCGCCTCGCCGAGGCGCATGACGACCTCGCCGTCGCGCGTCAGCTTGAAGACCTGGTGCCCCATTCCCAGCGACTCGCCGAGCGCGGCGCGGGCGTCGCCGTGCGCACCGCCCTCCGTGACCCAGAGGTAGCCGTCCGCGTCGAGGGCGAAGCCGTGCGGGAAGGCGAAGAGCCCGCCGCCGTAGCTCGCGACCAGGTTGCCTTCGAGGTCGAACTTGAGGATGGGGTCGATGTCGGTGCCGGCGCACTGGTTCGCGCCGCAGCGCTCCAGGATCCAGATGTGCTCGCCGTCCGGATCCGGGATCGCCCCGCTCACGATCCCGAGGGTGCGGCCCCCGGGCAGCTTCTCCCAGCCGAAGGTGGCGCGGTAGGGGTTGGGCGCGAGGGTCTGGGCGCGGAGGGGGGCGCTGGGGGCCAGGGGCAGAACGGAGGCCATGCAGGCGGCCAGCAGGACCGGCCGGAAGCCTCGTAATTCCCGATGCGACACTGGATCTCCCGCCGGGCTCCTACGAACCCTCGACGGACTCGCAGCGTCCGAGCCGACAGCGAATCCCGGTCAGCTCCTCGCTCAGCTCCTTGAGCCGGGCGCGGGCTTCGGCGTCGTACGCCTGGGCGTTGGCTCTCGCCTGCCTGAGGCCGCTGAAGTACTGGCCGCTCTCGAATTCGTCGGAATCGACCACCTGCATTACCGCGTCGACCCCCTCGGCGATCGTCGCGCGCGGGGTCACGCCAAGCCGCAGCACCATCCCGGTAGGCATGTAGGTCGCAGGGTGGAGCGAGCCGACCACGACGCCCGTCCCCTCCAGCTCCTCGGCCAGGTCGTGGGTGAACATGATCTGGGCGAGCTTGCTCTGCGCGTACGCGCGTCCTCCGCTGAAGTTGTTCTCGATCATGACGTCGTCGAAGTCGATCGGCCTCTGGGCGCCCGAAGAGACGTTGACGATGCGCGACGGCGCGCTGTCGAGGACGCGCTGCATCAGCATGTGCGTCAGCAGGAAGGTCGACAGGTAGTTCACCTGGAAGCGGTATTCGTGGCCGTCCTCGGTGAGCAGCCGCTCGTCGGGCGCCGAGCCGAAGCCCGCGTTGTTGATCAGGATGTCGAGGCGGTCGTAGTCGGCGAGCAGCGTCTCCGCGAAGGACCGGACCTCGGCCAGCGACGCGAAGTCCGCGCGGTAGAAGCGGGCGCTGCCGGGACCGGCCGCGTTGATGGCGTCCACCACCTCCGCCCCCCGCTCCTCGCTGCGCCCGTGCACGATGACGTGATCGCCCCGCGCGCCGAACCGCATCGCGAGCTCACGCCCGAGTCCCGAAGTGGACCCCGTGACCAGCACCACCTGCTGGTCCGGCGCGGGGACGGCGGGCGCCTGGGCGACCGCCTCGGACGCGAAGCCGGACGCGCCCGCAAGGGCAAACCCGGCCGCAAGGGCAAACCCGCCCGTGAAGGCAGGCCCGTCAGCGATGAACAGAAGGCTTGTGAATCGTTTCACGAGGCCGACTCCTTTCGATGGGACTGTACCTGGATCCGCATGCCAAGTTAGAATCGCCTGTGGGGAGGCGACAGATGCGCGCCAAACCGACACTGGAGGAGACGATGAAGACAATCGCCCCGGACATCCGAGGCACACCCCGGGTCAATGCCCGCGCCGCCGCGACTGCCGCCTTGCTTGCGTCCCTCCTGTTCGGGTGTGGAGGCGACGAGGATCCCACGCCGCCGGTGGTCGAGCCCCCGGAGCCGCCTTCCGGCCCCCGGTGCGACAATTCCATCACCGTTCCCGACGGCTTCTGCGCCATTCGCTTCCACAACGGCGTCGGTCCCGCGCGCAATCTGGTGGTCGCCCCCAACGGCGACGTTTTCGTCGCGATGCGGGCCCGGTCCGGCAGCCGCGGCGGGGTGGTCGCGCTGCGGGACTCCGACGGCGACGGCCGCGCCGACCGGACGCAGGCGTGGGGAGAGGGCGGCGCGTCGGGCATCGCGCTTCATGAGGGCTCGCTCTACCTGGCGACCGACAACGCCGTATTGCGCTATTCCGTCGCCCCCGGCTCCTTGACCCCCACCGGATCCCCCGAGACCATCGTCGACGGCCTGCCCAGCGCCCGCAATCACGCCGCCAAGAGCATCGCCCTCGGCCCCGACGGCAGCATCTTCGTCGGAATCGGCTCCCCGGGGAACAACTGTCAGTCCCCGGCACGCACCGCCGGCCGCCCCGGCAAGAACCCATGCGACGAGCTCGAGACCCGCGCGGGCATCTGGCGATTTGCCTCCGATCGCACGGGACAGAGCCAGTCGGATGGCGAACGCTTTTCGACCGGAGTCAGGAACGGGGCGGCGCTGGCGATTCATCCCGGCTCCGGGGAGCTCTACGCCGTCATCCATGGCCGCGACCAGCTCCGGGAACTCTGGCCCGGGCTCTATTCCCAGTCGGAGGGTTCGGAAAACCCCTCCGAGGAGTTCGTACACGTCACGCAGGGGTCCGACTTCGGCTGGCCGTACTGCTACCACGACCCGGGCAGCAACCGGAAGGTGCTCGCTCCCGAGTACGGCGGAAACGGGGAAGAGGTGGGCCGCTGTGCCGACATGGACATGCCGGCGATCGGGCTGCCCGCGCACTGGGCTCCCAACGCCATGACCTTCTCGTCCGGCGACGCCTTCCCGCAGGGCTATCGCAACGGCGCGTTCGTTGCGTTCCACGGATCGTGGAATCGGACGCCGGTGCAGGCCGGCTACAACGTGGTGTGGATCCCCTTCGAGGGTGACGAGCCCACGGGCGAGTGGTCCGTATTCGCGGACGGCTTCGCCGGGGGACGGATCACTTCGTCGAATCAGGCCGACAACCGGCCGACCGGGGTGGCCGCGGGCCCGGACGGCGCGCTGTACGTGAGCGACTCGCTGCGCGGCAGAATCTGGAAGATCATTCTACTGTAGAGACGAAGTGGTCCTGTCCTGGAGGTTTTTCATGCGTAACAACAGCTCTTCGAGTTCCCGGTCGATGCCCGTTCCGGCAACCGGCGGCGATCCCGCCTTCCACTCGGCACCGCGGCTGCCGGTTCCTGGCGCGTTCGTCGCGCTCTTCCTCGTTCTAGCCGCCGGCGCCTGCGGCGAAGCGCTCGGACCGCTGGTCGACACCGGGCCGATCAGGGTGGTCGCGTCGGTTTCGGAGACCGGGCGGTTCGCCCAGCTCGGCACGGAAGTGGGCCAGGGCTATGAGCTGGCCGTCGAAATGCTGAACGAGAGGGGCGGAGTCGGGGGCCGCGAAGTCGAGCTCATCCTGCACGACGACCAGAGTGACGTCCAGACAAGCGAGAACATCTATGGCCGGTTCGCGACGAGCGACGCGATGCTGGGGCCCTACAGCAGTCCGATCACGGAGATCGCGGTCGCCGTGGCCGAGGCATCCGGCGTGCCGATGGTGGCGCCCATGGCCGCGACACCGGGCATCTGGGCCGGTCGGAACCGCCAGTGGAGCGTTCAGATGCTGAACCCTGGGCCGACCTACCTGCAGGGCTCGGTGGAGGTGGCCGCGCAGAACGGGGCGGCGAGCGCGGCCCTGGTGTACGAGGACAGCCAGTTCCCCGAGTCCGTGGCCGAGGGGATCCGCGAGGCCGCCCGGACGCACGGCGTGGCCATCGTACTGGATCGTTCCTACCCGATCGGCCAGGCGGACCATGAGGCGCTCGTGACCGCAGCCATGGAAGCCGGCGCGGACCTCTTCATCGGAGGGGGCTACTACGACGACGCCGTCGCCTTCACGAGGGCCGTCCACGCGGTCGGCTACAAGCCGCTGATGGTCAGCCTCAACCTCGGCGCCGCGCAGACGGACTTCGCCAATCAGCTCGGGGACCTCGCGCGCTGCGTGGCCGGTAACGCGGCCTGGCTGCCGACGATCCGCACCTCGGGCTTTCTTGCGACGAGCGAGGAGTTCGTCCAGCGCTACCGCGCCGCACACGGGTCGGATCCGAGTTATTACGCCGCGGGCGCTTTCGGCGCGGTGGAGCTGCTCGCCGAAGCGATGATCGCTGCGGGCGGGGTGGAGGTACTCGACCGCCACTCCATCCGGGACCGGCTATTCGCGCTGTCGAGGGAGACGGTGCTGGGGCCGTTCGGCGTGTATCCGCTGGGCGATCCCAACTCCGGAGCGCAGCGAGCACTCAAGGGATTGCAGGTGCAGTGGCAGGACGACGGGGCGGGCGGCCTGGTCCGCCGGATCATCCATCCGTCCTCGGCGGCAGACGCGGATGCCTGTTTTCTGAGGTGACCGCGGTGGCCAGGAACCCGAAGGTCGACGAATCACTCCGCAAATCCACGCGTTGGCGGCGCGAAACGGACGTGCTGAGGGAGATCCTGCTGGAGTGCGGCCTGACCGAGGAGTTCAAGTGGAGGAAGCCCTGCTACGCCCACGGGGGCAGGAACATCTGCATCATCCAGCCCATGAAGGACTTCCTCGCGCTCATGTTTTTCAAGGGCGCGCTGCTGAAGGACCCGGACGGCTTGCTGGAACGGCAGGGACCCAATTCGCGGGCCGGGTTCCGGATGCGTTTCACCAGCGTGCGGGATGTCGCGCGGACCGCGCGGAGCATCAGGGCTTGCGTGCGTGATGCGATCGAGGTGGAGAAGGCCGGCCTGAAGGTGGAGATGAAGGCGACGGACATCGAATACCCCCGGGAACTCACCGACAGGCTGCACGAGGATCCCGAATTCAGGGCTGCGTTCAAGGGACTGACGCCCGGACGACGGCGCATCTACGCGGTGCACTTTTCCAGCGCAAAGCACTCGAAGACGCGGGCTGCGCGGATCGAGAGGTGCCGGGCGAAGATTCTGGATGGGAAGGGGTTTCATGACCGGTAGGGCGGGGTAAGGCGATCCCCGGGCCGGCACTCGCGTTCCCGCGGGTTCTTCGGTAACCCGAACATTTTCCGAACTGTGGGGTATAAGAAGGTAGGCCAGCGAACCGCTCGCCCTCGACCACCGGCCCTTCAGACCCCGGGATCAGACCATGATAGTCACCCACTCCCCCACCCCGACCTGCCCCGACGACCCGGCCGCAGCGGACGACCGTCGGCGCGAACGTGGACGCGGTTCCGGGAGGGGCCCCCGCCCTACGCCGTGCCGACACCGGCACGGAAACCCGAGGGGTCTAAGGGGAGCGAAGCCTCCCCTTGCCAGCCCGCAGTGTTCAACACTGCGTCGGCTGGCTTAGCCAGCTTGACGGCGGCTCAAGCCAAGCTCTGAGGACGCCCTGCAAAGACGCTCCTGCGCACCGCCCACCGCGCCGTCGCGGGCGACCTCGTCGGCCTCTTGGCCGTCTGCCTCGAAGAAGGCGAGGGCGACTGGTGCCCCGTCACTCCTCGGCGGCGCCCGGCTGCGTGGGTGCTGGCGGTGGGGGGCGTCACGGGGTTCATGGTGACCTCCGGGAACGGGTTTCGAGTGATCGGTAAGGGAGCGTGGCACCCGTGATCCCGGGGCTATACGTTCATCAGCCCCATCGTCAGGCACGAGCCATTATTCCAGTGGGAACCGCAGCCAGCGAAGAGGTGCAACCATGCGAACAAGAGCCTTCCGCCTACTTTCAGCAGCAACCGCCGCCCTCCTAACCGGCTGTGGAACCGACGTAGACCCTTCCGGTTTCACACCCAACACCGTCGTAGAGACCATCGGCGACACGACGGTCGTCCGCACCCTCTCCGGAAGCGTCTGGGGCACGGAGGCCATCCTCGAGGTCGCCTACGAAGCGCGGTACGCCTCGACCCCGATCGAGCTCGATGTCGGGCCCTGGAGCAGCGGGCCCCTGGCCGGCCAGACCCTCTTCGGGATCGTGGAGTTGCAGGGGCCCGACCGCTTCCGGGTGGACTTCGAGCCGGCCAGTCCGGACAGCGACGGGAGCCGAGCGGCCCGCCACCTTCTCCGAGCAGGCGGTGACGTTCGTCAGGAAGGTTAACTGACTCGGGGCCGGACTAGCTCCTCCGGCTGACCTCGATCTTCCGGCTGAGGGCCTCGTCGGCCTTCGGAAGCCGGCCCCCGCTCCGGTTGCTACGCTCCCTCCGCAAGGGCCGGTCCGGAGTGTGCCGTTTTCGATACCCGAAAGTGTGCCGTTTTTAATGCCCATTGACACCAGCCGTCGATTCCACAGCTTCAGAGCGCCGTGAGGGGTTGGTCCCCTCGCCATCGTTCTCTATCGCCTGGAGGAGGAAGGCGTGAAGAACACGCAGACGCGCTGGATCACGAAGTGGACCCGCGGGCTGGTCGCCCTGGTGGTCGCCATCGGACTCTCGCCCCTGTCTCCCATCGGTCTCGCTGCGCAGGAGCCCCCCGTCACCGTGGACGCGGACACCTGCTGGAACAACTGCGGACTCGAGGCCAGTCTGTGGATGCACGAAAACGGCAAGACGAAGGAGGAGGCGGAGGAGTGGTTCCACGAGTGCGTGGAGGAGTGCGAAGAAGAGGAAGAAGGATCTTCCACCTGCTGATCGGACCGAGTCGGCTGCCTGGCTCGGCCTCGCGTCGGGGCTTGGGGTACGGAGAGCAGTTGCGGAACCCGAACCGAGAGTCCATGAACAGGTTCCGGTGCACCTTGCTAGGCACAGGGGCCCTTGCCGCTGCGGCATGCAGCGCGAACGAGGCCGAGCCGGGCAACCTCACGCTGCTTCCTGCAGAGTTCATCGCGGCAGCCGAGGTTCCTCTCAGCATAAGTGCGTCGGTCGCCCTGGTTGACAGCTCCACGGCCTGCGTGGTCGACTCCTACGAAACCCGGATCGTTTGCGTGCGGAGTGACGGCTCGACCGTTGGGGCGTTCGGACGTGAGGGGGAGGGGCCGGGGGAGTTCGAGGGATCGTTGGCGTTGATGCGTGGGCCTGCTGGGACGTTGGGTGCGTTTGACGCCAGGCGCCGCTTGACGGTCTTCGAACCTGACGGGACGATCTTGCGCAGTGCTGCGGTCCCCTTCCTGTTCGCACCGATGGCACCTTTTGAGCAGAGCATGACTGGATCCTACCAGGTGCGTGTCGATGGCGGTTACAGAACGTTCGTTACCGAACTAAACGCGGAATCCGGTGAGGAACTGTGGGAGCGAGCAGTGCTCCATCCCAGCGAGTTGGGCATATCCATGGAGTGCGAACGGGGCTACACCACGGGTGCCCTGGGCCCCGCCGGCCGAATGGTCTTCGGCACCTGCCAAAGCGTCCTGGTTCTGTGGGACGGCGACGACGTCGTCACGTTCAGGGATCCGACCTATGCGTCCGAACTGCCCTCCGAGACGGACGTGGAGAGGCACCGGGAGCATTGGCGTCTCGCCTTCGGATTCCCCCTTGCGGAGTCCCAGATGCTCGTATACGCAGAGACCCCAAAGTGGGTTACGATAGCGGGCCGCTCGCTCATCTACGACGACTGGGGCCGGCTCTGGATGGCGCTCCAGCGGGACAGGCACGAGTTTTCGTACTTCAGCATCTTTTCCGACACCACCTATGTCGGGAGCGTGCGCGTGCGGGACCGGATCGAGGGCTACGACCTGCTGGGTTCCACGCTGGCCGTACTGGTGGCACGACTCCCGGACGATCCGGCGGGCATCCCCACGAGAGGGGTCGACTGGTACCGGTTCGAACCGCCGGGTCCCAACTGACCGGCCCGAAAAGCAGGGCCGGGAGCCTGGGTTGGACCTGGACTGTTTATTGCCGTGATCGCGGTGTCGGCGTTCTGCCATTCTGGCAACCTCTGCCTATCTGACAGCCCGCGACCGGCCATTCTGACAACCACCTGCCATTCTGGCAGCCCACGACCTGCCATTTCGGCAGCATCCCCGCCGGGCGAGCGCCCCTTTCCTGCCAAAACGGCAGGAACCGGGCTGACACACTCCCTGCAATTCGGCGTCGCGGCACACATGGGCCAACTCACTCAACATTTCACCTTCGCCAGAAAGGACTTACAGATGTCACTGACCAAGCACACATACCGCCCGCTCTCGTGGAACCACCTCGACGCCTTCGCGAACCGCATGAACCGCATCTTCGGGGACACCGACTTCGGGAACCTCACCTACGCCTCCGACTGGGCGCCTCCGGTGAGCGTGGAGGAGCGAACCGACGAGATCCTTCTCACCGCCGAGGCTGGCGGCTCCGCAAGGCGCTCGACGCGCGCGACGGCGGGTGCCGGTTCCCCGGATGCGGCTTGCGGCTGCGCACCCACGCCCACCACATCACCCACTGGGCCCGCGGCGGGGAGACCGCCCTGCACAACCTCGTGCTGCTCTGTCCCTTCCACCACCGCGCGGTCCACGAAGGCGGCTGGCGGGTCGAGATGGACGAGCACGGGGTTCCGCAGTTCTTCAACCCGCTGGGGGTGCACATGCCGGTGGTGCCCGAGGCCCGGATATCGGTGACCTGCTGCCTGGTGGAGCGTCGGGGGCGCCAACGGCGGACGCAGCGCCACCGGCGACCCCGGACTTCGGGCTGGTCCGCTGGCATGCGCAGCGGGGGATCGGTCCCGAAAACGGCGGCTCGCTGTGGCGGGGGGAGCGCATCGACTGGGGCTGAGCTCTGGCCTGCCTCTGGAGGGAAGGAGGTGATGGCGGCGGCGATGGGGCCGGGCTGGCGGAGACGCGGTGAGCCTGGGGAGAAGGCGTCCGGTGAGTGGGGTTGGCATTACGTCGGCATCTGTGGACGGCCGAACATCGTTCGCAGGGCGGTTTGGTCGGCCGCACACACACCCCGCTCGGTCAGCAGTCCCGTCACCAGCCGCCTTGGCGTTACGTCGAAGGCGTAGTTCGCGGCACGGGTTCCGTGTGGCGTGACCCGTACGGACCGCTCGACGCCGTCTTCGTCCACGCCCCGCACGCGGGTAATCTCCTCCGGGTCGCGCTTTTCGATCGGGATGTTCGCACCGTCTTCGATCGACCAGTCGATGCTCGGGGAGGGGGCGGCCACGTAGAAGGGCACGCCGTTGTCGCGGGCGGCCAGGGCCAGGGGGTAGGTGCCGACCTTGTTGGCCACGTCGCCGGCGGCGGTGGTGCGGTCCGTGCCGACGATGACGAGGTCGACCTTGCCGCGGCTGAGCAGGTGGCCGGCTGCGCTGTCGGAGACCAGCGTGTGGGGGATGCCGTGCTGACCGAGCTCCCAGGCGGTGAGGCCAGCGCCCTGGAAGCGGGGGCGGGTCTCGCGGACCCAGACGTGGATGCGCATGCCTTCGTCGTGGGCGAGGTAGACGGGGGCGGTGGCGGTGCCCCAGTCGACTGTGGCGAGCCAGCCGGCGTTGCAGTGGGTCATGACGTTGATGTCGTTTTTTGACCCTGCTCGTGGTCCGGGGCGGCTGGTGCCGCTTTCGTTCGCGCGGGCAATCTCCTGAAACACCTCCAGTCCGTGGCGGCCGATGCTGTGGTTGCGGGACACATCTTCCTCGCAGAGCCGGGCGGCGAAGTCGTAGGCCGCGTCGGCACGACCGCCGGGGGGAAGAGGGCGAAGCAGTGCGTCCGCCGCGTCGAGCGCCCAGCGCAGGTTGACGGCGGTCGGGCGGGTGGAGGCGAGGAGCGCGAGGGACTGCTTCAGCGACGCGTCGGAGGGGTCGGTTCGCATCGCCAGTGCGACACCGTAGGCTGCGGTGGCGCCGATCAGCGGCGCGCCGCGGACCACCATGTCCCGGATCGCGCGCGCGGCGTCGGCTGCGGTCTCGAGGCGGATGGTCTCGAACCGGTGCGGGAGGAGGGTCTGGTCGATGACCCGGACCTCGGTCCCGCCGCGCTCGGTGAAGATCGCGCGGTAGGGGACGCCGCCGACCTTCATCGGGCCTCCTCCTCCGGCACCGACACCGGACGATCCCGTTCCCGGTCGAGGAAGCCGAGCGGCTGCGCGCTGTCGGCCGTGAAGCGGTGCACCTCGTGGGGGGCCACGTAGACGACATCGGAGGGGCCGACGGGCTCGACGCTGCCGCCGAGCCGGACCGTGCCCTTCCCTTCAGGACCACGACCGCGTGCGGGTGGGCGTGCCGTTCAAGCGAAGAGTAGCCGCCGGGGGACACTTCGAAGTAGCGGGGTTCGAAGTCCAGAGCCGCCCCGGGTCCCTCGCGCGCGGCCCCGAGCAGCGTGTGGCGTGTGGCGCCCAGGAAGCAGTCCGGTCCTTCGGATTCGTCCCTGTAGCACGCGTGTTTGACGCCGGCCCAGCCGGTTTCGGCGCTGCGGATGACGCGGGATTCGCTCATGGGCCTGCCTCCCCGGCGTCTGCCCCCACCACTGCTGCCGCCTCCACGAGCCGGCGCGCTGCCCCTACGAGGTCCTTCTGCATCAGCAAGCTCCCGCCGATCGGCCCCGAAACAGGCGACGAGGATGACGGTGTAGAGGGCCGGTCCCGGTGCTATCTCGGTCCCGGTGCCTATCGGCTCGTCACGCTCGGGTCACGCCTCGCCCGCAAGCTCAGGATATCACCGGATCCGTAACGGTCTCGAACGATACCTCGTGACCGCACATCATACCGGCGATGATCGTGGTCACTGCCGGGGAATTCGGATCGGGCTCGCCCATCGTGATCGTCAGGCTGATCTCGCAGGTACCGATCCGATCCGGGTCACCCTGTGCCACCCAGTCCAGCGTCCCGTTGGCCGAACCGGAGATGGCGAGGGTCGGTAACAGCTCGTCCGGGTCGATATCGATATCGACGATGACCTGCTGTGTCAGGGTCGGGCTTCCGGTGACCAGCAGGTTGCTGATCACGCATTCATCGGGCGTGAGCGTAACCGTCGTTGTCAGCCGTGCACCGGTTGCGGATCGTTCCTCCTGCGACTCCAGCCGGAGACCCGTCCGTCCTCCCAGTGGGCAGGCGACTACCCCTGACTGCGTGGCCGGATCGAACGAGATGATCTCTGGCATGGTATCGGCAGCGAGCGCCTCGATGCCCCTATAGAGTGCCTCTACCTCGGCCATGCTGAGCGGTTCCGGCGGATCGGGCTCCGGTTCGGTTCCACAGGCGATGCCCCACATCAAGACGGGTAGCAGGGTCAGCTTCTTCATGGTTTTCCCCCTTTGCGGATTGAGTGGGAAGGGTTCCCCCCGTTCGCCGGTGCGGCTACGGATCGGGAATCTCCCCGGATCACGCTTCATACACTCTAGTGGGACCATCGTTCCAGGTCACGCAACACTTGCTCGCCCGGAATCCCCATTGTCTCGCCTCCGTTCATCAGCGCCCCGTTCGGGCGTGGAAGAGCGCCGCCGATATTACGAACCCATATCCCCCATATACTATGACCCATACTCCCCAGTCGAGGTTTGCCGGACCCGCCGGCCGGTCGGCGACCAGCCAATCGCGCCCCCCACCAGGAAGACGGCCATCAGGATCATGGATGGCATGGGGGTGCGGCGAGGCTGTTCCACGTTGACGGCTCCTCCGGTTGGGGTGGCTTCGGTGCCCAATAGAGGGCGCGCGGGCCCCGGCCACAACCTGTGGCTGCCGGCAGGTCGTCCCGATTCAACCCGCCGGTTACCTTATCGCAGAAGCACACCCCGCATGAGTCCCCCGCCCCACTGCCATGATCGAGTCCCTCACCACCTTCAAACCGCTCGTGGCTACGGTCGCGCTGGCCGTGATGTGGTTGATCGAGGGGCTGATACCCATGTTCGAAGGACGCCGGGAGCGAGTCCGGCACGACGCCTCCAATGTGGCCCTGGGGATCCTGAACGCGGTGGTTGCTACACTGGTCTTCGCCGGAGCCACGCTGGTGGCGACCGAGTGGGCCCGAGCGAACTCGTTCGGCGTCCTGCACTGGCTCGGGGTGACGGGGGTGTGGGGGTTCGTGCTCGGCTTCGTCCTGCTCGACTGCTGGCAGTATTTCTGGCACCGGCTGAACCACCGGATCCCATTCCTGTGGCGTTTCCACGCGGTACATCACGCGGACCCGGAACTCAGCGCCAGCTCCGGACTTCGGTTTCACACCGGGGAGATCGTGCTGTCGTCGATCGCGCGGCTGGCGGTACTGCCACTGCTCGGCATGACGGTCGCACAGGTGCTCGTCTACGAAGCGGTGCTGCTGCCGGTGATCCTCTTCCATCACGGCAACGTCGGCGTGCCCCCGCAGGCCGACCGCTGGCTCCGCTGGCTGATCGTCACCCCCTGGATGCACTGGGTGCACCACTCCGACTACCAGCCCGAGACGGATTCCAACTACTCGAGCGTCTTTTCCTTCTGGGACCGGATCTTCGGCAGCTTTCGGCTGGTGCGTGACCCGAAGATGCTGACGCTGGGGCTGGAGGACGTGGAGCGGAGCGACTGGGCGACGCTGCCGGGGATGGTGGCGATGCCGTTCCGGAAGCGGCGGGGGCGGCGGCGCAGCGGTGGCGAGGTTGCGGCCGATGGAGCGGCGCGCGGGCGCCCGCAAGCGGCGTCGGGACGGTCCGAGGCGGGGCGCCCGCATGCGGCGTCGGGACGGTCCGAGGCGGGACATGCGCATGCGGCATCGGGACGGTCCGAGGCGGGGCGCTGACATGCCGCGCGGGGACGGCCCCCTCCGCTCGGTGCGCGTTTTCGCGCCCGCATCCGTCTCCAACCTGGGGTGCGGCTTCGACATCTTCGGCCTGGCGCTGGAGCGGCCGGGGGACGAGGTGGTCGTGCGGATGGCCGAGGGGAGCGGGATCGTGGCCGTGTCGGTGAGCGGGGACGGGGGGCGCGTGCCGACGGACCCCGAGCGCAATGCCGCCGCGCTGGCCGTGCAGGGGGTGCTCGACCGGACGGGTTCGGAGGCGGGGGTCGGGATCGAGGTGCGCAAGGGGATCCCGCTGGCTTCGGGACTGGGGGGGAGCGCGGCGAGCGCGGTGGCGGGAGCCGTGGCGGCCGACGCGCTTCTGGGCAGCGGCCTCGACCGGACGGCGCTGCTGGAGTGCGCCATGATCGGTGAGCGCAAGGGTTCCGGGGCCGATCACGCCGACAACGCGGCGCCCTCGCTGGCGGGGGGGTTCGTGCTGGTGCTGCCGGGACGGCCTCCCGAGATGGTGGCTTTGCCGACTCCCGGCGACCTGATGGTGGCGATCGTCCACCCCGCGATGGAGGTCGAAACGCGGCGCGCGAGGACGATCCTGGGCGACACCATCCCCCTCGAGGCGGGGGTCGAGCAGTGGGGGAACGCGGCGGGGCTGGTCGCAGGGCTGATGAGGAGCGACTGGGATCTGATCGCCCGCTGCATGCGCGATGCGGTGGCCGAGCCGGTGCGCGCCAGGCTGGTTCCGGGCTTTGAGCAGGTCCGGGACAGTGCGCTGGCCGCCGGTGCCGTTGCCGCCGGCCTCTCGGGCTCGGGGCCCACAATTTTCGCGATCTGCCGCGGAAGGAAGGCGGCGGAGGCGGCGGCGCTCGGTATGTCGGGCGCCTTTCGGGACGAGGTCGATGTGGAGTCCGACATCGTCGTCTCTTCCGTGAACCCGGAGGGGGCCCGGATTCTGGAATGGAGCTGATCAGCACGGGGGAAGGCCGCGGCGACCGACCCGCACCCGACCTCGATACCGTGTCCAGGCGCGGTGCCTCCGGCACCTGGAGCTTCACCGAGGCGCTCTTCCTCGGACAGGCCCCGGACGGCGGACTCTTCGTCCCGGCCTCGATCCCGCCCCTGCCGGAGGAGGATCGCGCGGCGCTGGCCAGCCTCACCTTCCCCGAGCGGGCCTTCGTGGTGGCGCGTCACTTCCTCGCCGACGAGGTTGCGGACGAGGTCCTCCGCGCGGTGGTGCACGACGCGCTGAACTTCCCCGTCCCCCTGCGCGAAATCGAGCCCGGCGTGCACCTTCTGGAGCTCTTCCACGGCCCCACCCACTCCTTCAAGGATGTGGGCGCCCGCTTCATGGCACGAATGATGTCGGCGGTGCGCGCGGGGGAGCCCACCGACCCGGCGGGGCCCAGCCCGATGGGGCTCAGCCCGACGGGGCTCATGGCGCGTTCGGACGCCCGCCCGGTCACCATCCTCACCGCCACCTCCGGCGACACCGGCGGGGCGGTGGCGCACGCCTTCCACGGGGTGTCCGGAGTACGCGTCCTGGTTTTTTTCCCGATCGGGAAAATCAGCGCCCGGCAGGAGGCTCAAATCACCACGCTGGGCGGGAACGTCACTGCCGTCGCGGTCCGCGGCACCTTTGACGACTGCCAGCGCCTCGTCCGGCAGGCCTTCGCCGACCCGTCCCTCAACGCCCGGCTGTCGCTGACCTCCGCCAACTCGATCAACATCGGTCGGCTGCTCCCGCAGACGTTCTACTACGTGCACGCGTGGGTGGAGCTCGAGAGGATGGCGCGGGGGTCCGGGCGCGCGGGCGGGGAATCCGGGCGGACGGCTTCCGAATCCAGACGGACGGCTCCCGAGTCCGGGCGGACGGCTTCCGAATCCGGGCGGGCGGCTTCCGAATCCGGGCGGACGGCTTCCGAGTCCAGACGGACGGCTTCCGAGTCCGGGCGGTCGGCTTCCGAGTCAGGGCGGGCGGCTTCCGGAACAGAGCGGGCGGTCTCCCGGTCCGGGCGGCTGGCCCGCGAGTTCGCCCCCGCCGCCCCCGGCTCGGAGCTGGTCGTTTCCGTCCCTTCGGGGAACTTCGGCAACCTCACGGCGGGGCTGATCGCACGCCGCATGCTCGGCATGTCCCGGGCGCGGTTCGTCGCCGCGACCAACGTCAATTCCGTTGTCCCGGAGTACCTTGCCGGACGCGGATTCCACCCGCGCCCCTCCGTCGCGACCATCTCCAGCGCCATGGATGTCGGCGATCCCAGCAACTTCAGGCGGATCCGGCACCTGTTCGGGGCGGGAGTGCGCGAAGTCCTCTCCGCCTCCGCCTGGTCCGACGACGAGACCCGCGCGTGCATCCGCGACCTGTGGGAGCGGCGCGGCATCGCCATCGATCCGCACACTGCGGTGGGGCTGCTCGGGCTGCGCCGCGAGCTGGAGCGGCGGCCGGGGGCGCGGGGAGTCGTGCTTGCGACCGCCCACCCCGCCAAGTTCGCCGAGACGGTCGAGCCGCTGATCGGGGAGTCGTTGCCGGTGCCGCCGGGGATTGCGAGGGTGATGGAGCGGCCGCGCCGCGCGATCGAGATGGTGCCGGAGATGGACGCCCTGCGGAAGGTGTTGGGTGAGGCGGGTGAGGCACGATTCGTAAAGGCGACATGACATCTTGTAAAGCAGACATTACATGCTTCAATCCTTCGACGAACGCAACCGCGACCTGATCGTGAACGTGAACGGGAAGCTGGTTCACCGCGACGAAGCTGGCATCAGCCCGTTCGACTCCGTGGTGCAAGGCGGCGACGCGGTCTGGGAGGGACTGCGTCTCTACGACGGCAGGATCTTCAAGCTTGAGGAGCACCTCGCGCGGCTCCGCTCGTCGGCCCTCGCGCTGGCCTTCGTCGAGATCCCAGCGAACGACGAGATCGTCCGCGAGATCCGGCGCACCCTCGCGGCGAACGGGATGCGGGACGGCGTGCACATCCGGCTCACCCTCACGCGCGGCGTCAAGTACACGAGCGGGATGGATCCGCGCCTCAACCGGTCGGGCCCCACACTCATCGTCCTCGCCGAACACAAGGCGCCCGTCTACGACCGGTCCGGCCTGAGCCTCGTCACCAGCTCGCTGCGGCGGTTCGACCCCGACACTCTCGACCCGAAGATCCACCACGCCAACCTGCTGCAGTCGATCCTGGCGAAGATCGAGGCCAACGCCGCCGGGGCGGACGACGCGCTCATGCTCGACCGGCGCGGCTTCATCGCCGAGACCAACGCGACCAACTTCTTCATCGTGAGCCGCGGGGTGGTGATGACGAGCCATGCGGTCGCGTGCCCCGAGGGGATCACGCGCGCGACGGTGCTCGAGCTGTGCGAGGCGAACGGGATTGCGTCGCGGGTGACGGATCTGTCGCTCGCGGAAGCCTACCGCGCGGACGAGGCCTTCTGCACCGGCACGATGGGTGAGCTGGCGAGCGTGACGGAGATCGACGGGCGGGGAATTGGGGATGGCCGGCCGGGGCCGGTGACCAGGCAGCTCACCGACCTCTACCAGGCGCTCACCGCGAGTACCGGCACCCCGGTCTGACAGCGAAGCCGCCCCCCCAGCCCAATCGGGACCGGGGGGGCTTTCGCCAGCCGCCCGTGGAACGAGCCCGCGCCGTTACGACCCCGGCTTGTCCGGGCACGGCGTACCACCAGCCGGGCGCAACGGACGCAACGCGATCCTGCTCGCGCCAGGATACAGCACCGGCGTGCGCACGCCGTTGATGACCCGTTCTCCCACTTCGCTCTCGGCCACCAGGGCGCTGTCCCCGTACATTCCGATCAACGCATGCGTTCGACGAGTGACCAGGTCCGGGGATGCGATTATCGCGTAGCACCCGGTCGCCGGATCGATCGTCGCTCCGAGAACTTCCCCCCGGGCAAACCGGGGGACGACCACGACCAGCTGTCCGGTTCCATCGTCAAACAGGGCCCTGTAGGGATGCCCGACGGCTCCCCTGCGGAGGTTCTCGCGCCAACTGCGGCTTGCCTCTTCAACTTCCTCCGGCAGCGAAAGGCGGGTCACGGTCCCATCGGGCGAGTAGCCCGCCAACCGCTCATCGAGCACGTATGCGATATCGTCAATGCAGGCCATCCGGGTTGCTCCGTAGATCTCAATGTCTACGCTCCCCCCTGGCCGCCTGCCCAGCAGCTCCCATGAACCATCGGCTTTCCGTCGAATCGCGCCCACGAGGGACGGTACGACAATTTGGCCGTTCACCATGCATTGGTCCGTAACCCGAGATGCAGCCGGCAGGTCCGGGCGCCAGGCTCCGATGAGGTTGCCATCGCGTCCCCAATGATTGATCACTCCGCCGCCGGACACGAGCACGCCTTCGGGAGAAAGCGACACGCTTCGCAAGTAGCGAAGTTCACCGGGCCCGTCCCCCCGTGAACCACCGTAGATGGCGATCTGAGAACCGTCCTCGATCGACAGGGCCATGACCCCTAGAGGCTCGACCGCGTCGACCACGTAGACGATCCGCCGTTCGTGGTCCACAGCCGCGATCCCACTGAAGTCGTACTCGATCCCTTCGACGATGGCGCGGCCCGCCTCGACATCGATCTCCAGTCTCTCCTGGGCTGACAATGGAAGGATCGTCGAGCCCGCCAGGAGGAACGCAAAGACCACGGTAACGTTAGCTGGATTCATCAGTTTCTGGTTGACCAAACCGCCTCGCTCAGCGAAACGTCCAAGTCGCATCCGTAGTAGTGGCATCGTGTCCGGGTAGACTCTCTCGATACCTCGGTCTCCGTTTTGGCCTCGCCCCCACCGAAAAGCGCCTTCCACGAGGCGCTGATGCTTCCAAGCAGACTCCTGCTCTCCTTGACGGTGTACTCTTCGGTAAGGCTACACATCGTCACACCGATTCCACTCCCGTAGTCGACGTCTTCGAAATCATCCAGAGCCACCCATTCGGGGCACTTGTCATCATCTGCCCGTGCTCTCTCTTCGGGACTCGAATGGAGCGACACGGTGCCGTCTTCCTCGACGCACCCAAGTCCATTGAAGTCAGACTCGGGCCCTGCCACCGATGTCACCGCCGGCGTTGGCGCCTCGTCGACCAGGGCCGCTTCGAACTGAACTGCCAAGAGTGTTTCGACTGGCTCATTGCCAAAGAACGCATGGTCGGCGGCCTCCTGGGCTGCCGTGGCAACCGGAATCCCGGTCGCGAACACAATCGCTGTGGTTACGCCAAATGGCGCCATTCCCCTCTTCATAACTCCTCCTCGAAACTTGTGTGGTTGATTGAATCGCGTCCGCCCCTCCGCAACGGATCGGCCCGACATCGGACCTTCCGATCGAATCCCGACCGTCCACTGCCCCCTGTGGGCCGCACTCCATCGGAAAGGACTGACAAGAGCATAGGATATTGGTTTTGAGTCTGCAAGATTTTTCGGTTCCAGGCGAACACCTTTGAGGCACGCCCCGTTGACCGAGAGTCCGTCCCATTCAGTAGCACCGCAGGACTCATTTTGCACCTATTCGATTGGCATTCGCCCGTGGTGGCATCTGCGCTGGCCGGACGTCTTGCCGTAGCGCAGCTTGGGTCCAAGCGCGGGTTTACGGTTCACAACCGTGAACAACTAGACATAAGGCGTCTACTATGCAAGACAGGTGTTGACGGCGTGGGCCCATCGATGTCGGCATGGGACACACGCGTCGCGTATCTCGATGCGCGGCGCTCCGCGTGACGCGGCCGAAGGGCCAGGCAGCCACCTCCGCAACTCCCCCGTTGGCGATATCCGCCCCCTCGCCACCTTGCATCCCACCCCGCTCCAGCCCACCTTCGCCCCGCGCCCGCCGGCGCTCGCGCAGCCGCACCCACGCCGGAGCCCGTCATGCCGAACAGCCGCCGTCATCCCACCGGCACCGTCGCCCCATGCCCGGGGACCGTATTCTCGCGCCACCTGGCTGCCGCGGAGGTCCTCCTGGCGCCCTGGCTCATCATCGCCAGCCTCCTCGCCCTCGCCTGCTCCCCCTACCCGCGTCCGCCCGCCACCGAGCGCGACCCGGTCGTCGACACGCTGCACGGCCTCGCCATTACGGACGACTACCGTTGGCTCGAGGACCAGGACAGCCCGGAGACGCGGGCCTGGATCGATGCGCAGAACGCGTATGCGGAGCTGATCGTGGGGGATACGTCGCTGCGGGACGAGGTGGAGGCGCGGCTCAGGGAGCTGATGGATGTTCCCGGGCCGCTCTTTCCGCGCCAGGCGGGGGACTTCGAGTACTTCACGATGAGGAAGCCGGGTGAGGAGGTGGCTGCGATCCGGCGCCGGCCCGCGCCCGAGGAGCCCCAGAGGGATCCGATCGACCCGAATGGCGATTTCGAACTGGTCCTCGACCCGCTCGATCTCGATCCGACCGGCACGACCAGCGTGAGCATCCGCGACTTCTCCCCCGACGGCGACCTCATGATCTACGCGGTGCGCGACGGCGGGCAGGACGAGGTCGAGATCCGCGTGCGCGACCTGGAGGCCGGCGAGGACCTGCCCGACCGGCTGCCCGACTTCCTCTACGGCGGGATCTCCTTCAACCGGGACGGGACCGGCTTCTACTACGTGAGCCGGTCGCGCGAGACGGGCGGCCGGGTGCGCCTGCACATGCTCGGGACGGATGTGGCCGACGACGCCGAACTCTTCGGCGAGGGTCACGGGCCGGAGAAGTTCGTCGGGTTTTCGGAGGGCGGCGAGGGCCGCTACATGGTGTTCACCGTCCAGCACGGCTGGGCCCGGACGGACGTCTATCTGCAGGACATGACGGCCGATGTCAGGCTGGCGAGGCGGCCCCGAGGCCGACCGGTGCCGATCTCCTCCGGCGAGGACGGGTCGATCGTTTTCGGCTCGCTCCAGCCACGCCCCATTATGGTGGGCGCGCCCGCCCGCTTCCGCGCCCGCTTCGTCGAGGACGAACTCTGGCTGCTGACCAACCTGGACGCGCCGAAGAATCGCGTCGTCGCGCTCGACCCGGCAAATCCCGACCCCGATCCCGCCAACTGGCGCGTCGTTCTGCCGGAGACCGACGACCTGCTGACCGGCTACCAGATCATCGGCGACCACATCTACGCCAACTATCTGCACAACGTGAGCAGCCGCATCGTGCGCTACGACTCGGATGGCACTCCGGCCGGCGAGATCCCCGTCCCCGAGCACCACGTCGCGGAGCTGCGCTCGTGGGGAGAAGGGGCCGCGCTGCTCACCCTGACGTCGCTGGTGACTCCGGCCCACATCCTCAGGATCGACCTGGAGACGATGGAGATGGAGCCGTGGCGACCCTCGTCCGTCCCCTTCAACGGCACGGACTTCGAAGTCAGCCAGCACTGGTACAACTCGGCGGACGGCACCCGCGGACCGCTTTACGTCGCGCACCGGAAGGGGCTGGAGCTCACCGGCGACACTCCGACCCTGCTCTACGGCTACGGCGGCTTCAACGTCAACCTCATGCCGCGCTTCGACAACCGGGCCGCCGTGTGGATGGAGCGGGGCGGCGTCTACGCGATGGCGACGCTCCGCGGCGGCGGCGAGTTCGGCGAGACCTGGCACGCAGGCGGCATGCTGAAGAACAAGCCCAACGTCTTCGCGGACTTCATCGCGGCCGCAGAGTGGCTCATCGACGCGGGCTACACGAACCCCGACCGCCTCGCGATCCGCGGAGGCAGCAACGGCGGCCTCCTGGTCGCCAGCGCGATGACCAAACGGCCCGAGCTCTTCCGCGCGGTCTTCTGCGGCTTCCCCGACCTGGACATGGTGCGCTTCCATCAGTTCACGCGAACGAACAACATGCCGGCGCTGCTGGAGTACGGGAACGCGGCGGTGCGCGAGGAGTTCGACGTGCTGAAGACGTTTTCGCCGTACCAGAACGTGCGGGATGGCGTGGCGTATCCGGCGGTCATGCTGACGCAGGGCGACCTGGACACCCGGGTGCCGCCGCTGCAGGCCCGGAAGATGGCCGCGCGGCTGCAGCGGGCGAGCGCGTCGGGGCTGCCGGTGATCCTGGACTATGATCCGCGCGCGGGGCATGCGGGCGGGCGGACGTTCAGCCGGAATGTGCGGAATGCGGCGATGGAGCTGGCGTTTCTTTGGGGACAGGTGGGGCGTTAGAGCCAGCGCCGGTCACGCAGGTCCAAAATGACGACGTTGTCGGCATCCCAGAGGAACAGCACCAAAGCGGTGATGCGGTTTTCGTACCTGACCACGCCAACGTCGGTGCCCTCAGGGGCTCCGTATTCGTCCCGCAATCGTTCTTCCAGTGTTCCGAATGCGGTTTCAGGGTACCAGAGCCGCACCCTGGTCACGAGCCCTCCGTAGTTCCGACGCACCGAAACTGTAATCCGTTCGGGGATGCCGAAAATGCCCTGCATGGGACCGACCCCGGTTAGTTCGCCGTTGCCATCCTCATCAATGATCGTTTCCAGCCACTCGGGCACCTGCTCCCCCACTGTGATGATTCGACCGTCGGCAAATGTGACGGATCGTCCGAGCGGGCGCATCACGTCGATCGAGACGGGCGGCGGCGAGTCACACGGCACGGGGGCCAGTTCAACGGGCCACGGTTCGAACTTCACCTGGGGTGGTCGGTAGTGTGACCAGGCGCGCGCCGTACCGACCCACCCATCGCCAGAGGGGCCTAGCGTAGCCCCCACGCCGATGTAGCCAGTGCTGAAACTCATACGCAGCGAGTCGCCGCTGACCCAGGCGCTCGTGAAGCCATGAATCGACGGCAACGCGCCCTCCGGTACCACGATCCGAGTAGCCGAAGCGTTGTGGAAGCCCCGCCCCGAGAACTGGATCCGCGGTGGGATTTCGAAGCCGGACCCTCCCTGGGCCGGAACGGTTGTTAACCCACCAGAGGTGACGTCGTAGCAACCGGTCAGCTCGGTGCTCCCCTGCCTTGCCTCGGGCGCCGGTGCAGAGCCCTCAGTCCCACCTCCGCAGGCACCTGCGACGGCGGCGACCAACAGCGCGGACATTAAGGTTCGCTGCATGCCTACCGCCTGCTGTCCGACAGCTCGATTGAAGGCTCAGCGGCGGCCCCTCTCCTGCGCGGCACCGACAACCGTGTGACCGGGTTCCGTGCAAACGACGCGCTCAACCCGTAGCGATCCCGCAGGCGTGCAAGTACCGCCGCGTGTGCGTCAGCATTCGGGTATCGAAGCGTTATGGACTCCACAAGCCCCCTGAGCAGGTCCAAACGGACGCTGATGGAATCGGTTGCGCCGCGGAAGAGCCCTGTGGTCCGACCCACCACGTACAGGCGCCCCGCCCGAATCGTGTCGACCGACTCGGGAAGCGGCTCCCAAAGCGTGATTGCGTTCCCGCCTTCCAACTCAACGGATCGGGGGATCGGGGGCCGCAGAGCATCGATGGAGACCGGTGGCGGCGAGTCGCACGGGACCGGAGTCAGGTTCATCGCCCGCACGTTAATCTGGTGGGGAACGACGTCCACAAACCAGCGCGCGGTGCCGGTCCACGCTTCCCCGAGCCGTCCCAGGCGGGCTTGAACTCCGGCGAAGCCGGTACTGAAGGTCAGGTATAGCGAGTCGTCGACGACGAGGCCTCGCATGTCATTGTGAACAGAGGGAAGCGCTCCTTTCGGCACTACGATTTCCGTATAGGAAGAGTCCCATGCGACTGGACCGGCGAATTCGATCCTTGGGGGGATTTCGGTATGGCTGTGTGTCGAGCCCGGAACCAGCTCCGCGGTTGGCACCGGCTCTGGCTCCTGCCCGGGAACGAGTTTCTCCACCAACCATTCCCCGACGGTGACGTCGTGGCATCCTCCTGGTGTCTCGGAGGAGGGCCGGGTGGCGGTGGGAACGGGAGGAAGCAGCTGGACCATTTCGGGGGGAGGGGGAACAGGCGGATGGTCGCCCCGGCCATCGCAGGCACTGAGTGTGGCCGCGGTGAGCACGAGGCCGGAGGTGAGGAAACCGTGCCCCCGTCCGGGGTTCATTCGGCAAGACCCATCAGGAGCAGAACCACCAACGCGAGTCACCCAGCTTCAGCGTGACGTAGGGTTCGCGGTCTTCCTGCCATTGGGACACGGATTCGGGACCCCACCTCTCCAGCATCAGGCTGGTGATGCGGTTCCGGTAGGTGATCCTGCCGGATGCCGGAGTATCGTCGGGTGCTCCGTACACCTCCTGCAAGCCCGCTTCCAGCCTGCCGAACGCGTCAGTGTCCTGATAGTAGAAGCTGACGCACGTCACGATGCCGCCTACGCGCCGCCCCACCCGGACGGCGATCCGTTCGGGAGTACCAAAAACGCCCTGTATCGGGCCGACTCCGACAAGTTCGCCATTGCCGTATTGGTCGATCATCGACTCCAGCCACACGGGCGGCAGCTCCCCAACCGTTATGGTGCGCCCGTCCGCGAATGTCACCGAGCGTCCGAGCGGGCGCATGACGTCGATGGAGACCGGCGGCGGAGAGTCGCATGATACAGGCGTCAGCTCGATCGGCCGGGCGTTGACCTGTTGGGGACGAACGTCCACGATCGTACGCGCCGTGCCGGTCCACTCTTCGCCTGAGCGGGTGAGCGTGGCCCTCACACCAACAAAGAGTGTGCTGAACCCCAGGTGCAGCGAGTCCCCGACGATCTCGGCACTCGTGTAGCCGTGCACCAGCGGCAACGCGCCCTCCGGCACCACGATTCGAGTGGCGGAAGGGTCCCGAAAGGCGGGTCCCGAAAACTCGATCCTCGGCGGGACTTCAAAATACCCCGCATCCTCTCCGGGGACGGGCTCCGGCTCCGGGCCCGGATAGCTTTCCACAACCCACTCACCGACGGTGACGTCATAGCAGCCGGTCAGCTCGGTGTCCGGAGGATCCGGAGTGGCCGGCGGCTCCCCTTCGGAAGCACACGCGGCGGCGCCCAACAATAGCGCCGACGCGAGACGGCGTCGCATGACTACCGCCCCCTGTCCGACAGCAGCACCTCTGCTCGGGCGGACGGCCAGGGTCGCAACCACAGGGAGGTAGACGCATTCCTGTAGATGTGGACGCCCGGCACCCCCGATGCTGTCCCGGGCGCGCCGTACTGGCTGCGCAGCCGCCCTTCCAGAGTCTCCAGGGCATCAGGGCCAACGTAAAGGAGCCGGACCGAGTACACCAGGCCGTCGGGGTCCGTGTGGACCTGGATGGAGTCCGTGGTCCCGAAGAGTCCCTGGGTACGGCCGACCACGCCGACGGCGTTCCGCCGTGTCGTCAGCGGTTCGATGTCGGCCGGAGAGTCCGTCAGACGCGGTGGCCAGTTCCAGGTATACGGTGGTAGGGCCACCGTCTCCAGCCCCTCGGGAAGCGGCTCACCCAGAGTGATGGCCTGCCCGTCCTCCAATTCCACGACCCGCCCGAGCGTGTGCGACTCGTCGCCCGGAGTCGGGAGCGGAGATTCACAAACTACCCGGCTCATCGCAACAGGCCGGGAAGCGATCTGGTGGGGAATGACGTCGCTGAAAGTGCGCGCGGTGCCCGTCCACCCATCTCCCGACCGGTGCAGGCCGGCGGTCATTCCACTGAAGCCGTTGGAAAAAGCCAGTCGGAGGGAGTCGCCGTCGATTCTGCCACTCATGAACTCATAGCGTAAGGACCACCCGAGATCGGGACCTACGATGCGTGTCACGGTCGGCCGGCGGTCATACGGACCCGCAAACCTTATCCTGGAGGGAACGCGTTGCCACTCATTGTCCCCCGGTTCACTGGGGCGCGGCTCCAGCCTCCGCGCGTACGTATCCACCACCCATGGTCCAACGGTCACGTCGAGACAGCCGGTGAGGACCGCGGGCGTATCCTGGGCCACCAGCCGTGGGGCGCCCGCGCCGGTCGCGCCTGCCCCTGCGAACGCCATCGCTATGACCAGCGGAAGTCGCACGTCCCGCTTGCCTACCGGCCTCTGTCCGTCAGCAGCACCTCTGCCCGGTCAGGTGCCGAGGGCCGCAACCACAGGGACGCAGTGGCATTCCTGTAGATGTGGACGCCAGGAACCCCCGATGCTGTCCCGGGCGCGCCGTATTGGTTGCGCAGCCGCTCTTCCCAGGTTTCCAAGGCACCAGGGCCCACGTAAAGAAGCCGGACCGAATACACCAGGCCGGCAGGATCCGTGTGGACCTGGATGGAGTCCGTGGTACCGAAGAGTCCCCGGGTCCGGCCGAGGACGCCGACGGCGTTGCGCGGCGTGGTCAACTCCATGTCAGCCACTCTCGTTGACCAGCGCCGGTTCCAGTCGAATGGTGGAAGCGCCACCGTCTCCAGCTGCTCGGGAAGTGGCTCACCCAGGGTGATGACCTGCCCGCCCTCCAGCTCCACGACCCGCCCGAGCGGATGTGACTCGCTCCCCGGGACCGGGAGGGGAGATTCGCAGTCGACCCGGCTCATTGCCACCGGTCGGGCATAGACCTGGTGGGGAATGACGTCGGTGAAGCTGCGCATCGTGCCCGTCCACCCATCTCGCGAACGGCCCAGTTTGGCCATCATCCCCGTGTAGCCGTCCGAGAAGGCAATCCGGAGCGAGTCGTCTTCGATTCGACCTCCCGTCAAGCCGGTTGAGTAACCAGCGGGCATGGCTGGGGCACCCTCCGGAACCACGATGCGTGTATTGGATGGAATACGCTCGAGCGGCCCGGCGAACATTATCCTTGGCGGGACCGGGTTCCACTCCTCAGACTCACCGGGACGCGGATGCAACCTGTCCACATACGTCTCCACCACCCACGCCCCCACGGTCAGGTCGAGGCAGCCGGTGAGTTCCGCGGGCATGTCCTGGGCCATCAGCCGGGCGCCGCCCACAGCGTTCGCGCCCGCGCCTGCCACCACCGCCATCGCCGCAATCAGCCGAAATCGCATGTTCACAGCACCTCCTGCTCGGTTACCGAGAGCGTTGCCTCACCTGCCGGTCCAGCCCCCACATCTGAACATACTCGACACCCAGTTCATCCGTTGCCTCGCCCAGGATGTAGTCCTAGCCGATCTCGAAGACTGTGACGAACGCGGGGGTCTCGACAAGGCCGAGCATCCGGCCGTCTCCGTCGAAGACGGTCCAGAGCGTACCGGCGTAGTCGTCGCCGGGGCGCTTGAACTCGGCGACCCAGAGATGGCCGAGGGCGTCTCCGACAACCGCACCGAAGGCGGGGAAGGCGGCTGCCAGGGGAACGTTGGCGGCGACCTGGGCACTCCGTTCCCGGCGCTCCTCCGAATACCCGGCCAGCAGCCGGCTGAACCAGGCGTCCTGCTCGGCCCGGGTGGGGGTTCCCGGCTCGAAATCGCGTCGGACGATGCGCGCCAGGGAGCCGTCGCTGCGGTATCCCCTGATCTCGTAGGTCTCCGTGCGGCCCAGTACCGCGAGGTCTCCCCAGACCGCAGTGTGGGTCGTCTGGCCAAAGGGATGCACGAAGGGGATGAAGAGGAATCCGCCGCCCGCGTTGAAGTTCTCGGCATAGGTCTGCGGTCCGGGGCGCGTTCCGAGTGAGACGGAAATCTCGCCGTCGATGGTCTTCAGGGCGTAGGCGTAGTGTTTGGCGGTGGGGCGCGTGACGGTCGAGGCGGCGGCGGGAGGTGTGCTGGGGACATCCCGGATTACGGTCGCCGGCCCGGAGCTGGCGGCGCTGCTCGACCTGCAGGACGCGACCGGCGGCGCCGAGTGGGGCGCGGCACTGGGGTGGTCCCTCAGGGTGCCGGTTGTCGAATGGCGTGGGGTGGAGACGGACTCGGCGGGTGCGGTGACCGGCCTGAGCCTGTCGGGCGTGGGGTTGGCCGGCGAACTGCCGCCAACATTGGGCAACCTGGTGCGGCTGGAGACCATCGACCTGTCCGACAACAACTTGACGGGGTCGATACCGGGCGAGTTGGGGATGCCGCCCGGACTGCGCGCGATCGACCTGTCGGGGAATGGTCTGACGGGCGAGATACCGGCGCCCCTGTTCGTGCGTCCGCTTGTGGACGGGAATACGAGCCCCGCGGCGAACGCTGACGGAGCGGTCGGCGGCGCCGGGGACACGGTGCCAGTCTCCCGGGCCGGACGCCGGGGGTATGTATTCGATTACGACGTGCTCGACCTTTCTCACAACCAGTTGACGGGCACCATACCCGCCGTCTTGGACAGCGTCGGCGTGTTCCTTTGGAGCCTGGAAGCGCTCGACCTTTCCCACAACCGGTTGACGGGCGAGATCCCCCGCTGGATGGGGAACAACAGCGGCCTGCCGTCCCTGGAAGTGCTGGACCTCTCCCACAACCAACTGGTCGGCACGATCTCCCCACAATTGGGCTACAGCACTCGCGTCGGCGGGCTGCGGCTGCACCTTTCGAACCAGGTATCGATCGACCTTTCCCACAACCAGCTCACGGGCCCGATCCCCGAACAACTGGGCAACCTGCTGTACCTTGGCGTACTCGACCTCTCCCACAACCAGGTGGAGGGACCGATCCCGCCCTGGCTGAGCAACCCGAGTCTGCCGTTCCTGAGAGTGCTCGACCCTTCGGAGAACCGGCTGACGGGCCCGATCCCCCGGGAACTCGGCTTCGACTACCTGTCGCCCGAGGACGCCGGCACCCACGTGCCCGCGAATTTGGCTTCCCTCAACCTTTCCGGCAACGAACTCGGGCCGGATCCCCGCGGAGTTCGGCAACCTGCGGTTGCTGGAAGTGCTCGACCTTGCCGACAACCAACTGACGGGTGAGATCACCGCAGCGCTGGGCACCTTGTCGAAGCTGAGAGTGCTCGACCTTGGTGCCAACCGGTTGACGAGCCCGATCCCCGCCGTGCTGGGCGGCCTGTCGGAGCTGGAACACGTTGATCTCTCCGGCAACCAGTTGACGGGAGACATCCCCACAGCACTGGGCACCCTTTCGAAGCTGCAGCTCCTTGACCTTGGCGCCAACCGGCTGACGAGCCCGATCCCCGCAGCGCTGGGCGGCCTGTCGAGCCTGGAACAGCTCCATGTTTCCGACAATCGGCTGACGGGCCCGATGCCGATGAACCTGACGAACCTCGATAGCCTGGCCGCGTTCCATTGGGAAGAAAACGACCGGGGGGGCACCGTTCCTCTGTGTGCGCGCTCGGCGGAAGCCTTTCAGGACTGGCTCGCGGGAATTGCGGACAAGTCGGGCCCCGACTGTACGGATCGCGACATTCTGGCCGTGCTGTACGAGGCGACCGACGGGCCGAACTGGAAAACGAACCACAACTGGCTGTCGGACGCGCCGACCGGCGACTGGTACGGTGCGAGAACCGGGCCGGAGGGGCGTGTTACCTGGCTCGACCTGTCAGAGAACGAGCTGGTGGGCATGCTCCCCACCGAACTGGGCGACCTGTCGAGACTGGAAGCGCTCGACCTTGGCTACAACCGCCTCACGGGCGAGGTCCCGCTGAGCTTCACGAACCTCCGCAGCCTGATCGCCTTCGATTGGCGAGAGAACGATGGTCTTTGCGCCCCGGACACGGCGGAGTTCGACACTTGGCTGGCCACCGTCCCCCGCACCAACGGGCCGACCTGCGAGTCGGGCACCCCGCCGGTCACCCGGCTCACGAACCACCCCGCCAGCGACTACGCAGCATCATGGTCTCCCGACGGCACCAGGATTGTGTTTTGGTCCAACGCCAACGCGCAGAATCATAACCCCCAGATCTACGTGATGAACGCGGACGGCAGTGGCATGACACGCCTCACAAACAGCATTTCGAACTTCGCCCGCGGCGATTCGACCGTCTACCGCCCAGGCTGGTGGTCCCCCGACGGCTCCAGGATCTTGTTCGCGGCCCTTGACACCGACATGAACCACGACACCAACTTCAGGCACCTCTACGTGATGAATGCGGACGGCAGTGGCCAGACACGCCTCACAGACGGCATCAACGTGGCCGCCGTGGCTCGGCCGTGGTCTCCCGACGGTACCAGAATCGTGTTCTGGTCCGAACGGGGCGGTAAACCCCGCGATCTACGTGATGAACGCGGACGGCAGTGGCCTGACGCGCCTTACAAGCCTCGATCTGGCGGTCCACGGCGTCTTTTTTCTCCACGGATGGTCTCCCGACGGCTCCAGGATTTTGTTCAACTCCGACCGTGACGGCGACCCAGAGATCTACATGATGAACGCGGATGGCAGCGGGGTTACGCGCCTCACGAACAACACCGCCGTTGACTCTGTCTCCGAGTGGTCCCCCGACGGTTCCAGGATTTTGTTCTCATCCAACCGTGATGGCAACACTGAGATCTATGTGATGGCCGTGCCCGGCTCCTGAATCGTAATGATTCACCCCATCGACACCCTGACGTAACCCCGCCTTATTCACGAACGGTCTGAGAGCGGGGTGACGTGAGGCGGTAAGTGTTGTAGATTCAATGTGTTAGATGAATCACGAACACTTACCAGCCATCATGTCGGGGGTGAAGATAATGGATGCGCCGTTCAGGCTTCAACAGGTCGGTCAGGATCGGGTCCCGCCGGGACCGGATCACGGGGGATTCGGGGGCTCTGACGGGGCGCGAGCTGCTGAGGCGCAGCAGGGTGGTGCGGTTTCTGGCGAAGGGGTTGCCGGACAAGCGGGACGGGCGCCGGATCCGGCATTCGCAGAGGCGGCTGGCGCGGACGCTGCTGCTGCTGGCGGGGCAGGGCCGCCGGGACCACAGCGACGCCACGGAGCTGCGCGACGATCCGGCGCTGCGGCTGGCCACGGGCGACCGGGCGGGCACGGCTCCGCTGGGCGAGGGCGGATGCCTGCCGTCGCAGCCGACGCTTTCGCGCCGGGTGGCGGCGTGGTCGGCCAAGGAGGGCGTCGAGGTGCTGCGCGAGGGGTTGCAGCGGCTGGCGGGATGGCGGCTGAAGGCGATGGGCGGGTGGCGGCGCCCGAAGACGCTGGTCATCGACATCGACAGGCCTGCCGGTCGAGGTCCACGGGGAGCAGCCGGGCAGCGCGTGGAACGGCTACTATCACCGGCGCGTGTATCATCCGATCGTGGCGTCGGCGGGGGAGACGGGCGACATCCTGGACCTGCGGCTGCGCGACGGGCAGGTGCACACGGCGGACGGCGGCCTGGAGTTCGTGCTGGAGGTCCTGGAGCGGGCGGGGCGGCATCTGTGCGGCAACGCCGCCGTGCGCTTCGACGCGGGGTATCCCGGAGAGCCGCTGATGGCGGCGCTGGAGGAGCGGGGCACGCACTACGTGGCCCGGGTGCGCAACAACGCCGTGCTGAAGCGCCTGGCGCTGCCGGCCATGGACGCCGCGGTCTGGGATGCGCTGAACAGCGGGGCGCCCGCCGGCGTCGAGCCCCGGACCTGGGTCTGCGAGTCGTCCTACCGGGCCGGGTCGTGGTCCCGTTCCCGCCGGGTCGTGCAGGTCGTCGTCGAGCGGCCGGGCGAACTCATCCCGCGCTGTTTCTGGCTGCTGACCTCGATGCCCTCCGCAGAGATGTCCGGCGAGGATCTCCTGGCGCTGTACCGCAGGCGCGGCCGTGGCGGAGGGCCACCTGGGCGAGCTGATGAGCGTCGTCTCCCCGGCCCTGTCGTCCACGTCGCGCCGCAAGAGCCACTACCGGGGCAGGAAGATCGCCAAGCGCGAGAAGGGGGTGGACCCCTTCGCCTGCAACCAGGTCCGCCTGCTGCTGGCCGGCTTCGGCTACCAGATCATGCATGTCCAGCGCGCCGTGCTGGAACGCATGACCGGAACCGGCTGGAGCCTGCGGCGCCTTGCCGAACGCGTGCTCCGCACCCCGGCGCGCTTCACCGTCTCGGGC
>JAJEBR010000123.1 GCA_022822445.1 Gemmatimonadota bacterium | reverse complement strand
GTCGCGGTGAAGGCGAAGTAGCTGGCGTTGTCGAGCATCTTGCGGCGCTCGATCTCGCGGTTAACGCGGTCTTCGTAGGTCTCCTCCTCTTCCTCCCCGCCCGCGTCGCCGAGCACGGCTGCCATCGCTCCGGCGGCCTTGCCGCCCTGGCTCGAATGCGCCTCGTCGATGATGATCGCGAAGCTGCGGGTTTGGTGCGCGCTCCCGATCTCGTCGAGGATGAACGGGAACTTCTGGATCGTCGAGATGATGATCTTCTTGCCCTGCTCGATGAGCGTCTTCAGGTCGGCGGCCTTGTCGGCGTGCCCGACCGTCGATCCCACCTGCTGGTACTGCCGGATCGTGTCGTGGATCTGGCCATCGAGGACCCTGCGGTCGGTAACCACGATGATGGAATCGAAGACGTGTTTGCCGACCTTCTTCAGGGAGATCAACTGGTGCGCAAGCCACGCGATGGAGAAACTCTTGCCGCTGCCCGCCGAGTGCTGGATCAGGTATCGCCTTCCGGCCCCGTAACTCGCCGCGTCCTCCAGCAGGCGGCGTACCACGTCGAGTTGCTGGTACCGGGGCCAGATCTGCTTCCGCTTCTTCCTGCCGGTCTTCGTGTCCTTCTCTTCCAGAAGCTGCGCGTAGTTCTCGATGATGTCCGTCAGGCTCCCGCGGTCCAGCACCTCGCGCCACAGGTATTCGGTCTTGAGACCCTCCGCGTTGGGCGGGTTGCCCGCCCCCTGGTTCCAGCCCCGGTTGAAGGGCAGGAACCACGAGGCCTTGCCCTCCAAGTGGGTGCAGAAGCGGACCTCGGTCTCGTCCACCGCGAAGTGCGCCACGCAGCGCCCGAGCCGGAAGAGCGGCTCCCGCGGGTTCCGATCCGTCCTGTACTGCCCGATGGCGTCGTGGACCGTCTGCTTCGTGAGGTTGTTCTTGAGCTCGAAGGTGAAGACCGGAAGGCCGTTGATGAACAGCGCGATGTCGAGCGAACGCTGCTTGTCGTCCTTGCTGTAGCGCAGCTGGCGGGTGACCGTGAAGCGGTTCAACTCGAACAGCCGCCGGGCCGTCTCGTTCCCAGGCGACGGGGTTCCGTGGAAAAGTTCCAGGTGGTGGGGGCCGTGCTTGACTCCGGCTCTGAGCACGTCGATGGTGCCGCGCTTGTCGATCTCGCCTTGAAGCCGGGCCAGGAACTTGCGCCGCGTCGGGCAGTCCTCGGCGAGCCGGAGAGCGGCGGCGGACTCGGGTTGCGTGGCCTCCAGAAACGTCCGCAGTTGGACCAGGTCCGAGCAGTACTCGCGGTCGTAGTCGCGACCGTTGCCGGGCGACCAGCCGACGCCGCCGTATCCAAGAGTGGGCTCGCCAACCGTACCGCTCTTGGGCGGATCGCAGGCGTGGCCGGTCAGCGCCTCGCAGATCAGGCGTTCAAGGCCCCGTTCGGTGAGGTCCGTTGTCAAGCGTCCGACTCCCCCCGCGAAACGTCTTCCCCGACCGTGGAAAAGCTGTCTGGAAACTGCGGCGGTCGTTCCCACCGGTCCAATCCCTTGATCCAGTACCTGCCAAGCCCGCAAACGTACCCGACGGAATCCTCCGAGATGATGTTGCGGGCGTGTTCGTGATGCCATAGCCAGCCCGACCGAGGCGACCTTCCGAACCACCCGAGCGCAGCCATATCCCTCAGTTCCTCCACGTCAAGGCTGCCGACCAAGCGCAGCAGGCGCTCGTACGATTCCAACTCGTAGGATCTGACGCTCCCCTTCGAGAAAGGAAGGCCGGAGTTTCGGTTTTCCGGTAGCGATGCAATCAACCGCTCCCATTCCATCTCGAACTCCGAATGAGCCTTGGTCAGTTCCTCTACCTTCTCACGGGTCACCAAAGGTGCTGGATCCCTCTCCGAGTCCACCTGCCGTCGCCACCTGATGTGCTTGGCCCTTTGGCGGCGAAGGTCCGCCTTGGTCGGCTTCTTCGATGGCCTCACCAGGTCCAGCTGCCATAGCGGGAAGGACCAATGGTGGCATACCGTCTCTTCGCTGTCCCCATCGCGCTGTTGGTACTGCCCCGCCTCTACAAGGTGGACCAACGTGTCCGCATTCCTTTCCACGCGCTCCTGCCAGGTGTGCTGCGGCTCCGGTTCAAAGCCGCGCCACAAGGATGCCACTACGGCCAGCCCCTCCGGCGTTGTCATTCCAACACGGTGCAGCGCTCGCGCGACGATCAGGGACTTCGGCGTGCTGTCGTTGTATCCAGCGTCGGGAACATCACACAGCGGAGAGACCCAGTGGCGCTCGCCATTTGCAACGGTGATATCCTGCACGTAGTCCACATACATTTGGCTCTGCCGTCGGCCAAGAGCGGAGTTCTCGAATATCCAATCCACGTCGTTGGGACCATCCAGATAGTACGGACACCTCTCGCGCTCCACCGCGCCAGTCACCTCCAAGTAGCTGCATCGGTTCCAGTTGCACGCGTCCGAATAGATCGCTTTCGCAAGATGATCGCGAAAGGCCGCAAGCGTTCCTTTCCTGCCCTTCCGGTCGTCGCGCGGGCATCGGACCAAGTCGACCAAGATGAGAACCTTCGCTGACTCCTCGTTCGCAAGCGCACGGATCACGGCTGCCCCTCGACCCTCACCCATTTCGACCAAGCGAACAGCCAATGACTCAAGACTCCTGGCATGATCGACAATGTGCGTGATCCCAGCGGACACTTCCTCGAATAGCTGGTCATCCGAAAGCTGAAGCAGATCATCGACCGCTGGCCTTGATCGCCCACCCCAGCGCCGCCGCCGTGACCCTTGGTGGCTTTCGCTCATGTTGGCGGATGGAATGCAGAGTTCGTGGGAGCTACCGCCCGAGAGCGCGCAACAGCGGTTTGGCGCACATCGAGCTTCCCGGTCACCACATCGGCGATCAGGCGGGTGCGGTACTCGCGGAGCAACTCGATCTCGCGCTCGACCGCTGCCCGGCGCGCTGACATGCGCCTCCCTTCGGCTGCGAGGAAGCGGTCGATGGCTGTCTGCTCGGTAAGAGGGGGCAGGGTGATCCTTCTCCCCGCCGTCCTACTTAGATTGACGCGCTGTCGCGTTGCCCCCCTCGAAAGACCCGCCGCACCCAGTGCAGTGGCGCAAAGCTGAAGCGCGACGAATCGTGGTAGCGCTTGTAGTCGGTCGAGCCGGAAACGAAAACAATCGGCCTTCACCATTGCGGGTCCGATTTCACGGGGTGCAACGCAAGCACGGCCTGCTGGATGGTTGCGGTCGCCCAAACCGGCAATCAAGAGATCCTCAGGCACGACCGAGTGGTCACCGAGCTTCGAATAGTGCTCCGTAGAAATGAACGCCGAATCGTCGTTCCTGAACTCACCGTGTCCGATGTTCTGGAGGCGGACGACCCGAACTCCTCTGTCCGTGTAGTGTGATGACTTGAGTCCTGAACCGAACGGACCATCGCACCGGTCTACAGCGACGCGCCCCAACTGAACGACACCCCAATGCTCCGGCACCCTCCCCAGCCACTCGACGCCGGAGTCTTTGTAGGCCGCATAAGGTTGGCCGGTTCGGACATCGATCCGGCCCGTGACCGCCTCGTGGATGGTTGCCCGCCTCTCCTCCTCCAGAAGCTCGATCAGCCGCTCCTTCGCTCGGATGTAGCGCCGGATGCGGCAGTCGGCAGCGTCCAGAAAGCGGGCGATGGCGCGCTGTTCGGGGAGAGACGGGATAGGTATTCGCGAGTTGGCCAGCAGGCGATGTTCAATGCTCTCTACTGTGGCACCTTGCTTCGTCCATTCGCTCAACCAGAACGACTGGTTGCCTTGGATCAGCCCGCGAAGATACTCACTCTTGATCCCCTCCCGTGGACGCATGGCCTTCATGTCTTGGTTGAGTGCCATCGGCACCGTGTTGATCGCCACTGGAATCGTCCTGCGTAGGATCCCAGACCTCACGACTACAAGGACGGCACCAGCCGCGACGATGCTTGCTGCACTCGCTGCCACAGCATCCTGGGTAATATGGTCGGTTGTATCGCTGAGACGGTTGCGGGTCATGTCCTTGGGCGATACCCAAGGTATCTGACCGTTCCAGAACGAAGCGTTGGTCTTCGACGGAGTACCGCCTCCCGAGAAGGACACCGCGTATTTGAGCCGCCCCACCTCCCAATGCTCCGGCACCTCGCCCAGCCATTCCACGCCGGAGTTCCGGTAAGCCGGGTAGGGCTGCATCGCGGTCATGGCCGGCAGGCTCCCGCCGTCACGACGGGAGGGCTGCGCCACGTCCACCGGCGACCGGAGCCAAGCCGCGGTCGCCCGCCGGCGCTTCGCGGCGATCGAACAGTTCCGCCAGAAACGGATCCGTCGGCCGCCGGTCCTCGAACCACCGCCCCAACTCATCTCGGGACATGTCCCGGATCTCCGCGCTGATACTGTCGCGCGTCCTGCGCGTCCACCTCACGCAGTCGAACGCCTTCTCTCCTGCCTCAGTCTTCATTCTCAAGCTCCTTCGGGCTCCTGATCTCCACCGGAAGATACCCCATCCTCCGGTTTACGTCGCCGTACTGCCGGATCCGACTCAGATTCACCATGTGGCGGAAGTTCCAGCTTGCCAGCACGTCCACGCCGGACACGGTTGCGGCGGCGATGTGCTGGGCATCGGCGCGCATTCCCTTGCCAAGCGCCCCGCTCTCGACGTAGCGATCCGCAAGTTCCCTGATCTCGCCCGTGATGGCGACCACCTCCACGTTGTTGGCACCCACGGCCCGGAGCACATCCCGGACCGCTTGGGGCGCACGTTCCAGTTCCTGAAGCGTAACCGCCGACAGAACCAGCGTCACCTCGCCCCGCGCACACCGCTCCATCAGCCTCTGGGACGGCTCCCGGAACTCGTGGTCCTCGCAGCCGCCGATCACGGATGTGTCGGCGTAGACGCGCATCTTCGGGTAGACGGGAACCGGCTCACGCCCCGGCAGTCCTCCCAACAGTCCCTCCGCCTCGCGCTCGACAGCCGCGATCTCGGCGCGGATCTCATCGAGCGTCCGCATCGGCTCGGGCTTGTGGAAGTACCGGCTGAAGCTGATCTCGTATCCGGTCTTCACGCTCTTCGGGACGTACCACGCGTCCCCGGCGTAGGGAAGCACCTCGCGCCGCAGGAACCCCTCGATACCGCCCTTTTCCTGAAGCGGGATCTGCTCGGTGTCCCTGAGCGCCGTATCAGGCTCGTACTCGACGACGCGAATCGTCGAGCTGTCGCGAGACTCGAACAGCCCCCGGATCGAGTCGGGCGCGGTGCCTCGCCGATGGACCCTCTTGACGACCGGTTCCGCCGTCTCGTCCCGTTCGGCCAGCGCGGTCTGGAGCAGCTTCCTGCGCTTGGCCGTGAGCTTCACGCGGCGACCCGACATGTCGGCCTGGAGCACTTCCAGGAAGCCGTTGAAGTCGCGGTGAGGGCCGCGGCCGAGTGTCTCGGCCACCCGATCCACGGCATTCGCGAGCGGCTCCTCACCAGCCTCGCCGCAAGCCTCGATGAAGGCGGCGCAACGCTCGGACGACAGATTCACCTTCAGCCGCAGCGGCCGTTCCACCGTAACCTTCCAGTACCCGAACGCCTCGTTGTCGAAGATACGGCTCTCGTCCGTCTCCTCGAAATCGAGGAACGTCCGGCAGATCCGCTCGATGTCCTCCGGCCCGAGTTCGCAGTTCTTCTTTCCCAGGTTCTTCCTGAGCGGACGGAACCACTTCGTCGCGTCGATCAACTGGACCCTGCCGCACCGATGCTCGGGCTTGCGGTTCGTGAGCACCCAGACGTAGGTGGCGATGCCGGTGTTGTAGAACATGTTGAGCGGCAGGGCGACGATGGCCTCCAGCCAGTCGTTCTCGATGATCCACCGCCGGATGTTGCTCTCGCCCTGCCCAGCCGATCCGGTGAAGAGCGAGCTTCCGTTGTGGACCTCGGCGATCCGGCTGCCGATCGGCGTGTCCCGCTTCATCTTCGACAGCTTGTTGGCGAGGAACAGCATCTGGCCGTCGCTGGAGCGGGTGACAAGCGAGTACTCGGGGTCGTCCGCGTGCTCGATCAGGAAGCGGTGGTCGTGCATCCCCTTCTTGCCGCCCATGCGCTGGAGGTCGGACTTCCAACTCTTCCCGTAGGGCGGGTTCGAGAGCATGAAGTCGAACTCCCGCGTCGGAAACGCGTCGTTCGAGAGCGTGGAGTGTTCCGGGCCGCCTACGATGTTGTCGGCGGCCTCACCCTCTCCCTTGAGCAGCAGGTCGGCCTTGCAGATCGCGTAGGTCTCGGCGTTGATCTCCTGGCCGTACAGGTGCGTGGACACTTCCTTGCCCCGCTCCTCCGCGAGCTGGTGGAGCACGTCCTCGGCCACGGTCAACATGCCGCCCGTCCCGCAGGCCCCGTCGTAGATCAGGTAGGTTCCCGACTCGATCCGGTCGGCGACGGGCTCGAACACGAGCTTCGCCATGAGCGTCACGGCGTCGCGCGGCGTGAAGTGCTCGCCCGCCTCCTCGTTGTTCTCCTCGTTGAAGCGCCGGATCAGTTCCTCGAAGACCGTACCCATCCCGTGGTTGTCGAGGCCTTCCGGACTGAGATCAATCTCGGGCGAGGTCAGCTTCTCGATCAGCGAGCCGAGCGCGTCGGCGCGATTGAGGCGCGGGATCTGGTTGTGGAACTCAAAGTTGTCGAGAATGTCCCGCACGTTGGGCGAGAAGCCGGCGAGGTAGTCCACGAAGTCGGCCTTGAGTTGTTGCTGCTTTGGCTGCGCCCGCAGGTCTCTGAGCGTGAACTTCGAGGTGTTGTGGAATGCCTGCTCCGCCGCCTGCCGGAGCGCGGCGTCCTGGTTCGCGACCCCGGCGGCGTCCAGCGCCTCCTTCATGTCGAGCACGGCCTGCTTGGTCGGCTCCAGCACCGCGTCGAGCCGCCGAAGTACGGTCATGGGCAGGATCACGTCGCGGTACTTGCCGCGCACGTAGACATCGCGGAGCACGTCGTCGGCGATGCCCCAGATGTAGTTGGCGATCCAGTTCAGGTTCGGTGCCGTCATGTTCGTGGCGTCGTGGGTTGGTCTCGGGTAGGGGGGTGCCCGTGTGTCGCGGATCTGTCGTACGATAACGTACCGGCCACGAGGCGGCGCTGGTAGCGCGCGCGCAAGTGCCGCCACCGAGCGCGCGGTGTTGCCAATCCGGCCATCATCCAAGTGATTTCAACGTCATGAACCCCGCATCCCCCGTTCGACCGTTGCGCGCCGGACTCGCCGCAGCCCTGCTGTCCGGCTCGGCGTGTGTCACCGGACCGGAACCGCCCTCGGCCGCCTGCACGCCGGACGGCGAACCCCTGCGCGTGGCCTTCTACGCGTTCTTCGAGCCCGTCAGCCACAGCGCCGACGAGGACCCCGCATCGCCGGGGTTCGGCGTACACCTCGGCTACGAAGCGGATCTGCTCACCGCGCTGGAGGCAATGAACGGAGCGCGGCTCTCATTCGAGCGCACACCCGTGAGCGATTGGCCCGGCATCTGGCTCATGCCCTCGACGTCGGACATCGACATCGCAGGCGGCGGCATCACCATTCTCGAATCCAGAACCCGCAACGAGGCCGGTGAGGTGGCCGTGGCCTTCACCTCCGGCCACATCACCTTCCGCCAGTCGCTCGACGGGTAGGGAAATTCCCGCAGTTTGACGCGGTTTCCCCGCCGTTTCCATACGACGGGAGCCGACGCTCTTCAAGGGCAGGAAGCGCAGATCGTGCAGCCCTGTAAGTAGTTAGACGATTCCCTGCCATGATTCGCGCCATTTGCAGCCTGCCGAATCGAGAGGAATCGAACGATGGCACGCACGAAACGAAGCCGCCGGAACTACGGCGCCGGCGAATGGGGTCGGAACCGGGTGAGGGTGTTCCGTGACCCGAAGACCGGCCTGTTCCAAGTCGAGTCGCGCGAGAACGGGCGCAGGCTCACCCGGTCGCTCGGGCATCGGGCCTGGACCCGAGCGAAGAAGCAGGCGGACGAGTTCGCCGCCGGGTTCGCAAGCCCGGACCTGAACGGCAACGCGGATGCCGAGCCCGAGCCCGAGCCGCGATGGCGATGTTCCTCGACTTCTTCGGCAGGGACCCAAGGCCGGAGACACTCTCCCAGCGCGATTGGGATCGCTTCATCCAAGGGCGGGGAGGGCCGGTCCGTCGGACAAGCCTGTGGGCGACCGCACGGTCGAGTACGACCTCAAGTTCCTGATGGCGGTTCTGAATTGGGCCGAGAGGTCGAGGGACGAGCAGGGGCCGCCGCCTCCTCGACAGGAACCTGCTCAAGGGCCTCACAAAACCCACGAAGAAGAACCCCGCCCGCGTCGTTCTCACCGAGGACGAATACCAGGCGATGCTGAAGGCATCTTGGCAGGTGGGGTGGAGGTTCCGCGTCGCCCTCGTGCTCGCGCACGAAGACCGGCCACCGGATCGGTGCCATCCGTCAGCTTCGGTGGAGCGACATCGACTTCGAGGGCCGCGAGGTGCGGTGGCGGGCGGAGCACGAGAAGACCGGCTACGAGCACGTCACGCCGCTGACCGACGAGGCGGTCGCCGCGCTGAAGGAGACACGTAGGATGAGCGACGGGGGCGGGAATGCCCCGGTGCTACCGCGTCTCCCGCCTCCTCGACGACTGGGGGCTCGCCTCCCCTCTCCGGCCAGGGCCGGCACGACCTCCTTGAGGTCCTCGACGACCGCTATGCCCGCCGCGGCACGCTGCTCGCCAGCCAGGTCCCCGTCGACCACTGGCACGATGTCGTCGGCGATCCAACCTTCGGCGACGCCATCCTCGACAGGCTGCTCAACAACGCTCACCGGATAACCCTCAAGGGCGCTTCCATGAGGAGGCTCTACGACTCGACGAAGGACGTCCGCACCGCTCCCGGCGACGCTTGAGCCGCGGAGAACCCGGACCCGAACCATGGCTCGGAACGCGTACCTCCTCGCCCGGATGGGGGCGAAAAACCGAAATGACGGCCATGAGAAGCCCCTGTGACCGCCGGGAAGCCCGTCGCCTACCGCCCGGATCCCTCCAAATCTCCGAATCCGGGGCGAAAGGGCACCGTTCCGGGCCAAGACAGCCTCCTGGGCCCCGAGAATACCGTCGCAGTGGCCCTTCGCTTCCCCCTATCGCGGAACAGGTGATCGACATCGCCGGAATGCGCACCTGTACGTTGCACTGCTCCAACGGGACGGCGACGACAACCTCGACGGTTTGGTCAGCGATCGCGACGAGCTTCTCGGCATGCTCAAGCGCCGGGGGTACACCTCCGGTTCTCCAGCGGTGGAGCGGAGAAGGCGTCAGGGCACCCTACTGATGTGATCCGGCGAGACCGGCCAGCGACCCACGAGGAGGCCAGAGCGGTGATCGGGGGCTTCATCGAGCGTTACAACAACGGCTGGCTTCTCCAGCGGCACGGGTACATGACCCCGGGCCGGGTCCGCGAGAAGCTCAGTCGGAGGACGGCTTGATGTTTAACGATGTTCTCACCGATTGCTGAAGGTCCCGTCTTCCGTGCGGCCAGACGACCTACATGTGCCCCGAATAGCACCCCCCTCCCTACCCCCACCCCCCCACCTCCCCCGCCACCCGCCCAATCACATCGAGCTTCTTCCTGATCTCCGCATCGATTTCATCCCTCGGCACGTGCCGCGCCAGGACATGGAAGCTCTTCTTCGGCATGACGTTCGGCAGGTCGAGCCTCTCGAAATAGTCGGCGAAAAGCGGGGTGAGGAAATCGTCGCTGGCCTTGACGTCGGGACCCCAGGGGGAACCTTTCCCGAGCCTCTTCATCGCTTCTTCGATCGATGCGATCGAACGGCTCATGGCCGCTACCCTTCTGGACTGCTCGGACTCGACGAACAGCGTGCCCGGGGTGGCGTCCCTTCCGGACGCGGCCGCATAGCACTCCAGCGTCTGCGGTGTGGCGACGTAGCTCTCGAATTCGCGCCGCTTCCACATGAGCCATTCCACCGACCGATCGTCCGGGAGCTCTCTGTCGAGCCGGTCGAAGAGCGCGACCGCGCGGAGATCGGGGAGCGCCTCGCACAGGGCGTGAAAATGATTGGCGGCAGCCATGGGCTGATTGCTGACGTAGCGCACGTACGGCCGTTCGAGGGCGCGAAGGGCTGGCCGATGGTCGAGGCGCGCGGCGAAGGCCCGGAGGAGGGACAGGTCGGTCGATCCCTCCAGGGAGAGGACCCACCCGGTCTGCTCAGCCTGATAGTAGTGCTCGAAGCCGATCTCCCTGAGGGACTTCAGGACCTGGCTGCCGCGGTTGTCCAGCCGGTGCGGCTTGCCCACGAACGCGATGACCATGTCGCGGCCGGCTGCCTCGTTGAGCAGCACCTCGGAATGGCTGGCCGCGATGATCTGGCTGCCGGTCTCCTCGGCGGTTTCGGTCAGGAGCTGGTAGATCTGGCGCTGCCGCAGGATCTCGAGGTGCGCATCCGGTTCGTCCAACAGCAGCACGGCACCCGGATTCGCGTACATGTATGCCAGAAGAAGCAAGGTCTGCTGCAGTCCGCGTCCGGCGGACGACAGATCGAGGTCGATCCCCTGTTCCCGGTAGCTCATCGCGATCTCGCCCCGCTCCGCGATGTACCGGGGGCGCTGCAGCTGTGCTCCGAAAAGCGCATCGATCCGGCGCACCAGGTCGCTCCAGCGGGCCCCTTCGTCGTGAACGGTGTGGCAGAGGTTCCGCAGGACCTCGGCGGTGCGTCCCTCACCGACACGCACGTTTACGGCGCCGTGGTCCAGGCGGGTCTCCGTGGCGGCCAGCCCGGACATTGGCGGGAGAAACGCGATTCGAAGCTCCCCAGCCGCGGCGGGGACGAGCATTCGCTCCGGGTTCCGGTCTTCGGATAGCCGTAGCGGGCGGCAGTAGAAGGACTCCTCGTTGGCGTAGTCGAACTCCAGGCCGCATTCCCAGGCACCGTCCTCTCTGACACCGCTGACGGTGACATCGATCCGAACATTGCTGGTCCTGACCGTCTTTCCGGCTGCCCTGTGGACGTTTCGTACCCTCAGGCCCCGCCAAAGCAGATTGGCATGGGGGACCGGAATGGAGACGAGATCCCGGCGGTTCACGGCGACGCCAGGCCGCTTTGCCAGCGTCTTGTGCCCGGCCCACTTTTCGTTCCATCGCCGCAGCCCGATGTCCCAGAGCGCGAGCGCCTGCATGGCCGATGTCTTGCCGGAATTGTTCGGCCCGAAGAACACGACCGGGTTGCCGAGTTCGATCTCGACCGATTCAAAGCACTTGAAGTTGCGGACGGTGAGGTCGGTCAGCATGGGCCGGGAGGGGAACTGGGTGTGGTTGGCGGGTAGATTGTCAAGTCTACATTACTTTCTGTAAGGTTGACATGTCAATTCGGAGGTTGTGAACCAAATGCACACAGTACACATTGCAGAGCGGATCGCCTGAGAGTGTATTCGTCTCAGGGTGCGTCTGCGGCCAAAGACCGAACCCGAGGCCAAGTCGGGGTGACCACCAACCAATTCCATCAGAGTCAACAGATGGCACCGGCTGACTCAAGTTTGCGGACCGCGTTCGACACGCGTTGGTCTGCCCGCGGGAGAAGCCTCTGCGGCTGGCCGTCATCTAGCAGGTCAGCGAGGACCTTGCCGTGGGCTTCGGTATAGCGCGGCGGAACAGCCTCGCCGATCATCTCTCTCACCTGACCCGAGCGGGACTGGCCCTCACCCCAATCGAAGTCCGTCGGCAGGGTTTGCAGCTTCTGACACTCAAGGGGGCTCAGGACCCGGTTTTCGTAGGGATGGATCGTACGATCGCTCCCGATCCGGTTGCTAGCGGTAGTGATGGTAGCTGCGGGGCGATCGGGTGACAGCCTCCGATAGCTCGAACGGCGAAACCCTCTCACGAGCCGTGCCCGCCCATCCTCGACGACCCGGGGACGTAGCAACTGGGCATTGCAGGTAGGACAACAGGCGAGATCACGCGGGAGTTTCGAACGTCCGCATGCGGGACAGTCATCATTTTCCCAAGCGCTTGCTCCGCTGCCTGGGGGGATCGCCGCCACCATGCTATACTGCTCCGAACTCCAAACCGGGACAAAGTGAAGGGACCTCTCGGAGCGCGCGGAGGAGGCCGTGCTGGCATCAAGCGCGGGGAGTTCAAACGAGTCCAACGCCTCGCCCAAGCGAACAGGTTCACCACCGTGATCGGACGCGTGGGTAGGTGTCGGATAGGGAACTGCGCCAGTTTGTTCGAGGACTTGAAGGCACGCCTCTCCCCGCCGCACGAACGTGATGAAAGACCGAACGCGGGTCTGCGGCACGCCGTAGTCCGCCAAATCCGAAACAAACGGAAAAGCAACATACTCTTCCTTCAGTAGCGAGATCAGAAGCGCTGCTGCGGACACGGCATCCCGTGTCTGAGGGTGCCGGACCCTCCGGGTCAAGAAGGCGCGTACGTTCTCCACCACGACAACCCGTGGCGCGAGGGCGACCGCGACCTCGGCGATCGGGATCACTAGCAAGTTGCGCAGATCCTTGGTGCCGCAATCCGCGTCCTGCCCCATTCCTCTCCTCGCGTTGGCGGTCGACAGGCCTTGGCACGGTGGGCAAGCCGCCAAAAGGGCAGGAGCCTCTTGGCACCCCCGGTCACGGTAGGCCGCAACGACATCCGGCCAGGTATTACGCAGGTCGCCAGGTATAACGGAGGCGCCCGGCAAGTTCAAAGCGGCAACCGCAAGCCGATGGCGGTCGATATCGGCCAGGACATCGAACCGGAAACCGGCCTTGGAGAAGCCGACATCGCCCGCTCCGCAGTTCGTGAATAAACTTACAGCGCGTAGAGACATCAGAACGCATCTTGCGCCTGAGAGGCACCGGCGGCCGGGGGTGAGTTCTGTGTCTGCTCCTTCTGGCGGACGGCGTCAAAGTGGCTTTCCATTCGGAAATCGCCTTCTCCCCGTTCTGCGAGAATGCGTAGGAAGTCCCTCCAACCTGACTCGGCTTTGTCTAGGAGAGCCTCCCAGTCGAGTGCATACATGTCGTCACGCACCATCGCCTGAATCTTGTCGGTGAATTCCGGCTTTTTGTTCAAGCGATCCGCGACAATGTACCCGGTGATCTGTTGGAACCTAGCCCCGGTGACCGGCTTGACCCGTGACCTTATCGACCGGACGTATAGTTCAAAGCGCGACAGGTGTTCCCAGTCGACCGCCTGCCCTGGCCGCACGAACTCAAGGACAAGTAGATGCTGGCCACTGGCCATTGTCAGGTCGACCCTCCCCCTGTACACATCAGCCGATAGTTCGGCCGTGGCGGCAGCTTCCTCAATGGTCTTTCGTAAACCAGATTCCTTCTTGAATGTCTCCCATTCAGGTGAAATCAGCCATGGGTTTTTCGCGACGAAGTCCCGTACGGCGTTTTCCAGCTCCTTCGCCTCAATCCTTCTCCTTAGACCTTGGATTGCTTCTAGTTTGGTATGGACCACCTCTACTGTCTGGAGAGCCGTTAGGACGCGCGCCTCCACCAGCACGTCGAGGAGGGCTGACTCGTCCAAGTTCTCGGATTCGGCAATCTCGGCAATAAGGTCCTTTAGGCGTCCCTGCTCCCAGGCGGCCAACACGGCTCCCCCCAAGTTGTCGAACTGCTCTTGGGACAGAGTCGGGATGCCACCCAACGAGGTCAGCGCTCGCTTGACGATCTTTTTCTCGTGCTTCTGGAGGCGCTCAAGACGAGCGGCAAAGCCCACGAGCTTCTCTTCCAGACGTCTCGTCTTTTCCGCGGCCCTCAGTCCAGCCCACGCCCTAAACACACGTCGTAGGCGCTTCTGGCCCCAGAGGAGGAGGGGTGTTGTCTCGCTCCTGTCCCAGTTCACGCGCTGTCGCTCTGTTGCGATCAGGTCGGCTGGGAGCCGGTCGATGAAGTCGGCTACAACCTGCCCCGCAAGATACTCGGCCCCATGTTGTCCCGTGAGTCCACGAGTCAGATTGAACAGGAACGGTCTCTGCGCCAACTTTCCTCCTGCAAAGACCGCGACTCCTTTCAGCTCCTCTTCGTCGATCGTATCTTCGTGGAAGAGGAGCCGCCATCGGATTTTGTTACCGTCGACGGTTTCGAGCCCCCAACCATCCCCATCGATCTCGACGCCCTCGATCGGCTGGGGCATATCCGCCGGGAACCGATACTCGAAACCGGCGACATCGTATGACGGCGGGAGTGGTTCCCCTTGAACCGACACCGCGAAGCCTGCTTGCTCCTGATGAAGCAGGAACCTCCTCGCCATGCTGATCCGAAACCGGTGCTCGGAGGGTGCCCGATGGATCGTGAGTTTCGACAGGGTGATGCGAGTCCCCCGCTGTGTTTTTCTCTCCTCATCTGGAGGAGCGTAGTCTAGGACCTCGATCTCTTTTCGAACCTCGCTCGGCTCGTCGTCTGCAGTAAGAGCTTCGAGGTCCAGGCGGAACACGGTTCGCTCCCCGCTAGCCGCGCTTACGGTCTCAACAGTCACGCGAGCTGCGATCCCGAACCCCGCAAACTTCCCGATGCCCTTTCTCCCAAGAACCGTTCTGCCGTCAGCCGTCTTCTCCTCAGACTGTTCTCCCCTACGATTACGACCCACCGCAAGGAAGAGATTCTGACACTCGGCGAAGCCCATGCCGATGCCATCGTCACGGATCACGAAGGTCGCGCTGGCATCGGTGACGCTCTCCGGGAGTTCGATCTCCACGGATGTCGCATCCGCGTCCCATGCGTTCGCCACCAACTCAGCGATCGCGTTGACGGGGCTCTGGTACATCTGAATCCCCAAGTGCTCTATCACGCGGCCGTGGAATTCTAGGTAGAGCTTCCTGTCGGCCGGGCCTACAGCCTCCTGATCCATCGCGTTCACGCTCATGTCATCCTTGGTCTGTAGGTTCGTTCTTCCTCCGCACGACACCGTCTGAACCTAAGCTCTCAGTGCGGCCCTGTGGAGCGTGATCGACAGGTTGGTGTGGTGCGTTTCGTGGATGGGCCGGGGCACGACTCGACCACGGCGCTGACGTTTACACGTGTCGAACGCAAGCTGCGGAGACTCCGCACCTCGGGTGGCCTGCCGATGGTACCGAGTTCCAGGTGCGCAGAGCACCTTCAGTGGCTGGTCCATGGTCCACGCGTAGCGGACCGAACGCTACCGATGATGGGGAATGTCATGTCGGCCTTACATTCTGCCATGCTGACATGACATTCCTACGTCGTTTTCCGCAGGTTGGCCGGTGACGCTCGCTGCCGGTACGCAAATCCGCGTGATCGGGTGAATGCGGGGGGACGCAGGGTTGCGTGGACGCCCGCGCGCACCTGGGCGACACGACTCGCGGCTCGTGCCTCCGCGGTTGGGGGAGGCCGGAAGCGCGTGCCGGGAAGCACGGGGGACCGGAATGACGCGCGGCTGGGCTGAGCGGCGTCCAACTGGCCCGACTCCAGGCTGCTGAAGGACGCATCATTGGCGGCGTCACTGTCCAGTTTGTTCTCGAATGTGGGTGTTCGGAGGGTCTGGGTTGTGGAGTTGGTGGTTCCGGTTGGGGTAGTGGTCATGCGCCCCACCATTCGGTAGATGCCGGCCGGGCGGTCGGGCCAGTTCTTGACGGGACATACTTGCCCCTCGAAATGAGTGCTCTGCGCCGCGACCCAACCGGTGCCCGACTTCCGTTGCCACTCGGACCAGTGCATCGTGATCAGATTATCACCGAACGGGAAGTTGTTGAGAGGGATGCAAAGGGTCAACTCGATCTGGGTTTCACCAAACGACCCCTTCAACACCCCGACCGAATCCACCGTAATCCCTGCTATCGTGTCATAGTCCATCCGGTTCACCCGCACCAGGGCCTGCTGCTCCACTGTCAGCCCCCACGGGTCCGTTGCGGTCACCGTCAGCATCAATGAGTCGTGCAACGGGGCCGTGGTATCCCGAGCGGCCGCCGTCGTCGTCACCACGCTGCCCTCCACCGTTGCGGTGGCCAAGTCACCTCTTGATGTGGTCGCCGTGAAGGTCAGCGGGTCGCCATCGGGGTCCGCGAAGTACGCGGCGATGTCCAGCTCAACCGCGTTGCCGCGCACCATATCATGGGTCGGGACCGGGATCGTATCGTCCGCCAACCCGGGCGGCCGGTTCACCCGCACCTTCGCCTCCTGCTCTGCTGACCGTCCCCGCGGATCAGTCGCCGTGATCGTGATCGTGGCCATTCCGCCGCCGACCCCGTTGATCGTGACCGTGCTGTCGGCTGCCGAGGCGGTCGCGATGTCGTCGTCGGAGCTGGCCGCTTCGTAGCTGAGGTCGTCGCCGTCGGCGTCGGTGAAGTAGCCGGAGACGACGAGGGTGGTCGATCCGCCGAGCGTGACCGTGATGTCGTCGATCGTGCCCTCGGGGGCCGGGGGAGTGTTGACGGTGACCGCGGCGTCCTGGGTGGCCGAGAGGCCCTCGGGGTCGCTCGCGGTGAAGGTGATGGTCGCGGTGCCGGCCGCTACGCCGGTGATCGTGGCGTTGCTGCCTTCGATAATGACGGTGGCGACGGCGGCGTCGGAGGTCGCGCCCTCGTAGGTGAGCGCGTCGTCGTCCGGGTCGGTGAAGTGGGCGGAGAGGTCGATGGTCGCGGTTGCGTCCGGCATCAGCGCCTGGGCGGGGATGGAGTCCGTCGCCTGCGGGGCCTGGTTCGCGTCCTCGACGGTGACGTCTATGTCCTGGCTGCCCTCCTGCCCGAAGTCGTCCCTCACGGTGAAGGTCACGGTTGCGCTGCCCGCGGAAACGCCGGTGATGGTCGCGGTGGCGCCTTCGACGGACACGGTCGCGACCGCCGCGTCCGACGACTCCGCCTCGTAGCTCGTCACGTCGTTGTCCGGGTCGGTGAAGTGGTCGTCGAGGTTGACCGTTGCGGTGGCGCCTTCGGCCAGGATGTGGTCGGGGATCGAGTCGGTGAGCACCGGGGGGCCGTTGACGGTGACGCCCAGCTGCTGGGTCGCGGTGAGGCCGCCGGTGTCGCGGGCGGTGACGGTGATGGTGGCCGTTCCCGGTGCGACGCCGGTGACGGTGACGTTGGGTCCGTCCGTCTGCGCGCCCGCGATGCCGGGGTCCGACGAGGTCGCGGAGATGGTGAGCGCGTCCCCGTCCGGATCGCGGAAGTTGGAGGAGACATCGACGCTGACGTCCCCGCGGAGGGGGAGGGTCACCGTGCCGAGGCTGCCGACGGCCTGTGGGGCCCGGTTCGGCTGCGGAGGGGGCGGTTCGACGGGACCGGGACCATCGTCACCTCCGCCGCACACGGCCATCAGGGGGATTGCTGCGAACGCCAACAGTTGCCACGGCCTGAATCGGGACATGTCTCTTCTCACTTTGAAGTGAATCGGTCAGCGGATCCCCACCTGCCCCCGCACGTCTTCGAGCATCATCGGTGAATCGTAGCCCACACCGTCCTTGAATACCACCGTCACGTTGCGAATCACGGCCGGATCGGCGGTCAGGTCGCCGCTAAGCACCACCAGGTCGGCGATCTTCCCGGCCTCGACGGTCCCCAGGTCGTCCTCCCCGAGGATCATGGCGCCGTTCGCGGTCATCACCTTGACCGCGTCGACCGGCGCGAAGCCGCCCTCGAGGAGGAGCTCGTAGTTGCGCTGGTCGCCGTAGCCGGGCAGGGCGCCGCCGTTGCCGGTCGGATCGACGCCGGCCGCCAGCACGCCGCCGGCATCGTAGAAGGCCTTCTCGTACGCGATCGCGTTCAGCAGCCCCGCCGGATCCTGCCCGACCTCGTCGATCTGCGCCTTGCTGGCCAGGTAGTCTTCCCGCACGGCGGGACTCATCGCGTCGAGGGTGCGCTGGTCGCGGACCGGCCGTCCCTGGAAGAAGAGCTCGTAGACGGCCAGCGTGGAGGTCATGGGGACCCCCGCGTCGATCATCGTCCTGAAGGTGTGCTCGACCTCGGGGCTGTTCACGTCGACCGAGAGCGCCTGGCTCATGATGTCGTTGGGGCACTCGTCCTTCCCGCGCCCGGGGTAGTAGTCGCTGTTGGTCGGCAGGCCGTGCTCGATGTTGTCGATCCCCAGCTCGACCGCCTCCGTGAAGCTGACCGAACAGATGTGGCCGGTGACCTTGATCCCCTGCGCGTGCGCCTCTTCGATCGCGGCCCCCAGCGCCTCGCTGCTGATCCGCGTGTACGCCTTCAGCCGGGTCGCCCCCTCGGCGGCCCAGTAGCGGACGAAGCGGCGCGCCTGCTCGGGCGACTCGAGCATCGTCATGCCCGAAATCCCGCCCCCGCCCGTGATGTACGGCGCGGTGATGTGAATGCGCGGACCCGGCGCCCGCCCGGCCTCGATCACCTCGCGCAGGTTGATCTCCGCGTACGGCTGGCGGCTGCCGGTGGTGCGCACGGTGGTGACCCCGCTCCCCAGATAGAGGCGCGGCGCGCTGTGGGTGAGCTGCGCGGCGCGTCCCCCCGCGGCCGTGTAGTACAGGTGGTTGTGCAGCCCGACCATCCCCGGAATCACGGTGTGGCCGGCCAGGTCCATGACCTCGGCCCCGTCCGGGATGTCGACTGCGCCGTCGGGCCCGACCGCGGTGATGCGGTTGCCCTCGATCACGACCGTGCGGCCGCGCTGGACCGGCCCGCCGGTGCCGTCGACGACGGTGGCGCCGGTGAGCGCGACGATTTCGGCGTCCACGGCCACGTAGCGGGCCCCTGCGGTGCCTGGGACGGGCCTTTGGGCGCTGGCGGTACCGGGGTACGCGGTGGCGATGGCGAGTGCGGCCAGGGCCGCTGTGGCTGCGAGGATGGCGGCGGGTCGTCTCATTTCCGGGGTTCTCCTGATTGTTGCGTGCGGGCGCGGGCGCGTTTGGCGCGAGCGGGCGGGCGGGAGCTTGCGCACGATTCTACCGCCGCTCCCACACCTTCGCCAGCGTGTGAAACTCGCCGTTCTCGCCGAACGGGTCGATTCCGGCCGACAGCCGCCCCATCATCGCGCGGTCGAACCGCTCCCCCACCTCGATCACGCCCTCGGCCGCCTCCGTCACCGCCGAGACCTCGCACACGACCCCGCTGGCCTCAAGATCGGCGATCAACGTTTCACAGGAAACGCCCCAGAGCGGGAAGTGGAGGGCCGCCCCGCACTCGGCCGCCAGCTCGCGGAAGGCGGTGTCGCGCCACTCGCGGATGTGCTGCAGGTGGAGGTCGCCGAAGACGAAGCGCCGGATCGCCGGCACCAGCGCAATCGCCTCGCGGATGCGGTCGACGTAGGGGTGGCCGGGGTGCAGGGGGACGCCCAGGAGCGGCAGTCCCAGGTGCTCGGCCTGGCGGACGATCTGGCGGACGCGGACCTCCTGGTGCGCGACGATGCGGGTGGCCGCGTCGAAGGTGGTGAGCAGCACGACCGGCCGCGCGCCCTCGCGCATCAGCCGGCGCCAGGATAGGAAGCTGTCCTTGCCGCCGCTCCAGAACAGGACATCGGCGGGGGCGCCCGAGGGCAGGTCGGCGGTGAGCCAGGAGGGCTGCTGGGCTCCCGCGACGCGGCTGTCCAGCTCCATCGATTCGTGCTGGTAGGGGCAGTGGCGGCAGCCGCTCCCGCAGCAGTGCCCGCGCCGCCGGAGTCCGAGTTCGGTGAAGACGTGGAGGCCGGTTCCGGGGTCGACGTAGAAGGATTCGCCGCGCTCGACGGCCTGGCGGTGGGCTTCGTGCCAGTCGGAGGCGGGGGTCATCGGGCCGGCGTCATCCGAGACTTTGTTCGGCGGGCGAACAAAGCCTGCGGCGGGCCTCGGTGTTGCGCGAGCGCACGGTCCTCAGGGATTCACCGTGAACAGCATCCGCATGCCGGCTTCGAGGTGTTCGGAGATGTGGCAGTGGGCCATCCAGCGGCCGGGGTTGGTGATCTCGAGGAGGATGTCGGTGGTGGTGCCCGCCGGGAGGAGCACGGTGTCCTTCCAGGCCAGGTTCTCGTTGGGGACGCCGTTGCGCGCGAGCACCAGGAAGCGCTGCCCGTGGATGTGGAAGGGGTGCTGCATGGCATGGAACGACCGCCGCTCGTTGTGCAGCCGGATCCGGACGATGTCGCCGACCTCGAACTCCCACTCTATGTCCATGTTCTCGGCCCCTGTGGCCGGGTCCCGTACAATCCAGCGAACCTCCTCGGACGTCGAATTCCAGTTCATCATCGGCATCGTCCCGCTCCACTCGACGGGGTGGAAGTAGGCCGAGTCGAATTGCATCAGCCGCTCGACGATGTAGGGCACGCCGGTGGTTTCCAGGGTGAAGGTGAGTTCGCGGTCGATGGGGAGGTCGAACTGGTCGCGGTACAGCGCGATCTCGCGGGCGGCGTGGAGGTTGGTGCGGAGGGTGTCGAAGGCGGGGGACGGCGAGTTGGGGGCGGTGGGTGAGCGGGCTGCGGTGGCGGGCGGGTTGACGGCGGGTGAGCTGTTGTCCGCGGCGGCGGGCGAGCCAAGTGTTTCCGCCCCCTCGGCAGCCGGTGCCACCCGGACCACCCCCAGCGTGTCTGTCTCGGGGAAGAAGACGCCGCCCAAATGGTCGATACCCTGAATACGGTTCAGGAGGGTGTACTCACCGGGCTCGTCAAAGCGCACGTGCACGATGTAGCGCTCGGCGGGGCTCAGCACGATGCTCTCGACCCACTCCTCACGCTCGAAGGCTCCGATGTCGGTGCCGATGACCTTGATGCGGTGGGTCGGGGGCGCGGCCAGGGGGTCGGTCTGCCCGGCGGCCCCCGGCGCCGCAACCCCGGATCGCGCGGCCCCGTCATCCTCCCGCCCGGCGGCCCCCTCGAACGACAGGTTGAAGGTCCGCGTGTTGGATACATTCGTCAGGTACAGCCGCACGACCTCGCCGGCGCTCACCTCCAGCTCGTAGTCCGGCTCGCCGTTGACGAGGAAGAGGTTGCCGAAGCGGCCCATGAAGGCGTGCGTCGTGCGCTCCTGGCCGAAGGGCATCGGCTCGTCGCCGGCCATGAGGAAGTCGTCGAGCATGAGGAACTCCTCGCGGTCGGCGGGGGCGTAGTAGTCGGGCTGGCGGGGCTCGACCAGCATGTTCCCGTAGAGGCCGAGGTCCTTGAGGATGTCCTCGCGGTGGTGCGGGTGGTACCAGTAGACGCCGGGGTCGCGGAAGTGGACGGTGTAGCGGAAGGTCTCGCCGGGCTCGACCGGGTCCTGGGTGACGCCGGGCACGCCGTCGGACGCGTTGTCGAGGCGGAGGCCGTGCCAGTGGATGGTCGTCGGCCACGGGATCGAGTTGGTGAAGTCGATGGTGACGGTCGCCGCCTCCGGGACGTGCAGGAGCGGTCCCGGATACTGGCCGTTGAAGCCGTACATGATGTGGTCGCGGCTGCGGATGCGGCGGCGGACGAGGCCGGCTTCGAGGGCGACGAGGAGCGCAGCTGCAGCCGTCCCTCCCACTCGGGCGCGTCGGGCCGCTCCTCCGCGGTGACGATGATCATG
>JAJEBR010000019.1 GCA_022822445.1 Gemmatimonadota bacterium | reverse complement strand
GCGCCAAGCCGTTTGCGATTTGGCCGGTGCCCCGGCCGTGCCCACTCAAGGCGGAGTGGTGCGACGGGGGCCGGATGGGGACGAGAACATCGGCCCCGTGCTGTCGAACGGCAGGGCACTCAAGGCGGCAACGGTTGAAGTTGGGGTAGCGATCAGTCGGAGGCTCTCGTCATCGCGGATCGCCTGCTTGGATGGTGCCGCCTACGTCGTGTCGAGCTACGACACCGGATCGGACTCGGTGTTCGTGTACCGGGCCGGTCATGAGGAACGCAGGATCGCAGTGCCGACAGATTTTGTCGAGGATGACTGTCTGCGGGCAGTGACGGTGAACGGGGTGACCCTGAGGAGAGAATGCCCTGTGTGGAGCAAGCGACTCCGACCTTCCTTCGACGACTTGGGCAACCTCGTGCTCTTCGGAAGCGACAAGACAACGCAAGGCGCCATCATCAACCCCGAGACCGGCTGCTACGCGATGGTGCGCACGCCGTCAAACCGGATTCACAGGGTTGCGAGGATCCACGCCGACAGTGCCCTTGTCTTCCGGCACCCTACCGGTCGGCGGCACATAGAAGGGCTCGGCGAGATGGACGTGACCTACGGCAACTCGGCCAACGGAGTGTCTCTCCACCCGCTGCGCCGAGTGACAGGCGATCCGTGCCCTGGGATGCTTCCGTCTGTCGGTTGATCGGAACGCCCGCAGAGTCCCGCCAATCGACACGACCTTCACGGCTTTTCGGTCAGACTCCACCGGATGCGAGCCAGGCGGCGGGAAAGGTGGCAGATCGTGGAGTCCCTGTTAGACTCAGTGATCCCCTGCCGGGATTCGCGCTTCACCCGCTCTGCCGGGCCGGCGCACCCTTTATGCGCTGCTGGCCAACCGATCAACAAATTCGTTCCGACATCACGGGTTCTTCGTCTCCGCACTGTGTCCGCTTTCCCGATTGGAGGTGGAAGTGGGGGGCGCTGGTCGGTCTATCCGGCCGAACCCACCAAGAATTCGGAGACCACGGCTTCACCGAACAGTTACGTTTCTCTTCCCCCTGACGCGACTAGAATCGCTAGGCATATCGAAAGTGATAATTGCTCGATGTGGAATTGTGTATAGTGTTGACTCACCTATAGTTACAACGATCATGTGCCGGTCAACGGCTCCTGGATGGGGCCGAGCGAGACCTACCGGCAGGCCGGCATCCTCAACAGCGACTGGACCCGGCTGGGCGGCGGCGACGGCTTCATCAACCTGGTGGACACGACCAGCAACACGATCGTCTACACCGAGTCGCAGTATCTGGGGCTGTCGCGGGTCAACCTGCGCACGGGCGAGCGGACCTCGATCCGGCCCGGCGACCCGATCGGGCACATCGGCGGGCGGCGCAACTGGGAGACCTGGCGGGAGGTCGGCACCTTCGATCGGCAGCGGCTCGGCAACGCGATGGCACCGGCCAACTGGGACGGCCCGTTCATCATCTCCCCCCACGATGCGTCGGCCCTGTACGCGGGCACGAACATCCTGTGGAAGACGACGGACCGTGGCGACTCCTGGCAGGAGCTGGGCGACCTGACCACCGGCACCGACCGGCGCACGCTCCCGATCATGGGGCAGATGCCCGACGACTACACCCCTTCGCTGGATGATGGAATCCCGTACTGGCCCACGATCTCGTCGGTGGCGGAGAGTCCGCTGGCGCGGGGGCTGCTGTATGTGGGGACGGATGACGGGCGGTTTCATGTGTCGCGGGACGGGGGCGCGACGTGGACGGACGTGGCGGCGCGCGACGCGACGGATTCGGATTGGCCGGAGGGAGCGGTGACGGTGAGTCGCGGCGGACCGTCGGCCGATCGCGGGCCATGGGCCGAACGCGGACCGGCGGCCGAGGCCACCCCTGGGACCGGAGCCATCCCTACCGGCTTCCCCGGCCTTCCTCCTGGCGCCTGGGTCAGCGGCATCGAGCCTTCCCGCCACGACGAGGCGCGCGTCTACGCCGTCTGGAACAACTACCGCAACGACGATTACGCCAACTACCTGTACAGGTCGGACGACTACGGGGTCACCTGGACCTCCATCACCGGCGATCTGCCCCCGGACCGGGTGCTGCGGACTGTGCGCGAAGACCTCCGCAACGAGTCCGTGCTCTTCCTGGGCGCCGAGATCGGCCTCTTCCATACGATGGACGCGGGCACGCACTGGACCGAGCTGCGCGGCGGGATGCCCACGGCGGCCTTCAACGACCTGGTCATCCACCCGCGCGAGAACGACCTCGTGCTGGGGACGCACGGGCGCGGCGTGTGGATCCTCGACCAGATCAACGCACTCCAGGAGCTGACCCCCGAGGTGATGGCTAGCGCCGCGCACCTGTTCACGATCGGGCCCGCGACGCAGATCCGCCGGGCGGGGAGGCAGGCCCACACGGGCGACATCTTCTACCGGGGCGAGAACCCCCCGAACGGCGCGATCCTCGACTATTGGCTCGGGGAGGAGGCCGAGCCGGGGGCGGTGACGGTCGTGATCGAGGACGGGGTCGGCGGCCGCGTGGCCACGGTGGAGGGGACCGGGCGGGCGGGGATGAACCGGGTCGTGTGGGATCTTCGCCACCGGGTCGGGGACGAGGCCGGGCGAGGGGGTGGCGGGGGGTTCGGTGGGGGGCGGGGGCCGCTGGTCGTGCCGGGGAACTACACCGCGCGGCTGCAGGTTGAAGGCGCGGAGGCGGGAGCGGATGCGCAGCTGGCGCAGCCGTTCGAGGTCCATGACGATCCGCGGCTGAACGTGACGCCAGCCACCCGCTCGGCCTGGACGGCCACCCTGCTGCAGCTCGGCGAACTGCGGGCCCGGGCACAACGCCAAATGGCACGCGTGGAAGAGGCGCTGGAGGGCGTTGCGGAGGACGACGACAGCCCCCGGGCCGCCAAGCTGCGCGACCTCCAGCGCGAGTTCGGGGAGCTCGTCACCCGCATCGGCCGCCTGTCGGGCGACGTCGAAGGGGTGGTCGCGCCGCTGACGCAGGACCAGCGGTCGCGGCGGGTCTTCTACACCGACATGCTGGAGGTGCTGGTCAGGGAGATGGAGGAGGTGCTGTAGGGGCAGGAATGTAAAGAGGACACGACATTATGTAGTGTTCACATTACCTTTGGCGCCTCGGTGGCGGTCACAGCGCCATGACTGTCCCCACCCCCGCCTCCTCCGCCCGGCGCAGCACCTCGGCCCCGATCGCCACATCCTGGACCGCCGTGCCCACCGACTTGAAGAAGGTGAGATCGCGGCCCGCGCTGCCCTCCGGCGCGTCCCCGTTGACGATCTCGCCGAGGTCGGCGTCGATCACGTCGTGGGTGACCAGCCCCTGCCCGATCGGGATGATGAGGTCGCCCGCCTCCTCCAGCGCGGCTTCGCGCTCCTCCACCACCACCCTGGCGCGCGTGACGACCTCGCTGCCGATCTCCTGATGGTCCGGCAGGAAGCTGCCGCTGCCGCTCACGTGGGTCCCGGCGGGCAGACCCGCGCCGTCGAAGACCGGCGTGCGCGAAGTGGTGACGGCCACGACGATGTCGGCCCCGTCGACCGCCTCCGCCGGGTCGCCCACCGCACGCGCCTCAACACCGTTGAGCGACGCGGCCAGCCGCGCGGCCGACTCCCCGCCCCGCGACACCACCCGCACCTCCTGAATCGGCCGGACCGCCCGGATCGCCTCGACCTGCCGGGGGGCCTGGACTCCCGCGCCGAAGATCGTCAGCACGCGGCACTCCGCCCGGCTCAGCAGCCTCGCCGCGAGGCCCGCCGCCGCTGCGGTGCGGATCGCGGTCAGCTCGCCGGCGTCCATCAGCGCCGCCGGGAGCCCCGTCTCGTCGTCGAGCATGAGGATCACCCCGTTGATCGACGGGAGCCCGCGGGCCCGGTTTCCACCGAAGACGGAAACGACCTTGGCTCCACGCTCCCCGGTGGCGCCAAGCCGCGCTGGCATGAAGAGCGAGATCCCGTCTCCCGTCGTCAGCGCCCCCCGCACCGGCATCTCGGCCACGCCCGCCGACAGCTGCCCGAAGGCGCGCGCCATCGCCTCGATCGCGTCGTCCATCGTGATCAGCGAGAGGATCTCGGCGCGCGACAGGATGAGGAGCTTCATCGGCGACTCACTGCTGGTCCTGCCCCGCCGGCGTCCCCAGGTACCTGTCCGCCACAACCCCCCGGTGATGCCGCGAGTGTCCCGCGATGATCCACGCCAGGCTGCGCACGGTGAACTCGTAGCCGCTGGCCCTCCCGCGACGGTTCCAGGTGTCCTCTTCGAAGCTCCTGAGCAGAAGGACCGTCGACCGGCGGACCGCGACCAGCTCCTCGGCCAGATCGGCCAGGGGGCGGCGGTCGGCACCGGAGTTGGCCGCGTACGCGTTTTCGTCGAAGGAGGGGTAGTGCGAACGGTCACCGCGCGCGAAAGCCAACGCGCGGGCGGCGAACATCCGCTCGGCATCGATGACGTGCCCCACGACCTCGCGTACCGACCACTTCCCGGGCGCATAGCGGTACCCTTCCCTCTCGGGCGGAACGCCGGCGAGGAGCGCGCGCCACTGGCCGGCTTCCGCCTCGAGCGTCTCCAGGAGCGGTTCCTTCACCGCCGCGACGTAGGATCCGTAGAAGTCGGCGTACTCGTCGGTTGCGGGTCTGGCGGGTGATCGGTGCACGGGCAAGGGGTCTCTCCGGGTGGATTCGGGTGGATGGAGTCACCCGCAAAGGTAGCTCTTCGCCAGCCTCCTGAAAGCCCGGACCTCCTCTTCGGCCCACCGCTCGTTCCGGCCCAGTTCCCGCGCCATCACCGCGGCTACCGCCGGCGCCGACGCCGACGCCGCCCTCGCGTTCAGGAAGAGCGCCCGCGTCCGCCGCGCCAGCACGTCCTCCAGGCGAACCGCCATCTCGCTTCGCGCCGCCCACGCGGCCTGGCTCAGCCGGTACGGAAGCGCGGGGTGCATCAGGCCGGCGAGGCGATCGTCTGCCTCCTCCAGTTTGCGGATGGCGTCGGCGTCGCTGCCGTAGACCCTCCACGGGTAGCGCACGTCGCCCCGCTTCGAGTAGCCGTGCAGCCTGAGCGTCGCGGTCCGGGTGTGGGCCGGCGACAGCCCCCCGACGTCGGCGGCGACCTCGACCGCGTCCTGTGCAACCTTGCGGCAGGTCGTCCACTTCCCGCCCGTCACCGTGACGAGCCCGCGCCGCGAGGCCCCCACCCTGTGGCCACGCGACAGCGCGGCGGTGTTCTGCTCGGGGCCGGCGGCCATCAGTCCCCTCAGGCCCGCCCACGCCGACAGGATGTCCGGCCGCGTGATCGGGCGGGTCAGGTAGCGCCCCGCGTGCTCGATCAGGTAGTCCACCTCGGCCCCGGTCGGGACGGGCTCGCGCGAGGGTTCGTCGACCGGCACGTCGGTGGTGCCGATCACGACGTGGCCGTGCCAGGGAATCGCGAAGAGGACCCTGCCGTCGTCGGTCTTCGGGACCAGCACCGCGGTGCGGCCGGGCAGGAAAGCGCTGCTCACCACGATGTGCGCCCCCCGGCTCAGCACCACGGCCGGGTTCCGGTCCGGTTCGTCCATCCGCCGGACCGAATCGGCGAAGGGGCCCGCTGCGTTCACCACCACGGCTCCGCGCACCTCCCACTCCGCGCCGCCCAGCAGGTCTCGCACGCGCACTCCCTTCACCGTCCCGAGCGACTCCACCAGCCCGGTCACCTCCGCATGGTTCAGCGCCACGCAGCCCAGGCTGACCGCTGTCCGCAGCATCGTCCACCCGAGACGGGCGTCGTCGAACTGGCCGTCGTGGAAGAGGACGCCGCCGCGCAACCCGCGGTCCGACAGCGTGGAGATCCGGTTGAGGCAGTCGCGCCGGCTCAACAGGCGTGACCTCCCGAGACCGCGTCCGCTGGCCAGGGCGTCGTAGAGCTTCAGCCCGATGCCGAAGTACGGTCGCTCCCACCACCGGTATGCCGGGACGACGAGGGCCAGATCGTGTACCAGGTGGGGGGCATTCCGCACCAGACGGTGCCGTTCGCCGAGCGCTCCGTAGACGAGGCCGATTTCGCCATGCCGGAGGTAGCGCACTCCCCCGTGGACCAGCTTGGTGCTGCGGCTGGAAGTCCCGCCGGTAAAGTCGCCGCGCTCGAGCAGCAGCGTCCGGTATCCGCGGGTCGCCGCGTCAAGAGCAGTCGCGAGTCCGGTGCACCCGCCACCGACCACGACCACGTCCCAGGGACGCAGTTCCGCGGCCCGTTCGAGCATGTGGTCTCGGGAGAGGACGTTCACTCGGGAGATGGAGGGCGAGGTTTCGGGAGGCGGGAGGGATTATCAGGGAATCGTCTTGAATTCTCGCGTGCGGCGCGCGCATTGTCAGCACGACCGCGCGTCAGCACAACAGTCCGTCAACATTACAGGGGAACGTCCGTGACCGTCAGCCGCCACCCCGCCGACAGCGGCCGTGTTGTCATGTCGACATGGCAAACTGTAATGTGCACTTTACATTCCTGTAGCCAACCCTGGCTGGCTCCCCTCAGTCCGCCGCCACCCGCCCCAGGAACGCCTTCACGCGCTCATGGCTCTTCAGCACCATCACCGCGCCCGGCGCCTCGCGCGCGATCCGCTCCGGAATGGTCCCGAAGAGAATCCGGTTCGAGAAGCTGTCCCCGGAGGCGCCGACCATGACCGCGTCGAACTCGTCGGCCGCCCCCAGAATCGACTCGGCAACGCCGGCGCCGGTGAGGATCCGCGTGTCGACGGCAGCGCTGGCCGGCAACTCCGTCCGTTCCTCGGCGAGGCGTTCCTCCTGCTCGGCGCGACGCCCGTCCGGGGACCCTGGGGGGATGAACGAGGCCAGGGTGAGGAGACCGCCGCCGGGTGCGGGCGGGCCGTCCGGGGCAGCCGGGCCGTCCGGGGGCGGCAGGCTGTCCGGGGCAGCCGGGCTGTCCGGCGAAACCAAACCCGCGGACGCCGTCAATCCCACCGCGTAGCTCTGGGCCTTGCGGGCATGCACGCCGCCGGCGCTGGGGAGCAGGATGCGCCGCGGCACCGCCGGCTCGGGGCCGAACCTGACGAGCAGGATGTCGGCGCGCGCGAGCCGCACGACGTCGTCGGTGACCTCGCCGAGGATCTTTCGCGCGGTGGTGGTGAAGCCCTTCCAGCCCAGCACGATCAGGTGCGAGCGGTCCTCGTGCGCGGACTCCAGGATCGCGCGGCCGACGTTGTGACCGACCCGCACCTCGGTGGTGATCGGCACACCCACCTCCCCTTCCAGCGCCTGCAGCCGCTCGAGGATCTCCTCCTCGCCCTCGATCGCCGAGCGCGCCATCTCGGGCGGCAGCTGTTCGGGGACCCGGGCCACGCGCAGCAGGGTGAGCTCGCCGTCGCGGTGCCGGGCCAGGGTGGCGGCCAGCCGCACCAGGGGCTCGGCCGTGTGGGGATTGTGGACGGGAAGCAGCACGCGGAACGCGGCTTCGCGCGGTGATGCCCGCAGGGCGACGATGCGCGAGCCGGGCCCCGCGGCATCGGGAACCTCGAAGCGGGTGCCGCGCCAGGCGGCGTACCAGAACAGCCCCACCAGCAGCGCCAGGATGGCGAGCAGCACCGGCTGCAGGTGCCCCTGCATGGGGATCTGCAGGATCAGGTATATGTTGGCCGCGATCCCCAGCGCCGGCAGCAGCGGCACCAGCGGAACCCGGAAGGGGCGCTCGATGTCGGGGAAGCGGCGGCGGTGGAGGATCAGCGCCGCGTTCACGAAGCACAGCGCCGACAGGAGGACGAGGTTCGCGAAATGGGCGAGGTCCTCGAGGGGCAGCAGGAGGGCGAAGACGCCGATCGAGGCGCCCGCCGCCAGCACCGCCACATAGGGCGTGTGCGAGCGCGCGCCGATGCGGCCGAAGAAACTGGGCAGATGGCTGCGGTGGCTCATCGACAGCGCCACCCTCGATCCGGCCAGAATCGATGCATTCGACGCGGAGATCATCGAGAAGATCGCCCCGCCCACGATCACCGCGCCCCCGATCGGCCCCAGGAAGGCCCGCGCGGCCACGCCCATCGCGGACTCGGTGTACTCGGTCAGGTCGGCCACCACCACGACCAGCACCACCGCCGCATAGAGCACCGTCACCACCAGCATCGAGATGAAGATCGCGCGCGGGATCGTCTTCGTCGGGTTGATCACCTCGCCCGCCGAGGCGGCGATCGCCGAAAACCCGAAGAAGGTGATGAAGACGAGCGCGGCGGTCGACGCGATGAGCGGGAGGTCGGTGCTGAAGCGCTCTGTGATGGCCGCCGTGTCGAAGCCGCCCAGCCCTCCGGCGATGAACCATATCAGGAGCGCGATCTTCGCAACCGTGACGACAATCTGGAAGGTGCCGCTCTCCTTCGTGCCCTTCATGTTGAGGAGTGTGAGCGCGGCCAGGAAGACGAGCCCCGGCAGCGCCACCAGGGGCACGTGCCAGATGAACTCGTTGAAGTAGGTGGACAGGCTGGCGATGTAGAAGGCGCACGACGACGCGTAGCCCAGCAGGATGCACCACCCCACCAGGTACGCCAGCAGCGGGGGGAAGGTCTTGCGCGCGTAGAGGTAGCCTTCGCCGGAGGACGGGTAGATGGAGGTGAATTCGCAGTAGGTGAGCGCGGTGAAGGCCGCCACCACCGCCGCCAGCAGAAAGGAGACGATCGCCGCGCTGCCCACGTACCCGACCGCCAGCCCCGACAGCGTGAAGATCCCGGCCGCGATCATCGTGCCGGTCCCGATCGCCAGCGCCGAGACCAGCCCGAGATCCCGGCTCAGCCCCGCAACGACCTTCGGCCCCTCCCCCGCGGATCCGTGGGAACCCGAATCTGCGGCCCCCGTCGCGGGCCGCTCAGGGTTCACCGGAAGAGCTCCTGATGGTCCGAACCGCGCACGTCGTCAGGGTTGCGCCGCCGCGGGCAGCAGCGCGCGCACATCCGCCTGCACATCCTCCTCCATCGGGCGGAAGGGGCCCGGCCACTTGCGCACGATCTTCCCGTCGGCGTCGATCAGGAAGCTCCCGGGAAGACCGAGCAGGAAGTACGCGTCCTGGATCGCCCAGGTGGGGTCGTGCCAGACGGGGAAGTCGAGGTCGTGCTCCTCCAGGAAGGCCAGGATCTGGTCGCCGTCACTGCTGCCGTCGACGCTGACCGCGACCACCTGGAAGCCCCGGTCGGCGTAGGTGTCGTGGAGTTCCTGCAGCTCGGGCATCTCCTCCCGGCAGGGGGCGCACCATGTCGCCCAGATGTTCAGCATGTAGGGTCCGCCGAGCAGGTCCGCACTTCCCGTTTCGGTGCCGTCCAGGGTGAACGCGGTGAACGGGGGAGCGCCGTCGCCCACCTCCAGCGGCCGGAAGTCGGCGACGTTGCATGCGGCCAAAACGGCGGCGGCAACAGTGATCGAGATGCATCGCTTCACGGAAGGTCCTCCTTGATCGGCGGGGAGACGCGCGGCAGATCAAGCTACCCAAGCGGGGCCGGTGCGCCAATAATTGTTGGGGGCGCCGCAGCTGTCCGCCCGGGCCCAGGCACCGGCCCGGGGCTCCCGAAGCACCGCGCCCGACCGGCGGGCGGCTGGCCGCGGCGGAACACCCGACCAACCCCAAACGTAGGGAACGGAGTCCAATCCACACCCCTTTCGGAGCCAGGCAACATGGCCACTGACATGCAATCGGACCAAGTCAAGAGAAAGCTGACCTTCCTGGCCGGCTTCGCCCTCTATTTCGCCGCCCTCTGGCTGCTGTGGGACACGCCCGTCGTCTACCCGCTCAAGATCTTCGTCGTGATGCTGCACGAGATCAGTCACGGGATCGCGGCCATCGCCACCGGCGGCTCCATCGACAGGATCACCCTCGACCCCTACCAGGGGGGCGCCTGCTACTGCGGCGGCGGCAACGCCTTCGTCACCCTCTCGGCCGGCTACCTCGGCAGCCTGATCTGGGGCGTGGTGCTGCTGGCAGCCACGAACAGCCGGCGCATTCCCACCCCGGCACTGGTCTTCGGCGTCGGCACGCTCGTGGTGGTTCTCACCGCCCTCTACGTCCGCAACGGCTTCGGACTCGCCTTCGGACTGGCCTTCGGCGCCACCCTGATGATCGCCGGGCGAAAACTCGGGCCCGCCGCGAGCCGCATTCTCATGACCGCGCTGGGCCTGACCAGCTGCCTCTACGCCATCCTCGACATCAAGAGCGACGTGCTCGACCGGCCCCACCTGGAGTCCGACGCGGCCATGCTGGCGGAACTCACCGGCGTGCCGACCATGACCTGGGGGGTCATCTGGATCGTGGTCGGGCTGATCGTCAGCGCGCTGGCGTTTCGGAAGGCGTTCAAGGCGGCCTGACCTTCTCCAACCACGTCAGCGCCGCGACAGCCGCGGCTCCAGCAGGTGGAGGAACGGTATTCCGGCCTCCGTCTCCTCATAGCCGACCAGATACCGGAAGCCCCCGTCGAAACCGATATACACGCCGCTTGTGACCCACGGCTTCAGGGGTTGGGACATCGGTGACGAACACCAACACGTCATCGCTCAACACTGCGACCGACCTCACCTGTCCCGGAAACTGATCGGTGCGAACCACCCGAAAGTCGTGGTCGAGCATCGTGCGGCCCTTGTAATACTCGAATACGTGGATGTAGCGGGGACCAACGCCAATGTGCGAGATGGACCGGTACTCCCCGGGACCCACCCCCCGTCCCCCGATGGTCTGCAGGTAGGTGCCGGTCGAATCGAACACCGCGATCTCCGCTTCCCTGGCCTCCCAGACCAGGATGCGGCCCCGCTGATCCACGGCAACACCCGAAAACGGTGAGACGAGTTCCAGGCCGGGTCCGTCCAGACCGCCGATGGTCACGACAGTGTCGAGGGTGATGACGCACTCCGCGCAGGTCACTTCGCCGGAGACTCGCTCCGGTTGCTGCGCGCGAATGTGCGTCGCGGCGGCGTGACACACTCCGAGCGTCAACAGAAGGACGGGGGCGGCTCGGATGGGACTATCCCTGGGAGTCGAGCTGGGCGGTCGCCACCTCGATTGCTACCAGGAGCTCCGGACTCACGGGAATGTGTGCAGCGATCGTACCGCCATCGCACCCGCGGACTTGGATTGCCGAGCGCTTGGCGAACAGGCCAACAGACGACAGCTTCGCGTAGCCAGCGAGAGCCGCGACATCCCGTGCGGCCACCGCATCGGATATTCTCCGCGTGAGCTCCGACACACTAAGCGCGTGTATGGTGTCATCGTCGGGGGGAAGAAGCCAACACGTTGGATGGTAAGGGAAGCCGGCGCCTTGCAGCCAAAACTCATGCAAGGCGGGAATCGGCTACAACCAACGATAGTACATCGTGCAAGGCATCGTAAACTCGCGCGCGATCCACGCCGGACGACCACAGAAAATCCAGCCGAATCTCATCATCCCTCCGCCCCTACCCTTCCCCCCGGAACACCACCTCCCCGTTGAACACCGTCATCTCGCACGCCATGTCGCGCAGCTCCCCGGTCGGCAGGGTGAGCGGATCGCGGTCCCAAACGGCCAGATCCGCGTACTTCCCGGGCTCGATCGTCCCCACCTTGTCTTCCAGAAACATCTGGTGGGCCGCCCATACGGTGAACGAGCGCAGCGCGGTCTCGGCGTCCACCGACTCGGCGGTGCCGTAGGGCGCGTCCCCGTAGATGCCGAGCAGCGGCTGGCGCGCCACCGAGGCCCAGACGCCGTACCGTCCCGGAAACGGCGTCACGAAGAAGTCCGAGCCGCTCGCCCAGATCATTCCGCGCTCCCGGTAGGACCGGAAGGGGTTGAGACGAAGGGCGCGCTCCGGCCCGAAGTTGCCGGCGTAGGTGTCGCCGATCCACCAGGTGAAGGTCGGGGATGGCTCCGGGTAGCCCGCCTGCCAGTCGCGCTGGAGCTCGGCCATGGCGTCGAGCGCGCGGTCGGTGGGGATGTTCGAGTGGATGATGCCGTGGCGGAGGCCCCGGGTCGGCGTGGCCGCGAGCGCCTCCTGGAAGCTCTCCACCGTCCAGTCGATGGCACGATCGCCGATGGAGTGGATGCTGACGTGCAGGCCGGCGTCGTGGTAGGCCCGGAAGCGGCGGCGCAGCTCGTCGGGGTCCATGGTGGGGTACCCGCGGTTGCCGGTGTCGGTGCCGGTGGATTCGCGGTTCCAGTGGTCGTAGAGCCAGGCGGTGCGGGCGCCGCCGCTGCCGTCGCTGTAGAGCTTGACGCCGCCGGCGATCAGGCGGTCGTCTCCGGTGGACTCGTAGGGGCGGGTGAAGCCGGCGAGGCGCTCGGCGTAGGCGCGAACCTCCTCGATGGGCCCGTCCAGCGCGCTCCACAGGACGAAGATGCGGACCGTGAGGTCGCCGTCGGCGAGCACGTCCGCGTAGGCGTCCCAGGTGGCCTGCGTGATCCCCGGATCCTTGCCGCCGGTCATGCATTCGGCGTTGAAGCCGTCGGCCAGGGTGCGGATCCCCTCGCGTTGCTGGTCCGGCCCGAGGCGGGGGATGAGACGGGTGACGAGCCCCATGGCGGACTCCTTGAGTACGCCGGTGGGCTGGCCGGCAGCGTCGCGATCGATGGTGCCGCCGGGCGGATCGGGGGTGTCGGCCGTGATCCCCGCCATCTCGAGCGCGATCGAGTTGGCCGTCCCGTAGTGCCCCATCGTGTGCATCAGCCAGACGGGCCGCCCCTCGTCGACCTCGTCCACATCCGTCGCGTAGATGTAGCGCACCTCAGCCAGCTTGCCCTCGTCCCAGCCGCCACCCCGCACCCACTCGCCCTCGCCCACCACCGCGGCCTGTTCGGCCACCATCCGCCGCACGTCCGCGATGTTCTCGACGTTCGGGTAGCTCATGTCGAGGTTGTAGAGGCGGTTCGCGCCCCCGCTCGCGAAGTGGACGTGCGCGTTCCATCAGCCCCGGGGTGACCGCGCGGCCCGCCAGATCGACCCGCTCGGTTCCGGGGCCCACCAGCGCCTCGATCTCGGCCGCCGTCCCCACCGCGACCACCCGCTCGCCCCGCACCGCCACCGCTTCCGCCACCCGGCTCTCCGCGTCGAGGGTGATGACGGGGCCGCCCGTAAGCACCAGATCGGCCTCCGGCGGAGGCTCGGCTGTACAGCCCGCCAGGGTGAGGCAGGCCATGGCGGCGGAGGCCAGGGCGGCGCGGGCCATGGCGGCGCCACCCGAAAGTGCGGCGCCGACACCCTGGAAGGCCCGGCCCCGTGGAACGGAGCGTCGCGTTGCCCGGATTCCCGTCCGCACCGTAAAGTCGACATTACAAGATGTCATGTTTACCTTACTTTCCGCTTCCTGGCGGGCCCCCTTGCCCCGAAAAGCCCCGATCGCCAAGGTTGATCCCCCGCCACCTGTCAGTATACATTCATTCTGGCCACGGTGGCCAAAAGCGGTGCCGCCATGCGTGGCGGTGCCGACTCGCGCAGGATGAATGTCCCGCCCGAAGTCGAACCCATGAAAAAGGAGGTGATCACTTGTCTAGTCCAAGTACCCAGCCCAACCCGGCAAGGGCAAGCGGTCGCCGCTTCGGCAACTAAGCCGAAACACGATCGAACGTTCGCGCCGTAAGCGGCCTTCGCGCCGGGTTGCGGCCGGTTCCAGAAGCCCCCGGAGGTTCTGTGTAGCGTCCAGAGCCTCCGGGGGCTTATCGTGTCCGGGAGCCATCCCCCTCCATCCGACCGCGTCGGCTCCACTCAACCGGACGCTGCCCATGACGCCCCGCTCCACCGCGACCGCAACGGTCTTCACCGTCCTCGCATCGCTGGCCTCCTGGACCCCCGCGCACCCCCAGACAGGCGAAGAGATCTTCGAGGCGGCGTGCGCGAGCTGCCATACACCGGCGGGCGACGAGCGCACACCGGGGGTCAGCCTCCTCCGGCAGCTCACCCCGCGCGCCATCGTGGCCTCGCTCGAGGACGGCGTGATGCGCGCGGAGGGCGCGGACCTGACACCCGAGCAGCGCATCGGTGTAGCGGAGTACCTGACCCGACGCCGGTACGAGGCGGTGCCCGTCCCGGAGTCCACCTTCTGCTCCGGGCTCCCGTGGACCGGCATGGACCCGGCCGCGGTCTCCTGGATGGGATTCGCGGGCAACCTGGCCGGCACCGGCTACCAGCCTCCGCAGCATGCCGGGCTGACCGCCGCCGACGTGCCGAACCTCGAGTTGCGCTGGGCCTTCGCCTTCCCCGGGGGCACAAACATGCGCACCTCGCCCGCGGTCGCGGGGGACGCCGCCCTCGTGGCCGGGCCCTTCGGCGAGGTGATGGCGCTGGACCTGGCCACCGGGTGCGTGCGGTGGGGTTTCGAGGCCGACGCAACGGTCCGCGGCGCCATCACGGTCGGTGAGGGACCGGACGGCCGCTCTACCGCGTATTTCGTCGACTCGCGCACCAACGCCTACGCCGTCGACCTCGAGAGCGGCTCGCTGGTGTGGCGGGTCCGGGTCGGCTGGCACGCCGTGGCCTACGGGACGGGCAGCCCGGCCCTGCACGACGGTCGGCTCTACGTTCCCGTCTCCTCGCTCGAGGTGAGCGTCGCGGGCAATCCGCGCTACGAGTGCTGCACCTCTTCGGGGGCGGTTGCAGCCCTGGACGCCGCGACGGGGGATGTCCTCTGGTACCACCGCGTCATCCCCGGCTATCCGGAGGAGACGGGGCGGAACGGGGCCGGAACCACGACCTGGGGCCCGTCCGGCGCCGCCGTGTGGTCAAGTCCCACCATCGACCCCGCCCGCGGGCTCCTCTACGCCGGAACCGGCGAGAACCTGACCCACCCCACCACCGAGTCGAGCGACGCGATCCTGGCGCTGGACCTCGAGACGGGCGAATTGGCCTGGTCGTTCCAGGCGACTGCCGGCGATGCCTTCAACATGGCTTGCACACAGGCCGCAAACCGCGACAACTGCCCCGATCCTCCCGGACCCGACCTGGACTTCGGGATGGCGCCGATGCTGGTCACCCGCCCCGATGGCAAGGAGATCCTGGTCGCGGGGCAGAAGTCCGGCGACGTGTGGGCGCTGGACCCCGACAACGAAGGGGCGCTGCTGTGGTCGACGGCGGTCGGCAAGGGGAGCGCCCTCGGAGGGATCCACTGGGGGATGGCCACGGACGGCCGCTACGCCTATGCGCCCAACGCGGACCGCAACGCCGTGATCGTGGACGTGAACCCGGAGCGCGAACGATCGCCAGGCCTGTACGCGCTGGACCTCATGACGGGCGAGGTGGTCTGGAGCGTCCCGATTCCCGAGGAGGCCTGCGCCGGCAGAAGGCGTTGCTACTCCAGCAACTCGGCGGGGGTCACCGCGATCGACGGCGTGGTCTTCGCCGGCGGACTGGACGGCTTCATCCGCGCACATTCCACCGAGGACGGCCGGGTCATCTGGGAGTTCGACACGACGCAGCCGAGCGAGACGGTGGGCGGCGTTCCCGGGAGGGGCGGCGCCATCGACGGGCCCGGACCGGTGGTCGCCGGAGGCATGCTGTTCGTCAACAGCGGTTACGCGACGTTCGGGCAGATGCCCGGCAACCTGCTGCTGGCCTTCGGGGTGGGACCCGGCTGAAGCGGGGCTCCGCCCCCGCGCCCCATCCGGCCCGACCGGCGGCGGTCCGGGACACCACGGCCCGCACTGGCCTCGGCGCCCCGACTTCCACACATTGTCATTCATGAAGAAAACGCCTGTTCTTCCCATGATTCTCGCTGTGCTCGCGATGACCGTTCCCGCCTGCATGAGCGCCCAGGACGGGGACATACCGCGCACGCCCTCCGGCAGGCCCGACATGAACGGCCTGTGGCAGGCGCTCGGCAATGCCCATTGGGACATCGAGCCGCACGCCGCCCGTCCCGCCCTCGCCATGCAGCCCGGGCCCGTGATTCCGGTGCCGGCGAACGAGGTGCTCGCGCTGGGTGCCGTCGGGTCCGTCCCATCCGGCTATGGCGTCGTCGAGGGGGGCGTGATTCCCTACCTGCCCGAGGCGCTGGCGCTGCGCGACGAGAACCGCGAGCTGTGGCTGGAGCGCGACCCGGAGATCAAGTGCTTCCTCCCGGGGGTGCCGCGGGCGACCTACATGCCCTTCCCCTTCCGGATCTTCCAGAGCGAAACGAAGGTTTTCATGGCGTACGAGTACGCGGGCGCGATGCGCGAGGTCTACCTGGAGGATCCGGGTCCGCCGCAGGTCGACTCCTGGATGGGACAGTCGGTCGGCCGCTGGGAGGGCGACACCTTCGTGGTCGTGGTGAACGGCTTCAACGGGCAGACGTGGCTGGACCGGGCGGGGAATCACCACAGCGCCGGCCTGACGGTCACCGAGCGCTACACGATGATCGGTCCGGACCACATCATGTACGAGGCGGAGCTGGACGACCCGGAGACGTATGCGCGTCCCTGGAAGGTCCGCATGCCGCTGTACCGCAACATCGATCCGAATGCCCGGCTTGGGCAGTTTCAGTGCGTGGAATTCGTCGAGGAGCTGATGTATGGACACCTGCGCAAGAATCCGATTCGCCGCCGGTAGGAGGGGCGCCGTCCCGCCGACGCTGCCGGGCACCGCCGCCCTGGGTCTGGTTGCCGTCACTACGGGTCTGACCCCGATCCTCACGACGCCCGTCATCGCCCAGGAGCGCGAGGCCGCGGCGGTCGAATGGGTCGTTCCGCGCACGCCCTACGGACACCCCGACCTGCAGGGGAACTGGTCCAACGCGACGGTCACCCCGATTCAGCGGCCGGAGGGACAGGGTCCGACGCACACCTGGGAAGCCGTGGCCCGGATCGAGGGATTCGTGCGCACCGCCCGTCAGAGGGGGGCCCGGGACAGTGATCCCGACCGGGACGCGCCGCCGGCCGGAGGCATCTTCACCGGTGATCCGCGGAGCGACGCGGCGTCCGGGGGAACCGGCGGCTACAACTCCTTCTACATCGACTCGGGTGACCTGGTGGCGGTCTTCAACGGCGAACCCCGGACCTCGCTGATCGTCTATCCGGAGAACGGGCGGACGCCGGCGCTCACCGACGAGGGTCGGCAGCGGCGCGCCGAGCGGAGGCGATTCGCCAGCCAGTTCGGCCAGTACGACAACCCGGAGAACCGGCCGCTGGCCGAGCGCTGCATCATGTCGTTCGGCTCCAACGGGGGGCCGCCGATGCTTCCCAACTACTTCTACAACAACAACTACACGATCGTGCAGACGCCGGATCACGTGATGATCATGACCGAGATGGTGCACGACGTGCGGATCATCCGGCTGGGCGAGCGCAAGCCGCTGCCCGCTCACATCCGCCCGTGGATGGGCGACTCCTGGGGCCGCTGGGAGGGGGACACGCTGGTCGTCGAGACCACGAACCTTCACCCGAATCAGACGCTGCAGGGCGTGGCGCCGTCGGAGGAGTTCAAGGTCATCGAGCGCTTCACCCGCGCCGACGAGCACACGATCAACTACGAGTTCACCGTCGAGGATCCGATCATGTGGAGCGGGCCCTGGAGGGGCGAGGTGCCCTTCCGGCGGCTCGACGGACTGGTCTACGAATACGCCTGCCACGAGGGCAACTACGCGCTCGAGAACGTGCTGCGCGGTGCCCGGGCGCAAGAGCGGCAGGAAGGAAGGTAGGGAGCGATGCGCAACAAATGGATTCTCCTGGCCGGCGCGGCGGTGCTGCTGGCCGCGGTCGCGGTTCCGGTGGTGGCCCACCATGCCTTCGGAGCGGAGTTCGATCGCAACGCGCCGATCAAGCTCCAGGGCAAGATCGTCAAGCTCGAGTGGGTGAACCCGCACACCTGGATCCACATCGAGATCGAGAAGGAAGACGGGACCCAGGAAGTATGGGCCGTGGAGGGTGGGACACCCAACGTCTTGTTGCGTAGAGGGTTACGTAGAGACTGCCTGAAGCCCGGCACCGAGATCATCGTGGACGGTTACCAGGCCAAGGACCACTCGCTGAAGCGCGCCAACGGGCGTGACGTGACCTTCACCGATGGCAGCAAGATCTTCCTGGGCTCGTCCGGGACGGGGGCGCCCTACGAGGAGGAACTGCTGAAGGCGAGGCGGCAGCAGGGGCGCTGCTGAGCGAGCAAACACACGGTCGGAATCGCGCCTCGGTTTGAGCGGTGAGGACCAGTCACCGGAGCGGTTTGCGTCCGCCCTCCTCCCTCAGGAGAACCCGATCCAGCGACCGGCCGCCGCCACGGTAAACCACAGCGCCAGCGACACGGCCCCGACGATGCGGCCGACCACGCCGGGATCCTCGGTTGCGCGCCGGGCCACGCGCTCCCGCACCGCGAAGGTGAAGGTCAGCGCCACCGGCAGCGTGCACATCTTCACCCAGAACGAGGTGTTGTAGTACGCCTTGATGGCCTCCGAGAGGAAGAGCGGCACTCCGGTGAGCACCATCACGATCACGCTTCCGACCAGCCAGGGCCGAGCGTAGCGGGCCAGCCGGGCGGGCGGCTGGCCGGTGAGGCCGACGCCGAGCAGCCTGAGGTCGACGACGAGCAGCGCGCCCCCGAGGACGGACAGGCCGAGGAGGTGGACGGCCTCCAGGATCGGGAAGGCCCAGATGGAGTCGCCGATCGCCCTGCCGATAGGCGTCGACTCGCACCAGCGGAAGAAGTCGATCATCGGAGCGGCACGGGGCATCCCGCCATCCAGTTCACCCATGCGGGCTGGGGCTGAATGTCGCAGTCGAACCAGTTGTAGGCGATGAGGCGGCCCGTCACCACCACCACGGTCCACACGGCCAGCGACACCGCGCCGGCGATGCGCGCAGCGCGTGGCGGGGATGCATCCCGGTCCCACTCGGCGGCGTGGCGGTGCACCCCGTTGTGAAAGATCGCGACGTTGGCGCCGGCCAGGAGCAGCACCAGCACCTTGACGCGGAAGAAGAGGTTGTGGTAGTAGCGCAACGGCTGCGAGTAGAAGAGGAGGAGCCCGGTCACGGTCATGATGATGAACCCGATGTGGGTCCATGGCAGGAGGCGCCCCGTGAATGCCGTGATCGGCACCTTCCGGAAGGCGATGCCGAGCAGCCTCAGGTCCATCATCACGGTGGTGCCGACGAAGAGGCCGAGGGTGAGCACGTGGGTCGACTCCACCAGCGGCCACACCCAGAGCGACTCCAGGAGCGCGATGCTCCACGGGGTCTCGCCGAGCCAGACCAGGAAGCGTTCGATCAAGGGGTGTCGGGGAGGGTGTCCGGGAGGGTGGCCCCGACGGTGTCCGGAATCGTGTCGTAGTTGGGGCGCAGGGTCTCGGTCGCGTAGACGGCGTGGCAGCCGGTGCAGACCAGGTAGACATCGCCCCCGACCTCGAAGACCCGGTCGGCGTCGCGCGCCTGAGCGGCCTCGACCGCACGCATGCCGATGTCGATCATCGAGCGGGACATCGCCACCCAGTGATCGCCCTCCACGCGCTCCTCGAGCAGGAGGAGGTTGCCGGACTCGGCGAGCACCCAGGCCGCGTTCTCCACGGCCTCCCACTCTTCCGCCGTGCGCGGCTCGATCTCGTAGGTGCCCTCCATGTCCCAGATGAAGCCCACCGCGTCCCAATAGACCTCGGCCGCCGGCTCGAGCACCGACAGCATCAGCTGGCGCGAGTCGGCCGCGGCGACGAAGGGCGGTGCGTCGGCCGAGTCGGCGCAGGCCCCCGCGAGCACCCCGCCGAGCAACCCGAAGCCGGCACCGAGGGCGGCAGCGCGCATGGCGCGACCCGACGGTTTGAGGAACGTAGTCATGCCCCGCAAAGATACTCCGGCGCGGCAGAGGCCGCACCCCGCGCGTGGGGAGATGCGTGGGGAGGGCAGCAGCGCCCGACCAATAGCGGAGCCCACGCTGCCCGCCCATCTTGTCTACCCTCTTCTCCGCCCACTTCAGACGGAACGCCCGGCATGAAGCTGAAACTCTCGACTGTCCGCCACGGCCTCACCCCCGCCCTCCTTGCCCTCTTTGCGCTCACCACCGCCGCCTCCGCCGCGGGAGCACAGCGGTCGGACTGGCCGATGCACGGCCTCGACGCCGCGGAAACCCGCTACAGTCCGCTCGACCGGATCAACACCGGCAACGTCGACCGGCTCGGGGTCGCCTGGAGCTGGGAGATCCCCAAGACCGGAGCCAGGCTGGAGACGACGCCCATCGTCGTGGACGGCATGCTGTACGGAACGGCCGCCTTCAGCTTCGTCTTCGCTCTGGATGCCGTCACCGGCGAGGAGATCTGGCGCTGGGACCCTGCGATCCCCCATGAACGACAGGGTGGCCCCCCGTCCTGCTGCGGCGACGTCAACCGCGGCGTTGCGCTCGACGGCGACAAGATCTTCGTCGGCCTGCTGGACGGTCGGCTTGTCGCCCTCGACCGCGCGGACGGCTCACTCGTCTGGACCGTGCAGACGACACCCCCGGGCTCCGACTACACGATCACGGGGGCGCCGCGGGTGGCGGGCAACGCGGTCGTCATCGGCAACGGTGGGGCCGAATACGGGGTCCGCGGCTACGTCACCGCCTACGACACCGAGACCGGCGCCGAGCTGTGGCGCACCCACACCGTCCCCGGCAACCCGGCCGACGGCTTCGAAAGCGAGGCCATGCGCGCCGCGGCCGAAACCTGGACTGGCGAGTGGTGGGTCGTGGGCGGAGGCGGGACAGTCTGGGACGCGATGGTGGTGGACCCGGCGGCAGACCTCCTCTACATCGGCACCGGCAACGGCTCCCCGTGGAATCGGGACAACCGCAGCCCGGGGGGCGGCGACAACCTCTACCTCTCGGCCATCGTGGCCCTCGATCCGGAAGACGGATCCATCGAGTGGCACTACCAGACGACGCCGGGGGACGACTGGGACTACACCGCGACGCAGCCGCTCATGCTGCTGGATCTGGAGATCGGGGGCCGGGAGCGGCAGGTCATCGTGCAGGCGCCGAAGAACGGGTTCTTCTACGTCGTCGACCGACTGACCGGCGAGCTCATCTCGGCGGAGCCCTTCGCCGACGACCTGACCTGGGCGACCGGGGTCGACCTCGCCACCGGCCGTCCGATGGAGACGCCCGAGGCCCGCTACGGAATGACCGGACAAGGGGTCTACCTGGCTCCCGGGACGGCCGGCGCCCACAACTGGCCCCCCATGTCGTGGAGCCCGCGCACCGGGCTGGTCTACCTGCCGGCCACGAACAACAACTACTACTTCGAGAAGGAAGACGGATTCGACTATCAGGCGGGGGTCTGGAACACCGGGACCACGCGCGGGGCAAGCGAAGAGCGGCCGGAGCGGCCGCCGCGGAAGGGGCCGAACAACGTGCTCCTGGCCTGGGATCCGGCGGAAAACAGCGAGAAGTGGCGAGTCGAGGCCACCGCCGGGCACGGCGGGACCATGGCCACCGCCGGCGACCTCGTCTTCTGGGGCACGGGATCCCGGCTGGCCGCGCTCGACGCGCGCACCGGCGCGGAACTCTGGTCGGCGGACGTCGGGGACGGCACCGCGTCTCCGGTCACCTACGAGGTGGACGGTACGCAGTACGTCTCGATCGCGGCCGGGCTGGTCTCCGATGGCGGCGCCCCGCGCGTCTGGACGTTCGCGCTGGACGCGACCGGGCAGGCCATCCAGGACCTCACCACCGCCGCCCCCGAGCAGGTCGGCCTCTCCAGCGAGGTCCTCGCGCGCATCGGCCCGACCATGCAGCAGTTCATCGACAACGACCGCACGGCCGGCATCATGACGCTGGTCGCGCGGAGCGGCGAGATCGTACACTGGGACGCCCACGGCTGGCGCGTCCGGGACGAGGACCCCCTCGAGCCCAACGACATCTTCCGCATCTACTCGATGACCAAGCCGGTCACGAGCGTCGCCGCGATGATCCTCGTCGAGGAAGGGCGCCTCTCGCTGGACGATCCGCTGTCCTCCGTCATCCCCTCCTTCACCGACGTGCAGGTCTACGACGGCGGCAAGTTCCGCCCACCGGCCCGTCCGATCCTGATCCGCGACCTGCTCTCCCACACCTCGGGACTCACCTACGGCGTCTTCGGCAACACCCCGGTCGACTCGCTGTACCGCCGCAGCCTCAACGCCCTCGACATGGGCGGCACGGCGGACCTGGCGGAGCGGGTCGAGGTCATCGCGTCCCTTCCGCTCGTCGACGATCCCGGCGACCGCTGGGTCTACAGCATGTCCACGGACGTCCTCGGGCGCGTAGTCGAGGTGGTCTCGGGGCAGTCGCTGGACGCCTTCTTCCGCGAACGCATCTTCGAGCCGCTCGGGATGCACGACACCGGCTTTCACGTCGCAGGGGGCAAGGCGGACCGCTTCACGCAGGTCTACTTCCGCGGCCGCGACGGACTCGTTGCACCCCCGTCGCCCAACGGCGACCGCTTCACCCGCCCCCCGGGCTGGTACTCCGGCGGCGGCGGCCTCACCTCCACCGCGGCCGACTACCTCCGCTTCTGCGATATGCTGCTCGGAGGGGGCGAGAGGGACGGGATCCGCATCCTGCGGCCGGAGACCGTCGCCCTCATGACGCGGAACCATCTGCCGGACGAGATGATCCCCGTTCTCGGGCTTCCCGGCCAGGGTTTCGGCCTCGGGTTCGCGGTGTCCGTCGGCGACAATCCCGGCACCTACTGGTGGTCCGGCGTCGCCAGCACCTATTTCTGGATCGATCCGGAAGAGGAGATCGTCGCCTTCGCCTGGACGCAGCTCCAGCCGTACGGGATGGCGCCGGTCGACCGCCTGCTGAGACCCATCGTATATGAAGCGATCATCGGCGGGAATTGATTGAATGACCACGCCAGCCAGCCATCGTGTCCTCCGGGCGCCAGCAGCGTTGCATCCACGCTTCGCTTCGCCCACCCGGCGATACCGTAATGTCCGCTTTACAGATTGTCGTGTTCTCTTTACAGTTCACGGCCTGGCGGCTCCGCTTCTCCTTGCGTTCATCGGCTGCGGCGGCGACGGCGGCGGCGACCCGACTCCGCCCGAGCCCCCCGCGACGCCCACGACCGTGACCATCACCCCGGCGACCGCCACGCTGAACGCCGTCGGGGACCGGCAGCAGTACCGGGCCCAGGTGCTGGACCAGCGGGGCCGCGCCATGTCCGGCGTGACCATCGCCTGGTCGAGCACCCAGCCGGGGGTGGCCGAGGTCGACCGCACGACAGGGCTGGCCACCGCCACCGGGCCCGGGATGGCGGGCATTCGCGCGGTCGCCCAGAGGATCAGTTCGGAGGCGTCACTGGAAGTCGTCCAGATACCGGTCGCGCTGGAGAAGACCCAGGGCGATGGCGGGCAGGGGTACTTCGGCCGGGCGCTGGCGGTGTCCCCCGTGGTGCGGGTGCTGGACGCCAACGGACATTCGGCCTCCGGGATCGACGTCACCTTCGAGGTCACCTCCGGCGGCGGATCCGTTTCGCCGGATGCCACGCGGACCGGCGCGGACGGCACGGCGCAGACCGAGTGGACGCTGGGCGGCGACTCCGTGCAGACGCTCGGCGCAGCGGTCTCCGGGCTGACCGCCGAATTCACGGTCACCGCCACGGAACCACCGCTCGAGATCCTCACCGACTCGCTTGCCTGGGGACGCGCCACCCTGGACTACCGGGCCGAGCTGTCGGCCCGGGGCGGCTCCGGCATGGGGTACGTCTGGAGCATCGCGGAGAGCTCGGCGCTTCCGGCGGGGCTGGAGATGACCGGGGACGGCCGGATCCTGGGCGCGCCCGAGGAAGCCGGCCTGTCGGAGGTGGAGGTGCGGGTCACCGACTCGAACGGCCGGGACACCACGACCACCTTCGGGATGCGCGTGTGCGACGCGCCGCTGGGGCTGGCGGTGGGGGACGTGATGACGGTGGATCCGGAAGCGCTGGAGCCCTGCGGGTTCCTGGTCGTCGCCGATGAAGTCGAGGCCTACTACCGGGTGACCTTCGCGGGCCTCAACGCCGAGCGGGAGGCAAGCTGGCAGGCGAGTCTGTCCATGGAGCCGCTCCCGGGACGGGCGGTGGCGTTCAGGCCTGTTGTGGCCGGACGCGCGCCGCGGGAGCCGGCCGGGGCGGACGAGGACCGGACCGCGGCATCCGGGGCGTGGACGGACGCGCTCGAGATCCAGCTCGCCAACGAGGAGCTTCATCGCGAAATCCGGCGTCAGGAGGCGGAGCTCATGCGGGAGATGCTGGCGCGGGGTCCTCTGGAGATCCTCCCGAACCGTCCGCAGGCACAGGCGAGCGGGGCCGCCGTGACGCCCGTCACCTTCAAGCTCTACAACCGGGCATCCGGAGGGAACCGCTGCGCGGTGCACCAGACGCTCCTTGCCGACGTGATCGCGGAAAACGACGACTTCATCGTCTACGAGGATGTGGAAGCCTCCTCCCCCGTGTCGGTGGAAAACGCGAACCGGATCATCGACTTCTACTCCGAGCACGGCAAGGAGATCATCGAGGGCTACTTCGGCGGGGTCAGCGACGTGAACGGCGACGGCAGGATTGCGCTGCTCGTCGATCCCGCGCTGCCCGGGGTTCAGGCGTTCGTCTGGTCCGCGGACATGACCTTTTCCGCGTCGACCTGCCCCGCGTCGAACGAGATGGAGCTCGTCCACATGAGTGAGGACGCCTTCGAGTACAACGACGGGTATTGGGCGCTCGCGGTGCTGGTGCACGAGGTCAAGCACGTCAGTTCACTGTACAAGCGGGTGGTGAACCATCGGCGGCGCGGCTCGAGGATGGGAGACGAGACCTTTCACCCGCTGTGGATCGAGGAGGGAGCGGCCGAGATCGCAAAGGAGATGAGTTCTCGGCTGGCGTGGGAGCGCGCGGGGGGACCGGCGGCGGGAGAGCGGGCCGACCTCGAGGACATGCGGATCGCTCGCCGGGAAGCCGAGCCCGAGTTCTACGGGGTGTTCGACCTGATGTCCCGCACGGTGCGGGCCTTCTCGCCCGAACTCAACGCGATCGCCTTCGATCCCAACGACCTGGGCGGAACGTATGTGTACGGCAGCGGCTGGCACTTCCACCGCTTCCTGCGCGATTGGCTGGCACGCGGCGAGGCCGGTGTGGACATGAGCGCGGACGCGGCCCTGGTCACGGCGCTCAACGACACGCTTACCGTGCCGGGAGTCGAGGGGATCGAGGAGGTGACGGGCATGACGATGGCCGAATTGCTCCACGCGCACGCGATTGCGATGACGGTGGCCGGGTCCGAGGATCTGGTGGCCGACGACGACACGCCTCGTTTCCTCACCTACGACTTTCCCACCGCAACGGAGATCATCACCAACCCGGATCCGCCCGGGCGCTACCCCTGGCCGCGGACCATGACCGGGGAGGACGACCTCTCGGCGGTGCCGGCCGCGGTCCTCGGGCTGGACCAGCGGTTCACCGGCCGCGTGACGTCGAACGGCGTGCGCTTCCTCGACTTCGAGGCGATGGCGGCGGGGGCCAGTGCGGTGTTCCGCGTGACGGTGGGACCGGAGGTGTCCGTGATCGTGGCGCGGATCGCCAAGCCGCTGTAGTGTAAAGGCGACATTACATTTTGGAGCTGCCCCGTTTTCACGGACAGGTGGTTTGTGGGGTTGATGGTTTCTGATTCTGGTTGTTCTCCCTGCCCTGAGTCCAGGGAGAGAGGCGACCTGTGGGTCGGACGCGGCGAAGGTGCAGGAGAAGCCCGGAGAGCTTCGGCCGCTACGTCCCAAGCCCTTGGTTTCAGACCGCATGGTTGAGTTTCTCGAAGTCCGCCGGCGAGGTGTAGCCGATCGCCGAGTGAAGGCGGCGCGTGTTGTAGAAGTCGTCGATGAAGTCGGCGATTTCGTGCGACGCTCCGCCGTCGAGGACGAAGCGCCTCCGGTCGATGAGTTCGCACCTGAGCGTCGCGAAGAAGCTCTCGCACATCGCGTTGTCATAGGCGCTTCCGGTCGAGCCCATCGACTGCACGATGCCCGCCTCGCGGCAGTGCTTGCCGAAGGCCAGCGACGTGTACTGCACGCCCCGGTCGGAATGATGGATCACCGGCCCCTTGATCATCCGGTTCGAGATCGCATCCGCCAGCGCATCCTGCACCAGCTCGGTGCGCGGGTCCGAGCTCATCGCCCAGCCCACGATGCGGCGGCTCCAGGCGTCGAGCACGACCGCGAGGTACAGCCAGCCGTACCTGGTGCGCACCTGCGTGATGTCGGCGACCCACAGCTGGTTGGGGCCAGCGGCCGAGAAGTTCCGCCTCACCAGGTCGGGCGCGAACCGGCCCTGGGCGGCGATCTTCCGGCGCGTCGTCGTCGTCGAGCGCCGGCGCGTCACGCCCTGAATGCCCAACGTCTTCATCAGGCGCGCCACCCGCTTGCGGCTGACCCGCTCGCCCGCCGCGAGCAGCGCCGCGTGAATCCGCGGACAGCCGTAGGTCTTCCCGCTCCGGGTCCAGATCTGCACGATCAGGGCCAGAAGCTCGAGGTCGCGCCGCGCCCGCGCCGACGGCGGACGCTTCAGCCAGTCGTAGTACCCGCTGCGGGAGAGACGCAGCACTCGGCACATGGCTGTAAGCGAGAACTCGGCCCGGTGCTCCTTCATGAACCTGTACCCCTGCTGGGGTGCGACTCGCCCTCCTTGGCGAACCAGGCCGCTGCTTTTTTTAGGATGTCCCGCTCTTCGCGCAGTTCCTCGTTCTCCCGCTTCAGGCGCCGCAACTCCTTGCGCGCCTCGCTCGTCAGCCCGTCGCTCCGGCGCCCTTCGTCCAGGTCCGCCTGCTTGACCCAGTTCCGGATCGCCTGCTCCGAAGCCCCGAACTCGCGGGCCACCGATCTCACACTACGCCCCGATCTCACAAGCTCGACCAGCCGCTCCTTGAAATCGGGCCGGTACCGCCCTCTCTTTCCCGCCATGGCTCACCTCCTTGGTTGGTCCCAACGAAAAGGTGTCCGCCAAAGCGGGGCAACTCCAGAATGTAATGCAAACTTTACACGACGATGGATGGAGGGCGGGCCCCGGCGTTCGGGCTCATCTGCCGTTGGAAAAGACCGGAACTTGTGTTCACCGCAAACGCCGCTATTGTTAAGGGCTGTGTCGTCTGGTGGCCAGATCCCCTCGGGCGGCGAACTTTTCGGGGGCGATCCGCTGCCCGGAGGCACCGGCGACATTCCGTTTGAAGCAGCGCCTTCCCGCGCGGCTCCAGTCCAGTGCGGAAACACGAAAATACGGGAACAGTGATGGGTATCGACAGACAAGAGATCGTCAGGAAGTATCAGCCCCACGAGAACGGCAGTGGGAGCACCCAGGTCCAGATCGCCCTCCTTACCGCGAGGATCAACCACCTCCGGGGTCACTTCGATGCCCACAAGCACGACCATCACGGTCGCCGCGGCCTGCTCAAGATGGTCGGCCGCAGGCGACGACTCCTCGAGTACCTGAAACGAAAAGACATCGACGGGTACAGGGAATTGATCAAGGACCTCGGACTGCGCCATTGACGGACGAGAGCGAAGACGGCCTCCTGGCCGTGACTCTTCCGTAGTGCCGCAGACCACCCCGCCGCGGGATTCAAGCGGCAGTAATCGGAAGAGAAGATGACAGAGAGAATCGAACGTGAATTCGCCGGCAGGCGTCTGGTCCTGGAAACGGGCCGGATGGCGCGTCTCGCGCATGGAGCCTGCCTCGTACAATACGGTGACACCGTAGTCCTCGTGACCGCCACGGTCCAGGACAAACAGACCCACCTCCCCTTCTTCCCGCTCACAGTCGAGTACCGGGAGAAATCCTACGCGGCCGGCAAGATCCCCGGCGGCTTCTTCAAGCGGGAGGGCGCGCCCCAGGAGAAGGAGGTCCTCTCGGCGAGGCTCGCCGACCGGACCCTCCGTCCGCTGTTCCCCGACGGCTTCTACAACGAGACCCAGGTCCACGCGCAGGTTCTGAGCGCCGACCAGGAGAACGACGCGGACGTCCTGACCCTGATCGGGGCCTCGGTGGCGCTGAACACCTCCGTGATCCCGTTCCGGACCCCGGTCGCGTCGGTGCGGATCGGCCGCATTCAGGGGAACTGGGTGGTCAACCCGACCTTCACCCAGCTCGAATACGCCGACGTCGACATCGTCGTCGGAGGCACGGCCAAGGCCATCGTCATGGTCGAGGGCGGCGCGATGCAGGTGCCCGAGAGCGAGATCCTGGAGGGTCTGGTGGTCGCCCACAAGGCGATCCGGGAGCTCATCGACATCCAGGAGGTGCTGATCGCGCCGCGCCGCCAGCCCGAGATGGCATGGGAGCCGCGGGAGGCTCCGGCCGAGGTGAGGAGACGGGTGGAGGAGCTCGCCGGGGACCGGGTCGCCGAGGCGCTCCGGATCGCGGACAAGCAGGAACGGTCGGCGGCGATGGCCGCGATCGGCGCCGACATCGGCGACACGCTGCAGAGTGAGGATCCCGACGGGGCCGCCACCGAGAGCCACATCTCGGACGTGATCCGCTCGATCGAGAAGAAGTGCATGCGGGGGCGCATCCTGGACGACGGCGTGCGCGCCGACGGTCGTGACATGGACGCAGTCCGGGACATCGACTGCGAGACGGGCGTGCTGCCCAGAACCCACGGCTCCGCGCTCTTCACCCGCGGTCAGACCCAGTCGCTGGGAGTGGTGACGCTGGGCACCTCCCGGGACGAGCAGCGGATCGACTCGATCGACTCCACCGAGCAGATCACCAAGTCCTTCATGCTGCACTACAACTTCCCGCCCTTCTCGGTGGGGGAGGCACGGCCGATCCGGTCCACCTCCCGCCGCGAAAAGGGGCACGGGGCGCTCGCCGAGCGGGCCATCCAGCCGCTGCTCCCCGAGTACGACGACTTCCCCTACACGATCCGCATCGTGTCCGACATCCTCGAGTCGAACGGCTCCTCGTCGATGGCGTCGGTGTGCTCGGCGTCACTGTCGCTGATGGACGCCGGCGTGCCGATCAAGGCGGCGTGCGCCGGCGTGGCGATGGGACTGGTGACCGACGGCGAACGGGCCGCGATCCTCACCGACATCCTGGGCCTGGAGGACTTCCTCGGGGACATGGACTTCAAGGTGGCCGGCACGCGCAGGGGCGTGACCTCGATCCAGATGGACATCAAGATCGACGGACTGACCGTGGAGCTGCTCGACGAGGCGCTCCAGCGCGCCCACAAGGGCCGCATGCACATTCTGGACTGCATGGACGCCGCGCTCTCGGCGCCGCGGGACGATCTGTCGGAGTACGCCCCGCGCATCGTCTCCATCAGGATCAACCCCGAGAAGATCGGCGAGATCATCGGACCGAAGGGCAAGACCATCCGCGCAATTCAGGATGAGTCGGGCGCCACGATCGAGGTCGATGACGACGGGGTCGTGAAGATCGCCGCCGTCTCGGGCGAGGCCGGCGACAGGGCACGCGAGATGATCGAGGCCATCGTGCAGGAGCCGGAGGTCGGGATCATCTACGAGGGTCCGGTCAAGAACACCACGACCTTCGGCGCCTTCGTGGAGATCATGCCGGGCGTCGAGGGGCTCTGCCACATCTCCGAACTCGCCGACCACAGGGTGGGGAAGACGGAGGACGTGGTGAACCGCGGCGATCTGGTGCGTGTCAAGCTGCTGTCGATCGACGAAAAGGGCCGCATGCGGCTGTCCATGCGGGCTGCCGCGGCCGAAGAGGAAGAGTCCCGGCAGGGGCGGAGACAGGCCGTCCCGGCACAGTCTTGACCCGCGGACCCCGAGGACGGGCGAATTCCGGCTCGCTGGTGGCCGGGACGGCGCCGACCTGGGACGGAGCCGCGGGGGCGGCGTACCGGTGCACCCGGCTGGACAACGGCGTCGAGGTCGTAACCGAAGCGATGGCCGGGGTCCGGTCGGTTGCCACGGGGATCTGGGTGCGTCAGGGTGCGGCGCACGATCCCGCCGGGCTGGCGGGGGCGAGCCACCTGCTCGAACACGTCGTTTTCCGGGGCACTGAGCGCCGCTCACGCCAGGAGATCGCGCTGGCGCTCGAGAGCCTGGGGGGATCGCTCAACGCCTACACCGCCCGCGAGCACACCGGATTCGAGGCCAGGGTTCTCGGCGACCACCTGCCGGACGCGCTGGACGTGCTCGCGGATCTTGTCCGGCACCCGCTCATTCGCGAGGAGGATGTAGCCCACGAGAAGGAGGTGATACGCGAAGAGATCGCGGCGGTGGAGGATGCGCCCGACGATCTCGTCTTCGAGATGCATGGGGACCGGCTGTGGGGAGGGCACCCGTACGGGCGGCCGATCCTGGGGAGCCGTGAGACGGTGGCGGCAGTGTCGCACACCGACCTCTTCGAGCTCCACGGCCGCACCTACACGGGGGCGAACCTCGTGGTGGCGGCCGCGGGTGCCGTCGAGCACGGTCGCTTCGCCGAGCTGGCCGAGCGGTGGTTCGGGGACCTGGACCCCGGCGAAGAGGTCGCGGCCGTCGACCCGCCTCCGACTCCGGCCAGGGGAACGGCCACGGTTTCGCACGGCTCGGCCCAGCTCCACATCGTGCTCGGTCACCCCACACGGGGGCAGTCACACCCGGACCGGTATCCGCTGCTGCTGCTGTCGGCTGCTCTGGGCGGGGGGATGAGTTCCAGGCTCTTTCAGCGGATTCGGGAGGAGCTGGGCCTCGCCTACGCGGTCTATTCCTATCAGTCCCTGTATCGGCGTGCCGGCGTCTGCGGGTCCTATCTCGGCACCCGTCCCGGACGTGGATCCGCAGCGCTCGAGGCGGTGCAGGAGGTCTATGGCGCGCTCGCCCGCGACGGCCTCGGACGCGGGGAACTCCACAGGACGAAGGAACAGATCAAGGGCGAAATCATGCTGTCGCTCGAGTCCCCCGCGGCGAGGCTGCACCGCTTGGCGGGCCTTGCACTCGTGCGCGAGGATTTCATCCCCGTGGACGAGCTGGTCTGCAGGATCGACCGTGTCTCCGGGAGCGACATCCGGTGCGTGGCCCGGGAAGTGATGGATCCGAATCACCAATACGTGCTATGCCTTGGTCCGGAGGGTGGAGACCCGGTTCAGGAGGAAGGCAACCAGAAAGGCGGCGAGACATGCTTGTAGGGATTCCCGCGGAGGTGAAGGACGACGAGTACCGGGTCGCACTGACCCCCGCGGGCGCGGAGGCGTTCACGCAGGCCGGGCACAGCGTGGTCGTTCAGGCGGACGCGGGCCGGGACAGCGGCTTCACCGACGACTTCTACCAGAACGCAGGAGCCCGGATCGTGCAGACGGCCGGGGAGGTGTGGGCCGAGGCCGAGATGATCATGAAGGTCAAGGAACCGGTGGCCGCCGAGTGGCCGCTGATCCGCGACGGGCAGCTCGTCTTCACTTACTTCCACTTCGCCGCCTCCGAGCCCCTCACACGGGCCGTGATGGAAAGCGGCGCGGTGGCCATTGCCTACGAGACCGTGGGGCCCGAGGACGGGGAACTTCCGCTCCTCACACCCATGAGCGAGGTTGCCGGGCGGATGGCAGTTCAGCAGGGGGCGAAGTACCTGGAGCGGCCGTCCGGCGGGTCCGGCATTCTCCTGGGGGGAGTCCCCGGGGTGCTTCCGGCGAAGGTGCTCGTCCTGGGCGGCGGTGTGGTCGGAACCCACGCGGCGCGGATGGCCGCGGGACTCGGCGCGCGGGTCGCCGTGATGGACATCTCGCTTCCCCGTCTCCGGGAGCTGGCGGAGGCGATGCCCGCCAACGTGAACCCGCTCTACTCCACCCGGTATGCGGTGCGCAAGCAGCTCCGAGACGCCGACCTGGTGATAGGGGCGGTCCTGGTGCCCGGCGGGAGGGCCCCGAAGCTGGTGGCGCGCGAGGACCTGGCCACCATGCGACCCGGGTCGGTCATCGTGGACGTGGCTGTCGACCAGGGCGGCTGCGTGGAGACCATCCGGCCCACGACGCACAGCGACCCGGTATACGAGGTCGAAGGCATCGTGCACTACGGGGTGACGAACATCCCCGGTGCGGTGCCCCGGACGTCCACCCTCGCCCTTACCAACGCCACCCTGCCATACGGCCTGCAACTCGCGGGGCTCGGTTGGCAGCGTGCCTGCGCGGCGGACCCCGATCTGGCGCGGGGGATCAACGTCGCATGCGGCAGCGTGACCCACCCGGGCGTGGCCGAAGCGTTCGGTATCGAATGCGTGCCGGTGGATCCCCGGCTCTTCGCCCGCGCGGGAGTGGACGCACCGGAGACGGTGCGGTTCCAGCGTCTCCCCTCGAACGCCGACCTGCCGCTGCCGGAGCGGGCCACTCCAGGGGCCTCCGGGCACGACATCCGCAGCTGCGAGGACCTCGAACTTCCGCCGGGGGGAATCCACGCGATTGCCACGGGGTTGATCATGGAGCTTCCCGAGGGGGTGGAGTGCCAGGTCCGGCCTCGGTCCGGGCTGGCGTTCCGGCACGGGATCACGCTGCCGAACAGTCCCGGCACGATCGACCCGGACTACCGGGGCGAACTTCGGATCCTGGTTCAGAATCTGGGGCCGGAGACGGTCGGGATCCACCGTGGCGACCGGGTTGCGCAGCTGGTTTTCAGCCGCTATGTGGCTCCCCGCGTGGAAGACGCCTCCAGGGTGTCCCGGACGGATAGAGGTTCCGGGGGCTTCGGCAGTACCGGCGTCGAGTGAGTTCGGGAATGCTCCGTCGCCCCGCTGCTCTCACAACCCCATTCGCTCACCCGGATTCGCCCGCGGGTTGCCGAGTCCTCCCGGAGAACCGGCGATGGGCGAGCGGTGACGTGAATTGAGCGGCCTTTCACGGTAGGTTACCTTGTGACCCACCCCTGATTCCACCTTCCGACCCAACGAGTTCCGGCGACGCGGCGCGTAGACTTGTCTCCTCTATCCAACTGGTTCAGTTCAAGACGCCTGGTGCCCACCAGCGACATCGGCGTGGACCTGGGGACCGCCAATACCCTCGTCTGCGTCCGGGGCGAAGGCGTCGTCCTCAACGAGCCTTCTGTCGTCGCGGTGGAGCGAGGCAGTCGGCGCATCATGAGCGTGGGACTCGAGGCCAAGCGGATGCTGGGGCGCACGCCGGAAGGAATCGAAGCGGTCCGTCCGCTCAAGGACGGCGTGATCGCCGATGTCGACATAACCGAATTGATGCTTCGTCACTTCCTCAAGCAGGTCATGTCGAAGCGGATCTTCCGCATCAAGCCGAGGGTGGTGGTGGGGGTGCCGTCGGGGATCACGGAGCTCGAGCGCAGGGCGGTCCGCTCCTCGGCCCAGGCCGCCGGCGCGAACGATGTCTACATGGTCGCGGAACCGATGGCGGCCGCGATCGGGGTCGGTCTGCCGATTGAGACGCCGAGGGGCAGCATGGTGATCGACATTGGGGGCGGGACCACGGAAATCGCCGTAATCTCGCTTTCGGGAATCGTGTCCGACACCTCGACCCGGATCGGTGGCGACGAACTCGACCAGTGCATCGTGGCCTTCCTGCGCAAGAACTACAACCTCCTCATCGGGGATCCCACGGCCGAAGCGATCAAGATGCAGATCGGCTCCGCGATCGAGACCGATGACGAACGCGAGATGGAGGTGAAGGGGCGGGATCTGGTTTCCGGCATTCCGAAGCTGGTTCTCATCCATTCGCAGGAGATCAGGGAGTGCATCCAGGAGCCGATCCGCTCAATCGTCGAAGCGGTGCGCTCGGCCCTCGAGATCACCCCCCCCGAGCTGGCCTCGGACATCTTCGACTTCGGGATCGTAATGACCGGCGGCGGGTCGCTGATCCGCGGTCTCGACAGGCTGCTCGAACTCGAGACCAATCTTCCGATCCGTGTCGACGAGGAGCCGATGACGTGTGTGGTGCGCGGCGCGAACACGATCTTGCAGGACTTCAACAAATACCGGACGGTCCTGATGGCGTGACCCGGGCCGAACCGTGCTCGCGGGACTGGCGGGACCGAACGGGGCAGCATTCAGGGGGTGAGCGGAGATGGCGGGTAAGGCGCAGCGTGGCCACAAGCGGCGACGAAGGGACTTCCACGTCGTCCTGGGGCTGGTTCTTCTGTCGCTGATCACCATCAATCTGCCGGCGGAGTCACAACGCGCCATCGGGGACGGTCTCAGGGAGTCCGTGCTGAGGCCCTTCATCGAGGTTCAGCTGATCGTCGTGCGAACCCGGGCCCGGGCGCGCGACTATCTCACGGTCAGGGCCCAGCTGGACTCTGCCCTGACCTTCGTAGCCTCCGGAACGACCCTGGCCGAAGAGAACCGCCAGCTCAGGGGTCTCCTGGGTCTCAACGAGAGGTCACCGAGCCGGCTTGTGGCGACGTCGGTCATCCGTTCGGGTACTTCCGGTTCCTCCAGCGTCTTCCGCCTCAGCGCCAGCGCCGCCGACGGGGTCATGCCTTTCGATGCGGTGGTCACCGAACTGGGCCTCCTGGGTCAGGTCCAGGAGGTGGGTCCGGAAGGCTCCATGGGCTACGACTGGTCCCACCCGGACTTTCGCGCCTCCGCCATGATCGTGACCGCCGAAGGCCAGGCACACGGGTTGGTGGAGGCCGAGCGGGGGCAGTTCCGCGAACAGGACAGACTCGTACTCCGCGGCACCGCCTACCTTTCGAACCTGGAGCGCGGTGCCGAAGTCCTGACCTCCGGCCGGGGTGGCGCGTTTCCGCGGGGCATTCGCATCGGATGGGTCGGGGAAGTGGCTCGGACATCCGCAGGCTGGGATATCAGCTACTACGTCGAACCCGCGGTCTATCCCGGCGCCGCGACCTACGCGTCCGTACACATCGGGGTTCCGGGCGATGCACTTCAGGCAGCCGCGGATACCGCCGACTCCCTGGCTGTAGCCGACGGTTCAAGGTGAGCGCCCGCGAAGCGATCGTCGTAGCGAGCCTGATCATCGCGCATCTGCTGCTTCGCATCGGATTCGGCCTGGGGAACGCCGCACCGGACCTGATGCTGCTGGCCCTCCTGCTGGCGAGTCGCTCCCTCAGCCTGGGGGGCGGTGCCCTGCTCGGATTCTGCCTGGGCCTGCTGGAAGACGCCTTCTCGATGCTCTCGTTCGGGGCGAGCGTCTTCGCGTTCACCCTGATGGGGACACTGGGGGCGCAGGTCCGTCACCTGTTCGTGGGTCGCTCGACCTTCTTCCAGGCCACATACTTCTTCCTGGCGAAGTGGATTCGAGACCTGCTGGCGTGGGTTGTGTCCAACCCCGACAGCCGCGAGTTCTTCGTTGATCACGTGCTCTGGGAGTCGCCGTTGATGGCGCTGTACGCCGCCGCCACCGGTGTTTGCGTCCGCTACCTGTTTCTCAAGGAATCGGTTTCCCAATGAAAGGTTACGATCCGCAAAGGCAGAAGGCCCTGGCCACCCAGGCACGAGTGGTGGTATTCGTACTCGTGGGCCTGCTCGTCGGGGCGTTCTTCCGAGCGCAGGTTTCCCGGTCGTCCGACTGGCTCCTGCGGTCGGAATCGAACCGCCTGCGCTCGCTGACGCTGCCCGCCCCTCGTGGAATCATCCGGGACCGAACGGGACGTCCGGTGGCGGACAACATCCCGGGGTATGCGGTCTCCATCCTGCGCGCCCAGACGGACTCGATGCTCACGACGCTGGAGCGGCTGCGGGAGTACATGGAGATCGGCAGCGAGCGGTTCGAAGACCTCCAGGAGCAGGTGCGCGCAGGGGGCGGCCGCTCCGTTCTCGTCTCCGTCGACGCCTCCTTCGACGAGGTGGCGGCCATGGAGGAGCGGCGCTCGGCCTTTTCCCGCCTGCTGATCGAGACTCGTCCCAAGCGCCGTTATCCCGGCGGCGAGATCGGGGCCCACGTCGTGGGCAGCGTGGGTGAGATCAACGAGGCGGAGCTGGAATCGCCGGAGTACGAGGGCGTGGAACCGGGCCGAATCGTCGGGCGGACCGGCCTGGAGGCGCAATACGACTCGCTGCTTCAGGGCCAGCCGGGTCTCCGCTTCGTGGAGGTGGACGCCACCGGACGGATCGTCGGGTCCTTTCGCGGCATACGCACGCTTACGGAGGAGCCGGGCTCGGACATCGACCTGCACGTCGACCTGGGGCTGATGGAGTGGATCCACCACATCTTTCCCGAGGGGAAGGGCGGATCGGTGGTCGTTCTGGATGTCGAGACCGGTGGCGTTCTGGCCCTGTATTCGGCGCCTGCCTACGACCCGAACGTCTTTGCCGGGTCGGTCGATCCCGCCGAGTGGAATCGGCTCGCCAGGGATCCCGCGACACCGCTCTACCACAGGGCCGTGATGGGGACCTACCCCCCGGGCTCGCCATGGAAGCTCGCGACCGCCGCCATCGCCCTGGAGACGGGTGCGATCACCCCCACCGAGCGAATGCCGGTGCCCTGCACGGGCAGTTTTCGGTTCGGCAACCGCGTCGCCCGCTGCTGGGACGAGGAGGGACACGGATCCCAGGATCTCGCGGGAGCGATCCAGCATTCGTGCAACGTCTACTTCTACCAGGCCGGACTGGTGGTCGGACTTGAACAGCTGCTGGAGCGCTCGAACCGGATGGGTTTCGGCGACCAATGCGGGATCGACCTTCCGAACCAGGCGACCGGCACCTTCCCTGCAGACGTGTCGTTCTGGGAGGAACGGTTCGGCGCGAGGGCTACCCAGGGCGAAGTGCTGAACCTCGCAATCGGGCAGGGGCCGAACGACCAGTCCCCGCTCAAGATGGCCCAGTTCATGTTGGCGCTCGCCCGCGACGGCTCCGCGCCGCCGCCCACGCTGAATCAGTCCGCTCCCGCCGAGGCGGCCTGGCGCCTCGAGGTTTCCGAAGAGAGTCTGGCTGCGATTCGCGAGGGCATGCGATTGGTGATGGGGCCGGGTGGCACGGCCTACGGTTCGTCGCTGGAGCACTTCGAGATCCTCGGCAAGACGGGTACGGCACAGAGCAGGCCCGGCGAGGAGACCCATTCCTGGTTCACGGGCATGGCGGGACGCTTCGGTGAACCCCCGGAGATCGTGGTCGTCGCCCTGGTGGAATACGGCGGGAGCGGCTCGGCGGTTGCTGCGCCGCTGGCCGCCAAGACGGCCGACTACTTCCTGCGCGGTGAGTACGGGATTCCCCGGGACACCATCCAGACGCTCCTCGAGTACTACGGCGTGGGGCGCAGCACGCAGGCCTGGGTCGTCCGAGAGGGCCGTTGAAGAAGCTGCTGTTCCCCTGGGTGGGGCACCTCCCCTTCGTGGCGCCGGTCCTCCTGTTGTCGCTCTTCGGCGTCGCGATGATCTATTCGGCCGGAGTGCTCAACATCCCCAGTCCGGTCACGCAGGGCCTGTGGATCCGCCAGGGCGTGGTGCTTGGTGGCTCGATCGGCGTTCTGCTCGTGGTTTCCAGGATTCCGATGCGGTGGTTCGACTGGACCGCAATGCCGGTCTACATCCTGTCCGTCGGGGTTCTGGCCGCGACGCTGGTGGTCGGGACGGGCGCAGGGACCGCGGAAGGAGTGCGGAGCTTCCTGGCCATCCCCGGCTTCCGCTTTCAGCCGGCGGAGGCCGCCAAGCTGGCCACCGTGCTCGTCGTTGCCAAGCTGCTCGCCAGCCGCGAATCGTCGCCACAGTACCTGCGGGACCTCCTGCTGCCCGGGCTGGCGGTCGGGTTGCCGCTCGGGCTCGTGCTCCTTCAGCCGGACATCGGCACCGCCATGGCATTCGTCGGCATCTTCTTCGCGATGATCTACTGGGCGCGGACGCCGTGGCCGCTGATTGTCTTCGCCGCCTCGCCCGGCCTCGCACTGGTCCTTTCCTTCAATACGATTGCCTGGTCGGTCGGCTTCATTCTGCTGCTCGTCGGGCTCTATCTGTATCGATACCGTCTTTACCTGGTCGAGTCCCTGAGCGTGGTCGCGGCCAACCTGGCTGCGGGCGCGATGGCCCAGCCCCTGTGGAATTCGCTCGCGGACTATCAGAGGAATCGTCTGCTGGTCTTCCTCAACCCCGAACTTGACCCACGCGGAGCGGGCTGGCAGCTCGTCCAGTCCAAGGTGGCGGTCGGGAGCGGTGGCATCCTCGGCAAGGGTTTCACGCTTGGTACACAGAAGCGGCTCAACTTCCTTCCGGAACAGCATACGGACTTCGTGTTCAGCGTGGTGGGCGAGGAATTGGGTTTTGTCGGCACCTCGCTCACGCTGCTGCTCTTCGGATACCTCTTTTTCAAGATGATCCAGATCGCGGAGGAGTCGCGGAGCCTCTTTGCCGGACTCTTCGTGTTCGGTATCATGGGGATCTGGCTGACGCATGTGGTCGTCAACATCGGCATGACCGTGGGCGTCGTTCCCATTACCGGGATTCCGCTCCCCTTCATCAGCTACGGAGGGTCCTTCCTGTTGATGTCCTGGCTGGCCGCGGCGATCGTGGTGGCGATGGCCAGCGACAAATCCTGATCCTTCCTGGCAGCGGGCGGTCGAAGTGACCTGGTTTCGAAAGCAGAAGAAGCGACTTACGTCGGAGGACCGGCGCGACCTGCCGCGCGACGTCTTCGAGAAGTGCGGCGCGTGCGGCGAGATCCTGTACAGGGAGCGGCTGGCGCGGAACCTGGGTGTGTGTCCCGAGTGCGGGCACCACTTCCGGATCCCGGCCGCCCGCTACCTGGAGATCCTGGCCGATCCGGATTCCTTCGAGGAGCGGGATGCCGAGATGGAGAGTGGTGACCCGCTCGGGTTCACGGACATCAAGGAATACGGGGACCGCCTGCAGGCGGCGCGGCGCCGGACAGGACGCAACGAGGCGGTCGTCACCGGCAGGGCTCGGATCGAAGGCATCCCCGTGGTGCTGGCAGTGATGGACTTCAGCTTCATCGGCGGCTCGATGGGGTCGGTGGTAGGGGAGAAGATCGCGCGTGCCGGGAGGGATGCCCTGGCGGGCGAACTCGCTCTGATCGTGTTGAGCGCCTCGGGGGGCGCCAGGATGATGGAGGGGATCTTCTCGCTGATGCAGATGGCAAAGACCTCCGCGGTCCTGGCCCGTCTGCACGAGCGAGGACTTCCCTACATCTCGGTGCTCACCGATCCCACGACGGGGGGCGTCACCGCGTCGTATGCGATGCTCGGCGATGTGAACCTGGCCGAACCCGGTGCCCTGATCGGCTTCGCGGGTCCGCGGGTGATCGGCGAGACGATCAAGCAGGAGCTGCCGCCCGGTTTCCAGAGCGCCGAGTTCCTGGAGGAGCACGGGATGGTGGACCGCGTGGTCGACCGCCGGGAGCTGAAAGGCGCGATCGCCCAGCTCCTGCGCCACTCCCGGGAAGGTTGGAGACCCTGGGGCTGACGGACCGCGCTCCCGGTCCCGACCCGTTGATGGACGTCCTGTTTCCGGACGCTCCGGCCGTGGTCGACTGGGGCCTGGGGCGCATGGAGACTGCCCTGGAGGAGTTGGGAAGTCCCCACCGCCGCTACCGCTGCCTCCATGTCGGCGGCACGAACGGGAAGGGCTCCGTCGCGTCCACCTGGGCGTCCGTCCTCACCCGGCACGGCCACCGCACCGGCCTCTACACCTCACCCCACCTCTGCTCCTTCCGGGAACGCATCATGATCGACGGCCGCCCCGTCGCGGCCGCCCGCCTCACCGCCGCCGCCGCCCGGCTGCGTCCCCTCGCCCACGGCCTCCGCATGTCCTTCTTCGAGGCCACCACCCTCCTCGCGCTGCAGGTCTTCGCCGAGGAGGGGGTGGAGTGCGCCTGCATCGAGGTCGGGCTCGGCGGCCGCCTCGACGCGACCAACGTGATCACCCCCGAGGTCACCGCGATCACCAACGTGGCGCTCGACCACCAGGAGTACCTCGGCGACACCCACGAGGAGATCGCGCGCGAGAAGGCGGGGATCATCAAGGCGAGGGTGCCCTTCGTCACGGCGGAGGGGCGGCCCGCGGTGCTCGCCGTGCTGGAAGCCCGCGCGGCGGCTGTGGGCGCCCCGTTCCACCGGGTCGAGCCCTGGCGCGACATCTCGAGGCTGCGGCTCGCCCCGGTGGGCACGCGCTTCCGCTTCCGCACCGCGTCCGGAGGCGCCCTTGAGCTGGAGACACCGCTGCCCGGCGCGCACCAGGCCGTGAACGCCGCCCTCGCGGTGCGCGCCCTGGAGCTGCTGCGCTCCCCCCCCGCCCGCGCCGCCGTGCGCGAGGGGGTGGCCGCCGTTCGCTGGCCTGGACGGGGCCAGATCCGGCGGGTGGGCGAGCGGCTCTTCGTCTTCGACGTGGCGCACAACACGGCGGGGGTGGAGGCGCTGGTCAGGGTGCTCGCCGACCTCGCGCCCCCCCGGCCGCTCGTGCTCCTTACCGGGATCCTGGGCGACAAGGACTGGTCCCGCATGCTCCCGCCGCTGGTGGACCTGGCCGACCGGGCCGTCTTCACCAACCCCGCGTCGGCGCCGGCCGGCCGCAGCTGGAACCCGGCCGAGGTCGCGGCGCGCGTGGCCCGCGGGACGCCGGTGGAGGTGGTCGCCGACGTTGGGGCGGCACTCGAGCGCGCCACCGAGCTGTGCGGTGCCGGGACGGTAGTGGTCACGGGTTCGTGCCACACCGTGGGCGATGTGCTCCACCTCATGGAGCTCAGCCCCTTCGCCCCCGAGCGGATCGCACCCGAGCAGTTCTCCCCGAAGCGGGATTGCCAATCCCCTTCTTCGGATTAGATTCGCGGCCATGCCCTCCGACAAATCCTTCGCGAAGCTCCCCGGTTTTCGGGACTTCGTGCCCGCGGATCTCGCACTGCGCAATCACATCTTCGACGCCTGGCGCCGCGTCTGCCGGCGTTACGGATTCACCGAGTACGACGGGCCGCCGCTGGAGCCGCTCGGGCTGTACGTGGAGAAGAGCGGACCGGAGATCGTCGAGCAGCTCTACAACTTCGCGGACAAGGGCGGGCGCGAGGTGGCACTCCGCCCCGAAATGACCCCGACGCTGGCCCGCATTCTGGCGGAACGCAGCCGGGGGATGGCCAAGCCGATCCGCTGGTTTTCGGTCCCGCAACTCTTCCGCTACGAGCGCAGCCAGCGTGGCCGGCTTCGGGAGCACTTCCAGCTCAACGCCGACATCGTGGGCGAGGCGGGGGTCGCTGCCGACGCCGAGATCACGGCCGTGGCGATCGACGCGGTGCGGGAGCTCGGGTTGGGGGAAGACGACTTCGTCGCGCGGGTGAACGACCGGCGCCTGGTGACCGCCGTCCTCGACGAGATCGGGGTCGCGCAGCGGCACCGCGCGGCCTGCCTGGCCGTGATCGACAAGGCCGGCCGGGCCGGGCCGGAGAAGACCCGCGCGGGGCTGGAGGCGTTGGGGATCGGCGGCTCGGCGGCCCATGCCCTTGCCGAGCTGGTCGCCGACGGCTCGTGGCGACAGCTGCGCGACCGCTTCCGGTCCAGCGGCGCGGTGCTGGCCGCCATGCAGCCCCTCGAAGAGCACCGGGAGATCCTGGAGGCCATGGGGCTCGGCGGCTACCAGCGCTTCGACTTCACCGTGGTGCGCGGACTCGCCTACTACACCGGAATCGTCTTCGAGCTCTTCGACCGCGCGGGCGAGCTGCGCGCGATCTGCGGGGGCGGACGCTACGACCGGCTGCTCGAACTGGTCGGGGGTGAGCCGCTCCCGGCTGTGGGTTTCGGAATGGGAGACGTCGTGCTCGGCGAACTGCTGAAGGACCGGGGGATCGCCCCGGCCGCCGCCCCGGCTTGCCAGGACTACGTGATCTGGATGGAGCCGGCCCAGCGACCGCTGGGGATGCGGGTGGCGCGGGCGCTGAGGCGTGAGGGGCGGTCAGTACTCTATGGCCTCCGGGCCCAGGGGATGGGAAAGCAGCTTCGAAGCGCCGCCCGCGTGGGGGCCGGACGGGCGCTGATCATCGGGCCCGAGGAAGTAACAGGCGGGACGGTAACCGTGCGCGACCTCGAGTCGGGCCGGCAGGTGACAACCTCGCTGGAGTCGGTCCTTGGCGGGGCAGGGCACCGGACGGGCCGATGACGGCGAAGAGGCGTTCGCCGCAGAAATCCGGGACCGGCCGGGCGCGGGCTGCGGGACGAAAACGCACGGGCAGCGAACGACGGGCACGGACGCGCGGCAGCGGAACCGTCCCGGAGCGCAGCAAGGTCGCCCCGGAAGACGTGGAGGCGGCCCGCAGGTTCGTTTCCCGCGCCATCCGCCGCCTGAACGTGCTGGAATCGGTGATCATGGGCGCCGCGGTGATCATCGCGCTCGTCGGCGGCTGGCTCGGTGCTCTCCTCGCCTACAACACCCTCGGACTGCCCCTGAGAACCACATGGATGGTTCTGTCGGTACTTTTGTTCGTCGTTCCGGCCGCACTGGCATGGACGATGGACCGGCGCAAGCGCCGCGAGGAGCGCAAACAAGCGGATGCGGATGCCCGTGACAACCGCGGGGGAGGCGACGACGGCTGAATGAACGCGAAGAAGACGAGAAGGAAGGGACTGACGCCCAGGTCGGAGGACTTCAGCGCCTGGTACAACGAGGTCGTCCAGCAGGCGGAGCTCGCCGACTATTCCCCGGTCCGGGGCAGCATGGTGATCCGGCCGTGGGGCTACGGCATCTGGGAGAACATGCAGCGTGCCCTGGACGACATGTTCAAGGCTTCCGGGCATCAGAACGCCTATTTCCCGCTCCTCATCCCGATGAGCTTCATCGAACGCGAGAAGGAGCACATCGAGGGGTTCAAGCCCGAACTGGCGGTCGTCACCCATGCGGGCGGCAAGGAGCTGGAGGAGCCCTACGTGGTGCGCCCCACTTCGGAGACGATCATCTACTCCATGTACGCCAAATGGGTGCAGAGCTATCGCGACCTTCCCGTGCTGCTGAACCAGTGGGCCAACGTCATGCGCTGGGAGCTCCGAACCCGGCTCTTCCTGCGGACGGCGGAATTCCTCTGGCAGGAGGGGCACACCGCCCACGCGACTGAATCCGAAGCCGAGGAGGAGGCGCGGCTGATCCTGGGGATCTACCGCACCTTCATGGAAGACTGGATGGCGATGCCTCCGCTGACCGGCCTCAAGAGCAGGTCCGAGACCTTTGCCGGGGCCGACCGCAGCTACGCCTGCGAAGCGCTGATGCAGGACGGGAAGGCGCTCCAGGCCGGCACCTCGCACATGCTGGGGCAGAACTTTTCGCGGCAGTTCGGGCTGACCTTCCAGAGCGATGCGGGAAGGGAAGAGTACGCCTGGAACACGTCGTGGGGCGTGTCCACCAGGCTGGTGGGCGGACTCGTGATGACTCACGGGGATGACATCGGCGTGGTGGTGCCGCCGAAGCTGGCGCCGACGCAGGTGATCGTGACGCCGATCGCGCGCACGGACGAGCAGGCGGCCGTGGTGATGAAGAAGGCGGACGGGATCGTGCAGGCGCTCGCGGACAGGGGAGTGCGGGCCGCCGCCGATCGCCGCCGCCACCTGTCGCCTGGCGCGAAGTTCTTCGAGTGGGAGCGAAAGGGCGTGCCGCTGCGCGTGGAGATCGGCCCGCGGGATGTGGAGCGGGGCGAGGTCGTGGTGGCGGCGCGCGTGGCCGGAGAGACGGGCGCCCGCAAGGAGGCCTTGCCGGAGACGCAGGCGCTGGAAGGGATCGGCGACCGGTTGGAGGCGCTGCAGACCCGGCTCCTCAAGACCGCGCGGGACCGCCGGGAGGGGATGACATACCGGGGCGAGGTTTCGTCCGTGGAGGAGCTGGGGGATCTCCTGGACGGAGGCGCCGGATTCGTGTACTCGGGCTGGAGCGGCGACCCGGCCGTCGAGGAGCGGGTCAAGGACGCCACGAAGGCGACCATCCGGGTCATCCCCGGCGAGGAGTTCCGTTCGGCCACCGCCCCCTCGCGCTGCATGGGAGGCGGCGAGGCCCGCATGGAAGTCGTATGGGCGAGGGCGTACTGACCCCCGCCCGGCTACCATTCCCGCGCGTCGGCGGCGTTCTCCACTGCGGCTCCCACGCGCTGGACGACCTCGCCCGGGAACACGGAACGCCTCTCTACGTCTACGACGCCGGCCGCGCCCTCGACCGCCTCCGCACTCTGCAGGAAGCCTTCGCGCCCGCGGCCGGCGCCCCCCGCCGCGCGGGCGGGGGGGGGGGGGGGGGGGGGGGGGGGGGGGGGGGGGGGGGGGGGGCGGGGGGGGCCGGC
>JAJEBR010000044.1 GCA_022822445.1 Gemmatimonadota bacterium | reverse complement strand
GGGCCAGGGCCATCGCCGGGCGGGAGAGCGAGCGCGTGCCGAAGAGGCGCAACAGAAGGCGGGAGAGCAGGGGTGGTCGGCGGGCTTCGCGCCCAGCGTGCCAGCCCGGCGGGCGGCGCCGTGGCGGCGAGCATGGCCATGCCAAGGCGAACGGGGCCGGGCGCGCCTGCGCCCGGAAGCAGGCGGACCGCGAGCGCGGGGATCCGGGTGGCGCGCAGCAGGCGGGCCAGGGCCATCGCCGGGCGGGAGAGCGAGCGCGTGCCGAAGAGGCGCAACAGAAGGCGGGAGAGCAGGGGTGGTCGGCGGGCTTCGCGCCCAGCGTGCCGGGCGAGTTCGAGGAGGTGGCCGTAGGCGACGCCTGACGGGCAGACGGGTTCGCAGGCTCGGCATCCCAGGCAGCGGTCGATGTGGAGCTGAAAGGCGTCCGAACCCGCGTCCAGCCGACCTTCCACCACGGCCCGCATAAGATGTAGCCGACCCCGCGGCGAATCCGCTTCGTCACCCAGCCGCCGGTAGGTCGGGCAGGCCGGAAGGCAGAACCCGCAATGGACGCAGGCGAGAAGGCCCTCCTCCTGTTCCTTTACCGCGCGGGCAAGCGATTCGGTCGCGGCGGTGCTCATGGGCACCGGGACGCCAGCACGGAGTACGGATCGAAGAGCCCCTTGATGCGCCCGGTGAGCCCCGCCCCCCCACCCCCCACCCCACCCCACCCCACCCCCGCCACCACCTCGCGCGGCGCCGCGCTCAGCACCAGGCTCCCACCCCGGCCCGCCATCTCGGCCCGGGCCCGCACCAGGCACTCCGCCACCTCGGCCTCCCGGCCCGGCGCGCAGCTCCCCTTCACGCGCACCAGCCCCCGCATCGCATCGGCGGCGACCTCCCCCCGCACCACCCCGGCAACCTTCCCCGCGCACGCCATCACGTCGCCCATCCGGTCCGGCAGCGCGGCGAGACGCGCCACCACCGGCGCCCCGTCCTCCCAGCGAGTCCGCGCCTCGTGGTGAGCCGCGCTGTCGCTCGCGGCCAGCACCTCGTCCGGCTCGGCCCCCACACTCCCCACCGTCCTGGCGCGCGCCTCCCCCACCTCCTCGGCCCCGCCGAGCAGCCGCACGGCCAGCTCCATCTCGCCGTCGCCCGCTCCGGGCGCCGCACTCGCCCGCCGACCAGCACTCGCCCGCTCATCAGCACTCTCCCGTCCACCGGCGGCGACCTCCACGGCCGCGACCGGAAACGACGCGGTGCACACGGCTCGCGCCATCCCCACGACCTCGGCCGCGCCGCCCCGGAAGCAGAGCGTGACATCGGCCTCGGGACGCGGGAAGAGCCGCACCGACACCCGCGTGATCACTCCCAGGCTGCCACGGCTCCCGGTGAAGAGCCGGACCATGTCGTACCCGGCGACATTCTTCACCACCCGTCCCCCGATCCGCAGGATGCGCCCGTCTCCCGTCACGGCCTCGAGCCCCAGCACATTGTCACGCACCCCGCCGTAGCGGCCCTGCAGCGGCCCCGACACGCCGCACGCCACCGCCGCGCCGAGCGTCCCGTCGCCGCACCCCGGACCGTCCATCGGCAGCCACTGTCCACTCCCGCCCGCCAGCTCGCCCAGCGCGCGCATCCCCAGCCCGGACCCGGCGGTCAGCGTCAGGTCCGCGGGCTCGTAGTGCACGACGCCGTCAATCCGCTCCGTCGACACGATCGCGTCCGCCTCCCGTCCCCAGCCGCCAGCCCCGGGCCAGCCCCCGCAGCCGGTCGGAAACAGGCGGACCCCCGATTCGATCGCCGCTCGCACGACCGCCTGCACCTCGTCCACGGACTCGGGGAAGAGGATGGCTTCCGGCGAGGCCGCGGCCGCCCACTCCGGCGCCGACCGACCCCACCCTTCGACCCCTCCCGCTACGGCTCCGTCCCCTTCTCGCATTCCCGACGGCCTCCGCGCGCGCCTGGACCCTGCGATCCACCCGCGAGCCGCGTCTCCCTCCAGCACCTGGTCCCCGCGCAGCACCTCGCCGATCGCCGAAACCGCACCTGCCGCTCTCATGCCGGCACCGCCCCGGCTTCGGCCTCACCCCGCCCACAGGCCTTCCCCCCCGGCTCCGTCCCGTCCGGCAGCACCTTCCCGGGATTCATCACGCCAGCGGGGTCGAAGACGCGCCGCAGCCCCCACATCGCGTCCAGCTCGGCGGCACCGTAGATCAACGGCATGTGGTGCTTCTTGTCGAGGCCCACGCCGTGTTCGCCGGTGATCGTGCCGCCCGAGTCGACGCAGATCTGCATGATCTCCTTCGACGCGCGCTCCACCCGTTCGAGCTCGTCGCGGTCGCGGCGGTCGAAGAGGATGTTCGGGTGAAGGTTGCCGTCGCCTGCGTGGAAGACGTTGGCGACGACAAGGTCGTAGCGGCGCGCGATCTCCGAGATCCCCTTCAGGATCGTGGGCAAGGTGGTGCGCGGGACCGTCGCGTCCTGCACCAGCAGGTCGGGGGCGATCCGCCCCATCGCGCCGAAGGCCTTCTTGCGGCCCTTCCAGAGCGCCATCCGCTCGGCTTCGTCGCGGGCGCTGCGCACTTCGCGGGCTCCGGCCCGGCGGCACAGTTCCCCGGCCCGGTCGGCCTCCGGGTCCAGCCCGGCCTCGAGCCCGTCGAACTCGATCACGAGCGCGGCCTCGGCGTCGGTCGGGTAGCCGGCGGCGAAGACGCTGTCCTCCACGGCGCGGATCGTCGGCCCGTCGATGATCTCCATCGCGGCGGGGAGCAGGCCCGCGCCCACGATGTCGGAAACGGCGGTCCCCGCGTCCTCGATGCGGTCGAAGATGGCGAGAAGCGTGCGGACGCCCTCCGGCAGCGGAAGCAGGGCGACCTCGATCTCCGCCGCGATCCCGAAGCACCCCTCCGAGCCCACGAAGAGGCCGACCAGATCGTACCCGGGCGCCTCGCGGCCGAGGCCTCCCAACTCGGCCACCGACCCGTCGGCCAGGACGATCGTCAGCCCGGTGACGTACCGCGAAGTCACCCCGTACTTCAGGCAGTGCGGGCCGCCCGAGTTCTCCGCCACGTTGCCACCGATGGTGCACGCTGTCTGGGACGACGGATCGGGAGCGTAGTAGAGGCCGTGCGTGGCGGCCGCCGTGGAAAGCTCGGCGTTGATGACCCCCGGCTGCAGCACCGCCCGGCGATTCGGCGCGTCGATATCGAGGATGCGGTTCATGCGGGCGGTCCCCACCACGATCGCGCCGTCGAGCGCCACGGCGCCCCCGGAGAGTCCGGTTCCGGCCCCCCGCGGCACGATGGGGAGCCCGGCCCGAGCGATCTCACGCACGGTGCGGCGCAGCTCGTCGGTGGTGCGCGGGAGAACCACCGCACCGGGCCGGTGCCGGTAGGCGGTCAGCGCGTCCGATTCGTAGACGAGGAGCCGGTCCGGGTCCACGATGACGCCGTCCGGGCCGCAGATCGCGATGAGGCTCGCCTTGAGCGCCCCCACTGTAAAGTCTCCTTTACACAATGTCATGTTCTCCATACAAACGGTCTCTCCCGGGCTGCGCTCTGCGACTGTGGGCAAGCTATTCCGCGCCCGAAAGGTAGTCCAGCATCGCGTCCACCCCGGCCTCGGCCATGGCGCGGATCTTCGGCGGGAGGGGTCCGTAGACCTGCCGGGTGACGGCCGGGGCGCCGGCATGTCCGTTTGCGACGGCGCGGCGGACCTGCTCGATGCGCCGCAGCCGATGGGCGCGGAAGCGTGCGATGGTACCCGCCGCGTCGTGGATGGCGGGGCCGTGGGCCGGGTGGAGCGTGCGCGCGCCGAGGGCGGCGAGGCGGTCCAGCGAGCGAAGGTAGTGCGCGACCGCACCCCGGTATTCGCCGATCCAGGTGGTGTCGCCGTCTCCCAGGATCAGGTCGCCGACGAAGATGGAGGCCGTGGCGGGGTGGTGGAAGCAGAAGTGGCGGCGCGCGTGGCCGGGCGTCGAGATGGCGACGAGGTCGCCGCCGCTGGTGGGGATGCGCTGGCCGTCCGTGAGGGCGTGGTCGGCGCCCGGGCCGTGGACGCTGCCGCCGGTGCGGTGGGCGAGCCGTGCGGCGGCCGCCGCGTGGTCGTCGTGGTCGTGCGTGAGGAGGATGACGACGTCCCCGGCCTGCGCCACGGCGTCGGTCAGCGCCGAGATGTGGGATTCGATGCGCGGACCCGGATCGACGATCGCGACCGGATCCCCGCCCACCACGTAGCTGTGCGTCCCATCCAGCGTGAACGGGCCCGGATTCGGGGCCAGGAAGGATCTCACGGCGATCCCGGAGGCATCGACGCCCGAATCAGCGGAGACCTATCCCACGGACTGCCGGGCCGCTTCCCGTCCGTTTTCGTCAGCGGCGCTCGCGGGCCAGCTGCTCGGCGAGCTTGTCGGCGATCATCTGGATCGCCACCTCGTCCTGGTTGGCGAAGGCGTCCGCCTGGTTGGAGTCGATGTCGAACTGGCCGTAGATCTCGCTACCGGCGCGGATCAGGACCACCAACTCGGATTTGACGTCGGGGCTGCACGACAGATAGCCGTCGAACTCCGTCACGTCCGGAACGTTCTGGTTGGCGCCGTGGGCCACGGCCGTTCCGCAGACGCCTTCCCCTACCGGGACCTTCGCGTGCTCGGTGGCCGCGCCGAAGTAGTTGTGCAGCCAGAGCTCCAACCGGTCGTCGGTGAGGAGGTAGACCCCGACCCAGTCGAAGCGGTCGTCCGAGTCGTACAGCCTTCTGGCGGCGTAGCGAAGGAGGGCGTCGGAGAGGTGGCCGTCCTCCCGCATCTCCTGGAGTTCCGTAACAACGGCACGGGCGTCGATCATCTGGGGTTCCATCTCCGAAGGGTCGTTTTGGGGCGCATTGAAGTGGGCATTGAATATAGGGAAGGGCGGACAGGGGCGCAGATCCTGCCCGGCCTCACCCGCGCGCGAAGTCGACGCCCTCGTCCAGACGCGCCACGAAGGCCGCCAGCAGGCGCGCCGTCCGGAACAGATCCGAGATCGACACCATCTCGCTGGGCGAATGCATGTACCGGTTCGGCACCGAGACGAGCCCGGTCGGGATCCCGCCCCGCGCCAGGTGGATCGCGTCGGCATCGGTGCTGGTGCGCAGCGGCGCCGCCTGAATCGAGTACGGTATGTCGTTCGCCTCGGCCGCCTCGGCGAGCAGCTCGAAGACCACCGGGTGCGTCGCCGACCCCCGCGTCAACACCGGCCCGCCGCCCAGCGAGTGCTCCCCGACCTCGCTCTTTTCCACCTCGGGCACATCCGTCGCGTGGGTCACGTCCACGACCAGCGCCACATCCGGCGCGACACCGAACGCGCTCGTGCGGGCGCCGCCTCCGGAGTAGCCGATCTCCTCCTGCGCGGTCGCCACGGCCACCGCCCCCGCCCTCCCATCGTCCCCGGCAACGCGGCGCAGCGCCTCCAGCACGATGAACGCGCCCACCCGGTTGTCGATCGCGCGGCTCGCGACGCGGTCACCCGCCAGGCGCACCATGCCTCCATCGAGCACCGCCGGATCGCCCACGCGAACGCCCAGCTCCTTCAGCTCGTCCCGCGAACCGGCCCCCACGTCGATCCACAGCTTCTTCACCTTCACCGCCTTGTCCCGCTCCCTGGGCTCGATGAGGTGGATGGCCTTCCGTCCGATCACCCCCGGCACGTCCCCCTTCGCACCCAGCACCCGCACCCGCTGTCCCACCAGGACCTGCGCGTCCCACCCGCCGATCCCCCCGAAGTACAGCAGGCCCGACTCGTCCGCATGCGTGACCTGCAGCCCGATCTCGTCGATGTGGCCGGCCATCAGCGCCAACGGCCGGGCGTCTCGGCGCACCGCCGCATAGCTGTTGCCGACGACGTCGGACCAGGTGTCGGCGAAGGATCCGGCTTCGTCCGTCCAGACCCGGGCCGGACGGGATTCGAAGCCCGAGGGACCGGGGGAGTCGAGAAGTCGTTCGAGGAAGGTGATGTCGTGGCTTGTGTCCGGGCTCATCGGCTGATTCGTCCTCAGTCCCTGGAGTTTGTGTGGTCCGTGTATTCCGCGGAATCGGAGGCGTCCCCGGCCCTCGGCGGCCGCGTGCCGACCTCTCCCTGGCGCGTGAAGATGTCCCCTCCCGGGGTAAAGACGCGGAATTCGACGGTCCCTTCCCTGACCCGCCGCTCCAGCCTCCGCTGCACGGCCCGCTGAATCCACCGCCGCGACGGCGGCAGAAGCAGGCTGAATCCCGCGATGTCGGTGAGGATTCCGGGCGTCAGCAGAAAGGCGCCGCCCACGAGGATCGAGAGCCCGTCGAGCAGTGAGCGACCCGGCAACCGGCCCTCCGCCAGCTCCCGCTGCACCGCGAGAAAGGCCCTCAGCCCCTGGTGCCTGGCAAGCGCCGCACCGCCGATGCCCGTCGCCACAACCAGCCCCACCGTCGGCCACAGCCCGATCCACTGGCCCACCTGAAGCAGGATCGCCAACTCCACCAGCGGAATCGTGACGAAGAGGAAGATCAGTCGACTCAGCAAGGTTGTGTGCTCCAGTTCGGTGGGTGTCGGCGCGCGCGCCCGGGGCCGGTCGCGCCGCTGCGCTGGCCCGTCTTCCGGCCCTCGGCCTGCCGTGGTGTCGGCCTGCCGTGGTGTCGGCCCGCCGCAAGGAATGTATATTCTTCGGGTCGGCGGGACTCCCCCGCGCCTGCAATCTCCCCGGGCCCTGCCCCGTTGAAGGATTCGGATGAAGGATACGTATTTCAGAAAGGGCTTCGGCCTCAAGGCAGAGGTGAAGCCGATCATCGATACCGAGTACCACTCGGCGCTCCTCGAGCGGATCCGCTCCCGGGCCTACACCGACCGCTTCGGCGACATCACGGTCCGGCTCGCCAAGGATTTCGGCTTCTGCTACGGCGTCGACCGCGCGGTGGACTACGCCTACCAGACCCGCCACAAGTTCCCCGACAAGCGGATCTTCCTCGTCGGCGAGATCATCCACAACCCCCACGTCAACCACCGCCTGCAGGAGAAGGGCATCGAGTTCCTCTATCCGACCGCCGCCGGCCAGTTCGACTTCAGTGAGGTGACGGCGGACGACGTGGTCATCATCCCCGCCTTCGGGGTGACGATCCAGGATCTGAAGGTGCTGCAGGAGAAGAAGTGCGTGCTCGTCGACACGACCTGCGGCTCGGTGCTCCTGGTGTGGAAGCGGGTGGACGGCTACGCCCGGGACGGTTTCACGGCCGTGATCCACGGCAAGTACAAGCACGAGGAGTCGCGCGCGACCGCAAGCCAGGTGCTGCGCCACGAAGGGGGCAAGTACATCGTCGTGCGCAACATGGAAGAGGCGGAGGTGGTGGGGGACTACATGACCGGACGGCCGGGGCGGTTGAGCCGCGACGACTTCATGGACCGCTTCCGCAAGCGCACTGCGAACGGATTCGACCCCGACCGTGACCTGCGCAAGGTCGGGGTGGCCAACCAGACCACGATGCTGGCCACCGAGTCGCTCGCGATCGGCGCCCGCCTGCGCGAGATGATGGCCGAGTCGATGGGCGAGGAGCACGCCGCCGAGAACTTTCGCTCCTTCGGCACCATCTGCTCGGCGACCCAGGAGCGGCAGGACGCCGTGCTGGAGATGATGCAGGACCCGCCCGACATCATGCTCGTGGTCGGCGGCTACAACTCGTCGAACACCAACCATCTGGCGCACCTGTGCCGGGAGTACACGACGACCTTCCACGTGAAGGACGCCCAGTGCATAGATCCGGAGACCGGCGCGATCCATCACAAGCCGGAGCTGGACCCCCACGCCCCCGAGGTGACGGACTGGACCTGGCTGCCCCCCGGGCCGTTGCAGCTGGGCATCACCGCCGGGGCCTCGACCCCGAACAACGAGATCGGCAAGGCACTGGCGAGGATCCTGGTGATCAGGGGGGTGGAGGAGGAGCTGTAGGCGCTCTCGGGCCGCGTCTACACGTGCAGCGCCCGCCCCAGCGCACCCAGCGCCCCCTCCGCGACCGCCTCCGACAGCGTCGGGTGCGGATGCATGGCCCGGTCGATCTCCTCCGCGGTCGACTCGAGGTGGCGTGCCATCACGAATTCGGCGATCAGCTCGGTGGCGTGGGGCCCCACGATGTGAGCGCCGACCACCTCCGAGTAGCGCTTGTCGCGGATCACCTTGACGAACCCGGTGGAGTCGCCGGCGGCCAGCGCGCGGCCGTTCCCGGCCCAGGGGAACTTGCCCACCTCGATATCCAGGCCCTTTTCGCGCGCCTGCTCCTCGGTCAGTCCGACCGAGGCCACCTCGGGGTGACAGTAGGTGCAGTTGGGGACGTTCCCGTAGTCGACGGTGTGGTGTCCGGCCCCGGCTATATGCTCCGCGGCCACGACGCCTTCGTGCATCCCCTTGTGTGCCAGGAGCTGCTGGCCGGCGCAGTCGCCGACCGCCCAGACGCCCGGCGCGCTCGTGCGCATGGCTTCGTCCACGACGATGAAACCGCCCCGTTCGGTCACCTTTACCCCGGCCCTGTCCAGCCCGAGGTCCTCCGTGTTGGGAACCCGCCCGACGGCCGAGAGGACGTAGTCGACCTCCATGGTGTGGGACTTGCCCTTGCGGTCGGTGAAGGCGATCGAGACGCCATCGTCCCTGACCGTGGTGGATTCGACGCGGGCCCCCGTGAAGATGTCCATCCCCCGCTTCCTGAAGGACTGGGCCACCACGCGGGATGAATCCTTGTCCTCCAGGGGCAGCACCCGGTCCAGCACCTCGATGACCGTGACCTTCGTGCCGTAGGCGTCGTAGATGTCGGCGAACTCCATCCCCACTGCGCCGGCGCCCACGACCACGAGCGTCTCCGGGGCGTCCTTCTGGAAGAGCGCGCCGGTGGACGACCAGATCCGCTCTTCGTCGATCTGCAGGAAGGGAAGGCTGCGCGGGCGCGAGCCGGTGGCGATGATGATGTCGCGCGCGGTCAGCACCTGCGTGTCGCCATCGTTGTCGACTTCGACCTTGCCGCCGCCGAGCAGGCGCCCGTAGCCCTCCACATGGGTGACCTTGTTCTTGCGCAGCAGAAAGCTGACGCCCTTCGACAGGCGGTTGGCGACGGTGCGGCTCCGTTTCTGCGCCGGCCCGAGGTCCGCGGTGAACCCGTCGAACGAGATCCCGTGCCCGCCCGCGTCCTTCAGCTCGTTGACCATGAGCGCGCTGCTCAAAAGCGCCTTGGTAGGGATGCAGCCGATGTTCAGGCACACGCCGCCCAGCTTGTCCGCCTCGACGCAGGCCGTCTTCAAGCCGAGCTGGCCCGCGCGTATCGCCGCGACGTAGCCGCCCGGCCCGCCGCCGATCACGACAACGTCGAAGTCCGTTCCTGCTGCGTTCTTGTCCGCCAAGGGATTGCCTCCGGGGAAGTTGGAGATGGTTCGGTCAGATGCGGAATTTAGCAGGCTGCGGACGAATCCGCGCGAGCGGCCTGGCAGTGTTCATTGGAAGCGTCTCCAGTGAAGTGAATCGAAGGCGCCGAGCCGGGGCGAGCGGACATGGCCAGAAACAGGACGTGCGTCCCGGTGCGAGCGTTGCGCACCCACCCCATCCCGGCTTGGCCACCTGGGGGCGTCCACCTTACGGGCAGCTGCTAGATCAGAATCGCCGCCGGTTCCTCAAGGAAGGACTTCAGCGTGGCCAGGAAGCGGGCGCCCTGGGCGCCGTCGATCACGCGATGGTCACAGCTCATCGTGATCCGCATACGCGGCTGCACAACCACTTCGCCATCCACTGCCACTGCGCGCTCCTCCACGGCGCCGACGGCGATGATGCCGGCTTCCGGGGGATTGATGACCGCGGTGAACTCCTCGATCCCGAACATCCCGAGGTTGGAGATGGAGAAGGTCGATCCCGTGTATTCGTGCGGCTGGAGCTTCTTCTCGCGGGCGCGCCCGGCCAGCTCGCGCACCTCCTGGCTGATCCGCGCCAGCCCCTTCGCGTGCGCGTCCCTGACTACCGGGGTGATGAGGCCGTCCGGCACGGCCACCGCGACCCCCATGTGCACGCTGCTGAAGCGGCGGATCGAGCTGCCCTGCCACCAGGCGTTGCACTCCGGATGGTGGGTCAGCGCGACCGCGGTCGCCTTGATGACGAGGTCGTTGACCGACGCCCTGGCGCCCTGGGCGGCGAGGATATCGTTGACCCGGGCCCGCGCCTCAAGCGCCCGAGTCATATCCACGTCCACGGTCAGGAAGAAGTGCGGCACCGGCCCCAGCGACTCGGCCAGACGGCGCGCGACGGTCTTGCGCATCTGCGACAGGGGGACGTCCGCGAACTCCTCGCCGGGAGGAACGACGGGCGCGACGGCAGGGGCGCCAGGCGCCACCGCCGGAGCGGCGACCGCCGTCTCCGCCGCCATCTCGATGTCCCGCTTCACGACGCGTCCGCCCGGCCCCGTACCCTGCACGGCCGCGATGTCGACGCCGAGTTCGCCGGCCAGCCGCCTGGCGAGCGGCGAAGCCTTGACGCGGCCGGTGGTTGCGTGGATCGGAGCCGCGGTGGCGCCCGCCGTGTGAGCCGGCGTCGCGCCCGGGGTCCGGGCTGGCGGTGGGCCTCCGGTCCGGGCCGGCGTCGCGCCCGGGGCGAGAGCAGGCGCCGCACCTGCGATTGCAGGCCGTGACGGCTCCGGGCCGGTCGCCGGCGGCTGCTCCCGCACCGCTGCCGACGCTCCGCCCGCTGGTCCGTCCCCTCCCGCAGCCGCCGGCCCGTCCGCCCCCACCCCCCCACCCCCCAGCCCCGCCACCAGCGCGGCGATGTCCTCACCCTCGCCCGCGATCACCGCGATCACGTCTCCCACCGGCGCGGTGCCGCCCTCACCGACCAGGATCTTCCTGATGGCGCCCTCCCCGCGCGCCACCAGCTCCATCGTCGCCTTGTCGGTCTCGATCTCGGCGAGGATGTCGCCCTGCGCGACCGCATCCCCCTCCCCCTTCAGCCACCTCACGACCTGGCCCTCCTCCATCGTGGGCGAGAGCGCCTCCATGTGGACCTTCGTGGCCATCAGAGCACCCTCCTGCACGCTTCCACGACCCCCCTGGCACCGGGCTTCGCGAGCTGCTCCAGGTTTTTCGCGTACGGCATGGGCACGTCGGCCTGGGTCACCCGCATCACCGGCGCGTCGAGGTCGTCGAACGCCTCCTCCTGGATCAGCGCGACGATCTGCGCGCCCACCCCCGCGAACGGCCACCCCTCCTCCAGGTACACGGCCCGGTTCGTGCGGGCCACCGTCTCCAGGATCGCGTCCACGTCGAGCGGGCGGATCGACCGCAGGTCGAGGACGTCGGCCTCGATCCCGTCCCGGGCGAGCATGGTGGCGGCCTGCAGCGCCACGTGCACCATCTTCCCGTGCGTGATGATGCTGACGTCCCCGCCGGAGCGCTTCAGGTCGGCCACGCCCAGCGGGATCACGTACTCCTCGTCGGGCACTTCGCCGCGCACGTTGTAGAGCAGCTCGCCCTCCATCACCGCCACCGGATCGTCGTCGCGGATGGCGGCGGCCAGGAGTCCCTTGGCGTCCGCCGGGGTCGCCGGGGTGACCAGCTTGACGCCGGGCGCGTGCACGTAGTAGGTCTCGCACGCCTGCGAGTGCTGGGCCGACAGCTGCAGCGCCGCCCCTGTGGGTCCGCGGAAGACGATCGGAACCGAGATCTGGCCGTTCGACATGTAGAACATCTTGGCCGCGTTGTTGATGACCTGGTCGAGCGCGAGAAACGAGAAGTTGAAGGTCATGAATTCGCAGATCGGGCGCAGGCCGGCCGTTGCCGCGCCGACGCAGAGCCCCGCGAAGCCCAGCTCGCTGATCGGCGAGTCCACGACCCGCCGGTCCCCGTACCGCGCCAGCATCCCCCGCGACACCTTGTAGGCGCCGTCGTACTCGGCGACCTCCTCACCCATCAGGAAGACCGAATCGTCGCGGTCCATCTCCTGGCACATGGCGGCGTTGAGCGCGTCCCGGTAGGTCAGTTCAGCCATGGGTGTCGCCTCCGGGTCCGCCCGCGGTTCCTCCGGGTCCGCCCGCCGGCCCGCCGCCAGCCGTTCCCCCAGGCCCCTGCCCTCTTCCGTCCAGGAACAGCCGCCCGTGCTCGTTGATCTCGGCGTAGACGTGGTCGTACAGGGTGGACGGATCGGGCAGCGGCGAGGCGTCGGCGAACTCCGCGGCGTCCTCGCAGACCGCGCGCACCTCGGCGTCCATCGCCTCGAGTTCCGCCTGGGTCAGCAGATCCGCCGCCATCAGGCGATCCCGCAGGATCCTGATCGGGTCCTGCTCCTGCACGTGGGACTCCACCTCTTCCTTCGACCGGTAGGTCCCCGAGACCGGATCCGACATCGAATGGCCCCGGAAGCGGTAGGTCTCGGCGTTGACGAACTGGGGGCCCGCGCCGCCGCGCACGCGCTCCGCCATGTCTTCGAAGAAGCGGTACGTCTCCAGCACGTCCTGGCCGTTCACGGTGTGGGCCGGGATCCCGTAAGCGCCGGAACGCGCCTCCATCTCCGTCGCGGACACGCGCGAAAAGGCGGTGCCCATCCCGTACTCGTTGTTTTCGACCACGTAGATCACCGGAAGCTGCCAGATCGCGGACATGTTGAGCGACTCCAGGAACGCTCCCTGGTTGACGGCCGCGTCTCCCATGAAACAAACGCACACCTGGTCGTCGCCCCGGTAGCGGATCGCCCAACCCAGGCCCGCGCCGATCGGAATCTGTCCCCCGACGATCCCGTGCCCGCCCATGAAGCCCACCGCAGGGTCGAAGAGGTGCATCGAGCCGCCCCGTCCGCCGGAGCAGCCGTCGACCCTGCCGTACAGCTCCGCCATCGCGGCCCTGGGCGTGATCCCCTTCGCGATGGCCTGCGTGTGGTCCCGGTAGGCCGTGATGACCGGGTCGTCCGCGCGCAGCGGCCTGATCGCCCCCGCGGCCAGCCCTTCCTGTCCGATGTGCAGGTGACAGAAGCCGCCGATCTTCCCGATCGCATACGCCTCTTCCGCCTTCTCCTCGAAGCGGCGGTAGAGGAGCATGTCGGCCAGCAGGCCGTGCAGCGCGTCCCTGGTGAACCCCTCGATGATGTCGACGGGCGCGTCGTCCTGTTCCTCGGCGGCACCGGAACGGTCGCCGTTCGACACCCGGGACTCCATCTCCTTCGTGGCCTGAGGCATCGGTCAGCCTCCGGTTCCGTTCGCGCGCGGGGTCGTGAGCGGACGCGGGGGCTCGTCGGCCCGGGCGGTCGTTCGGTGCGACCGGCGACGTTGGGTCAGCCCAGAGAGCTGGATCAGCGCTGAGGGCCGTGGAACATCCGTCAAGTTGCGTGGAACATTCATGGGGGGCCGTGGAACATCCCGTGGAACATCGCCGGCCAGCCGTGGAACACTCCGTGGAACATCGGGCCCAGCGCCGCCGCCGACTGCCTGACCATCCGCATCACCACGGATTGCCCCATTTCCGACCAGACTCGGGTTCTCCGCCGGCGCCGGCACATCCGCCTCCATCACCTCCTGGATCGCCCCCGGCCCACCGGCCTCGACCTCGCGCGCCTGCTCCTTCGCGTGGTAGCTGGACCGAACCAGCGGCCCCGACTCCACATGCCGGAACCCGTACTCCTCTTCCCCGATCCGCTTCCAGTCCGCGAACTCGTCGGGGGTCACCCAGCGCGCCACGGGGATGTGCTGGGGGGACGGCCGCAGGTATTGCCCCAGCGTGAGGATGTCGACCGCGGCTTCGCGCAGGTCCGCCATCGCCTGGCGGATTTCGCCGGCGCGTTCGCCCATCCCCAGGATGATGCCGGTCTTGGTGAGCATCGAAGCGTCGATGCGCTTGGCGCTGCCCAGATACGAGATCGAGCGCCAGTAGCGGCCGCCGGGCCGCACGTCGGGGTGCAGCCGTTCGACCGTCTCGAGGTTGTGGCCCAGGATCGCCGGGCGGGCGTCCATCACCGTGCGCAGCGCGTCCTCGTCACCCTTGAAGTCGGGGATGAGCACCTCGACCGAGCACTCCGGCACCCGGGCGCGCACCTCGCGAATCGTCGCGGCGTAGATGCCGGCGCCGCCGTCCGCGAGTTCGTCCCGGTTGACCGATGTAATGACGACGTGGTCGAGATCCATGGCCGCGATCGTCTCGGCGACGCGGCGGGGCTCGTCGAGGTCGAGCTCGGTGGGCATCCCGTGCGCGACCGCGCAGTACTTGCACGCCCGCGTGCAGACGTCGCCCAGGATCATGAAGGTCGCCGTGCCCGCCTCCCAGCACTCGCCGATGTTGGGACAGCCCGCCTCCTCGCAGACCGTGTGCAGCGACTGGCTGCGCATCAGGCTCTTCAGCCGCAGGTAGTTGGGCCCGCCCGGCGAGCGCACCTTCAGCCACGACGGCTTGCGCGACGTGATGGGAATCGTGTCGATCCCGCAGTGGGCGGGAATCCGGGAGGAGCCCTTCGGCTTGACCCGTCCGGTATCCTTGCCCGCGGGCGCGTAACCGCCGGGCTTCCCGGACCCACCGGGGTTCCCGGGACCGCCGGGCCCTGCGGACCGGGCCCCTCCATGTCTGTTTGACGGAATCACTTCCGGTGAATCTCCGCTGATCGGTCTGGCCTGGGCGCCGGTGCGGCGTGTAGCCTCGGCGCGTTGCCCCGGCGCTGCCTGCGCGGGGTCGTGCCCCGGCGCACGGGGCCGTCAATCATACGAAAGTCAGGCGGATCGCACCATGGAAAGGGAGAGGTCGGCTCAGTTCTCGACGAACGAGTACAATGCGACCCGCTCGACGTCGAGTTCGTCCCGGAATGTCACCAGCGCCCAGTCGGAACCGATGTCCAGCAGAGTCATCTCGGGCGGCACCATCACCGCGCGCGTCCGCTCCCCGTCTTCGTTCAGGGCAAACCATTCGCTCCGCTCTCCCGGCCGCGCGAACTCCTGAATCCAGAGGGCGCCGTCGTCGCCGAGCCGTACATCGGCGTACGCGGGAAAAGCGGACGGCAGCGCGTCCTGATCACGCTCCCAACGGGACTCGAAGCGGCCCTGCCAGTTGCGGGAGTCCACCCGGTCGGGGTGATTTCGAGCCATGAAATCCAGGCCGTTGGCAAAGCTGTCGCGCACGGCCTCCCGGTAGGCGTCGATGTGGGGCTGCGTCACCGCCCGGTCCGGTCCCTCCCACCGGATCGTCCGCGCGGTCGCACCGGTCCAGTCCAGGAGCTCGATCGCGTAGTCGTCGCCGGTACCCAGCCAGACTCCCTCGTCCGTGGCCGCGAACCTCAGCCTGCGCGACCAGATGCCCGGAGCGCTGCCGGTCAGGCGCCCTTCAGGGTTGGTGGTTGCGAGGCGGTCTTCGCCGACCACGTCCTCGCGCAGTACGGTGACCACGGCGCTGTCCGCGAAGCCCACGTCCGCCGTCGTCCGGTAGGGGCCCGGTTCACTCGGCCGCTCAAGTCCCCAGCCCGAGAAGACCAGTCGTCCGCCGGGGGTGCATGTGAGGTCGTACGGCTGGGTCCCCTGAAAGGCGAAGGGGTAGGTGCCCAGCAGCGCGCCGTCGCCGTCGAAAACCGTCATGCGCCTGGTGTACGGGCCGTAGATCAGGACCGATTGCCGGCTGGCACAGGGAACGAGCAACTCAGCGAATCTATCGAAGTCGCCCGGTCCTTCTCCCGCCTGGCCCCGGCTCCACAGGTGCTCGCCGTCAGGGCCGAACTTCTGCAGGCGAAAGGCTCCGGCCTCGTAGAGCACGACGCTCCCGTCCGCAAGCCGGGCGGCGCCGGCAACTTCGAACAGCTCCTGCTCCGGTCGGCCATCGGCGACGCCTATCAGGACTTCCGGTTCATCCGACAGACGGAAGGACGGTGACGACATCTGTTGCATGTCGCCCCCGGCATCGTTGGAAGGCGCGGGCCGGTCACCGGACTCGCATCCGCCAATCGCCAGCGCCAGCACCAGAACCGAGACTCGGGAGAGACCCGGTCCGCGCGAGTTTCTACCTGAGCACATAAGCCACTCCCAGACCAAGAAAGTTGCCCACCGCATACCCGAAGAGCCCCACGACCACCCCCGGCAGCACAAGGTGGCGCCAGTCGCGCGAGATCGCGACCGCGAGCGCGCTCGATGGCCCGCCGACCGCGGCCTGGGATGCGACCGAAACCGTCCCGATGTCGAGGCGCAGGAGCTTCCCCGCGCCGAAGACGACGAAGCCGTGCACCCCCACGACGATCAGGGTGAAGAAGAAGACGTCCACCCCCACCGCGGCGATCTCCGAGGCCCTGGACAGGATGCCGATCAGCACGAAGAAGAAGTGCAGGCCGACCGACCCGAGCTGCATCGCCCCGCGGGCGTCGCGGAAGAGGGGAGAGTGGCCGAGTGCGAGGGCGAGCACCGTCAGCCAGACGATGGAGGGGATCAACGGGACGGCCTCGGCAAGCCATTCGGAGGCGAAGACCAGGATGAGGCCGGCGGCGACGAGGTAGCCGATCGCCAGCGCGGACAGGCCTTCGCGGGCGAAGTACGGGTGGTTGCGGTCGCGTTCGGTGGCATGGTCCGGGGGTTCCGTGCCCGGAGGCGGTGGCGAGGAGGGCGCGGGCCGGTCATTCCCGGCGTCCGGCCCATCCGTCGCGCGCGGGGGAGTCGCCACCGGCGCGCCCTCCGGCACCGGCGCGTAGAATCGCCCGAGCCACATCGGCAGCATGATCGTCGCGCCGAGCCAGAGCGCGGTGACCACGGCGTCGGCGGCGTTGAGCCCCGCGAAGAGTGAGCCGGTCAGACCCACTTCGCGTCCCACCGAAACGAAGTTGACCGACCCGCCGGAGTAGGTGCCGGTCAGGGCGCCGGCGATCCGGTGGGTGTCCTCCCCGAAGCGGCTCCCGTAGATCAACGCGGCGGTGAAGGCGCCGAGGACGGTCCCCAGCACGGCGATCCCGAAGGCGCCGGTCATGCGCGGTCCCGCCTTCGCCAGGTCCCGCAGGTCGACCGACAGAAGCAGCCAGGCGATCGACACGGAGGTGACCGGGCCCAGCACGGCGTCGTAGACGGGGGAGGACACGGGGACGAGACCGGCGTTGGAGAGGATCGCGCCGAAGATGATCGCCATCATCGACGCACCGACCTTCCCCAGCGCGGGGAAGCGGTAGTCGAGCCGGAAGGCCAGCGCGGTGCACCCGGCGATGAGGGTGGCGAGCGCGAGGGGGGTGGTGATCATCGGCTCACCGGCGTCCGCTGGCCAGGTATTCCGCCGCCTCTCCGCGAAGCACGGGCAGGAGGTTGGCGTGGCCGCCCTCGCCGGTCCCGTACTCGACCAGCCCCGCGCGTGATTCTTCTTCGTAGACGTCCACGAGCGTCTGATAGTAGCCCCGTGCCTTCGCGTCGTCGCCGATGAGGAGTGCGCCTTCGGCCGCGGCGGCCAGGCAGAGCAGGTGCGTGGGCCTGAGCGCGAGCCCTGCTTCGGCGACGGCGAGCGCCGACGCGCCGTCGCCGGCTGCGGCATGAAGGAGCGACAGGTGGAAGCGGTCGTCCAGCGACAGCGCGGAGATCCGGTCGTAGGCGGCGAGCGCCATCGGCAGGAACTGGTTCGCCTCCACCTGGTTGCCGGCTTCGACGGCGGCCATCACCCGGTTGAAGAGCCGGTTGGCGGCTTCGCGCGGCGTCATCGAGCCGAGGTCGACGGACGATGTGGGACCCAGGGCTGTGGGGGATCCCTGCGTGACGGGAGCGGGTGGGGACGGAGCCGGCGCACCGCCCGGCGCGGTCCACAGGACGACTGCAATGACCAGGGCGACCGCGAGGAGCGCGCCCGCCGCGACCGTTACCCGGTTGGTCGAGACGGAGAAGGGCGCCCGTTTCGCACGCACCGCGGCCCCGCACTGGGTGCAGAAGCGGGCGCCGGCCTCCGTGGGGGCGTCGCAGGCGGGGCAGGGCGGACCGCGCAGCGCCCCTCCGCAGCTCGAGCAGAAGTTGGCGTCGGCGCTCTCGGGGTGCTGGCACCGGGGGCAGGGCACTTCCGCTGCTGGCGTCATCCGACGAGCCTCCCGCCCGAGATGGCGTTGAAGAAGAGGGGCCAGGTCACGATGCTCTGGCCGCGGTAGTTGGGCTGGAATCCGAAGAGGATCACTTCGCCGCGACCGATCCTCGCGCGCAGCAGCGCTCCCTGCCCGGCGAGCCGTTCGCGGCCGAGGACCCAGCCGGCCACCACCGGGTCGTCCGGCGAGTAGCGTCCGAGCACCTCGACCCGTTCGTCTCCCACTGTGAAGGCGCGGCTGCTGCGCCAGTACCACGCCTCGGTGGATCCGTCGTAGCCGGCTGTGACCGGGTCGGACTCCAGATCGACGCGCAGGATCGATCCCGGCACATAGAACTCGGTGTTGTCGAGGCCCGCGACGGCGTTGACGACATCCAGCCCGAAGAGGCCGATCGCGAACTCGGTCGCCTGTTCCATCACGATCAGCCGGCCTCCGGACTCGACGAATTCACGGACCGCCGTTCGGCCGTCCTCTCCGAGGCCGCCGGTGTAGCGCTCAGGCAGTGAGCCAGGCGCGTTTCCCCGGCTGATCGACTCGTCCGACTGGCTCTGGAAGATCAGCACGTCGTAGTCGTCTTCGAGCCCACCCTGGCGGATGCGTGCGTCGTGCAGCGAGTCGTAGCGCATCCCGTGCCGGTCCAGCATCCACCGCGTCCACCCTGCGATCATCGGCTCCTGGTAGCCCTTGTACATGCCGACGCGCGGCGCACCCGGCCCGGCCAGGTCGGCCGGGAGTTCGTAGTCGACCGACTGATCCTCGATCGGGTCGCTCACCGCCACCTCGGGGGCGGCCTCCAGCGCGTGCGCCTCGACGCCCATCAGGAGCGGGAGGGTGTGCGCGGTCACGTCGTAGGGACGCTTCGGCGGGCCGCCCGGGTACTCGCGCAGATCCGGATACTCCTGCTCGGTCAGCAGCGTCTGGGCGAAGGCGGCGTAGGGCTGTTGCATGAGGACCACGTGGGATCCGGCCGCGTACGTCGAGCCCCCCGCCGTGAAGGCATCCTCGGTCCGCCTCACCTCCACATCGCCCAGGGTGAGGGTGCGGAGAAGGCTCTGGACCCCGACCACGTTCTCCTGCCCTGCGGGGATCACCCACGCGGCCGGCCAATCGTCCCACCCCTCAACCGCCCGCTCACCCACCCGGTAGAAGTTCTCCAGCCAGAAGCGCCGGTTCTTCGCGGCGTTGGTGAGCAGCGCGACCGCGCCCGAGAACTGGTACTCGACGATGTCGGGCAGCCCCCATTCACCACCCCTCCACGGCCAGGGGAAATTCCAGGCGGCCTGGGACGCGTCGTACTCCCGCCCGCCCCACACCACCTCGGGCGGCACGTCCACGGTCGTGGCCAGCTGGGCCGACGCCATCTCGCTGAGGATGCGCGCGCCCCCGTGATAGTGCATGTATGCGCGCCCGGGGTGGAACCCGTCGTAGATCGCGTTGATCACCACGCCGCGCTTGCCCTGCGAGGTCAGCTCGGCGGCCATGTACGCGCCCAGCTGGTTGACGGCGGCGACCAGCCCGGGGTCGACGTTGGGCTCGATCGGGTCGATGTAGGGCGGGAAGAAGATGCGGGCGCCGCTGCCGCCCATCTGGTGGATGTCGTGCACGATCTGCGGGTGCCAGTCGTTCTGCGCCCGCACCGTGTGCTGCGTCTCGCTCTGGTAGAAGGTGAACCAGTCGCGGTTGTTGTCGTGGCCCACGTAGAAGTGGTAGAGCCAGGGCGGCGACCGGCCGTCGAATTCGGTGCCGGCGTGCTCGTTGTAGAAGTCGTTGACCCACTGCGTGCCGTCCGGGTTGAGCGACGGGATCTGCAGGAGGATGACGTTGTCGAGGACCTCCATGACGCGCTCGTCGGCGGACGAGGCGAGGTAGTGGGCGAGCTTTGCGGCCGACTGGGCGCTGCCGACCTCGGTGGAGTGGATCGCGTGGGTGATCATCACGATGGTGCGGCCCTGGTCCAGGAGGGCTTCGAGTTCGTCGGCGCTGGAGACGGTGCGGGGGTCGGCGAGGCGGCGCTGGACATCGTGCAGCTCGGCCAGCCGCGCGTGGTTGGCGGGCGCGGTGATGGTGAGCATGACGAAGGGGCGCCCCATGGTGGTGGGGCCCAGCGTGTCGAGCGCGACGCGGTCGCTGGTGTGCGCGAGGACCTCGTAGTACGCGGTGAGGTCGTCCCAGTTTGCGAGCTTGCCGGCCGTGCCGATGTCGAAGCCGAAGTGGGCGGCGGGGGTGGGGACCTGACCGTGCACGTGCAGGGGTCCTGAGAGGAGCACGGCTGCCAGGACGGCGATGGTTGATGGTTTTCGCATCAGGACTCTCTTCTTGTGTAAGGCAGACATGACATTGCGTAAGGTGGACTTTACATTCGCCGCCTGGGGCGGAGTGGTCCAGCGGCTGGAGCATCGCCGCTTCACCGTCGCGGCGGACTCTCCCTCGGACTACAGCCCCGTAGGCGAGTCTACGAAACGGCCTTCCAATCCGAAATGGTCGGTCAGGATTTCGGCGATTCTCCTGACCCCGAATGTCTCGGTTTCATAGTGTCCGCCCAGAAGGACCGTCACTCCGAGCTCGGCCGCGTCGATGGCGTGATGGTGCTGCGCTTCGCCCGTCACGAGCACGTCCACCCCCGCCTCGGCGGCTTCATCCAGCGTGGAGGCCCCGCTGCCGGTGACGACCGCCGCCGACGCTATCGTCGCAGGACCTCCGGGAAGGGTCGCGACTTCGCGCCCGACCACCTCCGAGAGCCTGGCCCTGAAGTCCCCCAGCGACCGCTCGGCCGCGCGGACCGTGCCCCTCCAGCCCACGTTTCTTCCCTGGTAGTCGCCAAAGGGCTCGAGGTGCGCAAGGTGAAGTCGTCTGGCCAGCAAAGCGGCGTTTCCGTCCTGCGGATGCCTGTCGAGTGGGAGATGCGAGCTGTAAAGGGCGGTCTTGGCCTCGATCAGCGCCCTTACGCGGCGAAACCGCGGCCCGGTAAGGGGGCGCAGGCCTCCCCAGAAGAGGCCGTGATGCACGACGAGCAGATCGGCCCACCCGCTGACGGCTTCGATGACGGCTTCGCTCGCGTCCACCGCCACCGCGAACCGGCTAACGACTTCGGGGCCAGCGACTTGCAGCCCATTCAGGGAGCCCGGGTAGTCCGGTGTGTTCTCCGTCTCGAGGTATTCGTCAAGGTAGCGGGTGATGTCCTTGAGCGGGACGCCTGGGTTGGTGAATCTGGCACCCACGTTCTTTCTAGGCGCTGGCCTTGCGCTTCTCGCCAGAGCTGAAGAGCGTACCGTTCTTGCCCGACCTCTCGGACTTCTGCGACTTCTCCGTCCGCACCGTCCTCGCCGACTTCTCCGTCCTCTCGGGGCGGGCGGGCGGCGCGGCTCCCACAGCCGGCTCCTGCCGCCCCACCGCGACGGCTCCGTTGACGATCGCCCCCTCGTCGAGCTTGAGGCGTGCCGTCTGGATTTCGCCGTCGACGACCGCCGTGGCCTCAAGTTCGAGTCGCGACTCGACCATGAGCGTGCCCTTGATCGATCCGGCGATCTTCGCGTCCGCCGTGTGGATGTCCCCGGTCACGCGACCGCTCTTGCCGATCACCACGCCCTTCTGGGCACGGACGGTCCCGTCAACGGTGCCATCGATTCGGATGGTGTGTGCGGAATCGCAGTCGCCCACGATGCGCATTCCGGTCGCGATGATCGAGATGACGTTCTCGCTGGAGGGAGGGGCGGTCCGCGTCTTCGCCATGGTGTCTGTTGCCTTTGCTGGTTGGTTCCTGTGTTGTGGCCCCGGTAGCCACTTACCGGGCGAGAGGTGGTGATACCATCGAGAGGGGATCGATTGGTCGGCCATTTCTCAATATCTCAAAATGTAGATGCGGTGCGGTAGACCTGCCGGTCGAACCGCTCAGGGCGATCACCTCGCCCTGCCGCACCGTCTGGCCTCGGTCCACGGCCAGGTACGATGCGTGACCGTAACGTGTCCAGAGGTTGCTTCCGTGGTCGATAAGCACGAAGAGACCGTAAACGGGATCTTGTGCAGCCTCGATCACCTCGCCACCTCCAGCCGCCCGGATATAGGATCCGCTCGGCACCGCGATGTCCACGCCAGGGTGTTCCCGCTGGGCCCCTTCGAGGAGCGACTGCGTGACGAACCCGCTTTCGGTGAGAGGCCACATCGTCGGCGACGTCACTGTGTCGCCTGCGCTCGGGCCACGGACTCTCCTCCCGGCGCCACCCGGTCTCGGGAGCCACAGGCCGGGGTCTTCGGGTTCTGCAATACCGAATACAAGCCGAACACGATCCTGGCGTGCTTCAAGGCTCGCGAGCAGGCCAACGAGGAGTTCTATGCTGTCGCTCCGGGCACGATGCGAAATCAACTCTCGCTCAAGATTGTACGCGGTCGCCGCGCGGTGTGCCAATGTGCCCCAGCTGGCCACCATGGCGATCAACGCCAGTCCTGCCACCACGGTCAGGATCTTGTACACCAGGACGCGCCGGGCGGAAAGAAAGATCAACCGGGGCTCGATGTCGCCTTTTCGACGAATCCTGATGGCTACCCACCGGCCCCCGCGCCTGTTGGCACCGCTTCGTGAGTCGCTCACCCCACCACCTCGCCGGCCTCGCGCCCCGTCACCGCCTCGAAGACGCGCTCCAGGTCCCGGGTTCCCTGGAAGGCGATCCTGATGGCTCCCTTGCCCTCGCCCTTCCACTGAATCTGCACTCTTGTCCCCAGGTGATCCCCAAGAGCTTCCTCCAGGGCTCCGACACCCGGGTCCGGCTTCGGCTTTTCGTCAATGCCCGTGTCGTCCTCCGGCTTTCCACGCTCCAGCAGCTCCCGCACGCGCTTCTCGGTCTCTCTCACGGACCAGTCGCCCGCCACCGCTTCCCGGGCCAGGTCGGCAGCCTTGATCGGATCCTCCATCGCGAGGATGGCGCGACCATGTCCCATGGAAAGCGCTCCCTCGTCCAGCAGGCGGCGCACCGAGGGCGGCAGGGCGGCAAGGCGCAGGGTATTGGCGATGGTCGACCGGCTCTTCCCCACCGCGTCCGCGATCTCCTGCTGCGTGTACCCGAACTTGTCCCGCAGCTGCTGATATCCCTGGCACTCCTCAAGGGGCCCAAGTTCCTCGCGTTGAAGGTTTTCCACGAGTGCCAGCACCAGCAGCGAGCGGTCCTCGACCTCCCTGACCTGGGCAGGAATGTCGCTCCAGCCGAGCTGCTTGACGGCCCGCAGCCTGCGCTCCCCAGCCACCAACTCGTAGGTACGCCTCGATGCGGACAGGCGCACCACGATCGGTTGCAGGAGGCCGTTGGCCTTGATCGACGCGGCGAGCTCGGTGAGTTCCTCCGTCCTGAATGTGCGGCGGGGCTGGAACGGGTTGGGGGAGATGGCGCGAACCGCAATTGAGGCCGGGCCGGCTATCTCCCCCTGCCGGGGGACGCCGCCCTCCTGGATGTAGTCGCCCAAAATGGCTTCCAGGCCTCGCCCCAGGCGATCACGACCGCTCATGGCAACTCAACTCCTGTGTGGGGAGGGTGATTTTCCGCGAGCCCCGCGGGGCTCGTCTCCGTTGCGCCGCCGCCATCGTTCGGTGAGTTCCCTCGCCAGGGCCGCGTAGCGCCGTGCGCCAATCGAGGTGGGGCTGTAGTCCGCCACCGAAAGCCCGAAACCCGGCGCCTCCGCAACGCTGACGTTGCGGGGGATGACCGTCTCGAAGACGCGATCGCCAAAGTATCTCTTGGCGTCCGTCGCAACCTGGCGGGAAAGGCTCAAGCGCTGGTCGAACATGGTCAGGAGGACGCCCTCGATGTCGAGGCCCGGATTCAGGCCGCGTTGAACGAGCCGGATGGTGTTCAGGAGCTGGCCGAGGCCCTCCAATGCATAATACTCGCACTGGATCGGGATTAGAACCGAATCGGCAGCGGCGAGGGTGTTGAGGGTAAGGAGACCCAGCGAAGGCGGGCAGTCGATCAGCAGGATGTTGTAGTCGTTGGCGACAGGTGCGAGCGACTCTCGCAACAGGGTCTCCCGGTCCAGCACGCCCACGAGCTCCACCTCCGCGCCCACCAGGTTGCGGTTGGCGGGGATCAGGCTGAGCGTTTCGTACCCATCCGCTCGGCGAATCGCTCGGTATGCCGGCAGGCCGCGGACCAGTACGTCGTAAACTGTTGCGGTGTCCTCCCGATCCACCAAGCCAAGGCCGCTCGACGCGTTCCCCTGCGGGTCCATGTCAACGACGAGCACCTTGTGACCCTCCCGGGCGAGCGCGGCCCCGAGGTTGACCGCCGTGGTCGTCTTTCCGACGCCACCCTTCTGGTTCGCGAGTGCGATTATGCGTGTCAAATGGACGCTCGGAGTTGTAGGCTGGTGGAGGGAAGGCGTGTCAGCTTGCGGTTGGTCAGGGGGTGTCGGTCTGAGGTAGAGGGGATGCGCATTCGAATATAGCACCCTGCAAGCTCAGATAAGTGTTCCACGTGGAACATTTCGATGATCGTACGCTGCCAGGTGTAGACCTCTCCCTCTGCTGACGATGAACCGTTGATGCCCTGTTCCGGGCCTCCACGGGCACAGCACGGGCTCCCGGGCACGCAAGGTCAGCCCGATCATCGAGCTGAGTCTCTTCATTCTGATACGCCTGGGCACCTTGAATCGCCTCGGTTTCGGTACGGGGACCGGCCGGTTTGTTCCACGTGGAACGTTCCCCGAGGTGCGGTTCGCCTTGGGGTGCGGGTGCGTTGTGGCCAGAAACGGCCATGTGCGGCCCCCAAAGTCAGGCGCTCGCTCCCGCTCCTCTCGCCCACGACCGCTTCCGAACCTCCATCACCAGATTCTGAAGGTCCGCAGGGGAAACGCCGGGAATCCTGCTTGCCTGGGCCAGGTTCGCGGGACGGATCCGGGCGAGCTTCTGGCGAGCTTCGTACGAGAGGGTCCCCAATTCTTCGAAGGGCGTATCGGCGGGGATCGCGAATTCGGCTTGCGCCCTGAGTTTTTCGGCTCGGTCGCGTTCGCGGCGCACATACCCTTCGTACTTGGTGTCGATCTCAACCGTCGCAACCACGTCCTGACCGAATACCGGCGGGTCTTTCGCTGAAGCCAACAGCGCCCGCGCCGTGATCCCGGGCCGCCGCAATAGCTCCCTCGCCCGAACCGGGCGGTCGATCGGGGGCGTTCCCGCTTCCTCAAGAACCGGATTCGCGGTCTCAGGCGGGATCGTGTGGTCGCGAAACCATGCCATGGCCCGGGCCTCTTCGCGGAGCCGCTTCTCCAGGGCCCGCTCCTGTGCCGCGGTGAGCAGCCCGATTGAGCGGGCCAGGGTCCCCAGCCGGCTCGGCCCGTTGTCCTGCCGGAGCAACAAGCGGAACTCCGCGCGCGAGGTGAATAGCCGGTACGGTTCGTCGACTCCCTTGGTGACGAGGTCGTCGATCAGAACGCCGATGTAGCCCTGGTCCCGCTCCACGACCAACGGTTGCCGTCTCTGAACCGCCAGTGCGGCGTTCACGCCGGCGGCGAGCCCCTGCCCCGCGGCTTCCTCATAGCCGGTGGTACCGTTGATCTGCCCCGCGAAGTACAGTCCGGGCAGTGACTTCACCTCCAGGGTGTGGTGGAGCTGTGCAGGTGGAAAGTAGTCGTATTCGATCGCGTACCCGGGTTTCGTCATCCTGGCCTCTTCGAGACCCGGGATCGACCGCAGGAAATCGACCTGCACTTCGGCCGGGAGCGATGTGGAGAGGCCGTTCACATACAACTCGGTCGTCTGTAGACCTTCGGGTTCGAGGAAGACCTGGTGGCGTGGTGCGTCCGGAAACCGCATGACCTTGTCTTCAATCGACGGGCAGTACCGGGGCCCCCGGCCCGAGATCTTCCCACCGTACAGCGCGCTTCGGTCCAGATTGCGGGCGACGATGTCCTTCAGCGCCGACCCCGACCAGGTGATCCAGCACGCACGCTGCTCAAGGAACGGCTCGCGCGCGTAGTAAGAGAAACGGAACGGCTCCTCGTCCCCGTCCTGCCGCTCGCAGCGGTGGAAATCCACCGATCGTCCGTCGATCCTGGGCGGCGTGCCCGTCTTGAAGCGCCGGACTTCGAGCCCGCGCGCCTCCAGCGCCTCGGCAAGCGCGATCGAGGGCCCCTCCCCCGCCCGCCCCGCCCCCACCGCTGCCGCACCGCCCACATGAATGCGCCCCCGGAGGAAGGTCCCCGCGGTGACGACCACCGCCCCACCCTCGAAGGTGACGCCCTCTCGCGTCTCCACCCCCCGTGCGCGCCCGTCGAAGTGCAGCCCCGTGACCATCTCCTGAAAGAGATCCAGGTTTTCCAACCCGTCCAGAATCCGCCGCACGGCGATCGGGTAGAGCGCCCGGTCGCACTGCGAGCGCGGGCCCCACACCGCCGGCCCCTTGGAGCGGTTGAGCATCCGGAAGTGAATCGAGCATGCATCGGTGGCCTGGCCCATCACTCCCCCGAGCGCGTCCACCTCCCGGGCCACCGTGCCCTTCGCCACCCCCCCGATCGCCGGATTACAGCTCATCTGCGCGATCCGGCTCAGGTCCGGGGTGATCAGCACGGTGCTCGCGCCCAGCCGCGCGGCAGCGGCCGCCGCCTCGGCCCCCGCATGGCCGCCACCAACGACGATCACATCGTAACTCAGTTGCACGATATCACTTACCTATGCAGAACTCGCGGAAGACCCGGTCCAGAACCTCGTCCGGCGCGATCACGCCAAGGATCTCTTCCAGCGCGCTTTCCGCCGACTTGAGGTGGGCCGACGCCACCTCGGCCGGGATCCCGGACCCCAGCGCCTCGCCGAAAGCCTTGACCTCCGCAGCCGCCTCGCGCAAGAGTCCGGCCTGCCGTCGCCGCGTCACCACCGGCACCTGATCCCGGCCCTCCACCACATCCCGGAAGACCAGATCGCGCAGGACCTCCTTGAGCCGTTTCAGGCCCTCTCCGGTCTTCACCGACACCGGCACCGAGGCGCAGCCATCCGTACTCGGCGGATCTTCCCCTCTATTCGCGACCCGGCCCACCGCGGCGAGGTCCAGTTTCGTTCGGACAACGACGACCGGCGCCGACAGGGACTCCAGGAATCCCACGTCCCGTTTGCCCATTGCCGCGCCCGCCTCGTGGCAGTAGAGGACCAGGTCCGCGCCCTCCAGGTATCGGTGGGCAATCTCGATTCCCAGCCGTTCCACAAGGCCCGCGCCGCCTCTGAGTCCCGCCGTATCCACCAGCCGAAAGGGAAACCCATCTACCGATATAACGGCTTCGATCGCGTCTCTCGTCGTCCCCGCCTCCTCGGTGACAATTGCCCGTTCAGTTCCCACTAACGCATTGAATAGACTTGATTTACCGGAATTCGGGCGGCCAGCCAGCACGGTCACCGCGCCCTCCCGCAACAGCTCTCCGGCAGGTGCTGTGGCGAGGAGCAGGTCGACCTGGCCGACGATGCCCGCCGCTTCGGCCGCGATTCGGTCGAGCGGGACGGGCGCTTCGTCCTCGTCGGGGAAGTCGATGTGCTGGACGAGCAGCGCCGAGAGCCCGATGACCTGGCTGCGCAACTCCGCGACGCGCTCGCCGAGGCCCCGCTCGAGCTGGTGCAGCGCCACCGTGCGGGCTTTGGGCGCTCGCGCCGCCACCAGGTCGGCGACCGCCTCCGCCTGGGTCAGGTCCAGCTTGCCGTTGAGGTATGCGCGCTGGGTGAACTCGCCGGCCCTCGCCGGGCGAGCCCCGAGCGCGACGCATGCGTCGACCACCGTGGCCGGGATCGTGTGCCCGCCGTGGGTCGAGATCTCGACGAGATCCTCGCCGGTGTAGCTGGCGGGCCCCGGGAAGAGCGTCACCAGCGCCCGGTCGAGCGCCTCGCCGGACCGCGGATCCCGAAGCAGCCTGAGATGGCCCTGCCGCGGGGCCCATCCAGCCATTGCGTCGCCCGCGCTTCCCATAAGCCCGCATGCAATCTCCCCGGAACGCGTCCCCGACAGCCTTATCAGCGCAACGGCGCCCACCCCCGGCGGCGTGGCCTGGGCGACGATCGTGTCAACCAGCCGGCGGGTCCCCTCCATTGTCGGCCACCAGCCATTCAGGCGGGGTGCTTCACCGGGTGCGCCGCCTGCAGCTTCTTCCGTTCGTTGGTGATGAGGATCTGCTGCGGGATCGTCGCAACGTTCGTGGCGGAGTAGTACAGGAGCAGCCCGGACGGCAGACCCCACCACAGGAACATCACCGTCATCATGATCGGCATGACGTACATCATCATCTTCATCTGCGGATTGGGGGCGGCCGTCTGGGTCAGCTTCATGGTCAGGAACATGGTGGCCCCGAAGAAGACCGGCAGGATGTACAGTGGATCCGGAGCCGAGAGGTCCGGCAGCCACATGAACGGCACGCCGCGCAGCGCGATCGTGTTCTGGAAGACGAAGAAGAGCGCGAAGAACACGGGCATCGGGATCAGCAGGGGCACGCACCCCGCCATGGGGTTGACCCCATGCTCCTTGTAGAGCTTCATCGTCTCCTGCTGCATCCGCTGCGGATCCTGCTTGTACCGCTCCCTGATGTCCAGGGCCAGCGGCTGGATCGCCATGGTCTTGACCTGCGAACGCATCGCCTTGCGGTTGAGCGGCCAGAGGACCACTCGCATCAGGACACCGATCACGATGAGCACCCATCCGTAGCCGAGGCTGAGGCCTTCGTGCAGAGCCTCGACCACCCAGAGGACACCGACGACGAGAGGACGCAGAACCGGGCGCAGCCAGGCCCACCCGTAGGGGTTGACCTCTTCGAGGTCGTCACCGATCGCGAGCAGGCGGTCGCGTTCGATCGGCCCCAGGTAGGTGCGGTAGGAGTAGCTCCCGGCCGAGCTGACCGGAACTCCGACCCGCACTGCCGTGCCGCCCGTGAAGTTGTCCGGCTCGGCCCAGATCCCCGAGAGGACCTCCGCCCCGCCCGGACGCGCCGCCGGGAGAATCACCTCGACGAAGAACTTGCTCTTGACCGCCGCCCAGCGGAGCGGACCGCTGATGCTCTCCGGTTCCCGGATCCGCTGCATGGGCCGGGACCTGATCCTCCCTTCGACCTGCTTTCCCGAGACGGCCATCAGCCTCAGGTCGTCCTCCACCTTGAGCTCGTTGAGCGCGAGCCCCGAGCCCATTCCCAGGAAGAGCGCGGCGCGGTCGATCCCGGGCAGCGCGCCGTCCACCTCGATGATGTAGGAGTCCGCGGAGAAGGTGTAGCGGATCTCGCTGAAGAAGGCCCCGTCCGGGTGGTCGAAGCGGAAGGTCAGCGTTTCGGGCCGGCCGCCTTCGCCGATCCGGATTCCGTCGGCGGGGGTTGCGGTGTGTGCATAGCGCGTGAGGTCCAGGGGACTGCCGGTCGACTGGTACTGCCATTGTCCTGCCAGGATCGCCGCCCCATCCGGCACCAGCTCGACCGACCCCTCGCGGGCGAAGGACTGGTACCCGGGAAGGGTGACCGAGCGGACGACGGCCCCGTAGTTGGAGAACTCGATCCGGTAGAGCGGGGTCTCGACGGAGACGATTCGCTCGGCTTCGTCCCGGCCCAACTCGCCACCGGCGCTTGCCCCGGAAAGGTCCGGCGCCCCGCCTGGCAACAACGGGGGCGCTTCTTCCGGCAGCCCCGGCGGCGGCTCGCCCGGCCGATCGGCCTGTCCGCCCGGCGCGACGAGGCTGTCCATCTCGCCGGCGGGCTCCGATTCCCGGGGAACCGGCGGGAAGAGCACACCGCTGACGACGAAGACGCCGATCATCAGCACCAGCGCGAGCGCGAAACGGGCTTCCGGCTTCATCGCTCGTCCGTTCCCAGGGCGCTGCCGCCGTTCCGACCCGCACTGGCGAGATCACCGGCTTCCCGCGACCCCGGGACCAGGTCGATGCCGTAGCCGCCCCAGGGGTGGCACCGAGCCAGCCGTCTCGCTCCCAGCCAGACTCCCCGCACCGGACCGTGTCTGCGAACCGCCTGCCGCGCGTATTCCGAGCAGCTGGGATGATACCGGCACGAGGCCGGCAGCAGACCGGAGAAGTACCTCTGGTAGACCCGGATCGCTCCGAGCATCACTTTCGAGACCACAGCGCCTCCAATCCGTCCGTCATTTCCGCTTCGAGAACGGCATACGATGCCCGGTAGGCCTTCCTTCGCGCACGGACCAGCACGTCACAGTCATGGCCGGCCCGCCACAGCGCTCCGAGCACCCGCCGGCGGGCGATCTCGCGCAGGCGGCGCTTCAGGCGATTCCTCGCCACGATCCCCTGGCCCAGCTTCGGCACGATCCAGCCAACCCGAGGCCGTCCGCCGGTCCCCTGCAGAATATGCAGATCAAGGGAGGGTGTTCTCCTGCGCGCGCCCTGCTTCAGGACCGTTCCCATGTCGCGGGTCAGGCGGATGCGCGCGGCCCGGGGGAGCCGCTCGTCCCCCGGGAGCCGCTCAACCTCCGGCCCGGAGCGGCCTTCCTTCAACACCACCGGCGGCGCCTAGCGGGCGTTCTTCGAGCCGATGCGGACGGTGAGCGCCCGCCGGCCGCGCCGCCGCCGCCGGTTGAGGGTCGCGCGCCCGGCACGGGTCTTCATGCGCGCCCGGAAGCCGTGCTTGTTGAGGCGCTTGCGGTTCCTTGGCCTGTAGGTGGGTTTCATTGTTCCAATGCCTTCTCGGGAGGGCGGCGGACCTGCTGCCGTCCACGCGTTCTCGAACCGGTGGACCGACCGGAGTCGATCGGACAGCCATTGAAGGTACCGGGACGGCGGTGGGCCGGTCAACCGCAGTGCAACTCGCGCCCTGGCGCGGCAGCTTTCGGGGTCCCGGCGGAAGGCAGGACGCTGTTTGACAGACGGGTGCCCTCCCGGTACGTTGGGCGCCCCCGTTCACGAAACCCGGAAGGCATGGAAGAGCACGCAAACGAACTCTGGGAGCGGATTCTCGAGCAGGCCAGGAGGGGTCTGCCGGAACAGAGCTACGCCACCTGGGTGTCGAGTGCGCGCGCCGTTTCCTGGGACGGTGGCGTTCTGCACATCGATGCGCCCAGCCGGTTTCACGCCGAGTGGCTGGAGGACAAGTTCGGCCAGACGCTTCAGGAGATCGGCGGTCGGATCCTCGGCCGGCCCGTCCGGTTGCGGGTCTCGTCGGCGGCGGCGGCTCCGGCCCGGGCGGCGCCGGGGATCGCGGTCACTCCGCTCGTCGAGGAACCATCGGATCCACCCCCTGCAGCACCGCGCGCCCAACCGGTCCCGGGGCTCAACAGCCGGTACACCTTCGACCGGTTCATCGTCGGCCAGAACAACCAGCTGGCACAGGCGGCCAGCCAGTCCGTCGCCGAGCGGCCCGCCCGGGGCTACAACCCGCTCTTCCTCTACGGAGCCACGGGCCTCGGGAAGACCCATCTCATGCACGCCATCGCCCACCACATCCTTCGCACCGGGGATGCGGTGCGGATCTGCTATCTCCCGGCGGAGCAGTTCGTCAACGAGATGGTCGCCGCCATCTACGACAACACCACGGCCGCCTTCCGCGCCCGCTACCGCTCCTACGACCTGCTCCTCGTCGACGACGTGCAGTTCCTGCGCCGGAAGGAGCACACACAGGAAGAGTTCTTCCACACCTTCAACGTCCTGCACAACGGCGGCCGTCAGATCGTGCTGACGAGCGACCGGCATCCGAAGGAGCTCGAGGGCCTGGAGGAGCGGCTGGTGTCGCGCTTCGAATGGGGCCTCGTGGCCGCGGTGCACCCGCCCGACTACGAGACCCGCCTGGCGATCCTGCAGAAGAAGGCCGACGAGGACAGCGTCGCGCTCGATCCGGAGGTGCTGGACCTGATCGCCCGGGTGTGCAAGTCCTCGGTGCGCGAGCTCGAGGGGGCCATCATCAAGCTGCTCGCGTTCTCGTCGCTGACGCGCCGAGAGGTCACGGTCGAACTGGCCCGGCGGGCACTGGTCGGCGGGGAGGACTCGGTGCGCACCCCGCTCGACGCGGACGGGATCCGCGACGCCGTTGCCGAGGAATGGGGCACCAGCGGCGACTCCCTCGCGTCCGTGCGGCGCTCGCGCGACATTCTCTTGCCGAGGCAGGTGGCGATGTTCCTCATGCGCACCCTCCTGGATCTGCCCCTCGCACGGATCGGACGAGAGTTCGGCGGCCGTGATCACTCCACCGTCCACCACTCGATCAGAAAGGTGGACGCCCGGCTGTCCGCCGATGACGCCTTCCGGCAGAGAGTCAGCGCCCTGAGGCAGCGCCTCGAGAGCCGTGCGTGATGTTCGCCGCCCGGCCACCCTGTCGGAGCCTTCTGTGGAAAACCGCGTTGAAAACCCCGCCAAAACCATCTGTTTTCCACGCTCCGCCTGGCCGGTGTCGGTATCCGGCCGGTCTTCCACGGCTTTTCCACAACGTGTGGAATCCGCTTTTCCGCCGGTGTCTGCTGCCCATGCGCCGACTATCCGGGAGTGGATTCAACCTTTCCACAGACTCTATGATGACGATCTTCTGATTACCTGTTACTAATTCTTAAGGGGACCCCCGGGGTCCGTGGAATTCCCCCGTCGCCGGGGTTCCCTCCGGCAAAGAGCGCTATGAAACTCACAATCACACGTCAGAACCTCCACAACGGCCTCGGCGCGGTCTCCGCGAGCATCCCGACGCGTACGACATTGCCGGTCCTCTCCAATGTGCTCCTGGAGACGCAAGAGGACGCGCTCTGGATCAGCGGGACGGACCTCGACGTATGGCTCCGGATCAAGGTGCCGGCGCAGATCGTAGAGGGCGGCTCGATCACCATCCCGGGAAAGAAGCTGCAGGAACTCACCCGGGAGCTCCCCGACGAGCCGGTCGACCTCCACATCCGCGGGCACCAGGTCGAGATCGACTGCGGGTACAGCCGCATCAAGCTCAACGGGCTTCCCAGCGAGGAGTTCCCGAACCTCCCGGCGATCGAGTTCGAGGAGGGATGGAAGGTTTCCGAGAAGTCCCTCATCACCCTGATCAACACGACGTCCTTCGCGGTTTCGCAGGAGGAGAGCCGCCCGATCCTCAACGGTGTCCTCTGGGAGCTCGAGGACGATCGGATGAGCATGGTGGCGACGAACGGGCACCGGCTGGCGCGGACGGCGCTGGAGGTGAAGTCGACCGGGGGCGGCAGGGCCGCTCTGATCGTGCCGCCCGCCGCGCTCGCGCAGGTGGCGCGCCTCTTCGACGGGGACGGGGAGCTCACCGTGGGGCGTGGGGGCAATCATCTCGGGTTCTGCTCGGACACGAAGGAAGTCTACACGCGCCTCATCGACGGGAAGTATCCCAACTATGAGCAGGTGATCCCGAAGGACAACGACCGGAAGGCGCGGGTCAACCGGGCGGCGATGGAGGCCGCGGTGCGGCGGATTGCAGTGGTGGCGAGCGCTTCCACACGCCGGGTAAAGCTCGGTTTCGAGAACGACCGCGTGCATCTGGATGCGATGACCCCGGATCTGGGCGAGGCCCACGACGAGGTCGAGCTGGACTACCAGGGCGAAGGAATCGAGATCGGCTTCAACGCCAACTATCTCCTCGAGGTGCTGCGCAAGATGCCGACCGAGGAGGTCACGATGAGTTTCAAGACCGCCGAACGGGCGACCACGATCGAGCCCGCCACCGGGGACCTGGAATACCTGTGCCTGATCATGCCGCTGCGTCTGGTGGACTGACCTTCCGGGCCGCCGGAAGCGTCGGTGGGGTGGCCGGGTGCGCGCCCGGCTCAGCGCAGGTCGGTGCCCGTGAGGACGGCGCGGTAGTCGTAGCCGGCTTCGGCGACCCGCTCGCCTCCACCCTCCTGGCGGTCCACCAGGGCGAGGACGCCGGCGACTGCCGCCCCGCGGCGAGCCACGACCTCGACCGCGGCGAGGAGGCTGCCTCCGGTCGTCACCGTATCGTCCACCACCACGACGCGCGCGCCGGCGGGCAGGCCGCCCTCGATCTGTCTTCCCGTTCCGTGGCCTTTGGGCTGTTTGCGCACGGTGAAGGCGTCGAGGCGGCGGCCCTGGCGCGTGGCATGGTTCGCAATCGCGTACGCGACCGGATCGGCTCCCAGCGTCATCCCGCCCACGAAGTCCGCCTTCCAGCCGGCTTCCTCGATCACCTGCCAACAGACCTCACCCACCAGCACCTGCCCCTCGCCGCACATCGTCGTAAGCCGCGCGTCGATGTAGTAGCGTGAACGGCGTCCGCTGGCGAGTGTAAAGTCGCCGACCTTGACGCTGCGTTCGCGGAGGAGCTGGCGGAGACGGGAGAGAGAGGACATGTGCATGCCAAGATACTTGAGTAGACGCGGCGGAGGTAGCGGTCGCTGGTGGTGCGCGGCCGGCGTGGTGCTGATCGTGGCCGCCTGTGATATGGTTCCGCCCAACGGACCGTTTCGGTTCGGACAGAGGGGGGAGATCAGCGTCACCATCGAGAGCCCGCTATACCTCGGCGCCGGCCTTCTGCAGCAGGGGCTCAGCTGGCGGTCGGACGGCGCCTGGAGGGTGTTCGAGGAGATCAGTTACCGCAGAACCGTGGGTGAGGAGCATCTCGAACCCAATCCGGGGGTGCCCCTGGAGTACGCCTCGCAGTACGCGTCGCTCATCCAGAAGCTGAACGATGACGAGGGGTTCAACCTGATCGGGTTCTCCGACCTCGATGAGGTTCAGAACCCGGAATGCAGATCGGGGATGAGCCGGGTTACGGTTCGCATGTGGGACGAGCCGCTGCGCGAAGAGCGCACGTGGACGCGCTGCGCGGAGGGCAGCCTGGCCAACCTGACGACACGTGGATCGGGTCCCGACGTGGCGGCCAGCCGGGTGATCCAGGCGGCCATCTTCGTGCGGAACAACACGGTGGGTCCGGAATTCATCTCCCTTTACGCGGGCAGCCTGCCCTTCGCGACCCTCGACCGCGGCACGGAGACGGGGGCGGAACTGCGGAAACCGGCTTTCTTCCGCTCGCCGGACGGCGGTGCTCCCGACGAGGCACCCGCGGGCTTCGGCGACTTCTGGGGATCCCACGTCGGCGACAGAGACGTGCCTTTGCCCGAGGTCGACTGGTCCCGGGAGATGGTACTGGTGGCCGCTGTGGGGGTGCGCGAGGAAGTGGGCGACTCGGTGGAAATCCGGCGCGTGCTGGCGATTGACGACGGTACGCGGGTCGAATGGGTCGAACGTACACCGGGCGATTTCTGTGCGCCGGCGCGCCGAACCGTGTGGCCCATTCACATTGTCGTGGTCCCGAAGGCGCCGGAGCCGATCCACTTCCCCTTGCCAACCACCGAAGCCGTCCCGTGCGGCGGTTGAGACCGGGGGCAGACCGGTGACGCTCCGCAACCGCTTTACCCTGCTGTTCGTCGTCTTCGCGGTGCTGATCACGGCGCTGGAGGGGTGGCTGGCGTGGAGCGCGGCGGCCCGGACCCTGGAAGAGCAGCTGGACAAGAGGATGCTGGATGTGGCCGGCGTGGCGGCGGAGCAGTTCAGGCTGGCTGAAGATCTCCTGTCCCATTACGAACCCGGTGATGAGCAGGGACTCTACCAGGACTATCGGCGCTTTCTCCAGTACCTCGTGCACAACGGGCACACGACAAGGGCCGACGTCTTCCGGTGGGGAGCCGGAGACCCGGCGGCGACCGTGCTGGTCAGTTCGGAGCCGCCCGAGAGGGTTTCAGTCGGGCAGGAGCTGCTATGGGTGCAGCAGTGGCTTGTAGAGGTGCGGCAGGCTTCGGAGGAGGGCAGTGCCACCACGGAACTCCTGGAAAGGTCGGACGGAAGCGCCGTAAAGTTCGGCTTCGCAAGGTTGCCGACTCCCGACGCGGACACGTTCCTGGGCGTCCAGATTGCGGCCGACTACCTGCGTCCCCTCGACGCGCTGTTCTGGAGGATCGTGGCGCTGTCGTCCATCGCGGCTGGGCTCGCCGGACTCCTGGGGTGGCGCCTGGCGGGTGGGATCGTGGCCCGCCTCGAGACCTTGAGCAGGGCCGCCCTGCGCATCCAGCGGGGCTGGATGGACCGGCCGGTCAAGCTGGACGGCGAAGACGAACTGGGGCGGCTGGCCCGAGCCATGGAGCGCATGAGATCGGGGATCCGGCGCCGCGACGAACAGCTGCGGCGGATGCTGTCGCAGGTGGCGCATGAGATCCGGAATCCGCTGGGCGGGCTCGAGCTCTTTGCGGCCGCGGCTCAGGAGACTGACGACACTCAGGAGCGCAGACGCATCCTCTCCAGGGTGCGGAAGGAAGTCGTCGGCCTGAACGGAATCATCGACGAGTTCCTGGGCTTCGCGCGCCCGGACCGGTCGGAACCCAGGCTGCACGATGTGCGGGTACCGGTGGAGGAGGCAGCCAGCCTCGTGGAGATGGAGTTCCAGACGAACGGCGGCGCTCTGGTGATGGACTTCCCGGAGGAGCCGCTCCTCGCGATCGCGGATCCCCTGCAGGTAAAGAGGGCGGTGCTCAACCTTATCCGCAACGCCTCGCAGGCGGGGGATCGGATCTGGGTGGAGGGAAGTACGGTGCACGGAGAGGTGCGGATCGCGGTGCGCGACGACGGCCCCGGCGTGGCCCCGGAACTCCGCGAGCGGATCTTCGAGCCCTTCGTGGGCGACAAGGAACAGGGCGCCGGGCTCGGCCTGGCGATCGTCAAGCAGCTCGTGGAGGCGAACGGGGGCCGGGTAATGCTCGCGGAAGCTGTGGGCGATGGAAGTCGGGACGGTGGGAGGGGAGCGGAATTCCACCTATACTTGAACAGCCCCGACAGTCTGCCCGCGGCCGGAGGGGCCGACTCGGCGACAGCGAAGGACGCGAAGCGATGAACGCCCCCGGTCAGATCCTGATCATCGACGACAACGATACGATGCGCGAGGGGCTTGAGCTCCTGATGCGCCGACGCGGGCACGGCACGCGCTCCGCCGAGGGCGGCGAGCAGGGCCTTCGGCTGCTGGAGGACGAAGGGGCGGACCTGGTCATCACCGACCTGAAGATGGTGCGGGTGGACGGCATGAAGGTCCTGGAACAGGTCAAGAGTTCGTCTCCGGACACGGAAGTCCTGGTGATCACCGGGTACGGCACGGTCGAAAAGGCCGTCCAGGCCATGAAGCTCGGCGCGTGCGACTTCATCACCAAGCCGTTCTCGTCGGAAGAGTTCGCGATCAAGGTGGACCGGATCCTGCGTGAGCGGCGTGCGCGGCTGGCACTGCAGCAGGAAAACCTCGCTCTGCGGGTCAAGAACACCTATCTGCGCAGCCAGACGGGCGACGAGCCGCCGGTTCCGTACGGAGAGATGGTGGGCGAGTCCGATGGCATCCGGCAGGTCAAGCGCCTGGTCGCCAGAGTCGCGCGGTCCGACTCGACGGCCATGATCTACGGCGAGTCGGGGACGGGGAAGGAGCTGGTCGCCCGTGCGATCCACTCCCGCTCCGGGCGCCACGGCGGACCGTTCATCCGGGTGAACTGCGGAGCGATGCCCGAGGGGCTCCTCGACTCGGAGCTCTTCGGGCACGAGGCGGGCGCCTTTACGGACGCGAGAAAGCGCAGGCGGGGCCGCTTCGAGCTTGCCGACGGGGGAACGCTGTTTCTCGACGAGATCTCGACGATCTCGCACGCCACCCAGGTGCGGCTGCTGCGGGTGCTGCAGGAGCGCGAACTGGAGAGGGTGGGCGGCGAGGAGACCATTCCGGTGGATGTGCGGATCGTGGCCGCCACCAACACGCCCGCGGAAGAACTCCTGGCCGGCAATGGCTTCCGCGAGGATTTGTATTACAGACTCCACGTCTTTCCCGTTTTCGTGCCGCCGCTCCGGGAGCGCAAGGACGACATCCCGCTCCTCGCGAACCATTTCATCGAAAAGCTGCAGGGGCGCACCCGCTCCCAGGTCACTTCCATCGGCGACGAAGCCATGAAGCAGCTCGTCGAATACGACTGGCCCGGGAACGTGCGGGAGCTGGAAAACGTGATCGAACGGGCCCTCGTGCTCGCGGAAGGGGAAGCGCTGCTGGAAGACGACCTGCCCTTCCTGGCGAACCTGGGCACCGGGGATGACGGAAGGTCGCTGGCGGGCCCGATGGGCGATCAGCTCGACCTCGTGCGAGCGGTCGAGGAGTTCGAGGCCCGCTTGATCCGGCAGGCGCTGGAGAGGGCCGGCGGGGTCAAGGCGGAGGCCGCCCGCCTGCTGAAGCTCAAGAAGGCGACGCTCGGATACAAGATCGAAAAGCACGGGATCTAGCGGCCCGTGCACAATCCCCGCGTAGCGGCGAGGTCGGCGAGGCGCCGGGCTGACATGTGGTTGAAGTTTCGCATCTTGTTGCGGTGGTTGTGGTTGCATGTTCGACAGCCCGATTTCCCGCTGAATGATTCCCGCCGGTCTCGACTTCAGCCGCGAGCCCGGCGGCGGCCTTCCAGAGC
>JAJEBR010000069.1 GCA_022822445.1 Gemmatimonadota bacterium | reverse complement strand
CCGAGCGGACGGCCCGTATCCGACCGGACGGTCGAATACGACCTGAAGTTCCTGATCGCCGTCCTGAATTGGGCGGCGAAGTCCCGCGACGAGCGGGGCCGGTTGTTGCTCGACCGGAATCCGCTGAGCGGACTCAGGACGCCCACGGAGAAGAACCCGACCCGGGTGGTGCTCGCCGAGGACGAGTACCGGGTGCTCCTGAAGGTGTCGCGCCGGGTGGACTGGCGGTTCCGCGTCGCGCTCGTGCTCGCGCACGAGACCGGCCACAGGATCGGCGCGATCCGCCAGCTTCGGTGGTTCGACATCGACTTCGAGGGCAGGACGATCCACTGGCGGGCCGAACACGACAAATCCGGCTACGAGCACGTCACGCCCGTCACCGACGAGGCCCTCGACACGCTGACGGAGGTGCGGGCGATGAATCCTACAACCGGGGAGGCTCCGGTGCTGCCCGCGCCGAGGAATCCGCTGGCGGTCGTGGGTGCCGCGCGGTTGCACGCTTGGTGGCAGAAGGCCCAGATTCTCGCGGGACTGGAGCCGAAGCCCGGCAGGGGATGGCACTCGTTGCGGCGGAAGTTCGCCAGCGACCTGATGGACCAGCCGCTGAAGGTGCTTTGCCAACTCGGCGGCTGGAAGACGGCGAAGACGGTCCTTCGGTGCTATCAGCGGGCCGACGAGGGACAGCTTCGGAAGGCTCTGGAAGACCGCTGCCGGGCTCGCAACGGAGGTCGAAAGTAGCGGGAGTCATTCAGCGGGAATCCGGGCTGACGAACACGTAAATGTATTCACCGCAAGAAGATGCGAATCAACACGGACATGCCAGCCCGGCGCCTCGCCGCCCTCGGTGCGACGCGGGGATTGTCCACGGACTGCTAGTGGCCCATCTGTGCATTGATTCGCCCGCGGTGAAGGGATTGCGGGGGCGTGGGGTGTCGGTGGCCGTGATCGACAGCGGGGTCAACCCGGGGCACCCGCATGTGGCCGGTGTTGCCGGGGGCGCCCGGATCGAGTTGACGGGGGATGTTTCCGAGGACTACGTGGACCGTCTCGGGCACGGGACGGCGGTCTTCGCGGCCATCCAGGAGAAGGCGCCGGCGGCGGAGATCCTCGCGGTGCGGGTTTTCAGCGATCGGCTGAAGACGAGCGTGCGGGCGCTCGTGGCCGCGATCGACTGGGCGGCGGAGCGCCGCGTGCGCGTGGTGAACCTGAGCCTGGGCACGCTCCGGGAGGAGCACGCGGCGATGCTGGAAGCGGCGGTGGAGCGGCTGGGGGTGGCGGGGGGGGTCGTGGTCGCGGCGGAGACGGCCGACGGACAGCGGTGGTGGCCGGGCTCGCTGCCGCGCGCGGTGGGGGTGGTGATGGATGAGGACCTGCCGCGCGGGTGCGTGGCGGTGGGGGGTGGGGTGGTGGGGGGGCGGGGGGTGGTGGCCGCCGCGCCGTATCCGAAGCCGATCCCGGGGGTGCCCCGGGAGCGCAACCTGAGCGGGATCAGCTTCGCGGTTGCGAATGTGACGGGGATGCTGGCAAGGGTGCTGGAGGGGTACGCGGGCCCGGTGACGCACGAGGTGTGCCTGAAGGCGCTCCGGCGCGCTTGAACGTTCCCCCAATCGACAATGGGTTGTGCATCAGGCCTCAGGTAGCCACAGCGTCCTTCCGTATCCGTCGCGCCACTCCTCGTTTTGTCGGGCCATCGTCGGGTGGGCAGAAGGGAGTGAATTCGTGGGCGATACCGGCCAGACCGAGTTCGGTGGCTGTCGCGCGAGCCCTGGCCGCCATCTCCGGATCCGGCGTACCGATCCGGCGTGCCAGCCGGACGGCCTCCAGAGCGAGCTGAAGCCAGACCATGGGCCGCTTGCAATCGTTGTCCTGGATGGCTCTCATGAGGATGGACAGGGCGTCCCGACCATCGCCCTTGCGGGAAGTCAGCCGCGAATGGAATTGGATCAGCCCCAGCGGCACGTCTTCCAGTGTCTCAGGGAGAGGGGTTCGTTGCGCTGCCGCACTGGCCAACCGGAACTTGCCGAGCTCGAGGAGCAAATTGCCTTCGAGTCCCGCCAATGCCAGGACAATCCGTTTCACAATGGGTGGGCCGGAGAGGTTCCCTTGTGCCGCGCCGGTAACGATGTCAAGGCCCTCCTGCAAAGCGGACGCAGCTGCATCGAGGTGGCCATTCGCGATAGCCAGAGTTCCCCGCACTACGGCCTCGAACGCTTTTGTCTCCGGGCAATCCATGTGCGTGAGCAGGATCGTGGCCTCGGCAAGCGTCGCCTCGGCGGTCTCGTGGTCTCCGGTCATCGTCTGCCATTCGGTCAGGTGTAGGAGAGCCGGAACCAGTTCGCCGGTGTTGCCAGCTGCATCATGGGCCTTCCTCGCTTCCTGCAGCGTGTTCCAGCCGTCCTCCGTGCCAAGCCGACCGGCGTTGGCCAGAGCAACCACGAGTCTCAGGAGCGCAACAGCGATTTCGTCGGGGAGTGCCGACTCGCGCGCGGCCTCGACAGCCTGGCGGCCAAGACGCACACCGGCATTCGGGTCACCTCGGGAGGCGATGGCGGAAAGCGTGGACAAAACACGGGAGCGGGCGGCTGGATGGGACATGGGCTCGAGCTTGCCGATGCGGGCTTGATGGTCCAGGAGCGTTTCGCGATCGTCCGCCCGGTCGAGGAGTTGGACGGTTGCGTCCAGGATGGCGGCGCGCAGACGCTCACGTGCGCGCCCCAAGGCCATCTGCTCGATATCGCTGAATCCCACCAGCGTGCTGGCCGTTCGGGTGCGGCCCAGGCGGTGCCGGGCGTTGGCGGCGATCAATCGCAATTCGCCGACCTCGGCTTCCCCAAGTTTCTCATGCTCGTCGAGCAGGTTCTCCGCATACTTCAGCGCGGGTGCGAACTGTCGGCACCGGTGACTTGTCCGCGCGAGCTGCAGCGCCGCGATCCTGCGCCTCACGCCTTCGCTTGTGTCGTAGGTCAACGTGAGGTAGAGCACCTGTTTGTCGACATCTGCGGGTGCGGCGCCCCTGACCGCCTCCATTGCGTAGACGTACGCGATTTCGTGTCTGCCTGCCCAGTAATAGTGCAGGGCGATCCGGTCGGCAGGTATGCGCCCCGAACTGTGGCGCAACAGCTCGGCGACGCGCGTGTGCAACAGGGAGCGTCGGGCCGAACTGAGCGCCGCGTGAAGCGCGGTGCCATAGATCCGGTAGCGGAAGGCCACAACCTGGTCGGACCACTCCACGATCCCGCGGGCCTGCAACTCGTCCAATGCGTCGACGCACCTCGCGCGGGGAATGTCCGTGAGGCGGACCAGCTCCGGGAGAGTCGCCGGGTTCCCGAATGTGCTGAGGCACGAGGCGACGACCTTGGCATCATTCGAAATCCCTCGCATGCGTCTGTCGAGAGCCCTGTGAACGCTGGCCGGCACGGTCAGCTGCTCTCGATAGAGGGGCCACGCGGTCTCGGCGGGCCAGATCGCTTGCAGGTCGATGAGAAACCGCGGGTTGCCTCCCGCCAGGTCGACGATCCGGTCGGTGGCGGCCTTGGTAAGGCGCCTGCCGGGTAGCAATTCCAACAGCGTCCGCGCCGACTCGTCGTCCAGGGGGTCGAGTTCGATGACCGTAGCGTTCGGATCGAAGGACAGGATGTCGGTTTTCCGTGCGATCGCCGTCTGCCGCCACTCCTCCGGACAATAGGCAACCAAGAGCGTGAACGGTTCCTCTCCCCAGCGCCGTATCAGGAATTCGAGTGCCGTGAGGGTGGCTTCGTCCGTCCAATGGAAATTGTCCAGGAAGAGAATCGTGTTCCCGGACTTCGCCATGACCTTGAAGAGCTCGAGCAGCGCTTCGCAGATTCGCCTGGAGGGATAGTCCGTGTTCAGATAGTGCGCGCCCGCCGGGTGTACGCCCTCCTCCCAAAGCCGTGGAAACAGGGTGATAAGCGTTGCCCTCCAGGGGTCCGGAACCTTGCGGATAAAAGGCTCGATCCACTCCTTGTTCAGTGGATCGATCAGCAGGTTCAGCAGGATCCGGGATTCCAGTTCAGTCGCGGAACCTCTGAGCTCCAGCTTCCGTTTGAAGCGGGTGCGCCCAATTGCGCCATCGGCGAGGTGGGTCTTTCCGGATCCCTCGTCTCCCACGAGTGCAATGGTCTTCCAGCCCGGCTCCGATTGCGACCGAATGATCGTCTGCACGAGTTCGACTACCTCCGTCGCTTTGCCCACGAAGCGGGGCAGCGGGCGCCGGGGTTCCTTCCGGCTCCTGTCGCCCCGCTCGTGGCTGGTATCAGCGCGAAGCCGGTGCACGAGTTCCTCGGGGCCGGGTGTGGGTTCCCAGTCGCGGGACTCCGGGGCAACGCGTTCCGCCAACCCTCCGTATGCGTGCCTAGCCTCCCGCACGCGGTCGCCCCGGGCGGATGCGCGCACGACACGACGGGGATCGTCCTCTGTTACCGGGTCCAGATAGGACAGCAGCACCTCGGCGTCCCGCACGACTGGTCCGTCGAATGCCGGATCCACACCATCCAGGAACGCAAGCACCTCCGTGCTCAGCCTGGCTCGTTGCCCCTCCTTCCTGTCGTTGAGCCAGTCGGATAGCGTTGCTGTTCTCTTGGATGTAAGGGCGGAGAGTATTCCGGGTTCGAGCAATTCATGCGCCAAACCGAATTGTCGGGACTTCATGAACCTGTCCAGATCGTCCAGGTCGCATGAGACTGCGCTACGATTGACAATGATGTACTCTCCGTCGAGTTCGACGAGACTGACGCCACACCTCTGCTTCAGCGTGTAGATGAGTTGGCTCAGGCGGTGCCTGATGGCCCTGTCCGGGCCCGGTTCCCACAGCAGGCTCTGAACCAGCGCGCGCGGGATACGCTTCGTGCCCGAGGTGAAGACGACGGCAAGCAGACAGCCCTGGAGTGGAGAAATCCTGACGCTCTCCTGGCCACGCCAGAGCGCGGGACCTCCGAACAACTCCAGACGGAGGGTCGGTCGGACGCTACCGGAGGCGCCAGTGGATCCGCTCGTCATCTCAGACCGTAGCCACTTGGGGCGGTCCGGCCCGATCCTTGCCATCGTGGCTCGCCCGGGGCTTCACGGCGATGGAAGGGCGGGCGTTGAACACCGCGGGAGAGACACAGCCCATCTCGGCCTCGCGCCGGATCCAGGTCTCGAACACCCACTCCCACCCGGCCAACTCGCGAACCTCGAGGGGCCGGAGGCCGCATAGCCGCTGCATCTGGTTGCTGAGCGAGAAACCGTCGGGGTAACCCAGCGAGCACGCGACGTTGAACAGTGTGGCGTCAGAGTTCTGGAGCCTGATCGTCGCACGGAGAATCCTGGAGATCTGCAACCAGTGCGACGGCACCGGAATGCGGCCCTTCTGGAACCGGCGTCCCAGCGCCCTGCGAGACAGGTAGAGATTCCGTGCGAGTGCCGAGATGGTGCAGACGCGAGCGCTGAGTTCCACCGTGCGGCGAATGATGCTCCGAGTCACCGGATCCACGGAGAAGCCGCGCCAGTCGAGATACTCGGCCACGCTGCTGGCGAGGTTGACAGGCGGGCGGCGGATGACGCTTGCGATTTCGTGCGGACGGGGCGTCTGGTGGAAGGGGAGGACTGCCTGGGGCCGTGACTGCTCGATCGCCCTGAGCAGGCGAATGATGGGCAGGCTGTGGTCGTTCTCCGGAAGGATGACGGCAAGAGATACTCCGGCCGCCCGGTTGACGACGAAATCCGCTGCGCCGGCCCATTCCGTGCTGCTCAGGTTCCAGGTGAGCACCCAGCCGCCGACAAGAGACCGGGTGGAGCCCCCGGGGTCAGCCGCTGACAGTCGATCGTATGGCGGGCCGAGCAGCAGGACCGCGTCCCGGGTGAATTCTGGCTTGGTCATGACAGGCAACTCCTTTGCCTCGGGGGATGGTTGTTCCCGCAAAGGCTAGTGGCCGCCTATCATCAATCGGTCATCACCGCCCCACCCCACACTGATCACGGGTCAAGACTGCGGTGGGCTCCGGAAAGCCCCGCGTCATCCCGCCCGCGATATGCTACCCCGCAAGGTTGCATTTGATGCGCAACCGAGAAGATCTTTACGAGGATGTCGTATCCAAGACTGAACGATACCGCCCCGCCAACCGCCCTACGGAGCCCGATTGAGACCAGTGAGCACCATTGATCAAGCCATCAGCGTTCAGCCGGACCCCTCCCTGACCGCCGCCCTGCAGCGCCTCCGCGGGCGTGCAACCCTCGGAGATGTGGTCTCGGCCACCGGGATGCCGGAACACGAAGCCGAGACCACCCTCAAGGGCCTTCTCGAGACCTTTCGCGGCCATCTGGAGGTGTCGGATTCCGGCGACCTTATCTATCAGTTCGACCCGAAGCTGATCGCGCGGGACCGGGAGCCTTTCGGGGTGCGTTTCCGCAGGGTGGCGTGGTCGGCCTTCAAGACCGCCTTCAAGGTGTGGACCGCCGTGATGCTGGTCGTCTACTTCGTCGTGTTCGTGGTGCTGATCATTGCGGCCATGGCGGCCAATCGGGATGACAGGGGCTTCGGCGGGCGCCGGGGCGGGCTGGGTCTCGGCGACCTGTTCCTGCTGCACTGGCTCCTCGGCGGCCGGGGCTGGGACCGCGGCAGCCTCTATTACGGACACCGGCACGCCCGGCGTCTGCCCAAGGACGCTCAGCCGCCCTTCTACAAGAAGGTGTTCGCCTTCATCTTCGGCCCCGAGGAGCCGCGGCCGACCCAGGTCCAGAAGGACCGCGGCCTGCTGAGGCTCATCAGGGCCCGCCGGGGCGTTCTGACCACTTCCGAGTTGATCGAGCACACGGCCCTGCCGGTCGACGACGCGCGCGAGGAGATGGGCCGTCTCACCGGCGCCTACGGGGGTGACCCGCGTGTGTCCGGTGGCGGCGAGCTGGTCTACGCCTTCCCCGGGCTGATGAAGAGCGCCCACGGAAAGGTGCGCGCGAGGGAGCCGAATCCGGCGTGGATGCGGCTGGAGTATCCGAAGAAGCTGACCGGCAACAGCGGTGGTGCGAACCTCGGGATCGGGGCCATGAACGGATTCAACCTGGTCGCGGGGTCGGTGATCGGGCTCGGACTGGGGGTCGAGACGGCTGTCGTGGGGGCCGGGGCGGCCGACCCCCTCATATTCTTCGGCCTTGGGGTGGTTCCCGTCACCTACAGCAGCCTCTTCTTCGCGATCCCGATGTTGCGTTCACTCGGACTGAGGCGGCAGAACCGGGCTCGGATGCGCCGCAACGTTCGGCGTCTCCTGCTCGGCCTGGTCTACGGGCGCTCCGTCGGGACGGTGCGGTGGCTGTCGGTCGCCGATGCGATTCGCCACGTGCAGGCCCGGCTCAAGGACCAGCAGGTGAGCGGAAAGCTGGTGACGGACGAACTGGGCAGGCTGGCCGCCGAGTTCGACGCCGATGTCGAGGCGGACGACAGTGGGTACCGGTATCGTTTCCCCGCGATCCGGGAGACCTTCGTCGAATCCGAGCTGATGCGCCGCAGTCTCCGGCTGGAGAACCAGAAGCTCGGGCCGATCGTCTACGCGACCTCCGACACGGCGGTGGAGGCGTCGCGGCGGGACACGGAGGCGTTCGACCGGGAGCTGGCGAGGGCCGAGGTGGATCTGTCCCGGTACCTGCCCTCCCCCGGAGGGGTGGGTTACGAGGAGGACTTCGAAGTGGTCATGGACGCGCGTCCGGCGAAGAGCCGGGTCCGCCAGCGCCGCTCCGGGCCGCGGCCTCCGCTTCGGCTGCGGTGAAGATGTCGGCCCACAGCTCGATGGGCTGGGCGCCGACCAGGGGCATTCCGTTGATCAGGAAGGTGGGAGTGCCGCGCACGCCTATGCGGGCGCCCGCCAGGAATCCGCTCCGTATCCGGGGTGCGGGACGCTCCTCGGCCACGCACCCGCGATAGTCCTCCGCTCGGGCTCCAGCCTCGACGGCCAGCGCTTCGAGCGCCCCGGCGGGGTTGGACAGACGCTTCCACTCGGCCTGGCGCTCGTAGAGGAGGGTACGCATCGGTGCGAAGTGGCCCTGCTCGCCGGCGCACTCCGCGGCCAGCGCGGCGGCGTCCCCGTTGGAAAACATGCCGCTCACGAAGGTCACGTACTTCCACTCCACCCTGCCGGTCGCGATGTAGTCCTCCAGGAGGGTGGGGAAGGTCTCCAGGTGGAAGCGACTGCAGTAGCCGCAGCCGAAATCGCTGAATTCGAGGACCTTTATCGGGGCGTCGGGGGAACCGGAGTTGAAGCCGATCTCGGTGATCGGCAGCTCCTGGGCGGGCAGCTGGACCCTTGCCGTCCCGCCGGAGAGGACGGAGGAGGGCATCGACTGGGTAAGCGAGCCGCCCCCGCCGTTCGCTTCGCCGGAGGCGCGATCTCCCTCGCCGCCCCCGCTTCCGCACGCCAGCGCCACGGTCGCCAACGCTGTCCAGGCGATGCCGCGCGCCGCACTTCTCCCGAGATCCGTCATTCGATTCGCTCCCATGGCAACTGGCGGCGGCCTTTCCTTGAGGCCCCTGCACGTGTTTCCCGGTCCCCCGCAAGCTCCTGCCGACTTGCAGGCGGGCTCTCGTGAGGCTCCTGCAAGTATAGATATTATGGGAGTACGGGACACGGGGGGCGCTACCTTTGGATCACCGGAACCGTCCCCGGGAGGTGCCCGGGATCCCGGATACAGACCTCCGGCCACTGCCAGGCGAATGTGAATGCGAGCAAGAAAGCGAGTCATCGGAAGCCTCGAGAAGGTCTACACGGAGGCGTACGAGAAGGCGTCCGCCGCCGATGACAGGCCGCGGATGGAGGAGCTGGAGTTCGGATTCCAGAGGGACCAGGTCATGCTGGAGGTGATGCTCGACCTGCGTGACGCGCTCTCCACCCTGCAGGAAGAGTCGGCGCCGGACGAGCCGAGCCTTCTCGACCGGGCGAGGGCAATCCGCGACTTCACGAAGCTGCGGCCCCGGTAGGCGTGGAATCCGGATGAAGATCTACACGAGGCGGGGCGACTCGGGCGAGACGGGGCTGTTCGGCGGTGGGCGCGTGGCCAAGGCCGACGTCAGGGTCGAGGCCTACGGGTCGGTCGACGAGCTGAGTGCGGTGGTCGGGGTGGCGCGGACCCACGTGACGGATGGTGATACGCGCCGGCGGCTGGAACGTGTCCAGCGCGATCTCTTCGCGATTGGTGCCCATCTGGCCACACCCCCGGCCCCTCCCGGGCGGGGCTCCCCCGGCCTCCCGGAGCTGCCTGTGGCACGCGTCGCGGAGATGGAAGGGTGGATCGACCGAGCGGCCGCCACCTGTTCCCCGCTGCGGAACTTCGTCCTCCCCGGGGGAAGCGCGGGGGCGTCGCACCTTCATATGGCCAGGGCGGTGTGCCGCCGCGCGGAACGGCGGGTGGTGGCCCTGGCGAGTGAGGCGGAGGTGGTGCCGGGCATCGTTCGCTACCTGAACCGGCTGTCGGACTACCTGTTTGCGGCCGCCCGCCTGGAGAATCAGCGTGCCGGACGAGGAGATGTCGAGTGGAAGGCGTGACCCGCGCGCGCATCGAGACGGTCCCCCCGCACGGCGACGTCATCCGCGCGGACGTCAGGCGTCCAGCGGCGGCGGCGCCGCGCACGGCGGTGATCGTCGCGCACGGCTTCAAGGGCTTCAAGGACTGGGGCTTCTTTCCCCTCCTCTGCAACCGCCTCGCGCTGGACGGCCACCTTGTCGTCTCCTTCAACACCTCGCTCAACGGCGTCGGCCCCGGCCTCCTTGATTTCACCGATCTGGACGCCTTCGGCCGCAACACGGTGAGCCGCGAGGTCGAGGACCTCCACTGGATGGTGGACCGCACCCTCGAGGGGGCGTGGAGCGAGGGGCGCCGCCCGGACGCGCTCGGGCTGGTCGGGCACAGCCGCGGAGGCGGCAACGCCATCATCGTGGCGGCGGAACGCGAGGAGGTCTCGTCACTGGTGACGTGGGCGGCGGTGTCGACCTTCCACCGCTGGTCGGCTGAGCAGGAGCGGGACTGGGCCGACACGGGAGTCACCTACATCCTCAACGCGCGCACCGCGCAGGAGATGCCGCTGTACCGAAGCGTGCAGGACGATCTGCAGGCGAATTCGGAGCGGTTCGATGTCCTGGCGGCGGCCGGTCGGGTACGGGCACCGTGGCTGGTCGTGCACGGCGCGGAGGATGCCACGGTCCCCCCGAAAGAGGCCCGACGCCTCGCCGAGGCGGCTCCGGCGGCCGATCTGCTGGTGCTGGGGGGATCCGGGCACACCTTCGAAGCGGTCCACCCCCTCGAGGAGACTCCCCCGGCCCTGGAAGCCGCGCTGGCGGCGACGCTGCGACACCTGCGCCGGGGTTGCAATGGGGGGTAGGATCGGCAATGATATGGTCCGCCGGGAACGCCGGCCGGAATCCGCGGGGGGTTTCGCCGCGGGTTCCCGGGTCCCAGGATCACATCCAGAGGTAACGGTTTGACCTACATCATTACCGAGCCGTGCATCGGCACCAAGGACGCGAGCTGCGTCGAGGTCTGTCCGGTCGACTGCATCTACGAAGCCGGAGAGCAATACCTCATTCACCCCGACGAGTGCATCGACTGCGGCGCATGCGAGCCGGAGTGTCCGGTCCAGGCGATCTTTCCGGACACGGATGTGCCGCCCGAGTGGTCGGACTACATCGAGAAGAACGCGGTGCACTTCGAGTAGGCGACTTTGCCGGCAGCCACGACAAAGGGGGGCGACCCATGACAGGTCGCCCCCCTTTCCGTCTGCGCCGCCATGCTCGGGCGGCGGGCCGGATCCACAGCCTGGCCGTGCCAGGCCCTGGATCAGATTCCCAGCTCCCTCAGCTTCTCAAGCCGGATCGTGCCGGGAATCTTCTCTCCCGCGGGGACCTCGTCGAGCCTGACCTCGTCCTGGTCCGGTCGATTGTTCCCCTGGCGGAGGAGTGCGTAGCCCGCTGCGACGAGCGCTGCCGCGCTCAGCAGATTGACAGTGACCTTGCGAATCGCACCCTCCTGTGGTCTGGAGTGTTGTCTTTCGCCGTCCGCGCGAGAGGGTCCGGGTTTCTGGCCCGGCACCTCCCGGCCGGCGCCCACTACTACAAGCAAATACCGTGCCGGACTGCTCAAAGGGGGGTCGGCAGGGGCCCAAAGGGGGTTTTCGGTGTGAAAACAAATGTTTTTCGGATCCGTGTTCGTTTCAGGGATCCCGATGGCCCGGTCGCAAATCGAACCCGGTGTACATTTTTCCTAACACCGACCCGAAATCTGGACACATGACCGAGACACGCCACAGCGGAAATCCGGTGACCCTGACGAGCCGGCTTGTGCGTACGCCGTCGGTGAACCCGGTGCTTGAGGAGGGCGGTGCGGGGGAGCGCCAGGTGGCCGCGCTGACGGAGGGATGGCTACACGAGTGGGGCTACCGGCCCGTCGTGACCGAGGTGGCTCCGGGCCGGTTTAACGTGGTGGCGAGGCGAGGCGCCGGGCGCGGCCCTTCCCTGCTCCTCAACGGCCACCTCGACACGGTGGGCGTAGCCGGGATGGCGGACCCGTTCTCCGGCGCTGTCCGTGACGGCCGCCTCTTCGGGCGGGGGGCCGCCGACATGAAGTCGGGGGTGGCCTGCGTCCTCGCCGCCGCCGCGGAACTCGCGCGAGAGGAGATCCGGGGCGAGCTCATCGTGGCGCTGACCGCGGACGAGGAACATGCGTCGCTGGGGATGGAGGCGCTGGTCGCGTCCGGGCTGCGTGCCGACGCGGCGGTCGTCTGCGAGCCCACCGGGCTGGCGATCATGCCGGCGCACAAGGGGTTCCTGTGGATGGACGTGCGCACGAGGGGACGCGCCGCCCACGGCTCGCGGCCCGATGCCGGGGTGGACGCCATCACCCACATGGGGCATGTGCTGGTCGCGTTCGAGGAGGAGTCGCGGCGACTCGCGCGGGAGACCGGCCACCCGCTCCTGGGGCCCGCGTCGCTGCACGCCGGCACGATCGAAGGCGGCAGCGCGCCATCGGTCTATCCGGACGGCTGCCGGCTCGTCGTCGAGCGGCGCACGCTGCCGGGCGAGACGCGCGGGGGTGTGATGGCGGAGGCGCGTGAGGTGCTGAACAGCGCCCGCGGGCGCTGTCCGGGCCTCGAGGCCTCGGTCGATGCGGGGCTCTACCGGGCCGCGACCGAGGTGCCGGTCGGGTCGGATGTGGTGGCAGGGCTGCGCCGGGCGTGCCGCCGCGCGGGGCTGAAGGGGGCGGTGGCAGGGATGACGGCGTGGGTGGACGCGTGCTATCTCAACGAGTGCGGCATTCCGGCGGTCTGTTTCGGGCCGGGATCGATTGCCCAGGCCCACGCGGCGGAAGAGTGGGTCAGGGTCGACGAGATCGAGGCTTGCGCGCGGGCCCTCACCGACTTTTCGCGGCGGTTCCTCATGGGGTAGGCCCAATCGGCCGGTCGGCTATCCGCCCCGGGAGATCACCTCGATGGCCCCACCTACGAAGTTCGTGCCGAAGCGCATGGTCGCGTCGGCTGCGTTCATGTACCGCATGGTCCTGACGCTGGCCGCCTGGACCGACTGCAGCGCGTCCTCGAGATTGGTCATCCTGGCTCCGTCGATGATGGCCTGCGGACGAAGATTCCCGCGGCCCTGCAGCCAGCGGGGACGAAGGCGTCGGATCGCGTCGAGCGCGGTCACGGTCTGGTAATCGACCAGTTCCTCGGCGGTAATGACATTGGGGTTCCGGCGGGGGCTGCCATCGCCGGAGCCGCTTGTGCTCGCACAGGCTGCAAGTCCCGTGAAAAGCCCGAAGGCGGTCAGGGACAACAGGGTGATCTTCGAGCTCGTCATGGTATTCAATGCTCCTTTGGAGTGCGGAGGTGCGATTGAAATGGTATGCCCCCGGGGGATGGGACTGTCAAGGACCAAGCCAGGCGGAACCGCCTGCGGTCCAGGGAGGGCATTGACCCCCGGGCGAGCCGTCAACAGACTCAATTACCGTCTGCTGGTCCATGGATAATCCGCATCTTGGCGGGGGCGGTGAGCCGCCGGGGCTGGCAAGGCGCCGGTGCACCGGGAGATGAAATGACGAACACATTCGGTCGTGCGCGCGCTGTCCTGGCAGTGGGTGTCCGTCGGCGGAAGCCCCGCTGTTCCGGGTGCCATCCCCGGCTCTTGCAAGGGCTTCTGGGCGTGGCCCTGGCAGCGATCCCCTTGTCGGCGGCGTCCGCGCAGGTACCGGTCGGCCTGATCGGCGGGATTCAGCGAACCAACTTCATTGGCGGCGGATCGGGCGATTATACCTGGCGAACGGCCTTCATGCTCGGGTTGATGGGTGATTATCCCCTGGGGGACACGTTCTCTTTCCGGCCGGAACTCCACTATTCGAACAAGGGTTCCGCAGTCAAGACCGAGCTGGGTCGGGTCAGCCAGGCGGCCTTCAGGCTGTCGTACCTGCAGATGCCGCTCCTGGGACAGCTTCGCACGGCGCCGGGCGGGCTGTTTCGTCCGCACCTGTACGGGGGTGTGTCGGTCGGCCTTCTGCTCCGGTGCCGACTTGCCGAACAGGCTTGCGGCGACATCGCCGACTTCAACCAGAACCGGCTTGAGCTGGGCCTGGTGATGGGCTCGGAGGTGGAAGGATGGGGCGGGGCGCTGGGTGTTCGCTATGAGGTCGGGCTCCGGCCGGTGGACTCGACGGTTCAGGGGAACGCGATCTACAACGGGGCGCTCTCCATCACTTTCAGGTATCTGGTGTGGCCGCGCTCGGGCTAGACAAGCCCGTGGACAGAATCCCCCCGGCATTCGAGCGGCGATGCATCCGGCCTGGGGCGCGGCGCTCAGACCACACGGCTCCTTCCGCCTCGAAGAACTCTGCGATGAACGCCGTGCCCGGGCAGTTGGCCAGATGTTCGGCCGAACCGCTCTGCACCACCCGTCCCTCCTCCAGCGCGTAGACCACGGGCGAACCCAGCGCGTGGACATCGCGAGCGTCGTGCGTGACCACGACCGCCGGCCGGGTTCGCTTTGTGAGGTGGCGGGCAAGGTAGGCCCGCAGACCGCGGCGAGCGGCAACGTCCAGGGCAGCGAGCGGCTCGTCGAGCAGGAGCAGTTCGGGGACGGGAAGCAGGGCGCGTGCGAGGGCGACGCGCTGCTTTTCGCCGCCGGAGAGAGTGGCCGGGTAGCGCGGCGCGAGGTGGGCGCACTCTACGTCGGCCAGGAGTTCGGCTGCGATGCGCCGGCGCTCCGGACCCGGCCTTCGCCGCGGACCGGCGGCGAGCCCGAAGGCGACGTTGTCGAGGACGGTCAGGTGTGGGAAGAGCCCGTACCCCTGCGGCACGTAGCCGACGCGACGCTCTTCCGGGGGGACGCTCACACCGGCTTCCGAGTCGAGGAGCACGCGCTTGCCGAGCCGGATCCGCCCGGAGAGGGGCCGGCAGGTGCCGGCGATGATCCGCAGCAGGGTGGTTTTGCCGGACCCGTTGGGACCGATGACGACGACGGGCGCGGCTTCACCCTCCAGGCGGGCGTCCAGAGTGAACGCTCCCGCGGACGCCTGGACGTGTACGTTCCAGTGCACGGGTCAGGCTCTTGGAAGACCGCGCCCGGGCGGTCCGCCGGCACCGGACGCGAGCCCGAAGCGGCGTCCGATGAGCGTGGGGAGGGTGCGCAGCGGGAAGAGCAGCAGGGCGCTGGCGCCGACCAGGACAAGGGAGAGCGCGACGGCAACCCGGGCGTCCGACTCAAGTGCGGTGTAGATCGCGAGCGGCATGGTCTGGGTGGTCCCGGGCAGGTTGCCGGCGAAGAGCAGCGTGGCGCCGAACTCGCCCAGAGCGCGGGCCCAGGCGAGAGCGGCGCCCGCAACCATCCCCGGCAGCGCGAGCGGGACCGCGACCCGGAAGAAGGCGCTGGCGGGTGAATGGCCGAGGGTGCGGGCGACGATCAGCAGGTCTTCGTCGACGCGCCGAAAGGCCGTGGCGGCCGCCTGGACGTAGAAGGGGGCCGAGACCACGATCTGTGCGGCGACGACTGCCGCGGTCGTGAAGGGGATCTGAACCCCCAGCGACGACAGGGCCGGTCCGAAGAGCCCGTTGCGGCCGAAGGTCTCGAGGAGCGCGATCCCCATGACCGCGGGCGGGACCACGATGGGGAGGTCCACGAGGGACTCCACGATGCGCGATCGCCGTCCCGGGCGCGACGCCATCCACCATGCGAGCGGCGTGCCCGCCAGGACCATGACGGCAAGGCTGATGAGGGTGGTGCGGGCGCTGAGCCAGAGGGCCGGGAGAAAGAGCGGATGGCGCGCCCCGGCGGCGATGTCTCCGGGCGACGAAGCTCCGGCCAGCGCCAGAAGTGGCACCGCCAGGATGAGCAGCATCGGGACGGCGGCCAGCAACGGCGCCCTCGCCGCGAGAGACCGGCGACCGGTCACGCCGTTACTGCGCCGCCCTGACGACCGTGTGGAAGCCGTGCCGGGAGAGGATGCGGCGGCCTTCCGGCGAGGACGCGAAGGCGACCCACCGCTCCGCGGCGGCAGGGTTGCGGGTGCCCGCCACCACCCCGATCAGGTAGCGGGCGCGCACATTGGCCCGGGGCGGCACCTGCACCGTCGTCACCCGCCCCGGCACGGCGTCGGTCCGGTACACGAGCGCGGCATCCGCCTCACCCAGCTCCACCTTGGCCCGCACCTGGCGCACATTGCTCTCCTCGGAGACAACCCGGCGCATCACCGCCTCCTCGAACCCGGGGAGTGCCCCCACCGCCTCCGCCCGGCGAAGCACCTCGCGCGCATACGCCCCCACCGGCACGTTCGGCGTCCCGATCACCACCCGGTCAGCCCCCGCGAGGTCGGCGAACGCCTCGATCCCGGCGGGATTGCCCGGCGGCACGATCACCACCAGCTCATTCTCCGCGAGCAGGCGCGGCCCCGTCACCAGCCCCTCCTGCGCAAGCGACTCCATGTGCCGAGGGTCGGCGGACGCGAAGATGTCCGCCCGCGCACCCTGCTCGATCTGGAGCCGGAGCACCTGACTGCCCGCAAAGACGAGCACGGCGTCGGTGCCCGGCGAGGCGTCCTCGAAGGCATCGGCCATCTCCTGGAAGGCCTCGGTGAGCGAGGAGGCCGCGAAGATGCGCAGGGACTCACCCGTCGGTGGGTCGGGCGCGCAGCCCGTCGGCATCACGGCCGCACAGGCGACAATCCCCGGGCGCAACAGCCCCATCAGCCCCGGGCGCACAGCCCCGCCGGCCCTGGGCGCACCGCTTGGGTTGGCAGCGGGCGTGCCGCGCGCCAAAACCCCACGGCGCGCCGCCGGCCCCTTCCTCACGCCGCTTCGACCGTGGTCGCCTGCCCGCTCTGCGAGGCGTCGTAGCCGGGCAGGTGGCTCATCTCGGTGTGGAAGTCCGGGTCGTCCAGGGCGTCGAGCAGACGGGAGACCGGCGTCCGGGAAGCCAGCGATGCCGGCAGGACGAGGTCGAAGCGCTCTTCGCTGAGCGGAACGAAGTCCAGGCCCTCCGCCAGGGCGGCGCCCTCGATCGTGATGCCGATGTCCGCCGAGCCCGACCGGACCAGCCGCGCAACCTCGGCGTGGCCTGCGGCGAAGGGGCCGTCCGAGGGTGGGGCGCTGCTCCCCTCGGCTTCGGCGATGCGCGCGGCGAGGTCCGCGGCGCCGGATCCGGGCTCGCGCTGGGCGACCCTCAGTCCGTCGCGGAGCAGGTCTGCGCCCGACGTGATTCCCAGCGGATTGCCGCTGGGAACCGCCAGGCCCAGGCGCCACCGCGTGAGGTTCACCACGAGGAGGCGCCGGCCGGGAAGGACCTTCATCGCGGCGGCCGCGGCGTCGCTTCCGCCGTTGTCACCGGCCAGGTGAAAGCCCGCAACGTGGACCAGACGCTTGCCGAGGAGATCCAGGGCGCGTGCGTTGCCCGCCCGCAGCCAGGTGACCCGGGCATCGTTGAAGCGCCGCCCCACCCGGTGCGCCACCGCGCCCAGCGGAGGGGCGCACCCCGCGACGAGCACGTTGCGGTCCAGATTGCCGACGTCGGCAAGCAGCTGGATGTCGGCGTCCGCCCCGTCGGGCTCCCCCATGAGTACCCCGTCGGCAGCCGTCATGCCGTGCGCGGGCAGCCGGTGAGCGACCCAGCGCCCCTCCACCTTGCCGAGCGCCACGCGAGACGAATTCGCGTTTCCCGGCGCGGAAGGGGCCAGCCGGGCGCGGATTCCCGGATCCGCCATCAGGCTGAAGAGGTCTTCGACCGCGCATCCGAACACGCGAGCCAGACGCAGACCCAGGCTGGTCGACGGGACCTGCGAGCCGGACTCGATCGCGTGGACGGCCTGCCTCGATACACCCAGAAGCTCGGCGAGCGCCCTCTGCGAGAGTCCCCCGGCCTTGCGATGCTGTCTGACGCGGTTTTCGAGGCGGGTATCCATGTTCTTCCTCCATCGGCGGGTTGCGCCCAGTGAGATGCATTTCAGGGGTTTCCGAGGGAAAAGTGTAACGTTTACATCATAAAATGTAAAGTCTGCTTGACAGATTCCGGGCGTAGCGATGCTCGAATGAGAGGCGAATAGCACCGCTATTCGGCGCGGTTTTTGTAAGTTGCATATATCACAATATGTTACCGACATTAACCTAATCATTATCCCCTTTTTTCATCCCTATTACCGAACGGGATTCCGTTCGACGTTGGCGGACGTTGGCGGACGGTAACTGTTCCGGTCAAGCCGTGGCGAGTGTCCTTCGTGCGGCGCGGGTCCCTATCTGCCAACGCAGCAGGAGACATGGAAGGGTAAAATGATTAGAGTAGGGCGAGTCAGAGAGTTGCACGATGGCAGGAGGAAAAGGAATGGACGGGACAAGGGCGCGCTCCCCCGCCGCGGCGGGGGAGCGCGCGC